>NZ_VITD01000004.1:0-535384 GCF_007827755.1 Micromonospora sp. CNZ322
CCCAGGAAGCACTAGAGGGCACATCCATGGATCGGATGTGCCCTCTGACCTGGTCGGGGTGGCCGGATTCGAACCGACGACCTCTTCGTCCCGAACGAAGCGCGCTACCAAGCTGCGCCACACCCCGAGGCGTGCCGACAAATAGTAGCCCACCCGCCCCGATGGTCAAACTCGGTACCCCCGCCGCCCAGGCCAGCGGGCAGCGGTCAGCGGGGGATGAGGGTCAGGATGCTGGCCTCCGGGGGGCAGGCGAAGCGGATCGGGGCAGTCGGGTGGGTGCCGAGGCCGGCGGAGACGTGCAGCCAGGAGTCCGAGCCCGGCCACCGGTGCAGGCCGCGCGCCATCGAGCGGGGCAGGCCACAGTTGGTCACCAGCGCCCCGAAGCCGGGTACGCAGACCTGACCACCGTGGGTGTGCCCGGCCAGCAGCAGCCCGAAGCCGTCCGCCGCCATCTGGTCGAGCACCCGTGGCTCGGGTGAGTGCGTCAGCGCGATGGAGAGGTCCGCCGAGGACGACACCGCGCCGGCCACGGAGGGGTAGTCGTCCCGGTCGATGTGCGGGTCGTCGACGCCGACCAGGTCGAGCTGTCGGCCACCGGCCTTCAGCATGGTCCGGGCGTTGTTGAGGTCCGCCCAGCCGGCGCCGGTGAAGACCTGACGCAACTCCTCGTAGGGCAGATCGACGCCCTCGGTGTACTCCCGGTCGGGCAGGAAGTAGGTGAAGGGGTTCTTCAGCACCGGCCCGGTGTAGTCGTTGGAGCCGAACACGAACGCGCCCGGGTAGTCCAGCAGTGGGTGCAGGGCCCGCAGCACCCCGGGCACCGCGCCAGGGTGCGCCATGTTGTCGCCGGTGACCACCACCAGGTCGGGGTCGAGGGCGGCCAGCGATGCCACCCAGCGCTGCTTGCGCGCCTGGTCGGGCATCATGTGCAGGTCCGACAGGTGCAGCACGCGCAGCGGTTCCGCGTCGGCCGGGAGCACCGGCACGTCGTACCGCCGCAGGGTGAACATGTTGCGCTCGACGAGCGACGCGTACGCGAGGGTGGCCGCGCCGATCGTGGCGGTTCCGGCGGCGAGCCGGAATAGTGTGCGCTTTCGCATGGCGTTCAGGGTAGTTTGACCGTCCATGAGCACGCTGAAGGACCGCCTCACTGCCGACATGCGTTCCGCGCTCAAGGCGCGCGACGAGCTGACCACCTCCACGCTGCGGATGGCCCTGGCCGCCGTCGGCACCGCCGAGGTCGCCGGCAAGGCCAAGCGCGAGCTCACCGATGACGAGGTGCTCGCGGTGCTGACCAAGGAAGCCAAGAAGCGTCGGGAGGCGGCCACCGCCTTCGCCGACGCCGGGCGTGCCGAGCAGGCAGCGAAGGAGAGCGCCGAGGGTGAGGTGCTGGACCGCTACCTGCCCAAGCAGCTCTCGGACGCCGAGCTGACCGAGCTGGTGTCGGGGGCGCTCGCCGCGGGCGGCTTCAGCGGAAAGGCCCAGATGGGCCCGGCGATGAAGGCGGCACAGGCCGCGGTGGCGGGCCAGGCCGAGGGTGGCCGGGTGGCCGCCGAGGTACGCCGACAGCTCGGTCTCTGACCCAGCGGGGTCAGCGGCGCGCAGGACGTGCGCCGCCGCTCGCTGGTCCGGACAGACGGAACGGGCGGGCACCCGAGGAGGGTGCCCGCCCGTTGTGTCCTACCGGTCGGCTCAGCCGTTCGGACGGCCGTTGCCTGGTCGGCCGGGTTGGTTGCCGGGCTGGCCGCCCGGAGTGCCGTTGGTGTTGCCCGGCGTGCCGCCGCCGCTGCTGACCTGGATGGTGACCACGCCACCCTTGATCGTGCGTCCGTCCGGGCTGGTGCCGGCCGCGTCACCCGCCTTGCAGGAGGACGGCACCTTGGCGCTGGAGACGACCGGCTCGAAGCCGGCGCCCTTGAGCCGGGACTTCGCCTGATCCACCGAAACGCACTTCACGTCGGGGATGCTGCGCTGGTCACCCTCGGAGATCTTCTGGCCCGGCGGCTCGAACTGGATCCGCGGTTTGTTCTTCATGGCATCCCGCAGGGTCTCGTACACCGGCGGGTTGATGCCGTCCTTCTGGGAGTGCTTCATCTCGACGTTCGTCTGCGGCCAGTCCGGGTCGGCCATGATGCCGGCCACCGAGTACTGCTTGGTCATGGCGACCAGGGCGGCCGTCTTCTCCGAGTCGGTGGTGCCGGACTTGCCGGCCACCGGCGCGTCGACGATGCCCTTCACGACGGCGGCCGTACGGTTGCCACCGCACTTGCTGGTTCTGGAGTTGTCGCCGACTGGACAGCGGGCAGCGTCCACGGCGGCCCGGGCCACCTCGGTGCTGAACCGCTTCTCACACCGGGGGTTGGCGATGTCCAGCTTGTTGCCCTCCGGGTCCCGGATCTCCTGCACCGGGATCGGCTCGCAGTATTTGCCGTCGGCCGCCAGGGTCGCGTACGCGTTGGCCAGGTCGAGTGGGGTGGTGGAGGAGACACCAAGGGTGAAGGCGCCCCACTGGTGGGCATCGTTCTTGGTCGCGGCGAACTTGGCGTCGTTGCTCGCCCGGAACTGGATGCCGGCCCGCCGGGCGGCGTCGACCACGTTCTCCGCACCGACCTGCTGCTGGAGCGGAACGAAGTAGGTGTTGATCGACGCGCTGAAGGCGCTCCACATGTTCTGCACGCCGCCGGCCTTGAGGCCGGAGTTGGTCGGGCAGTAGAAGTGGGTGCCCTTGCAGGCTGCCGGGCTGCTGCTGTCGATGATGTATTCCGACTTGAACTGCTGCGGAGCGTTCATCGAGTAGCTGAGCGGGATGCCCTTCTCCAGGGCGGCGACGATGGTGAAGATCTTGAAGGTCGAGCCGGCCTGGTAGCCGGTGATGCCGTTGCCGCCGGTGAGCAGCGGGTTGACCGTCGCCGGGTAGTTGCCCCGGATCTTCTTCTTACTCTTCGCGGGGTCGCTGGAGAGCTTGTTCTTCGGGTTCTTCGGGTCGTCGAGCCTGAACTGCCGGTTGACCGCGAGCGCCCGCACCCGACCGGTGCCCGGCTCGACGACCGCGACCATTGCCGCTTCCTTGCTGTTCACGCTCTTGGCCTTACGGACCGCCCTGTCCGCGCCGCGTTGCGCCTGGACGTCGATCGAGGTCACGACGGTGTAGCCGCCGCTCTTCAGCCGGCGCTCACGGTCGTACGTGGTCGAGCCGAACGTCTCCTGCTCCATCCACCAGCGGTAGAAGTAGTCGCAGAAGAAGCCCCACTCGTTGACGTTGGCGGCGACGCAGCCGTTGGGGGTGCGCTTGTCCTTCACCACCAGCTTGGTCGCCTTGGCGACGTCCGCCTCCTGCTGGGTGATGGCCTTGATGTCGACCATGTTCTGGATGACGTAGTTGCGCCGATCCAGTGCGAGCGGGTAACCCGCCTCGGTGGTGGGATCGTTCGTCGTCGGCGCCTTGACCATGCCGGCCAGCAACGCCGCTTCCTCGATCTTCAGCTTGCTCGGCGGCTTACCGAAGTAGACCTGGCTGGCGGCGTAGATGCCGTACGCGCCGTTGCCGAACGAGGCCAGGTTGAGGTAGCGGGTGAGGATCTCGTCCTTGGAGAACTCCTTGTCGACCTGGAGGGCCAGCCGCATCTCGCGCAGCTTGCGGGCGCTGGTGTCCTCGGTCGCCGCGACGACGTCCGCCGGGTGGGTGGCCGAGTAGGCGATGGCCAGTCGGACGTACTGCATGGTCAGCGTCGACGCGCCCTGCCGGCCGGAGCCTTCGCTCTGGTTGTTGACGAACGCGCGGGCGACACCGTTGATGTCGACGCCGTTGTGCTTGTAGAAGTCATGGTCCTCGGCCGCGATGATGGCCTTCTGCATGAACGGCGAGATGTCGGCGAGCTTCACGTCACGCCGGTTCTCGTCGTACATCGTCGCGAGCGGTGTCTTGCCGTCCGATGCCAGCAGGTAGCTGATCTGTGGCGCGCGGGCCACCGTCAGCTCCGTGGGCAGGGCACCGAATGTCTCGGCGCCGGCCTTCGCGGCCAAGCCGGACATCGCTACCGCGGGGAAGGCCGCCGCAGCGACCACCACGCCGGCCAGCAGGCCACACACGGCTAGCGATGCGGCGTTGGTCAGCACATTGTGGTCACGTTTCCGCATCCAGGTCACCTCGACAGGGTACGCGAGTAGGGAACGAGGGGCGCTGGGGCGTTCTTTCCCCATTTCCTGCGTGCGCTGCCCTCGTTGTGCTAAACGCACGACCCCCGGTGCTTGGTTGCGTGTGACCTGGCGTGAGTCTCCTCCGATTCAGTGAGGCGGCGCAGCGTTATCGCTGACCTCGGCGGGGTAACCGGCGGTCGAACGCCCGGGAAGCCGGGAGTGTCCGGAATGATGGATTTCGTCGACAACGTTGCGTAATCAGTCGACTACAGAGCATGATGGGGGCGGCGACAGCGCCACATGTCGTCCGCGCCGCCTTGGGGAAGGCAGGCCGGGCGATCGGGGGGAATTGCCGGCTGGCGTGCATCGACGAGGTCGGTAGGTACTGCAAGGGGGGACGTGTACACATGGGCATGATCACTGACTGGCCGTCGCTGGCGGCATGTCAGAACGGGGACCCGGACGCGTTGTTCGTACAGGGCGCCGAACAGAACGTGGCGAAGCGGATCTGCCGGAGCTGCCCAGTTCGGTACGAGTGCCTGGCCGACGCGCTGGACAACCGGATCGAGTTCGGTGTGTGGGGCGGCATGACCGAACGCGAACGGCGGGCGCTACTGCGTCGTCACCCGCAGGTGACGAGCTGGCGCAAGATGTTCGAGGCCGCGATGAAGAAGAACAGCAAGGACAAGGCCGGCAAGGACAAGATTCTCGTCAGCGCGGCCAACTGACGCCGGTCACGGCCGGCTGATCGCCGCGCCGATCGTCCGTAGCCCGTCGACGTCGTGCACGTCGGCGGGCTGCGCCGTGACCGAAACCGCCGGCACGGCAGGGAACGCCTCGGTGAAGCGCGCGGCGACCTGCTGCTCGCGTACCGCCTGGCGAGCCAACGCCGCGTGCGCCCGCAGCACGTCGGCGGTGGCCTCATGCCCACCCAGCTGGGTCAGCCGCTCGGCGGCGACTCGGCTCTGCTCGGCGTCCAGCTCCGGGACCGCCGGGCGGTGTACCCGGTTGAGCACCAGGCCGGCCAGCGGCATCCGCTCGTCCCGCAGCCGGCCCGCGAAATAGGCGGCCTCCCGGACCGCGTCCGGCTCCGGCGTCGCGACCAGCAGAAAGGCCGTCTCCCGCGCCTGCAGGATGCGGTACGTCTGCTCGGCGCGCTGCCGGAAACCACCGAACATCGAATCCAGTGCCGCCACGAAGCCGGACAGGTCGGTGAGCAGCTGCGCGCCGAGCACCTTCTGCACCACCTTCGAGAACATCCCGAACGAGGCCGTGACCAGGCTGAACATGCTCCGGCCGCCGCTGCGCGCCGGGGCCAGCAGCAGCCGCAGCATCCGGCCGTCAAGGAAACGGGAGAGCCGAGCCGGCGCATCCAGGAAGTCCAGTGCCGAGCGGGACGGTGGAGTGTCCACCACGATCAGGTCCCATTCGCCCCGGGCGTGCAACTGGCCCAGCTTCTCCATCGCCATGTATTCCTGCGTGCCGGCGAAGGTCGAGCTCATCGCCTGGTAGAACGGGTTCGCGAAGATCTCCGCGGCCTTCGTCGGGTCGGTGTGCTGCAACACCACGTCGTCGAAGGTGCGCTTCATGTCGAGCATCATGGCGTGCAACTCGCCGCCGCTGCTCTCGACGTCGATCCCCTTGACCTGGCGGGGGGTGTTGTCCAGCTCGGTCAGGCCCAGTGACTGGGCCAGCCGGCGGGCCGGGTCGATGGTGAGCACCACAGTGCGCCGGCCGTGGTGCTCGGCGGCCCGCAGCGCCAGCGCCGCGGCCGTGGTCGTCTTTCCCACTCCGCCGGCACCGCAGCACACGACGATCCGCACGCCTGGGTCGGCGAGGATCTGGTCGACGTCCAGCTGCGGCGCCGCGTCTTCGGAAGGCACCAATCGAGCGTATCGGGCCGGTGGGTCCGCGCGCCCGTGCTGCGCTCAGGTGTGAGTCATTCGGCGCGGACGAGGGCCTGGGCCAGGGTCGCGAGCCCCGCCCGATCAACCCCGTCGGGCAGCAACGGCAACTCGATCATCGGCAGCCCCAACTCCACCAGGTCGGCGCGGAGCGAATCTTCCAGTTCACGCCGGATGAGCTGATCACGTGCCTCATCGTGCAATCCGGCCACGATGTCCCGATCGGCCGGCAGCCCGGCGGCGACCAGCCCGCGCCTCAACTCCGCGGCGGTGACCGCCGCTCCGGCGGGCAGCGGCGGCCGGACTCCGTTGACGAGCACCTTCCCGACGCCGAAGCCGAGGGCGGTCAGGTCGGCGATCGCGTCGACCGTCTCCTGGATCGGCATCTCCTCGAGCAGCGTGACCACGTGCACCGCGGTCATCGGGGACCGCAGCAACGCGGCGACCCCCTCGCTCTGGGTCTTGATCGGGCCCACCTTGGCCAGCCGGGCGGTCTCCGCCGTCACGTTGAGGAACCGGCCGATCCGCCCGGTCGGCGGGGCGTCCAGCACCACCGCGTCGTACGCGCGCCGCTGCCCGGTGGTGCGGGTGGTGGCCTCCTTCACCTTGCCGGTGAGGAGGACGTCCCGCAGGCCGGGCGCGATGGTGGTGGCGAAGTCGATGGCGCCGAGCTTGCGCAGTGCCCGGCCCGCCGCGCCCAGTTTGTAGAACATGTCCAGGTACTCGAGCAGCGCCTCCTCGGCGTCCACCGCGAGCGCGCGCACCTCACCGCCGTCCGCCGCATCGGCGAGGTGCCGCTCCTCGTAGGGCAGCGGCTCGATGCCGAACAGTTGGGCGATGCCCTGCCGCCCCTCGACCTCGACCAGCAGGGTGCGCCGGCCGCCGGCGGCGAGCGCGAGGGCCAGCGCCGCCGCCACGCTGGTCTTACCGGTGCCGCCCTTGCCGGTCACCACGTGGAGACGGGCGGGCCACCCGGTACCGGCCGGGTCGATCGGACGCTCAGCTGCACACACCCGTCGAGCCTATCCAGGCTGGCCGGTCAGGCGACCTCGCAGACCCACCAACCCGTCTTCTGCACCACAGTGAAGCGCAACTCCTGGTCGGCCACCTTCTCGTCGGCGGTGGTCATGGTGAGCCGGGTGGAGACGGTGGCCCGTTCCCCGGTCTGGTTGTCCACCTTCGGGGTGGTCCACCGGAAGCGCGGGTTCTGGTAGGTGGAGGCGTACTTCTCCACCTCGGCAACCTTCGCAGCGATCTTGTCGTCGTCGCGGGAAGCGGCGCAGACGCGCCCGGCCGCCTTTGTCGCGTCGCGATCCTTGTAGACAGCGGTGAGGAACTCGTCGACGGCGACCGCCGGCTCCTTGGCGCCCTCGCCGGTCTCGGCATCGCGCAGGGTCAGGAAGGCCACCACGCCGCCCCCCACGCAGAGCACCATGATCACGACCAGGGCGATCGCCGCGATCAGCAGACCACGCTTCTTCTTCGGCTCGGCCGTGCCCGGATAGGGCGGATAGGCCGGCGGTGCCGCGGGGATCGACGAGGGGTTCGGGGTACCCGGCTGCGTCGGTGCGGTGGCCGAGGTGGGGCCACCAGGCCCTTCCGGCTGCCCGGCGCCGCCGAGCTGCCCCGGGAAGGCCGGCTGGCTGGGGCCGCCGGGCTGCCCCGGGAAAGCCGGTGAGGTGGGGGCGGCGGAGAGTGCCGGCTGGGCGGGGGAGGCGGGGAGAGCGAGCTGCCCAGGCGGTGCAGCGGGGGTCGACTGGCTGGGGATGATCGGCGCGCCGGGCTGACCGGCGGGATCCGGGTGTGCCGGTGGGTGAGCGGGTGTGCCGGCCTGGTCGCCGCTGGGCGGGTGGGTCATGTCGTTCCCCCAGGGGTGCGGCGCCCGCCGCCACCCCTGGCGCCGAGCGTGATCGAGCGGGCGGCCGGGCGCTGCGCGACCGTCCGACCGGAAGGGTAGCGGTCGATGACCGGGTCGGTGTCGCCCCTGCCTGTCGAGTGGCCCAGCGATCCGGTGAGCGGTACCCGCGTCGGTTTCGGTGTCGGGCCCCCGACCTGCGGTGTGTCGCATATGTGACTGTTGGTGGCTTCTTGTGCGCGTCCTGTTGGCGGGACCGCGGCGACAGACCTACCTTCGTCCCGGTGCGGGGGCCGGAACGGACGAATGGGTCCGGGCCGGAAGCATGGTCCGAGAGGTACGACCGGAGGCAGTGCATGCGCGACGCGGACAACATCCCTCGCACCCAGTTCCCGGCGAACGACCGGCCCCGCCGGCTCGGGTCCGTGGTCGACGCCGGCGGGCAGGTCACCAACCAGCCGATCAACGAACGGTCGTACCGCCGGATGTCGGAGCAGGCGGAGACGGCCCGGATGCCGAGCCAGCCCGCCGAGCGGACCCGCGAGGACGACGAGCCGGGCTTCGTCATCCACCTGCCGATCCGGGTGCCGAATCTGGCGGCGGCGACCGTGCTGGCCGGTCGGGTTGCGGTGTCCCTGGGCTTCCTGCCCGAGTTGGACGCCGGCGAAACCACCGTCTCCAACGCCGACGATCAGAACAACCGGCACCGGGTTTTCTGTGACCTGCTGCTGCCCGACCGGTCCCGCTGCCCCCAGGGGTACGAGCACGAGGGGCGCTGCGGGGAGCTGCCGGCCGCGCCGGAGCAGCGTCCCGTACCTCGTCCGGCCAGCGGACCGTAGGCTGTCCCTCGAACAATTCCGCACCGAGAGGGAGCCCTTCAGCGATGCAGAAGTGGGAATACTCCACGGTCCCGCTGCTGGTCCACGCGACCAAGCAGATCCTCGACAACTGGGGCGAGGACGGGTGGGAGCTCGTCGCCGTGGTCCCCGGCCCGAATCCGGACCAGCTGGTCGCCTACCTGAAGCGGCCCAAGGCGTGAGCAACGGTCCGCACGCGAAGCTCGCCGAGCTGGGTCTCGAACTGCCCGAGGTCGTGCCGCCGGTGGCCAGTTACGTCCCGGCCGTGCAGTCCGGGCAGCACGTGTACGTTTCCGGCCAGTTGCCGATGGCCGAGGGCAAGTTGCTGGCTACCGGCAAGGTCGGCGCCGGGATCTCCGCCGAGCAGGCGAAGGACCTGGCCCAGCGGTGCGCGCTCAACGCGCTGGCCGCTGTCGACTCGCTGGTCGGCCTGGAGAACGTGGTGAAGGTGGTCAAGGTGACCGGGTTCGTGGCCTCCGCGCCCGGCTTCACCGGTCAGCCCGCCGTGATCAACGGCGCCTCGGATCTCTTCGGCACCGTCTTCGGGGAGGCTGGCCGGCACGCGCGCAGCGCGGTGGGCGTGGCCGAGTTGCCCCTGGACGCCCCGGTGGAGATCGAGCTGATCGTCGAGGTCGCCTGACGCGTCCCATCGCCCCGCGATCTTGCACTTTCTGCTCGGACGAAAGCCCTGAACCGGGATGAATCAGGGGCCGCAAGTGCAGGATCGTGGGGTGTGGCGGGCGGGGTCGTACGATCGCAGCCATGAGCGGGCACGTGACGGGGGCGGTGGCGGCGCTTGCCGACGAGTTGCCCCGCTGGGTTTCACTGCTGCGTGCGCCGAACCCGGGGCCGATGACCCTCGACGGCACCAACACCTGGGTGCTGCGCGCGCCGGCGGCCGAGTCGGGCATCGTGGTCGACCCGGGGCCGGCGGACGAGGGGCACCTGACCCGGATCGCCGAGCACGGCCCGGTCGGGCTGATTCTGATCACGCACGGCCACCCCGACCACACTGAGGGCGCGGCCCGGCTGAGTGAGCTGCTCGGCGGCGTGCACGTGCTCGCCGTCGACCCGGCGCACACCATCGGCGGCGAGCCGCTGACCGAGCCGGGCGAGTACTTCGGCGGCTTCGGTCTGCACATCAGCCTGTTGCAGACGCCAGGGCATACCGCCGACTCGGTCTGTTTCCTGGTCGAGCACGGCGACGAGCGGGTGGTGCTCACCGGTGACACCATCCTCGGCCGGGGCACCACCGTGGTCGCCCATCCCGACGGGCACCTCGGTGACTACCTGAGCAGCCTGGAGCTGCTGTCCGCGTACCGGGGGATTCCGGCGCTGCCTGGACACGGCCCGGCACTGGCCGACTGCGCCGCCGCCGCCGACTTCTACCTCGCCCACCGCCGGGCCCGGCTCGACCAGGTCCGGGCGGCGGTCGCCGCCGGCGCCCACACCCCCGCCGACGTGGTGGCGACGGTCTACGCGGACGTGGACCGCTCACTCTGGTGGGCGGCCGAATGGTCGGTCCGGGCCCAGCTGGAGTATCTGGGCGTCGACACCGGGGAATCCGCGCCCGGGGTCAGTGGGTTGGAGCACATGTGACCTGCCCCGTGTGTGGAACCGTTGCCGTTCCCGGCGCGCGGTTCTGCCACAACTGTGGCGCCGCGCTGCCGGCCGCCGCCACGTTGCCGGCGGCCGAGCGCCGGGTGGTCACCGTGCTCTTCGGTGACCTCTCCGAGTTCACCTCCTGGTCGGAGGATCTCGACCCGGAACGCGTCGGTGCGGTCACCGACCGGGTGCTCGCCGCCCTCGCCGGTGCGGTGAAGACCTTCGGCGGGCACGTCGACAAGCTGACCGGTGACGGCATCATGGCGGTCTTCGGCGCCCCGGTGGCGCACGAGGACGACGCCGAACGTGCCGTCCGGGCCGCCCTGTCCATGCAGCGGGCCGTCCGCCGGGTGCTCGACGACGAGCGGGGCGGCGGCGCGCCGCTCGGGCTGCGGGTCGGGCTGAACACCGGAGACGTCATCGCGGGCATCCAGGCCGCGATTGAATACACGGTCATCGGCGACACGGTGAACACCGCGGCCCGGCTCGCCGACGCCGCCGCCGTCGGGGCCGTCTACGCCGGTGGACGCACCGCCGCGGCCACCCGGCACGTCTCCTCCTGGCGGGCACTGCGCCCGCTGCGGCTCAAGGGCAAGCGTGAGCCGGTCGAGGCGTACGAGCTGCTGGGTCTGCTGGACGCGCCGGGCACCCGCTCGGGGCTCGGCGACGAGGCGCCGTACGTCGGCCGGGAGACGGAGATCGGTCGGGTCGCGGGCCGGCTCGCCGAGGTGATTGACCAGGGCGACCCACGGGTGCTGCTGATGACCGCCGAGGCGGGCATCGGCAAGTCCCGGTTCGCCGCCGAGGTGGAGCGCCTCGCCGCCGGGTACGACGTCGGTGCTGGTCGGTACGCGGCACACACCGGGGCCCGGGTGCTCTCGGTGCGCTGTGCCGCGTTCGGGGAGCGGCGACGCCTCGCACCCCTGGCCGATCTGGTGCGGGCCGCCGTCGGTCTGCCCAGCGACGCGTCCACAGCGCTGACCCGCCCGGCGGTCGAGGAGCGGCTGCGCCGGCTCGGGCAGCGGCTCGCCCGCTCCGGTGCGGAGACACCGCCGATCGCCACGGAACAGCTGCTGGCCCTGCTCGGCTACGCCGAACTCCCGGCCCACGGTGGCAGCGACAGCGGTGAGTGGGGCGGATCGGGCACTCCGGCAGCGGACGCCGAGGTGGTGCCGAACGCGGTCGCCGACCTGCTCAGTGGGCTCGCCTCGGAGGCGCCGCTGGTGATCGTGGTGGACGACCTGCACGACGCCACCGCCGAGACGATCAGTGCCCTCGGGTTGACCCTGTCCAGGCTCACCGGCCCGGTGCTGGTGCTGCTGCTCGGCCGCCCCGAGCTGGTGCGTACCGCTGGCGCGCTGACCCGGGTCGCGGACGCCGAGGTGCACTCGCTGCCGCCGCTGCGCGGTGCCGACGCGGCCCGGCTGCTCACTAGTTACCTCGGCGGCGGCAAGCTGCCGCAGGCCGACACCGACCGGTTGCTCGCCACGGCGCAGGGCAATCCGTTCTACCTGGCTGAGCTTGTCACCCTGCTTATCGAACGGGGCGCGCTCACCACCGAATCAGTGCGCGGTGCCGCCTCGACGCGGGCTGCCGCGGTGGATCGGTCCGGCTCCGGCGAGCGGGAGCAGGGCGGGTCGACCGGCTGGCGGCTGGTGCCAGGTTCGCTGGGCAGCCGGCTGCTCTCCCGGGACCTCGCCGCCGTGCTCGCGGCCCGGATCGACGCGTTGCCGCCGGACGCCCGGTCGGTGCTGCGCGACGCGGCGGTCACCGGCGACACGGTGCCGACCGGCGCGCTGGAGGCGATGCGGGAGCAACGCGGCGGTCGCGACGGTCGGCCGTCGGCAGTGGTCGCGGTCGAGCTCGACCGGGCAGTCGAGGAGTTGCTGCAACGCCGCATGCTGCACCGCTCGCGTGCCGGCTACTCGTTCGCCACACCGCTCATGCGGGAGGCCGCGTACGCAGGGGTGAGCAAGGCCGAGTTGGCCGAGCGGCACGCGGCGCTGGCCCGCTGGGCGGCGCCGGCGGACGAGACCACGGCCAGCACGGTGGGCGGGTTCACCGACGAGGCACGCGACGACTTCGTGGCGACGCACGTCGAGCGGGCCGCCACGCTCGCCGACGCGGTGAAGCTGCGCCCGGACGCGCCGGCCCGGGCGGTGGTTCCGCTCGGCGTCGCCGCGCTCGGCCGGGCCGCCCGCCGGTCGCTCTCCGCCGGTGAGCCGGCAATGGCGGTCGAGTACGCCGAGCGCGCCACCGAACTGGCCCGCGACGGGGTGCCGGCAGCCGATCGGGTGGTGCACGCGCGGGCGTTGCTCCAGATCGGCCGGGTCACCGACGCGTTGGCGTACGCCGAGAAGATCGCCGCGAACGCGGGGGACGAGGCCACCCGGGTCAGCGCCCTGCTGTTGGCGGGGCAGGCCCAGGAGACCCTCGGCGATCAGGGCCGGGCGGTGACCGCATGGCAGGAGGCCTTGCAGGTCGCCACCGAGGGTCGGCTGCCCACGCAGCGCGCCACGGCGATGCGCCGGCTCGGCATGGCCGACTTCGTGGCCGGGCGGCTGAGTCAGGCGAGCAGCCGGTTGGCAGCCGCGTACCAGGTCAGCCTCGGTGCGCAGGACCGACGCGGGCAGGCGTGGTCCCTGCAGAACCTGGCCTGGGTGACCACCACCCGGGGTGACTTCGCCGGGACCGACGCGGTGCTCGGCCGGGCCGCCCGACTCTTCGCCGAGCTGAAGGACCCGTACGGGCGGGCCTGGCTGCGCGGCACCACGGCGTTCGCCCGGCTGCTCGCCGGCCGACTGCGCGAGGCGTGTCGGATGGCGCAGGTGTTCCTGCCGTTCGGCGAGCGGGTCGGTGAGGCGTGGGCGGTGGGCACGTTGCGCGCGGTGGCGGCGTTCGCCACGGCCGAGCTGGGTGACCTGGCCGAGGCGGACCGGGAGGCCCGGCGGGCGTACCGGGAGTTCGCCGCCGCGTCCGACGACTGGGGGCGCGGGTTCGCCCTGGTGGTCCGGGCGGTGGTGGCGCGCGGCCTGGGCGAGCCGGAGCACGCCGCCGACCTGCTCACCGACGCCCTGGCGTACGCGGAGCGCACCTCGCATCCGCTGCTCACCGGGATGGCCGGCACACTGCGCGGCTTCGTCGCGTTGGACATGGGCGACTGCGAGACGGCCGAGCGGGTGGCCCGCGCGGTGCTGACCGCCGTGGAGCCGCACAACCCGCAGGCTCCGGCGCAGGTGGCGCCCCGGGTGCTGCTGGCGACGGCCCGTCTCGCCGCCGGCGACTCGGCGACAGCGGTCGGGCTGCTCGCCCCGGTGGCCACGGCCGCCGCGAACGCACCCTCGCTGCTCTTCTCCCGCCGCCAGACGATGGCTCAGTACGCTGCGGCGCTGCTCGCGCACGGGCAGCGGGAGCAGGCGTTGGACTGGGCACGTCGTGCGGTCACCGCACCGGCCGAGGACGTACGCAGCCAGGTGATCGCGGCGAGTGTGCTGGCCGAGGCGTTGGCCGCCTGCGGTCGCCCGGCGGAGGCGGTGTCCTGCGCGCAGGAGGCGGTCCGCCTGGCGTACGCCACCGAGCAGCGCAGCGAACGAGCCGCAGCCGACGCCCTGCACACCCGCCTGACCGCCCTGGTCTAACCCACCCCTCACCCATCCCCACCGCACCCCACCGTTGATCATGAAGTTATTGCCCCGACACGCCGACGTGCAGGGCAATAACTTCATGATCAACGCGACCCTGGGGGTGCAGGTTCTGCCGGTTCTGGGGATGTGGTGGTCTCGGGGAGCGGCTAGCGTGTCACCACCGCGTACGGGTCCACATTGGGGACCGTCGCCGTGCCTGGGGAGGCCGTTCATGAAGCTGCCGCGATCCATCGCGGGCTGGACCATCGCGGTCTTCGGCGTGTTGGCGCTGGTGATGGGCGCGGTTGGGCTGCTCTGGCCGGAGGCGCAGCTGCGCATGCTCGGGTTCGAGGTGCCGGCGACGCGGTCCGTCGGTGACCACACCGGGACGTTCCTGCTGGCGTCCTCGATGGCGGCCTTCAACATGGGCGTCTACTACCTGCTCGCCACGGTGACCGAGTGGCGGGTGTTCTACCGGTTCACAGTGGTCTTCCGGCTGGTCACGTTCACCGTGTTCACCATCGCGGTGCTGGCCGACATCGCTCCCGACCGGTTCTTCGGTGTGGCGGCGTGGGAAGGGCTGGGCGCCGTGGCCACCGCCATCGGTCTGCGTCTGGACGCCCGGCGGGGCATCCCGGCCGGCGGGGTCGGTTCGTCCGAGGGTGCCGGGACGATCGCGGTCGCCGAGGAGGGTACCGGTCCCGCCGGTGCGGCTCCGGCGGACGCGGTGCGCTGAGCCATCGGTCGGGTTGGGTATTTTCGAGCGGTGACCGACACCCCGACCGGCGGCCTGCCAGTGCCGATCGTGCCCGGCCTGACTGATTTGCGGGTCTTTGCCCGGGGCGGGTACGCGACCGTCTACCAGGCCACCCAGATCTCCGTGGGTCGCGAGGTCGCCGTCAAGGTGGAGAACCGGACGCTGGACAGCGAGCGCGATCAGGCCCGCTTCCTGCGCGAGGCGCGGGCGGCGGGCCGGATGTCGTCCCACCCGCACGTGGTGGACCTTTTCGACGTCGGGGTCACCGTCGATCAGCACCCCTACCTGATCATGGAGCTCTGCGACGGCTCGTACGCCGAACGGATGCGCACCTCGCCGCTCGGCCCGGTGGAGGCTCGCGACCTCGGCATCAAGATCGCGGACGCGCTGGCCCACTCGCACGCCGCCGGGGTGCTGCACCGGGACGTGAAACCGGCCAACATCCTCCACTCGCATTTCAACTCGGCGGTGCTCGCCGACTTCGGGCTCGCCGTCCTCGCCGAGCACCGGGACGCCTCGGTCACCCTGGAGGTGCTCACCCCGGCGTACGCGCCGCCGGAGATGTTCAGCCACAGCCCGCCGTCACCGGCCGTCGACGTGTACGCGCTCTGCGCCACCCTCTACGCGGTGATGCACGGCCGGCCGCCGCGCTGGCAGTCCGAGCGCAACCCGAGCCTTGTCACCGTGCTGGAGATGTTCAACCAGCCGCTCCCCGCCCTGCCCGGGGTGCCGGACGAGCTGATCGACGTGCTGCGCGTCGGCATGGCCAACGATCCGGGCGAGCGTCCCTCCGCCCTGGAGTTGCACGACCTGCTCACCAACCTGCCACTCGGCTCGCCGGCGACACCGGTCAGCGGCGCTCCGGTCAGCGGTGCCGCGACGCTCTCCGGCCCGTACGCGGCCAGCCAGCCGGTGCCCCGACCGCCCATCGAGGACACTCAGCGAACCGACCCCGCCGGTCGACGGTGGCGGCGCTGGCTCTTCGGCGGCGCCGGGGTGCTCGCGCTCGCCGCCTCCGCGACCGCCGGGGCCTGGGTCGCCGACCGGGCGCCACCACCCGCCCCGTACCCGTCGGCCACCCAGATCGCCGCACCGGCTACCGGGCCGCTGCCCGGCTGTGCGACCGGCACCGGTGCGCCCACCGCCCTGCCCGAGGGTGCCCGGTGCCTGCCCGAGCTGGAGTGCTTCGGCCCGATGCGGATCCGCGGCAGCCGCGCCGAGGCGGCTCGGTTGTCCTGCGCCGGCCGACACACCTGGGAGACGTACGCCGAGGGCATCCTGCCGGTGTCGCTGGTCGGCGCCGACTATGACGAGGTGGCCGCCGCTGAGCCGGTGCGGCAGGTGTGCAGCGCGAGGACGTTCGGGTTGACCACCGGGATCGCCGAGGCGACCGGTTGGCACCTGGAGGTGCTACCTCCGGTCGACGGCAGCATCGACCGGACCTACCGGTGTCTGGCGGGGCGCGGTGTGGACGCGCTCTCCGCGCCCACGCTCACCGGCCGCTGAGCCCGTTCGACCCGCGGCGGCGGTCACGCACCGCACGCAACGCGTCCCGGGGGTCCATGGCGTCGAGGGTGTCCGCGTCGATCCCGTACGGCATCAGCTCGGGCGGCCCGAGGGCTGCCGACCGGTCCGCCGGCTCCGGATCGTCGACCTGCCGAGCGGCGGAGACGGCAACCCCGGCGATCATGGTCATTAGCACGCAGAGCAGCGCGAGAACCACGCCGAGGAGGTCCTGTCGGCGCCACACCACCAGCATGACCAGCGGCGCAAGGGCTCCAAGCGCCGCGAGCACCGCCACCGTGCGCGCATCAGGTCTGGACAATCGGCTCACCCGTCCAGCATGTCGCGGCCAGGCCGGCTGTCAACCGCAGAGCCGACCGCCGCGCCGATCGACGTCGATCCGAGCCGTCCACTCGACAGGGTCCACCGCGCCCACACGGATTGGACAAGAACGGCTACTCTCGGTGTTCCGCAGGCCCTTCCGGTAGCGAGGTCGCCCATGAACTCAGGCAGTTCGCAGTCCCGGCTCCGCTCGATCGCGTCGACGCTGGCGGTCGCTCTCACTCTCGTGCTCGCCGCCGCGGCCGGTTGCGACAGCCGGAAGGAACCGGACCTGTCCTCCGTACAGGAGAAGATGCGCGAGACGCACATCTACGGTCAGTCGAAGCTCCGCATCGGTGTCGCCACCAACGAGCCGCTGATGGGTGAGTTGCGAAACGGCCAGCACGTCGGGTTCGACGTCGAGATCGCCCGGTACGTCGCGGCCTCCCTCGGCTATGAGGGGGATCAGCGGCTGGAGTTCGTGTCGGTCGCCACCGAGGACCGCATCCCGTCGCTGCAGGGCGGCACCGTCGACCTGGTGGTGTCCAGCTTCTCCATGACTGAAGACCGTAAGCAACTGGTCAGCTTCGCCGGGCCGTACTTCGTCACCACGCAGGAGGTGATGGTGCCGATTCGACTCAAGGACAAGATCCGCACCATCGAGGATCTGCGCGACCCGGCGTACAAGGTCTGCACCAGCGGCGGCTCCACCACCGAGGCCGAGTTGGAGAAGCACCAGGTCAAGACGTTCGTGGTCAAGGACGTCGGCGACTGCGTCGACGGCATCCGGAAGGGCCGGTACGACGCGGTCAGCTCCGACGAGTCGATCCTCGCCGGTTTCCTGGCCAGCTTCCCCAAGGAGTTCGAGATCGTGGACATGCCGTTCGGCACCAGCGAGTTGCTGGGCATCGGCGTGCCGATCGGTGATCCCGCGCTGCGCGACCTGGTCGCGTTCTTCCTGCAGAAGAGCTACGAGCAGGGCCGCGACGGAGATGCCAGCCCCTGGCAGACCGCGTACAACCGGACCCTGGGCCCCTGGCTGAAGGCCGAGAAGCGCCAGCCACAGCCGCTGGAGGTGCCGAAGCTTGTCGACTTCGACGACAAGGCGCCCGCGAAGTGAGCGCGGCACCGACCGCCACCAGCGGCGACGGGCCGGTCCCGCCGCCTCGGACGTCAGTGCCCGGCGGCGACGCCGGGCCGGCGATCGATGGTACGGCAGCAGCGCCGCCGGCCGTCGATCGTCCAGCGGCTGGCGCAGGAGCTGACGTTGCCTGGCCGGCCGGAGTGCCGGTCGCCGAACGGGCCGAGCCGGTCGTCGCCGCGGTTGAGTCGGGCCGGGTCCGGTGGGATCCGGCGGAGCGGCGCGCCCGCGCCAGCCAGTCGTTCTGGACGGCAGTGGTGGGCGTACCGGCGATCTTCTCGGTCCTCCGCCTCGGCGTGGAGGCCGGCGGGGAGCTCCAGACCACGCTGCTGCTGGTGGCCAACGTCGGGCCGGTCAACCTGCTCGCCGGTTTCCTGACCACGGCGGCCCGGCTGCTCTCCACCGGGCTGGTCGCCGTCTTCGCGCTCGGCGCGGTACTGGCCGTCAGCGCGGATCGACTTCCGCCGGGCACCCGCCGCCGCCCGCTCTTCGCCCGCTGGGCCGACATCACCCCGGCCTGGGTGGTGCTGGCCAGCTTCCTGCTCGCCCTGATCACCTGGCCGTTGCTCTATCTGCCGTTGCTGTTGCCGGCGTTCGTGGCCGCGTTCCAACTGCGCCCGGCGCGGCTGCACGAGCGGGTGGTGCCTCGGCTGCTGCTGATCGTCGCGCTGCTCGCCGGGTACGGCTGGCTGATGCTGCCGACGTTGCGTGACGCGATGCGGCAGGGCGACGAGTGGCTGGTGCTGGCGCTCATCGTGGTGCCCCCGCTGCTGGCGCTCTTCGTCGCGGGGCCGCTGCCGGGCATGGTGATCCGGCCGCTGGCGTCGGTGACCGAGGTGGCGGTGCTGGCCACCCTGATCTGGGCCGCGGTGCCGGTGATCACCACACCGGTGTTGCCGCTGACCGTCACCACAGTGGGCCCGGAGAGTGGGCCCACCGAGGACGTACGCGGGCACGTGGTCACCACCGACGACGTCAACATGGTGATCCTTCAGGAACGGGGCGGCGTCCGGTACGTCCCGGTCGGTCTGGTCCGCGCCCAGGTGCTCTGCCCGAGCGAGGAGGAACTGCCCCGTCACCAACTGCGCATCCACGACTTCCACGTCGAGGATTCGCTGCTGGAGGGCATGGGCCGTCGCGTCCGCCCGGTCCACCGCATCGACGCCGCCTGCCGTACCCCAGCCTGACGTCCCCACCGGCGTCGGCCCGTGCGTGATCGACTCGGCTTTCAGGAAGTCGGGGCATCACCGACGCTTGGACACCGCGAGTTCAGGAAAACCGAGTCGATCATGCAGCACCCGCCACGGCCATGGTCACGGCCACGCCACGCTCGCGCGAGGCGCGGCGACGTCAGTACGACTTGTCCTGGCCGAGGACGTGCTGGGCCACGAAGTTCAGGATCATCTCGCGGCTGACCGGGGCGATCCGGCCGGCCCGGACGGCGCCGAGCAGGGTCGCCACCCCGTACTCGGTGGTCATGCCGGCCCCACCGAGCACCTGCACGGCGGTGTCCACGGCGAGCGCGGCGGCCTCCCCGGCCGCGTACTTGGCCATGTTGCCGGACACCCCGGCCTCCAGGTCGCGGCCGGCGTCGTACAGAGTGGCCGCCTTCTGGATCATGAGGCGGGCCAGTTCCACCTGCACCGCCGCGTGGGCCAGCGGGTGCGACACCCCCTGGTGGGAGCCGATGCTCCGACCACCCCAGACCTTGCGGGTGGCGGTGTACTCACTGGCCCGCTCGATGGCGTACCGGCCGGTGCCGGCGCCCATCGCGGCCACCGTGATCCGCTCCGGGTTGAGCCCGGCGAAGAGCGCCGGCAGCCCGGCGTCCAGCGACTCACCGAGCAGCGCGTCGGCGGGCACCCGCACGTCGTCCAGGTAGAGCAGGAACTGGTTCTCCGGGGACACGATCTCCATGTCCAACTTGGACCGGGTCAGTCCGGCCGCGTCGGTCGGCACCAGGAACAGCGCCGGCTTGAGCTTCTGCGGAGACGCATCCGCTGAACCGGCTGGGCCGTCATCGACGGCAACACGGGCCACGACCAGCACGTGACCGGCCTCGTCGACACCGGAGATGTAGCACTTGCGGCCGTTCAGCAGCCAGCCGTCGCCGTCACGGCGGGCCACAGTGCCGAGTCGGTGGAAGTTGGAACCGGCCTCCGGCTCGGTGATCGCGAAAACGATCTTCTGGGAGCCGTCGGCGAGGCCCGGCAGGTGCCGCTTGCGCTGTTCCTCGGTGCCGTGCCGACTGAGCACCGTCGCCGCGATGGCAGGGGAGACCACAAGCAGCAGCAGCGGGCAACCCGCCGCCGCCAACTCCTCGCAGACGATGGCCAGCTCGGTGATGCCACCGCCCCCGCCGCCGTACTCGGTGGGGATGTTGACCCCCAGGTAGCCGAGCCGTCCGGCCTCCGCCCACAGTTCGGTGGTGTGTTCACCGGCCCTCGCCTTCTCGACGAAGTAGGAGTGGCCGTACCGGCGGCCGAGCGCCCGCACGGCGTCGCGCAGCTGGTCCTGCTCGGGGGTGAGGTCGAAGGTCATCGGGGGTCCTTTTCGTCGACAACGGCCAACACGGCGCCCGTCTGCACCTGACCGCCGGTCGGCACCGGCAGCTCGGCGACCACGCCGTCGATCGGGGCGAGCACGGGATGTTCCAGCTTCATCGCTTCCAGCGTGAGCAGCGGATCGCCGGCCGAGACCCGCTGGCCGACCTGGACGTGCACCCGGGTCACCACGCCGGGCAGCGGCGCGAGCAGCGACCCGGCCGCCACCGCCGCGGTGGGCAGCGGGAGACGCGGCAGCTCGGCCAGGCTCGCCGCCCCGTCCGGGCCGTCCACGAAGACAGCCGGCCCCACCCGGTGTACGCGGTACGCGCGCCGAACCCCGTCGACGTCGAGCACCACCCGGTCCGGGGTGGCCTCTACCAGCGCCACTGTGGGTGCCGTCGGCCGCTCGGCGGACTCCTCGGCCGCCGACGTGCTGGACCAGTCGGCGAGCCGGCCGGTCCGGTCCAACCGGTAGCGGATCTCGATCTCGTCGCCGTCCGGCCCGACGAAGCGGGTGGTCTGGGGAACGGCGGGCACGTTGCGCCAACCGGAGGGGAGCCCGGGGAGCACCGGTGCGGTCGCCCGCCGTTGGGCGGCCGCTGCCAGTGCAGCGGCGAGGGCGGTGATCGGCAGCCGGTCGGCGGGGAGCAGCGGGGCGAAGACCTCCGGATGCCGGTCCAGGAAACCCGTGTCGATCTCCACGGCGGCGAACGCGGGGCTGCGCAGCACCCGGACCAGCAGGTCCCGGTTGGTGGTAACCCCGTGCAACTCGGCCCGGGCCAGCGCGCTGGCCAGCAGTCGGGTCGCCTCCGCGCGGTTACGACCCCAGGCGATCAGCTTCGCGAGCATCGAGTCGTAGTGCACCCCGACCACCGAACCGGCCACCACACCGGAGTCGAGCCGCAGACCCGGCCCGGCCAGCCCACCGAACTCGGCCGCCACCGCGCCGACGCCGAACCGGTGCAGGGTCCCGGTGGCCGGTCGCCAACCCGCCGCCGCGTCCTCGGCGCAGAGGCGTACCTCGACCGCGTGCCCGGTGCTCGCCGGCAGGGCCGCCGGCAGCGGCTCACCCTCGGCGACGAGCATTTGCAACCCCACCAGGTCCAGCCCCGTGCACAACTCGGTGACCGGATGCTCCACCTGAAGGCGGGTGTTCATCTCCAGGAAGAAGAACTCACCGCCCGGGGCGAGCAGGAACTCCACGGTGCCCGCGCCCAGGTAGTCGACAGCGCGTCCGGCCGCCACCGCCGCCTCGTGCAACGCCGTCCGCACCCGCTCCGGAACGACCGCCGGCGCCTCCTCGACGATCTTCTGGTGCCTGCGCTGGATCGAGCACTCCCGGTCACCGAGGGCGACCACCCGACCGTGGGCGTCACCGAAGATCTGCACCTCGACGTGCCGGCCGCGTTCGACGTACCGCTCGATGAAGACAGTGCCGTCGCCGAACGCGGCGGCCGCCTCGCGGCGCGCGGAGGCGACGGCCTCGGCCAGTTCGTCGGCGGTCCGGACGATCCGCATGCCCCGGCCACCACCGCCGGCGGACGCCTTCACCAGCACCGGAAAGTCCGCGATCTCGTCGGTGTCGGTCCAACTCGGCAGCATCGGTACGCCCGCCTCGGCGAGCAGCGCCTTCGCCGCCAGTTTGTCGCCCATCGCGGCGATCACCTTGGCCGGCGGGCCGACCCAGGTCAGACCGGCGTCGGTCACCGCCGCCGCGAACTCGGCGTTCTCGGCGAGGAACCCGTAGCCGGGGTGGACGGCGTCCGCGCCGCTGCGCCGGGCCGCGTCCAGGATCAGGTCGACCCGTAGGTACGTCTCGGCCGGCGAACTCCCCGGCAGGCGTACGGCCTGGTCGGCCTCGGCCACGAACGGCGCGTCGGCGTCCGCGTCCGAGTGCACGGCGACCGTCTCCACGCCCATCGCGCGGCAGGTGGCGAAGACCCGGCGGGCGATCTCGCCCCGGTTGGCCACAAGCAGTCTGTTGATCATGGTGCCCTGAGCCTGCCTTTCGTTCGCGACTGCGGGACTCCGCTCCGCTGCGTTCCTCGCGCTCACGGTCTACATCCGGAAGACGCCGAAACCGTCGGCGCCCTTCACCGGTCCGTTGTGGATCGCCGAGAGGCAGAGCCCGAGGACGGTCCGAGTGTCCCGGGGGTCGATCACCCCGTCGTCGTAGAGCCGGCCGGAGAGGAAGAGAGCGCCGGACTGCGACTCGATCTGCTGCTCGACCATCAAACGCATCGCCGCGTCGGAGTCCTCGTCGTAGTCGCGCCCCCGTGCGGCAGCCGCCTGCCGGGCCACGATCGACAGCACCCCCGCGAGCTGAGCCGGGCCCATCACCGCCGACTTGGCGTTCGGCCAGGTGAACAGGAACCTCGGCTCGTACGCCCGGCCGCACATGCCGTAGTTGCCGGCGCCGTAGGAGGCGCCCAGGTTCACCGTCAGGTGCGGCACCGTCGAGTTCGACACCGCGTTGATCATCAGGGCGCCGTGCTTGATGATGCCGCGCTGCTCGTACTCGGTGCCCACCATGTAGCCGGTGGTGTTCTGCAAGAAGATCAACGGGGTGTCCGAGGCGTTCGCGAGCTGGATGAACTGGGCCGCCTTCTGCGCTTCCGCGCTGAACAGCACCCCTCGGGCGTTCGCCAGCACCCCCACCGGATACCCGTGCAACTCGCCCCAACCGGTGACCAGCGCGTCCCCGTACGCCGGCTTGAACTCGTCGAAGTCGCTGCCGTCCAGGATCCGGGCCAGCACCTCCCGAGGGTCGAACGGCACCTTCAGGTCGGCGCTGGTGATGCCGAGCAGCTCCTCCGGGTCGTACTTCGGCGGCTGCGGCACCGCCGTACGCGGCGACGGGCCCTGCTTGCGCCAGTTCAACCGGCGGACGCACTGCCGGGCCAGCCGGATGCCGTCCCGCTCGTCGGCGGCCAGGTAGTCGGCAAGCCCGGACGTGCCAGCGTGCATCGCCGCGCCACCCAGCGACTCGTCGTCGGTGACCTCGCCGGTCGCCATCTTCACCAGCGGCGGACCGGCCAGGTAGACCTGTGACCGGTCCCGAATCATGATCACGTGGTCGGACATCCCCGGCACGTACGCGCCACCGGCCGTGGCGTTGCCGAAGACCACGCTGACAGTGGGGATGCCGGCCGCCGAGAGCCGGGTGAGGTCACGGAACACCCGACCACCGGGAATGAAGATCTCCGCCTGGGTGGGCAGGTCCGCCCCGGCCGACTCCACCAGATTGACCATGGGCAGCCGGTTGGCCAGGGCGATCTCGCCGGCCCGCCGGGTCTTCGCCAGCGACCACGGGTTCACCGCGCCGCCGCGTACCGTCGGGTCGTTCGCGACGATCAGGCACTCCACGCCCTCGACCACCCCGATGCCGGTGACCACGCTGGCCCCGACCGGGAAGTCCGAGCCGTACGCGGCGACCGGCGACAACTCCAGGAACGGGCTGTCGGCGTCCACCAGCAGCTCGATTCGCTCCCGGGGGAGCAGCTTGCCGCGGGCGTGGTGCCGGGTCACGTACTTCTCGCCACCACCTGCCCGCGCCTGTTCCAGCGCGGCGTCCAACTCGGTCAACCGCTCCAGCAACGCCGCCCGGTTCGCCAGGTACGAGGGCGCGGACGGGTCGATCGCGCTGTCCAGAGTGGTCACAGGCCCATGCCTTTCGCGATGATTTCGTTCATGATCTCGGTGGTGCCGCCGCCGATGCCGAGGATCCGCGCGTCGCGGTAGTGCCGCTCCACCTCGGCGTCGCGCAGGTAGCCGAACCCGCCGTGCAGCTGCAACGCCTGGTCGACGACGTGGTCGCAGGCGGCCACCGCCACGTTCTTCGCCATCGCCACCTCGGTCACCACCGGCTCGCCAGCCGCGACCCGACCCGCCACTGCGTGCACGTACGACCGGGCCGCCTCGGCCCGGGTGTGCATCTCGGCCAGCCGGTGCCGGATCAGCTGCCGGCTGGCCAGCGGACGACCGAAGGTCTCCCGGTCCCGACACCAGCGCACCGCCAACTCGACGCAGCGCTGCGCTGTCGCGTACGCCTGGGTCGCCAGCGACAGCCGTTCCGCCGCGAAGTGCTGCATGATCGCCAGGAAGCCGGTGTTCTCCGCGCCGATCCGGTTGGCGACCGGCACACGCACGTCCGCGAAGGACAGTTCGGCGGTGTCCGAGCAGTGCCAGCCCAGCTTCTCCAACCGGCGTCCCACTGTGAACCCGGGCGACCCCTTGTCGATGACCAGCAGGGTGAGTTCACCGCTGCCGGGGAAGTCGGTACACACCGCCGTGGTCACGAAGTCGGCCCGGTGCCCGCTGGTGATGTACGTCTTCGACCCGTTCACCACGTAGTGGTCGCCGTCGCGGCGGGCGGTCGTGCGGATGCCGGCCACGTCCGAACCGCCGTCCGGCTCGGTGATGGCCAGCGCGCCGATCATCGTGCCGGACAGCGTGGGCCGCACGTACCGCTCGATCAGACTGTCGTCGCCCGGGGACGAGACGCCACCGAGTCGACCGCCCAGCGAGCCACCGGTGCGGGCACCGGCCGCCGCGACCATGTGCGGCAACGCGATCCCGTGCGTGAACAGGGCCGCCACCAGCCCGGACGAGCCGCCGGAGCGGATCAGCTCCTCGGTCACGATGATCGAGTCCAGCAGGTCACCGCCGCTGCCACCGACCGACTCCGGGAAGCCGATGCCGAGCAGGCCGAGCTTCGCGGCGGTCGCGTGCAGCGCCCGGGGCACCTCACCGGCCCGCTCCCAGTCGTCCAGGTGCGGCAACACCTCCCGGGTCACGAACGCCCGGGTCAGCTCGCGGAGTTGCCGGCGCTCCGGGGTGTCCACGATGCTCATCGGGATGCCCCCGTCGGTAGGTCGGCAGGCAGGTCGACGATCCGGGCGCGCAGCAGCTCGCCGAGCGCCTTGGCCTGCGGGTCGAACCGGGTGGACGCGGCCACCCCGGCGCCGAGCAGGCCCTCGATCACGAAGTTGACAGCGCGCAGGTTCGACAACTCGTAGCGCCGCACCGACAGCGGCGCGGTCTCCGGCACCAGCTCGGCCAGCCGTTCGACGGTCAACCATGTCCGCAGCCACGCGTACCCGGCGTCGGACCGCGCCCAGACACCGAGGTTGGCGTCCCCGCCCTTGTCCCCGGAGCGTGCGCCGACCACCTCGCCGAGCGCCCCGCGTCGGGTCGGGCCGTTGACCGCCGCGTCGCCACCCGGGGCCGACTCGTCCTGCGAGGTGGGGGCGGTGCGGATCGGCGGGGCGATCGGCACGCGCTCGCCACCGGGTAGCACCGCGACGTGCGCCACCGCGTCCTGCGGCACCGCGTCGGCGGTGAAGACGCCGTACGGTGTCGCGTCACCGGGCACTGTGGTCAGCGTGCAGCCCGGGTACGAGGCCAGGGCCAACTCCACCGCGGCGGCCGAGAACGCCCGCCCGGCCCGCGCCTTGTCGCCGTCGCGCAGGTGTACGTGCAGCAGGGCGCTGGCCGCCTCGGTGTCGGCGGCGTCCGGGTGGTCGGTCCGGGCCAGCGTGAACTCCAGCCCGTCCTTGCCCACCGCCTCCTCGACCTGCCCCCGGACCAGTGCTGCCTTCGCCTCGATGTCCAGCCCGCAGAGGACGAACGTCATCGAGTTGCGGAAGCCGCCGAGGTTGTTGACGCCCACCTTGAGCGTGGGCGGTGGTGGCGTGCCCCGTACGCCGGAGACCCGGACCCGGTCCGGCCCATCGGGGTGCAGCGTCACCGTGTCCAGTCGGGTCACCACGTCCGGCCCGAGGTACGACGGTCCACCGATCTCGTAGAGCAGTTGGGCGGTGACCGTCTCCATGGTGACCGCGCCGCCGGTACCCGGATGCTTGGTGACCACCGAGGAGCCGTCGGGGTGCACCTCGACGATCGGGAACCCGGGCCGGTGACCGCCGTCGGGCAGTTCGGTGAAGAAGCTGAAGTTGCCGCCGGTGACCTGCGCACCGCACTCGACGAGGTGCCCCGCCACGGTGGCCCCGGCCAGCTCGTCGAGGTCGTCGCGGCCCCACCCGTACCGGGCGATGGCCGGGCCGACCACCAGCGACGCGTCGGTGACCCGGCCGGTGACCACCACGTGCGCGCCGGCGTCGAGGCAGGCGGCGATCCCGAACGCGCCGAGGTAGGCGTTCGCGCTCAACGCGTTCGGTCGCTGGATCGTGTCGCCCTCGACGTACCCGACCTGCGTCGGCAGGCCGAGCCGGTCGGCGAGCTTCTCGATGGCGGCGGCCAGGCCGGCCGGGTTCAACCCGCCGGCGTTGGTCACGATCCGCACCCCTCGGTCGAGTGCGGTGCCGAGGCAGGTCTCCAGTTGCCGCAGGAACGTCTTCGCGTAGCCCAGGTCGGGGTCGCGCAGGCGATCCCGGGCAAGGATCAGCATGGTCAACTCAGCGAGGTAGTCGCCGGTCAGCACATCCAGCTCACCGCCGTCGAGCATCTCCCGCCAGGCGGTGAACCGGTCGCCGTAGAAGCCGGAGGCGTTTCCGATGCGGATCATGCCCGTACCCCGATCCCGCCGGCCGGCTGCCGGCCGTCACCCGGCGGCCCGGCGAAGGCCTGCGCCACGTCGAGCCACTCGTCGGCGACCGGCCCGGTGGCGACCAGAGCGAGGTCCGCGCGGTGTCGGCGCTGGGTGACCAGCAGGCAGAAGTCCCGAGCCGGGCCGGTGACGCGGTCGGCGGCGTCCGCCGGACCCCAGCTCCAGGCCTCCCCGCTGGGCCCGACCAGCTCGACCCGGACCGGCGCCGTCGGTGCCTCCCGGCCGTGCGCGGCGAAGCCGTGCCCGAGGGTACGAACGCCCAGGTGCGCAACGTGCCGGAGTCGGTCGCTGTCGGGTCGGACCACGTCGAGGGCGTCGGCCACGTCCGCGCCGTGCGCCCAGGTCTCCATCATCCGGGCGGTGGCCATCGAGGTGGCCGACATTCGGGTGCCGTACCAGGGCAGTTTGCCGCCGGCCGGAACGGCGGCCAGTGCGTCGACGAGCGCTGTGCGCCCGGCCCGCCAGCGGGCGAGCAGTTCGGCCGGCGGGGCGAGGAATTCCTCGGCGCCGACGTCGACGAGTCGGGTCACGTCCGGCGCGGCGGTGACCGTCGCGTAGAACGCCTCGGGATCGGTCGCGGCCAACAGCGCGACGTGGTCGGTCCAGGCGAGGTGGGCGATCTGATGCCCGATGCTCCAGCCCGGCGCGGGGGTCGGCCTCGCCCACTCGGCCACGGGCAGGGGCGCCACCAGGGCGTCCAGTTGGGCGGACTCGTCGGCCAGGTCCGTGAGCAGGTCGCTGAGGTCGACCATGGTGCCTCCGGTCGGTGGTGGCCGGTGCGGCCGGCGGTCAGGGCGTGAGCAGGGTGGCGAGCTGGCGCTTCCAGGTGGTCAACAGGGCGGCCCGGCGGGCGGAGTCATCGCTGAGGAGGTTGGCCACCCCGAGCCCACGGAGCAGGTCGAGCGTGGCCTGCACCGCTTCGCGGACACCGGGTCGACGCTCGTCGACACCGAGCAGGGCGACGGTGAGCCGGTGCATCTCCCGCCCGACCGTCGCCTCCAGCGGCACCAGGGCGTCGCGCAGCTCCCGATCGGTGCGAGCGGCGACCCAGAGCTCAAGCGCCGCCACGAACAGCGGCCCGGTAAACGCCACGGCGAGCAGGTCGACGACCCGGTCCAACCGCTGCGGGCCAGCCGGCAGCGCGTCGGCCTCGGTGCGCAGCTCGTCGGCCCGGCGCTCGGCCAGATGGGCCACGGCGGCCGTCACCAGCGCCGCCTTCGTCGGGTAGTGGTGCAGCTGCGCCCCACGCGACACACCGGCCCGCGCCGCGACCACTGTGGTCGTGGTGCCGGACCAGCCGTGCTCGATCAGGCAGTCGACGGTCGCCTCCAGCAGCCGGGCCTGGGTGGCGCGGCTGCGTTCCTGCTGAGGTACACGCGTCGATGCGGTGGGCACGGAGACAGCCTGGTGCCTACGAAACAAACAGTCAAGACTGACTTTTTCTGAGCTCGCGCGCGACACCCGGGTGGGCTCTGCGGTGGGCGGCGCGGGAGGTGAGCCTGGGTGGCTGGTCTCGCTATGGAGCTGATGTCACAAACGAATCGCCGTCGACCAAGCCGGGTCGACCGCGCCCGTCGAGCTCGTCCGAGGATCTGCCTGCCGATCATCTACGGCTGATGCCGCAAACGATTCAGCTCCAAAGGCTCCCTGCCAGGTATCCCGCCGCCCACCGCCCGCCCGCCCGTGCGCCCGCCCGCCCGTGCGCCCGCCCGCCCGTGCGCCCGCCCGCCCGTGCGCCCGCCCGCCCGTGCGCCCGTGCGCCCGTGCGCCATGCGCCCGCCGTGCGCCCGTGCGCCATGCGCCCGCCGTGCGCCCGCCCGCCATGCGCCCGCCGTGCGCCCGCCGTGCGCCCGTGCGCCCCGCCATGCGCCCGCCGTGCGCCCGTGCGCCCCGCCATGCGCCCGCCGCCCGCCCGTGCGCCCCGCCATGCGCCCGCCGCCCGCCCGTGCGCCTGCCCGCCGCCTGCCGCGGCCCGCCTGCCTGCCGCCTGCCCGCCGCCCGCCGCCTACCGTCCGGCTGCCGGCTCAGTGCTGGCTCAGCGGCCGTCGCGGGGGCCGAAGGCGGTCAGCGCGTCGGCATCGCTGTGCTGGGAGCGCAGGTACTCGTCCGCCCAGGCGGCGGCGTCGGGGAAGGTCGACTCCGCCGCCACGCGGGCGCAGGCCAGGTCCACGTCGAAGGCGGTGCGGCGCAGTTGGACGCCCGGCCCGAGCAGCGCCCACCACGCGCCCGCCCCCCCGTACGGCATGCCGATGCTGCCCGGGTTGACCACCAGACGCCGGTCGACCAGCCGGGTGAAGGGCATGTGCGTGTGGCCGCAGACCACCGTGGTGATCTCGGCGGACAGACCGTCGAACACCTCCGCCCAGCGCGCCATCCGGGAGTCGACGAGCACGACCTCCTCGTCATCGCGGGGCGTGGCGTGGCAGAACAGCGTCGGCCCGAGGCCGTCGATCTCCAACGTCGCCGTCGCCGGCAGCGCGGAGAGCCGGGCCACCTGGTCGTCGCGCAGCTGCCCGGCGGCCCAGTTCGACACCTCGATCGACGCCGGGCGGCCGGCTCGGGCCTCGACCAGCTCGCGGTCGGCGTTGCCGCCGACCCAGCACACCCGGTCGCCCAGGCCGGCGAGCACATCCAGCACCTCGACCGGTTGCGGGCCGGCGGCGATGTCGCCGGTGAGCACGATCAGATCGGCGGCGGCGACGTCCGGCTCGGCCAGTACGGCCTCCAGCGCCGGCAGGACGCCATGGATGTCGGAGAGCACCGCAACTCGGTTCACCATGGGCCCCACCCTCACCGCTGGCATCGCCTCCAGGCCAGCGATTCTGCGTCAGGCAGACGGCAAACGTCCCCGCCTACCGTCGGTGACGGCAGGCGGGGACGTCGGGTGCTGCTCAGACGCGGGCGCGACGGGCCAGGCGCTCCGGGTCCAGGATGATGATGCTCTTGCCGTCCAACCGCAGCCAGCCGCGCGAGGCGAAGTCGGCGAGCGCCTTGTTGACGGTCTCCCGCGAGGCGCCGACGAGCTGGGCGATCTCCTCCTGGGTGAGGTCGTGGGTCACCCGCAGAACGCCGCCGTCGCGGGTGCCGAAGCGGCCCGCCATCTGGAGCAGGTTCTTGGCGACCCGGCCCGGCACGTCCGTGAAGATCAGGTCGGCGAGCGAGTCGTTGGTCCGGCGCAGCCGCCGGGCGAGCACCCGGAGCAGCTGCTCGGCGATCTCCGGGCGGTTGTTGAGCCACGGCCGCAGCGCCTGCTTACGCAGCCGCACCAGCCGGGTGTCGGTCACCGCGGTGGCGGTCGCCGTACGCGGACCCGGGTCGAAGAGCGACAGCTCACCGACCATGTCCGACGGCCCCATCACCGCGATGAGGTTCTGCCGGCCGTCCGCTGCGCGGCGACCAACCTTGATCTTCCCGGACAGCAGGATGTAGAGGCTGTCACCGGGCTCGCCCTCATTGAAGACGATCTCGCCCTTGCGGACCTCGATCGTCTCCATCTCCTTGGCAAGCGCCTCGGCAGCTTCCGGGTCAACACCCTGGAAGATCCCGCTGCGGGCCAGTACCTCGTCCATTGCGCACCTCCGGTTGCGCGTGCCGTCCGTCGGCCGGGGCCGCCGTCCGCTGATCCCCTCGCGCGCCGCCAAGTCTAGGCGCACGTGAGCATGAATCAGAGGTCGCCCCTGGAATCTTGATCGGTGGGCGTAACCTGCCCGACGTGCTGAGCGAGCCGACTCTGACCAGCCGCGCCGAGGACGGGCGCCACGTCCCGCTGCTCGTCTGGCGCGCGGACGTGCCCCTACGGGCGGTCAGCAGTGCCCCGCTGGGCGGTGGCATCGGGGTCCGGCGGTGGGTGTTGAACGCGACCGTACCGATGTCGTACGACCGGGATGACCCCGCGGCGCACCTGGCCTCAATGGCCGCCGAGCTGGCCCTCGACGGGCCCGGGGTTGGTCTGCTGACCGGCGTCGATGTGACCGAGGTGGTCGCGCGAACCGACGCCGGGGTGCGGGCCTGGGCGACGGTCGGGCTCGGCACGCCGGTGCCCGCGGCCGCGCCGACGCCGGCCGCGCTGGCCCCACACGTCGGCACTGTCAACATCGTGGTGTACGTGCCGGCCCGCCTCGCCGACTCGGCACTGGTGAATGCGGTGGCCACCGCCACCGAGGCGAAGACCCAGGCGATCACCGAGCTGGGGATGCCGGGGACCGGTACGCCCACCGACGCGGTCACCGTGCTCTGCCCGGTGGACGGGCCGGAGGCCGCGTACGGCGGGCCGCGCTCCACCTGGGGTGCCCCGCTCGCCCGAGCGGTGCACGCGGCGGTGCTCGCCGGGGGTTCCCGGCCGGTCGTGCCGTGGTCCGAGCAGCTCAGGGGCGCAAAGTCCAACCGATCGGCTGTCGTCGGCGCGTTTAACGACCGGTAGGGTCGCGGGCGATGTACGCTCCCGCCCCTCTCGCGTCCCGCCCGCGTCGCCGCGTCGCCCTCGGCCTCGCCGCGCTGCTGGCCGCCCTCCTCGTGGCCGGCTGTGCTGACCCCGGTGGTGAGGCACCCGTCTGGCAGCCGGGCGCGGGAGGTGGTGGCACCGGCGCGCCGGTCTCCACGACCGGCCCGAAGGCCACCGGGCCCGCATCGTCCGGTCAGGGTGGCGCGATCTCGCTCTCCGCCACCGGCGACATCATCATGGGCAACGCGCCCAGTCGGCTGCCCGCCGCCGGCGGTAAGGGCTTCTTCAACTCGGTCACCGAGGCGCTCAAGGCTGACCTGGTGATGGGCAACCTTGAGGAGCCGCTGACTGTCGACACCGGCACCGGCAAGTGCGGGGCGAACTCCACCCGCTGCTTCCAGTTCCGCGCCCCGCCGGAGTACGCCGCGCACCTGCGCGACGCCGGCTTCGACGTGCTCAACCAGGCCAACAACCATGGCTACGACTACGGGCCCAAGGGCTACGAGAACACTCAGAAGGCGCTGAAGAAGTACGACCTGGAGCACACCGGCGCGCCGAACGAGATCACCGTGGTCGACGTCAAGGGCGTCAAGGTCGCCGTCGCGGGCTTCTCGTCGTACGTCTGGTCCAACAGCCTCGTCGACATCGACAAGGCGAAGGCGGTGGTCGCCAAGGCCGCCACCATGGCCGACCTGGTCGTGGTGCAGGTGCACATGGGTGGCGAGGGCGTCGACAAGACCCGGGTGAAGCCCGGCACGGAGATGTTCCTGGGCGAGAACCGGGGCGACCCGGTGAAGTTCTCGCACGCCATGATCGACGCTGGCGCCGACCTGATCGTCGGGCACGGCCCGCACGTGCTGCGCGGGATGGAGTTCTACCAGGGGCGCCTGATCGCGTACAGCCTGGGCAACTTTGCCGGCGGCGGCAACTCGCTGAGCAACGACGGCCGCCTCGGCTGGGGCGGAGTACTGAAGGTGTCGCTCAAGCCGGACGGCAGTTGGGCCGGCGGCTCGTTCACCTCCACGTACATGAACTCCGCCGGCAAGCCGACGATGGACCCGGACGACCGGGGCCTGGGCCTGGTCACCGAGTTGAGCCGCGCCGACTTCCCGAAAGGCGGCGCTCGCCTCGACGGGCAGGGGAAGATCTCGGCGCCGACCGGCGGCTGACCCGACGAGGAGCGTCCGGGGTGCGACGTAGGCTGACCGTCGTGACCAGTAGCCCTCCCGGTGCCAGCGAGACCGATCTCGGGCGCAAACGCCGTGCCCGCAAGATCGGCCGGGTGCTGGCCGAGACGCATCCCGACGCGCATTGTGAGCTGGACCACTCCAATGCTCTGGAGTTGGCCGTCGCCACGATCTTGTCCGCGCAGTGCACGGACAAGAAGGTCAACGAGGTCACCCCGAAGCTCTTCGCCCGCTACCCGAGCGCTGCCGCGTACGCCGGCGCCGACCGGGGCGAGATGGAGGAGCTGATCCGGCCCACCGGCTTCTACCGCAACAAGACCGACTCACTGCTCAAGCTCGGTCAGGCCCTCCTCGACCGGTACGACGGCGCGGTCCCGGGCCGGCTCGTCGACCTGGTGACGCTCCCCGGCATCGGCCGCAAGACCGCCAACGTGATCCTGGGCAACGCCTTCGACGTTCCGGGCATCACCGTCGACACGCACTTCCAGCGGCTGGTCCACCGGTGGCGGCTGACCACCGAGACCGACCCGGTCAAGATCGAGCACGCGATCGGCGCGCTGTACGACAAGCGCGACTGGACCATGCTCTCGCACCGGATCATCTTCCACGGGCGACGGGTCTGCCACGCGCGCAAGCCGGCCTGCGGCGCCTGCACGCTCGCGAAGCTCTGCCCTTCGTACGGCACCGGCCCGACCGAGCCGGCGGCCGCCGCCAAGCTGCTCAAGGGCCCTCGGGCGCGCGACCTCGCGGTAGCTGCCGGGGTCGACCCGGAGTTGGTGCCGGCGCAGGCGATCACGGCGGAGGTGCCGTGAACCGCCGACGCCTCGCCCTTGCCGTCCTGCCGCTGCTGCTGGCCGTCACCGGTTGCACCAGCGGCACGGCCGACGACGAGCCAGCCCCCCGGCAGGCCGCCGCTGAACGACCATCCCCGTTCCGGGACTGCGCCACGCTGAGCACGGCGCCCACGGCCACGTCGCCCGGCTCCGGCCCGGCGACCCCCGCAACGGCTACCCCCGCCTCGCCCGGCACGACGGCCCCCAATGGCCCGACGGCCCGCGCCGCTGGCGGGTCGGCGCTGCCCGAGTTGACGCTCTCCTGCTTCACCGGCGGTGCCCCCGTCGTGCTGCGGGAGGTGGCCGGGCCGGCGGTGATCAACGTGTGGGCTTCCTGGTGCCCGCCGTGCCGCAAGGAGCTGCCCGCCTTCCAACGCCTCAGCGAACGGGCCGCCGGTCAGCTCCAGGTGGTCGGGGTCAACAGTCGGGACAGCCGGGGCGGCGCCCAGTCCATCGGTGAGGACTTCGGCGTCCGGTTCCCGATCCTGGTGGACCAGGGCGAGGCGCTACAGCGCGAGCTGAAGCGCAACGCCATTCCGCTGACCCTCTTCGTCGACGCCGACGGTCAGGTCCGGCACATCGACGCCAGCGGCGCTCTCGACGACACCAAGCTCGCCAAGCTGGTCCACCAGCACCTCGGCCTGGCGGTGCCGGCGTGACCCGTCGGCCCCCCGAGTGGATCGAGCCGTTGCTGACCCGGCTGGGCACCGCCCGCGCCGAGGACTTCACCCGGCTGACCACGCCCGCCGAGGGCGGTCGGGAGAGCGCCGTGCTGGTGCTGCTCGGCGAGCAGCCCGGCGCGGGTCCCGACGTGCTGGTCCTGCAACGCGCCGCCACCCTGCGCAACCACGCCGGCCAGCCCGCCTTTCCCGGGGGTGCGGCCGACCCGGAGGACGCCGACGTCCGCGCCACAGCCCTGCGCGAGGCGAACGAGGAGGTGGGCCTCGACCCGGCCAGCGTGACAGTGCTGGCCGAGCTGCCGAAACTGTGGATCCCGGTCAGCGACTTCGTGGTCACGCCGGTGCTGGCCTGGTGGCACGACCCGCACCCGGTGCACCCACGGGAGCCGGCCGAGGTGGCACACGTCGCCCGCCTGCCGGTCAGCGAGCTGGTCGATCCGGCCAACCGACTGCGGGTCCGGCACCCGAGCGGCTGGATCGGGCCGGCGTTCTCGGCGCGCGGGATGCTCGTCTGGGGCTTCACCGCCGGGGTGCTCGCCACCCTGCTCGAGATGGGCGGCTGGGCCCGTCCGTGGTCGCGCGGGCGGGTGGTGGAGCTTCCGCCGACCGGGGCGACACCGGCCCCGTCCGCCGGCACCGACGACGCTGACGAGAACGCCCTGCGCTGACCGCACGGTCACCATCCGCAAGCGATGGTCATCCGGTGGGCACACTGCCCGTACGCTTGACCCGTGTCCGTCGTGGATCTCGTCCTGCTGCTGCTCATGCTCGTGTTCGCGATCAGCGGATACCGCCAGGGTTTCGTCATCGGCGTCACGTCGTTGTCCGGCTTCTTCCTGGGTCTGCTGTTGGGTCTCCAGCTCGGGCCGCTGTTCGCCAGACAGTTCGTGGACGCCGGCACTCGTGTGCTGATCTCGCTGGTGGCCATCTTCGGGCTGGCGGTGGTCGGGCAGGCCCTCGCCGGTTGGCTCGGCTCGCACCTGCGCAAGACGATCACCAGCGACGTGGGTAAACGGGCCGACGACGTCGGTGGGGCGCTCGTCTCGCTGTTCGCGGTGCTCCTGCTCGCCTGGCTGGTCGCGGTGCCGCTCGGCTCGTCCTCGGTGCCCTGGCTCGCCGCCTCGGTCCGCAACAGCGCGTTGATCACGGTGGTCAACCAGGTCCTGCCGGAGCAGGCCCAGCAGCTGTCCACGGCGCTGGAGGACACCGTCGACACCGACGGGTTCCCGGACGTCTTCGGTGACCTCGCGCCCACCCGGGCCCGGCAGGTCGACCCGCCGGACCCGGCACTGGCCGGTTCGCAGGTGGTGGTCAGCGGCCAGCAGTCGGTCGTCAAGGTGCTCGGCTCCGCGCCCAGCTGCTCACGCCGGATCGAGGGTTCCGGCTTCGTTTACGCGGACGACCGGGTGATGACCAACGCGCACGTCGTGGCCGGCACCCGCTCGGTCGCCGTGGAGTTGGGCGGCGAGCGGTACGACGGCAAGGTGGTGGTCTACGACCCGAACCGGGATCTGGCGGTGCTGCTCGTGCCCGGGCTGCCCGGGCCGTCCCTGCGGTTCGCCGCCGGCAACGCGGGCAGCGGCTCCGACGCCATCGTGCTCGGCTTCCCGCTCGACGGCCCGTACAACGCGCAGTCGGCGCGGGTCCGGGACGTCGACCGGATCAAGGGCCCGGACATCTACTCGTCCAGCGAGGTGACCCGGGAGATCTATACCATCCGGGCGCTGGTGCGCAGCGGCAACTCGGGCGGTCCGCTGCTCTCCGCCAACGGCCTGGTGCTCGGCGTGATCTTCGCGGCGGCGTCCGACGACCCGAACACCGGCTTCGCCGTCACGGCGGCCGAGGCCCGCCCGGTGGCGTTGGCCGGTGCGGAACGCAACCGGCAGGTCGCCACCGGCGAGTGCACCTGAGCGTGGCCGGGGGGCCAGCTCAGCTCCGAGCCGGCAGGGCGCGGCGCCCGACGGTCGGTAGCTTCGCCCGCCCCCACCGCAGCCCCCGGTCCAGCACGGCACGGGCCATGATCGCGACGCACGTGCCGCCGTTGAGGAAGGACGCCACCACGTCGCTCGGGTGGTGCATTCCCCGGTACATCCGGGTCATCGCCACGCCCAGCGGCACCATCAGCAGCAGCGTCCACCAGGCGACCTTCGCGCCGGTGCTCCGTGCCCGCAGCGCCAGCAGCACGGCGATGCCGACGTAGAGCGCCACCGCCGCCGAGGTGTGCCCGGACGGAAAGCTCGATGTGGGTGGCGAGACGTCCATGTGCTCCACCGCCGGCCGCTGACGGTCGATCGCCAGCGTGGTCAGCAGGAACACCAGTGCCTGGGCGGTCACCGCCGCGCACAGGAACAGCGGCTCGCGCCAGCGCTTCAGCCAGAGCCGCAGCGCCAACGCCACCAGCACGGTGACCACGACGATCATCTGGGTGCTGGCCAGCGTGCTGAACACCAGCGAGACGTTGTTCCAGTCGCCGGTGCGGTCGGCGGCCAGCTCCCGGTTCACCGCGTCCTCCACGGTGAACGGCCAGGTCCTGGCGAACACCCGGGTGACCAGTACCCCGAGCAGCACCATGAGCCCGAGCAGGAGGGACACCGGCAGCAGTACCCGCCGGACGATCTGGACCACGGTCTCGGACATGGGTCGGCCAGTACCCGGCCGACCTCGTCCTCACTCCTCAGGCCGCTCCCGGCTGCCGCTCGACCTCGGGAGCGACGCCGTCGCGGGTCGGCCGAACCGGCCGAAGACCGGTGTGTGCCCGCCAACTGGTGAACGCGGCGGTGGTAGCCGCGACCACAGCCACACCGAGCAACCATCCACCCACCACGTCGCTGGTGAAGTGCACGCCCAGCGCCACTCTGCTCAGCCCGGTCACCACTGTGAGCAGGACCGCCGCCACCCAGAGCGCGGCCCGCGCCACCCCCCGTCGGGCGTACGGCAGGAGCACCAGCAGCAGCACCCCGGCGGCCAGGGTGGCGTTCAGCGCGTGCCCGGAGGGGAACGAGTAGCCGGCGGCCCGGGCCACCGGGGCCAGCAACTCCGGCCGGTCCCGGCCGACCAGCAACTTGAGCAGCGGACCGATCAACCCGCCGACGACCATGGTGGTGGCCGCCCAGAGGGCCAGCCGGCGGGCTCCCCGGCGCAGCAGCCAGACCACCAGGAGCAGGGCTACGGCGCGCAGTGGCATCGGTGCGAACACCTCGGTCCAGACCCGCATCAGCACGACCCAGGCCGGGTGATCCTGGGCGTAGCCGTGCAGCGCGTCGGTGACCGCCGTGTCCAGCCGGTGCAGCGGTGCCCAGGCGCCGAGCACCAGCAGTGTGAGCAGCGCGAACGGCACCAGCACGAGGAACGCCGCCGTCGCGGCGAGAGTGAGCCGCAGACCCAGCGCATGGTCCCTGTCGAATCGGCGGTGCCGCCAGGACGGCTGGCCGGTGGGGGCGAGAGTGGGCGGCCGGTGCGTACTCATGGGTCCGTTCTACCCGGCCGGGCAGCCGGTCAGGCCTGCCGGTCGGTCGCGATCAACGGGTCCGCTGACGCAGTCGGCGCACCATCAGTGCCGCACCGCCGACCAGAGCGACGAGGAGCACGACAGTGGACCACAGCTGCTCCGGCGCGGAGGTGTCCTGACCGCCCGCAGCCCGAGCCGTCCAGCGGCTCTGCTGACCGGATGCGGCGAGACCGAGTGGATCGCTACCGGCACCGGCCACCGGATCGTCGTCGGCCGAGCCGGGCGCCGGACCGAAACCGGTCACGCCCGGCGACGTCTGGTCGTCCAGCGGGTTGGCGGTCACCGGTGGCACCTGAGCGGTCAACGCAGCCACCGGGTCGACCACCCCGTACCCGAAGCGGTCATCCCGACCGGTCGGGCCCACGTCCCGGGCGGTGGCCAACAACCGGTTGACCACCTCACCCGCGGGCATCTGCGGATAGCGGGAGCGGACCAGCGCGGCGGTCGCCGCCACCAGTGGCGCGGCGAAGCTGGTGCCCTGCACCCGCCAGTACCCGCCGGGCGGCTTGGCGCCGACCAGCCCGCTGGCGGGAGCGGTGAGCACCGTCGCCCGGCCGGTGATCGAGCCGGACCACAGGTTGTCGCTGCTGCGTTCCAGACCGGACACGGCGATCACACCCGGCTCACGAGCCGGGTACCAGACCTTTGTGCTGGTGGAGGTGGCCAGGTTGCCGGTGCAGGCGACCACGACCACGTCCCGCACGAACGCGTAGTCCAGGGCGGCGGCCAGGGCCGGGCTGTCGCCGCTGCCGCCCAGCGACAGGTTGATCACACGGGCGCCGTTGTCGACCGCCCAGCGGACCCCCTGGGCGACGATCAGCGCGTCGTCGTAACGGTTCTCCTCGTCCAGCACACGGACCGGCAGGATCCGGGCGTCCGGTGCCAGGCCGACCACACCCCGCTTGTCGTCGTTGCGCCCGGCGATCAGGCCGGCGACAGTGGTGCCGTGACCCACCGGATCCGGGCCCGGCGCACCACCCGGGCCAACCAGGTCCTTGCCGGGCAGCACCTGGCCGACCAGGTCGGGGTGGTTGCCGTCCACTCCGGAGTCGACCACCGCCACTGTCACGCCCCGGCCGGTCGAGCTGCGCCACGCCGTCTCGGCCTGCAACTCGTCGAGCTGCCACTGCTCGTCGCGGACCTGATCGGTGCGGGCGACGGCGTCACCGGGGGCGAACGCCATCGGCGCGCCGGCGAGCTGTCCACCGTTCGTGGGCGCGGCGACCGGCACGGCTGCCGCGGTCGGGGCCACGACGGCAAGCGCCGCGGCCACGCCGAGCAGTGCCCGGCCGGTCGCTCGTCGGGCCGCTGACGGACCGCTGTACCGCACCCCAGTCACATCCTCAGCCATCCATCCCGACGGAACCACGACGATCGGAGATTACCGGTTTCCCCACCCGTCACGGGAAGAACCGGCGAGTCAGGTCATTGCGGAGGCAGTTGTGCCAACTGAACGAGGCGTACGCCCTCCCGCCGGGTGACCAGCCGACCACGCCCCGGCGGCAGCGGTCCGGGTCGCACCGGCCCGACGAGTGCGCCCTCCTCGGGGCTGCCCGCCATCACCAGGCCGGCCGTGGACAGCTCCCGCAGGCGCTGCACGATCGGCTCGTACTGGGCCCGGCTCGCCCCACCGGACCGGCGGGCCAGCACCAGGTGCAGCCCGATGTCCCGGGCGTGCGGCAGGTGCTCCTCCAGTGCGCGCAACGGGTTCGCCGGCCCCGCCGCCACCAGGTCGTAGTCGTCCACCAGCACGAACAGCTCCGGCCCGGACCACCAGGACCGGTCCCGCAACTGCTGCGGGGTGACCTCCGGTCCGGGAGCCCGCCGCTCCAGGTAACCGGCGGCCGACTCGACCAGGTCGGCAGTGTGCGCCGCCGCGGTGCCGTACCCGATCAGGTGTGGCGTCTCGATGGCACCGAGCAGGCTGCGTCGGTAGTCGACGAGGATCACCCGGGCCTGCTCAGGAGTGAACCGGGTGATGATCGACGTGGCCAGCGCGCGCAGGAACGACGACTTGCCGCACTCCGAGTCCCCGAAGACCACGAAGTGCGGCTCGGTGGCGAAGTCGAGCAACACCGGGCGCAGGTCCGCCTCCGCGATCCCGATCGGCAGCCGCAGCCCGGTCGTCGAGGTGAGGTCCAGATTGGCGTACGGCAGCACCGGCGGGAGCAGCCGCACCCGGGGCGCCGGAGCACCCACCCACCCGTCGACGGCCCTCTTGACCAGGTCGGCGGTGTCTCCGCCGGCGGTACCGAGCTGGGGAAGCGCGGTGAGGAAGTGCAGGCCCTCCGCTGTCACCCCTCGGCCGGAGCGCTCCGGCACGTTGGCGGCCGCACGCCGGGCCACCAACGAGTCGGCCGGGTCACCGAGGCGCAGCTCCAGCCGGGAGCCGAACAGGTCCCGGATCGCCGGGCGGAAATCCAGCCAGCGCAGCCCGGTGGCGACCACGTGCAGCCCGTACGACAGACCCCGGGTGGCCAGGTCGGTGACGAGTGGCTCCAGGTCGTCGTACTCGCCGCGGATGGTGGTCCACCCGTCGATCACCAGGAACACGTCGCCGTACGGGTCGGTGCCCGGCTGGCCCACCGTCCCCGCTGCCGCTCGGCGCTGCCGGTACGCGGCCATCGACTCCACGCCCAGCTCGGCGAAGCGGCGTTCCCGGTCGACCAGCAGGGTGGTCATCTCGCCGACGGTACGTCGTACGGCGGTCGGGTCGGCGCGGCCGGTCACCCCGCCGACGTGCGGAAGGTCGCGCAGCGCGGCCAACCCGCCGCCGCCGAAGTCGAGGCAGTAGACCTGCACCTCGGCCGGTGTGTGGGTGAGCGCCAGCGCGCAGATCAGCGTGCGCAGGGCGGTGGACTTGCCGCTCTGCGGCGCACCGACCACCGCGACGTGCCCGGCAGCGCCGTCCAGCGCCAGCCAGAGCAGGTCCCGGCGCTGCTCCAGTGGTTTGTCCACCACCGCCATCGGCACGCCGAGTGCCCCGTGCAGCTCCGGGTTGCCCACTGTCAGCCCGCGTTTCGGGTGCACCTCGACCGGACCGAGCAGCTCGTCCAGGGCCGGCGGCTGGCCGAGCGGCGGGAGCCAGACCTGGTGCGCCGGCGGGCCCTGCCCGACGAGCCGGTCCACCAGCAGGTCGAGCAGCGTCCTGCTGCCCTCCTCCTCCGCCACGACGGGCACGACCGGGGCCGCCGGCTCGGGCACCGGTACGACATGGGTGGTGAAGGTGAGCAGCCGCGCGCCCCCCTCGGCGGCGACACCGCCCGGCGCGGCCCGACGGTGGACGGCACCGGAGACGTACGCGGCCTTGAACCGGGCCAGCGGGTCGGTGCCGGCACGCAGGTAGCCGTGGCCCGGTGAGCGGGGCAGCTCGTGCGCGTCCGCCACGCCGAGCACCGTCCGGGACTCCAGGGCCGAGAAGGTGCGCAACCCGATCCGGTACGAGAGGTGGGTGTCCAACCCGCGGAGCCGACCCTCCTCCAGGCGCTGGCTGGCGAGCAGCAGGTGCACGCCGAGCGACCGGCCCAGCCGGCCGATCTGCACGAACAGGTCGATGAAGTCGGGCTTGGCGGAGAGCAGTTCCGAGAATTCGTCGCAGATCAGCAGCAACGACGGCAGCGGGGCGAGGGGACTGCCGGCCGCCCTGGCCCGCTCGTAGTCGCGCACGCTGGCGAAGTTGCCGGCCCGCCGCAGCAACTCCTGGCGGCGTACCAACTCCCCGTTGATCGCGTCCACCATGCGATCGACCAGGGGCAACGCGTCGGCCAGGTTGGTGATCACGGCCGCGGTGTGCGGCAGCCGGTCGAACGAGGTGAAGGTGGCGCCACCCTTGAAGTCGACGAGCACGAAGTTGAGCTGCTCGGAGCTGTGCGTGGCGGCGAGCCCCAGCACCAGCGTGCGGAGCAGCTCGGACTTGCCGGAGCCGGTCGCCCCGATGAGCAGGCCGTGCGGACCCATGCCGTCCTGGGCGGACTCCTTGAGGTCCAGCTCGATGGCGCCGCCGTCCGCGCCCACCCCGATCGGCACCCGCAACCGGTCCCGTGCCGAGCGCGGCAGCCAGCCCTGTTCCGCCGTGAAGCTCTCCGGGTCACCGAGGCCGAGCAGCTCGGGGAGGCCCAGGTCGGCCTGGAGCGGGGCGTCCGGCCCGCGGGCCGCGCCGGCGAGCCGCAGCGGCGCCAACCGTCTGGCGACCGCCTCGGCGTCGGCCAGGTCCAACTGGTCGGCGGTGCCCACCTCGGCGTGCCCGTCGGTCGACAGCGAGTGCAGCCGCCGGCCGTGCAACTCCAGCAGCAGCGCGTACCGGTCCAGCAGTCGGGGCGGCGGGGTGTCCAGGTCCAGCACTGTGACCGCGTCGATGCCGCCGTCGCCGGTCAGGTCACTGGCACCGGTCAGGTCGCCGCCGTCGAGGACCACCACCACGTGTGGGCCGTCGGTGGCGGGGCCGGCCGGGCTGAACCGGGACCGGGTGGCCAGCACGTCGGCCAGCAGCGACTCCAACTCGGCGGCCGAGCTGGTGACCAGGCGTACCGGGCCGAGCGCGTCGGTGCGGCCGGGATGGTGGGCGTGCGGGAGCCACTTCACCCACTCCCAGCAGGCGCGGCGCTCCGGCCCGGCGCACACCGCGACGAGCAGCTCGTCGGGGGCGTGGAAGACCGCCAGCTGGGTCAGCACGGCCCGGACCAGCGCCTGTGCCGCCGGGTCGCCGGTGGGTGGCGCGCCGGTGGTCGGGGTGGCCGTCCGGCTGCGGCCGGCGGGTCGTACGTGCACCCGGGCGAAGCTGCGCAGCGACAGGGCCACCGGCAGGTCCGGCACCACTGAGTACGCGTCCAGGAAGCGGCGTAGCGCGCCGGCGGTCATCGGCTCGAGCTCCTCCAGCGGCCGGGTGACCGGTGGGACCAGTGGGGTGGCCAGTGTCTGCGGCCCGACGGCGACCCGCACCACAGCGAAATCGGGGTCGGCGGGGCGCCGCTCCCAGACCCGGTGGCTGTCCACCGTCGACCAGAGCCGGCCCGGATCCGGGTGCCGGTAGTAGAGCCCGGCCCGTTGCTGGCCCGCGGTCCGCCGGACCCGCCGCCGCAGCGTGGCCAGGTGGCGCAGGTACTCCCTGCGGGCGGCCATCATCTCGGACTTCTTCGGAGTGCCGGAGGCGCTGCCCCAGGACGTCACAAGCATCGCCAACGAGGAGAGCCCGAACATGCCGCCCACCACGTACGAGTAGGCCCCGCCTCCACGGCCGAACATCATCGCCATCGCGACGGTGCCGCCGAGCATGGGCAGCAACATGAGCAGTTGCTGCCACCGCCCGCCGGTCACCACGGGGATTTCCGGCGGTGCGTCGACCGACAGCTCACCGGCGGGAATCTCCGGCGCTGGTCGGCGCGGTGGGCGCTTGATGACGACGGTGGACACTCGGCCTCCTGACAGCGCTGGGTAACCCGAGCCTGGCTCATGGTAGGTAAAGTCCTGTCGTCCGCGCAGCCTCCGATCCCCCTCGATATGGAGACCAGTCGATGACTACCGGGCTGGCACGCGTCACCATCAGCGCGCCGCAACGACGGGTGGACGTCGCCCTGCCGGAGCAGGTGCCCCTGGCTGAGCTGCTGCCCGACGTGCTCCGGCACGCCGGTGTCGGGCTGGCCGACGACGGCGAGCAGCACGGCGGTTGGGTGCTCCGCCGCACCGACGGGGCGCTGCTGGTGACCGCACAGGCGCTGCTGCCGCAGGGGGTGCGCGACGGTGAGGTGCTGCACCTCGTGCCGGCCCGCGCGCACTGGCCCGAGTTGGAGTACGACGACGTCATCGAGGCGATCGCCGACGGTGCTCGCCGCCGGGGCGGCGCCTGGTCGCCCACCGCCACCCGGGCAGCCGGTCTGGCCGGTGCCGCCGTGCCACTCGCGGTCGGGCTGCTGGCGCTGCTCGCCGGTGGCCCGACGCACCGGGCCGGCTGGCTGGTGGCCGTCGCGGTGGCGCTGGTGCTCACCGTGGCCGGCACTGTCGCCTCCCGCGCCAACGGCGACGGCGTCGCCGGGGCGACGCTCGGCGGCTACGCGCTGCCCTACGCGTTCACTGCCGGTGCCCTGGCCGTCGGCTCCGGCGACCCGGTCGGGCCGTTCGGACCGGCCCGCTGGGTGGGCGCTGCCGAACTGCTGGCCGGCTCGGTCGCGCTGCTGCTGGCGGCGTTGATCGGTCTCCTCGGGGTGGCCAGTCGGCTGCGGGTCTTCGTGGCCGGTGTCACTGTCGGCCTGATGGGCGCGGGGGCCGCGCTCGGTGGGCTGCTGATGACAACGGCCGGTACGGCGGCGGTGCTGCTCAGCGCACTGGTCTTCGCCGTCGGCGTGATACCACTGCTGGCCATCCGGCTGGGAAAGCTGCCCCTGCCGCCGATCACCCTGCCGGCCGCCACCCCCGCGGAGGAGCCGGAGCGGGTGCGGGACCTGCCGGACCGGGGCCGGGTGCACGCTGCGGTGATCCGCACCGAGGAGATGCTCACCGGGATGCTGATCGGCCACGCGCTGCTGGTGGTGGCCACCTCGGTCGTACTCGTGGTCGCCGGTGGCACGCCCGGTCGGGTGCTGGTGGCGGTCACCTCGGCCGTGCTGCTGCTGCGGTCGCGACTGTTCGTGGCGCTGCGACACCGGGTGCCGACGGTGCTCGCCGGGCTGGCCGGCTACGCGGCGCTGGGTGCCGTGCTGGTCGGTCGGACCGACGAGACCGGGCGGTTGGTGCTGGTCCTGGGCGGGGCGGCGCTGGCCTTGGTGGCGGTCGCCAGCGGCACCGGGTACGCCCGCCGGCCGGTCTCGCCGTACCTCGGGAGGATCGCGGACCTCACCGACACGGCCCTGGTGGTCGCCGTGGTGCCGATCGCCTGCGCGGTGCTCGACCTGTACGACCGGGCCCGGGGGCTGCTCGGTTGAGCGGCCCCCGGGCCCGGTGCGTCAGAGTCGATCAGTGCATGGATTCGCCGCGCGCCTCGGCGTCGCGGGCCCGCTGGTAGGAGGCGTGGATCTCGGCCTCGGCCTCGGTGCGGCCGACCCAGGTCGCGCCCTCCACCGACTTGCCGGGCTCCAGGTCCTTGTAGACCTCGAAGAAGTGCTGGATCTCCAGGCGGTCGAACTCGCCCAGGTGGTGGATGTCGCGCAGGTGCTCCTGGCGGGGGTCCTCGTAGGGCACGCAGAGGACCTTGTCGTCCCCGCCCTTCTCGTCGGTCATCCGGAACATGCCGATGGTGCGGCAGCGGATCAGACAACCCGGGAAGGTCGGCTCGGGGACCAGCACGAGGGCGTCCAGCGGGTCGCCGTCCTCACCCAGCGTGCCCTCGATGAACCCGTAGTCGGCCGGGTACTGGGTGGAGGTGAAGAGGGTGCGGTCCAACCGGATCCGGCCGGTCTTGTGGTCCACCTCGTACTTGTTCCGGTGACCTTTGGGGATCTCAACCGTCACGTCGAAATCCATCTGCACGCTCCCTCGTCTGCCCACGCTGGCTAACGGAACCAATGGCGGCCCTCCGGACAGGTGAATGCCCACCCGCCGACTCCGGCCGCCGCATAGTCTTCGGACCGAAGTAGTGTCACCCAAGCCGATTTTCGCTGGGGGAGGAGGGGGTCGTGGGGAGGGAAGATTCACACTACCGCCCGGACGGGGGCTCCGCGCACGGTACCGGACGATCCGGCTCCGGCAGTGCCAAGGGGCGGGTCCCGGTGCCGGAGGCGCACCTCCCACGGGCTCCCGAAGCACCGACCCCGGCAGCGGAGACGGTGCCCGAGCGGCCCCCGCCGCTGCCCTGGCGCCCGCCGGCCGGGCCGGTGCCGCCCGCTCCGAACGCGGGTCACTTCCCGGTAGCCAACGGTGAGCAACCGGTGAGCGGCCCGCCACGCGGCAGTGCCACGGTCCCGGTCAGTCCTGCGCCGCTCAGCCCGTCGTTCGCTCCCGGGCCGACTGCCCCCGGCCCCGGCGGCGTCCCCCCGGTGGGCCCGCCGATCTCCGCGTTGCCGGCACCCGCCGACGCCGCGCCCGCACCCGCACCCGCCGCGCCGCGCCGCCGGAGGCGGCTGCCGGTGGTGCTGGCCGCCGTGCTCCTGTTGGTGCTCGTCAGCGTCGGAGTCGTGATCACCCGTCCCGGCCCGGTCGCCGGGTGGCTGGGCGACGACGCCAGGTCCGGGCCGAACGCGGTCGGCGTGACTCCGGAACCCGCTCCGTCGGACGTGCTGGGCGGCCCGGACTCGAACGCCCCGGTGCCCACCCCGGACGGGGTTCGGGCCGTGCTTGATCCACTGGTCGGCGTCGCCACCCTGGGCGACCGGGTGAACGTCTCGGTCGCCGACGTGATCACCGGTCAGACGCTGTTCGCCAAGGGGGCGGACGACGGCACCGTGCCCGCCTCGGTGACGAAGCTGGCGACCGCTGTGACAGTGCTGGCGGCCCGGGGCCCCGGCTACCGGATTCCCACCCGTGCCGTGGCCGGCGCGAAGGCCGGCGAGGTGGTGATCGTCGGGGGCGGCGACCCGACCCTCGCGATCAACAAGAAGGGTTACTACCCGGGGGCGGCGCGCCTCGACGACCTGGCCGCCCAGGTGCGTACCGCGCTCGGCGGCACGCCCCCGACCAGTGTCACAGTCGATGGTTCGGTCTACTCCGGCCCGGTCTACGGCCCTGGCTGGGACGACGACATCCCCACCGGCGGTTCGGGTGGCGCGGTGACCGCGTTGATGACCGACGGCGCGCGTACCGACCCGGGCGTCGAGCACGGCTCCGCCCCGCGGTTCGCCGAACCGGACCTGGCCGCCGGCAAGGCGTTCGCCCGGTTGCTCGGGGTGCCGACCGACTCCGTGAAGCGGGGCGCGGCCCCGCCTCAGGCGGCGGCCGGTCCCAGCCCGGCACCGGGTACCGAACTGGGCGTGGTGCAGTCTCCGCCGCTGATCCGGCTGGTCGACGTCATGATCAGCGAGAGCGACAACCTGGTGGCCGAGGCGCTCGCCCGGCAGGTCGCGTTGGCCCGCGGTCAGCCCGCCTCGTTCGACGGCGGCGCCGCCGCCATGGACGCCGAGGTGGCGGAGCTGGGCCTGCCGGCCGACGAGATCAGCGTCTCCGACGGCAGCGGCCTGTCCCGGCTCAACCGGATCAGCCCGTCGCTGCTGACCGATCTGATCCGCTTGGCCGCCAGCCCGGACCATCCGGAGCTGGCCGGCGTCTTCGGCGGTCTGCCGGTGGGCGGCTGGTCCGGGACCCTCAACGAGCGCTACCGCACCGCCGCGGGCACCGCCGCGGGCGCGGGCAGCGTCCGGGCCAAGACCGGCACCCTGACCGGCGTGCACTCCGTCGCGGGCCTGGTCACCACCGCCGATGGTCGGCTGTTGACCTTCGCGGTGCTCACCGACAAGGTGCCGGGTGACCGGGACACCGCCCAGCCGGCACTGGACCGGATCGCCGCCGCGTTGGCCGGTTGCGGCTGCGGCTGACAGTCGCCGGTTCGGGGGCGACGCGGTCGCCATCGGCGTCGATCGAGGGCGCGAGCCCGGGCCGGGGTGTCGCGGCGCGGGTACGGTGGGTTCATGGCGCAGTTCGTGGACTGGGATCTGGCCGCCGCCACGGCGGGGGCGTTGAGCAAGTCTGGCCCCCGCGTGTCGTACGCGGAAGCCACCGACGTGGTCGGCGACCTGCGTCGGCTGACCGAGGAGGCGGCCGGGCACGTGGCCGACTACACGGGGTTGCGGGCGCAGGTGTCGCACCCGCCGGTCCGGGTGGTCGATCGCCGCGACTGGGCCGCGACGAACATCGCCGGTCTCCGCGAGGTGATCACACCGCTGGTGAGTCGGCTCTCCGGCGACAAGCAACCGGGCGCGCTGACCGAGGCGATCGGGTCCCGGCTCACCGGGGTGCAGGCCGGGACGGTGCTGGCCTACCTCTCCGGCCGGGTGCTCGGCCAGTACGAGGTCTTCTCGGCCGACCCGGGCCAGCTGCTGCTGGTCGCACCGAACATCGTCGAGGTGGAGCGCAAGCTCGGCGCCGACCCTCGGGATTTCCGGCTCTGGGTGTGTCTGCACGAGGTCACCCACCGCACCCAGTTCACGGCCGTGCCGTGGATGCGGGCCTACTTCCTCAGCGAGGTGCAGGCGTTCGTCGACGCCTCGTCCAGCGGAAGCGAGCACCTTGTCGAGCGGTTGCGGCGCGGGGTGGCCACGTTGTCCGACGCGGTCCGTGACTCGGAGAGCCGCACCAGCGTGCTGGACATCGTGCAGACCCCGGCACAGCGGGCCGTACTGGACCGGCTCACCGCGTTGATGACCCTGCTGGAGGGGCACGCCGAGTTCGTGATGGACGGCGTCGGCCCGCAGGTGATCCCGAGCGTGGAGCGGATCCGGGCGTCGTTCAACCGACGACGGGAGGCGGGCAACCCGCTGGAGAAGGCGATCCGCCGGCTGCTCGGGGTGGACGTCAAGATGCGCCAGTACGCCGAGGGGCGCAAGTTCGTGCACGGGGTGGTGGAACGCGTCGGCATGGACGGGTTCAACTCGATCTTCAACTCGCCGCTGACCCTGCCTCGACTGTCGGAGTTGGGTGACCCGGACGCCTGGGTCGCCCGGGTGCACGGCCCGGCCGGCACCATCCCGGCCGCTGGCTGACCACCCGCCGGTGGCCGCGCTCGCTCCGCCGGTGGCCGCGATCCGGGTGGCGGTCCGCCGCGCCCTGACCGGTCTGCCGTCCGGCGGTCCGGTGCTGGTCGCCTGCTCCGGTGGTGCCGACTCGCTCGCGCTCGCGGAGGCCACCGTCTTCGTGGCGCCGCGGCTGGGCCGCGACGCGACGCTCGTCACCGTCGACCACCGCTTGCAGGACGGCTCCGCGGAGCGCGCCGAGGCGGTGGCCACCTGGGGGCGAGGGGTCGGTTTCGCGTCGGCGACGGTGGTCCGGGTGGAAGTGGCCGGGCGTCCCGGCGGGCCGGAGGCGGCCGCCCGCGAGGCCCGCTACCAGGCGCTGACCGAGGCGGCCCGGCAGCAGAACGCCGTCGCCGTGCTCACCGGGCACACCCGTGACGACCAGGCGGAGACGGTGCTGCTCGCGCTCGCCCGGGGCGCCGGCCCACGAGGGCTGGCCGGGATGCCCGCCCGACGCGATCTGGGCGGGGTGCCACTGCTGCGTCCGCTGCTCGAGATCGGTCGGGAGCAGACGCGCGCCGCCTGCGCCGTCCTCGGGCTGAGCCCATGGCAGGATCCGCACAACAGCGACCCGTCGTACGCCCGGTCGAGGGTGCGGGGCGACCTGCTGCCGGCGCTGGTGCGGGCGCTCGGGCCGGGCGTGGTGGACAACCTTGCGCGGACCGCCCGGCTGGTGGCCGCCGACAACGCCGCGCTCGACGAGTTGGCGGGGACGGCGCTGGCGGCGGCCCGGTGCCCCGACGGAGGGCTGTCCGTGTCGGCGCTGCTCGGCCTGGTTCCCGCCGTCCGCAGCCGGGTGCTGCACTCCTGGGCCCGCGAGTTGGGCGCGCTGCCCGGTGCCCTGTCGCACCGGCACGTCGCCGCCCTGGAGGCCCTGGTGACCGATTGGCACGGTCAGGGTCCGGCCGATCTGCCCGGCGGTGTCCGGGTGCTCCGCCGCGACGGCCGGCTGGCATCGGTGCGCCCCGCCTGACCTGCGGCCGGTCTCAGCCGCTGTGCGCCCGGTCCCGGAATGTGGTCCGGTAGCTGTGTGGGGTGGCACCGACCCGGCGACTGAAGTGGTGACGCAACGCGGCCGCGTCGCCGAAGCCGGACTGGTCGGCCACTGCCTCCACGCTCAACGGGGTCTCCTCCAGCAGCCGCCGGGCGAGCAGCACCCGCTGGTTGGTGAGCCAGTCGTGCGGGGTGGTGCCGGTCTCGGCGCGGAACCGGCGGGCGAACGTGCGGGGCGCCATGCCGGCGCGGGCGGCCAACTCCTCCACGGTGATCGTCCGGTCCAGGTGGCCCATCAGCCACTCCAGCACCGGCTCGAGGGTGGGTGCCTCGGGCGCCTTCGGGATGGGCGCCTCGACGTACTGGGACTGACCGCCGTCGCGGTGCGGCGGGACCACCATCCGCCGGGCCAGCCGGGTCGCGGTGGCCGAGCCGTGCTCCTGGCGGATCAGGTGCAGGCACGCGTCGATGCCGGCCGCCGTGCCGGCGCTGGTGAGCAGCCGGCCGTCCTGGACGTAGAGCGAGTTGCACCGCACCCGGGCGCGCGGGTGCCGGCGTTGCAGCTCGTCCACGTACCGCCAGTGGGTAGTGCACTCGCGGTCGTCCAGCAGCCCAGCCTCGCCGAGCAGGAAGGCTCCGGAGCAGACGCTGAACAGGTGCGCTCCGCGGGCGTCGGCCCGGCGGAGCGCGTCGAGCACCGGGCCGGGGACGGCGGTGCCCTGGCTGTGCGCGGGGATGGCCACCAGGTCGGCCTCGTCGACCGGGCCGAGGTCGGCGTGCGGGGTGAGGTGGAAGCCGGACGAGGTACGCACGGGAGCGCCGTCCGGGCTGCACACCTGGAAGCGGTAGGCGGGGAAACCGTCGGCTGTCCGGTCGGTGCCGAACACCTCGGCGAGCACGCCGAGCTCGAAGGGAGCGACCTGGTCGAGGGCGAGGACGGCAACGGACCGCAGCATGTGACGAGGGTAACCCGACAGGTGGCAGTAAATCGATGACCAACGGCATTCCTGCCACTGTCCGGTCGCTTCGTGAGGTCGCAGACTGGTCTCAGTCCGGTGCGCACCGGCGGCGAAACCCACAGCAATCATGCGAAAGCGAGCGCCGCCATGGAGTTCCTGTTCATCCTCCTGTTCCTCGTCCTCCTCGCCGCCGCCTCGGCGGCCGGCCTCACCGCCGACAGCCACGATTCGGCCGACTGGAAGCCGAGCGACGATGGCCGCCGCTGGCGGTCACGTACCAATTGATGTGATTAGCGTTATTTGCGCAGAAAATCCTCGGCGGGACCGCGCCAAAAGGTGCGGCCCCGCCGACGGAGGCCATCCGACGTACGGCAGGCTAGGAGTCATGGCTGACGGCTCCTGGTACGACGCCGACATCGACCACGTGATCATCTCCGAGGCGCAGATCCGCGAGAAGACGGCGGAGCTGGCCAAGCAGGTCTCCGCCGACTACGCCCACGTGGGCGACGGGCTGCTGCTGGTGTGCGTACTCAAGGGCGCGGTGATGTTCATGGCGGACTTCGCCCGGGCGCTGGGCCGCAACGGCCCGCCGGCGGAGCTCGACTTCATGGCCATCTCGTCCTACGGCCAGGGCACCACCTCCTCCGGGGTGGTCCGCATCCTCAAGGATCTGGACCGGGACATCGCCGGTCGGCACGTGGTCGTCGTCGAGGACATCGTCGACTCCGGGCTCACGCTCTCCTGGCTGCTGCGCTACCTCGAGTCGCGCTCGGCGGCGAGCGTCGAGGTGGTCGCCCTGTTCCGCAAGCCGGACGCGGTGAAGGTGCCGGTTCCGGTGAAGTACGTCGGCTTCGACATCCCCACCGAGTTCGTGGTCGGGTACGGTCTCGACTTCGCTGAGCGCTACCGGGAGCTGCCGTACGTCGGGGTGCTCAAGCCCGAGGTCTACGCCCGCTCCTGACGCCGGGCCCGACCCATCGCGACGGCCCGCCGGTCGACATGAGCCCGAATTGCATCGGCATCCATCAAGCCGACGTTCAGCGCGCTCTCAGCTGATGCGGTTACCGTGTAGCACGGTGGCCCGGAGGTTTCTCCGCGCTCGACCCTCTCGATCGCGTGACCGGGCGCTCGGGTGGCCGAGCCGGACTCCCCGCCACGCCGGCTTCCACCCGGACTCGCCGTACGTTGGCTGCGGGGCTGGTGGGCCTGCCCACGGTGCGTGTCGTCGATGTCGAAGGCGCGCAGAGTGCGGAGGCTCGCAGGTTCGCTGCTGGCGTACACGGTCTTTTGATGGTGCACGACTGCGGGGCTCGCAAGCTCACTCCTCGCGTACACGGTGTACCGTCGAATGACCGCGGCGCGGTAGTTTTCGCGCCTCGGGGTCGAGGCCGGCCCGCACGGCGGCTCCGGCTGCCGCTCAACGCGGCGACACCATCAGACGGTCAGGACGTCGATCAGGAGGATGCGGGCGCTCCGGCGCTCGACAACAGTATGGAACGTACGCGTTTCTTCCGCCGACCGGTGGTCTGGATCATCCTGGTCATCCTCGGCGCCGTTGTGCTCAGTCAGCTGTTCACCAGTGGTCCCAGCTACCACCGCGTGGACACTTCCGTTGCGCTCGATCAACTGCACACCGCCAAGATCAACAAGGTGGTCTTCCAGGACAAGGAGCAGACGCTCCAGCTGGACCTGGCCCAGAAGACCAAGTTCGGTAAGACCGAGACCAACAAGATCGAGGCCCAGTTCCCGTACCAGGCTGGCGACCAGATCTGGAACGAGGTGCTGGACGCCAAGGCGAACAACCGGGTCACCGGCCCGGCCGACGCCAAGGTCTCCTCGGACAGCATCTGGGTGAGCCTGCTGGTAAACCTGCTGCCGATCGCGCTGCTCGTGCTCCTGCTGCTGTTCTTCATGTCGCAGATGCAGGGCGGCGGCTCCCGGGTGCTCAACTTCGGCAAGTCCAAGGCCAAGATGATCACCAAGGACACTCCGAAGACGACCTTCGCGGACGTCGCGGGTGCCGAGGAGGCCGTCGAAGAGCTGTACGAGATCAAGGACTTCCTGCAGAACCCGGCCAAGTACCAGGCCCTGGGCGCCAAGATCCCGAAGGGCGTGCTGCTGTTCGGCCCGCCCGGCACCGGCAAGACGCTGCTGGCCCGCGCGGTCGCCGGCGAGGCCGGGGTGCCCTTCTACTCCATCTCCGGCTCCGACTTCGTCGAGATGTTCGTCGGCGTCGGCGCCAGCCGGGTCCGTGACCTGTTCGAGCAGGCCAAGACGAACGCCCCGGCGATCGTCTTCGTCGACGAGATCGACGCCGTCGGCCGGCACCGTGGCGCCGGCATGGGCGGCGGCCACGACGAGCGGGAGCAGACGCTCAACCAGCTGCTCGTCGAGATGGACGGCTTCGACACCAAGGGCGGGGTCATCCTGATCGCGGCCACCAACCGGCCGGACATCCTCGATCCGGCGCTGCTGCGCCCGGGCCGGTTCGACAGGCAGATCCCGGTGGACGCCCCCGACATGGAGGGCCGCAAGGCCATCCTGCGGGTGCACGCCAAGGGCAAGCCGTTCACGCCGGACGTCGACCTCGACGCGGTGGCCCGTCGTACGCCGGGTTTCAGCGGCGCCGACCTGGCCAACGTGATCAACGAGTCGGCCCTGCTCACCGCTCGTAAGGAGCAGCGGGCGATCTCCAACGACTCGCTGGAAGAGTCGATCGACCGGGTGGTCGCCGGTCCGCAGCGACGGACCCGCGTGATGAGCGACAACGAAAAGAAGATCACCGCGTACCACGAGGGTGGGCACGCGCTGGTCGCCTGGGCGCTGCCGCACGCCGCGCCGGTGCACAAGGTGACGATCCTGTCCCGTGGCCGCTCGCTGGGCCACACCCTGGTGCTCCCGACCGAAGACAAGTACACCCAGACGCGCGCCGAAATGATCGACACCCTGGCGTACGCGCTGGGCGGTCGGGCCGCCGAGGAACTGGTCTTCCACGAGCCGACCACCGGTGCCGGCAACGACATCGAGAAGGCCACCCAACTGGCCCGCGCGATGATCACCCAGTACGGAATGAGCTCCAAGCTCGGCGCGATCAAGTACGGCACCAGCGGGGACGAGCCGTTCCTCGGCCGCAACATGGGCCACGAGCGGGACTACTCGGACTCGGTGGCCGCCGAGATCGACGGCGAGATGCGGGCACTGGTCGAGCTGGCGCACGACGAGGCCTGGGAGATCCTGGTGGAGTACCGGGACGTCCTGGACAACATCGTGCTCGAGCTGATGGAGAAGGAAACCCTCTCCACGGCCGACATGGCGCGGATCTGCTCCCGGGTGGTCAAGCGCCCGCCGCTGGCGCCGTACAACGGCTTCGGCAAGCGCCAGCCCTCCACCGAGCCGCCCGTGCTCACCCCTGCGGAGAAGGACAAGCTCAAGGCGCAGGCCGAGGCCGACGGCGCGCAGGCGTCGGTCGGCGGCGGTGCGCCGTCCAACAACTCGGACGGCACGCACTGAGCAACGACCCGACGGCCAGCTCCCCCCACCGGGAGCTGGCCGTCTCCGCGACCGAACCCGACGGCGACGACGAGCTGGACTACGTGGCCGCGCGGCTGATCAGCGGCAAGCTGACCGGCCGCCCCGTCGAGGACGCCGTCGACCTGGGCCGGATCGAGAAGGCAGTCCGCGAGATCCTGATCGCGGTCGGCGAGGACCCGGACCGCGACGGACTCCAGCAGACCCCGGCCCGGGTCGCCCGTGCGTACGCCGAACTCTTCGCCGGCCTGCGGGTCGACCCGGCCCAGGTGCTCAGCACCACCTTCGAGGCCAACCACGAAGAGCTGGTCATCGTCCGGGACATCGACGTGATGAGCCTCTGTGAGCACCACCTGCTGCCCTTCCGGGGCAGCGCGCACATCGGCTACATCCCGGGCCCCGATGGGCGGATCACCGGCCTGTCCAAGCTGGCCCGACTCGTCGAGGTCTTCGCCCGTCGTCCGCAGGTGCAGGAGCGGCTCACGTCGCAGGTCGCCGACCTGCTGATGAGCAAACTCGCACCACGCGGCGTCGTCGTCGTGCTCGAATGCGAACACATGTGCATGGCGATGCGCGGCATCCAGAAATCCGGTGCCAAGACCATCACGTCGGCCGTACGCGGCATCCTGCAGACGGACTCCAAGTCGCGGGCCGAGGCGATGGCGCTGATCATCCCCCGCTGACACCCGATGCACGACGGCCGGCCGCCCCCTCCGGGGCTGCCGGCCGCTGCGTTCCCGCAGAGTGTCCGTCAGCCGGCGAGCAGGGCCAGCAGCAGGCCGGCCGTGGCCAGCACCGCCGGCACCAGACACACCAACGCGCCGAAACGCACCGTACGGTCCAGCCGCTCGGTGGGGCTGGCCCGGAACAACCGCCCAATGCCGATCCAACCGGCGACAAACGCGACCGCCGGCATCGGCAGCCCGCAGATCAACGCCGCCACGGTGGCCGGTCCCACCCCCGTCGCCGCCAGAACCACCACCTGGATCAGCGGCACCAGCAGCGCGAACGGCCCGTACACCAGGAGATTGCGCGCTCGCGCGGGCCAGGACCCGGGCCGGATCCGGCGGCGCGCCGCCAGCGCCGCGTCCGCCGCCTCGGCCCAACCACGCGCGGTCCGCAGCGCCGCCAGCACCGCCGCCGGGCCACCCGCCATCGACCGGGCCGCCTCGGTCAGCTCCGGCGGTGACGGCACCAGGGAGATCGCCGGTACGCCCAACTCGCGCAGCCGTTCCTGCTGACTCGCCAGCCCGGTACGGACCACAGTCAACTCCTCCCGGGCGGCCTCCGCCGACCGGGCCTGCTCACCGGCGGCGGCAGCCGCGCCCCGGCGTACCCCGTCCAGCTGGCGGGCGGCCGCAAGATACTCCGTCCAGGCCATGCTGGGATCGACCGCCCGCGGCGTGGCGTCCCCGGTCGCCGCAGCTGCCCGCTGCCGCCCCGGCCCGGTCACCGTCGCGATCGGATCCACCTCGACACCCTCCACGCGCGCCACCTGATCAGCCGGCCTCGTCGGCGAACGGCACCAGGACGGTGCCCCGCTCGTCCGGGCCGTCCCAGAGCACCGCCCGGTCGGGGCGCACCTGCCACTCGACCGGCCGACCGAAGACCGCTGTGAGCTGCGCGACCGGCACGTCCAGCACGGCCACCGCTGCCAGCTTGTCGACCTCGCCAGACGGCTCGAACAACGCGGCGAACGGCGGAACCGCACGCCACCAGCCCAGCAGATGCCTCCCCGCCGGAGGCCCGTCCCGCAGGAGCGACCGCAACCGGTCCACCGGCAACTCCCGAGGACCCGGCCGATCCAGCCCGAAGACCACCAGGTACGTGGGCAGTTCGTCGGCCGCGTCCGCGAGCAGCGTTGGCAGATCCACCAACTGGGCCGAATGCCGGGTCGCCAGATCGGCGGTCAACGCCTCCGCCAGGGCCCGGGCGCCCGGATCCGGTGCCGCCACCAGGAAGCGGGCACTGCCCGGTGCGTGGTGAGCCGACGTGCTCCGCGCCGCCGTCGCCAACAGGCCGCCCGCCGCGGTGCCCGAGCCCAACACCGCGAGGTTGCGCCCGGCCGCCGGACCCAGCGGCACCGCGACCGTCGAGCGGGCCACGTCCACCGCCCGGCCCAGCAGAGCCGCCGGTCCGTGTGCCTGTCCCGCCAGGGCCGCCCGGTGACGCGGATCGTTGCCCAGCAGCGGCCGGGCGTAACCCGCGAAGACCACCGGCGGCACCGACCCGGCCGGACGGGCCGCCCACAACTCGTGCCGCAGCTTCTCCACGGCCTCCGGATGATCCTGCGGGTCCGGGTGACGGATCAACCGTTCGTGACCCCGGATCGCACCCCGTGGGCCGCCGAGCCCGCCGGCCGTGTTCACCACCGCGCTGCCCACCGGCAGACCGGCCGCCGAGTCGTTCGTCGGCTCCAACACCGGACTGCCACCCGGCAGCGCCACCCGTACCGGAAACTGCCCGAGCACCGAATCCCGATGACCAGCATCCGCGCGCGCACTCAGCCCCAACTCGCCCGCGCCCGCCAGGACCAGGTGCACGCCGTACGCCCGACCCGCCCGGGCCAGCCCGTCCAACTGGGCGGCCACCTCGGCGGCCAGCCGGTCCCGCTCGGCGAAGAGCAGCGGCACATTGTCCACCACACAGACGATCCGCGGCAGCGGCTGGTGCTGACGCAGCTCCGCGAAGCGTTGCCCCCCGGCCCGAGCGCCCGCCTCCGTGCGGCGCTGGACCTCGGCCGTCAACTCGTCCAGCAGATCCCGGACGTACTCCCGGTCGGCGGCCATCGCGGCCGCGCGCACCTGTGGAACCCACGACCGGTCCCGCTCGGTCTGCAAAAACTCCACAAAGGACTCGCCGTCGCCCAGATCCGCCAGGTAGAACGCCAGGTCGTCCGGGCCGTACCGGGCAGCCAGGCCCAGCAGCGCGGTGGTCAGGAACGCCGCCCGGCCGGCTGCGGACCGGCCACTCACCAGCCAGTGCGGGGTCAACTCGGTGAAGCCCAGCGGCACCGACCGGCCCCCGGCATCGCCGACGGTCGTGGTCAGCCCCTCGGCCGAGGCCGATTCCCACAGTCGCTCACCCGTCGGCGGCAGCAGAGCACCCAACGCCAACCGGGAACCCGCCTCCACCTGCTCGGCGAGCCGCCGACAGACCGCGTCGACCAGCTCGGCCGGCGGGTCCGACTCGACGAAGACCGGCGAGTTCAGACCACCCGGCGGATCGGCGCCCGGCCCGGCGAACGACGCCCCCGGCGGATCGCCGAGCAGCGCGTACGCATTCCGCAGCACCAGCGAAGTGGTGTGCGGCAGCGGCGCCCGGGCCGAGTACGGGCCGGCGGGCGGCCAACCCGCCACCACCAGGTGCAGCCCAGCGGCCGGGCCCTGCTCGGCCAACGTCTCGATGCGCGCCAGATCGGTCGGGCCGGTCGACTCCGGCAGCGCGGCCACCACCAGCAACAGCGTCCGATCGTGACGGCGTCGCCCACTCGCCCCCGGCGTCACCCACTGCTCCGCCTCGGTCAGTACCGCGCGCAGACCCGCCACGTCCACCGCCGGCGGCGGTAGCAGGCCAGCATCCGCGAGTGCCCCGAACGGCGTCAGCACCGCTCCGGTGGCATCCACCGCGCGAATCAGCAGGGCACCCGCCGGTGCCGCACCCAACAACCGCAAAAGTACGGCCCGGAGCAACCCCGCAACCCGCGGCTCCCGCGCGTCAGCGTCCACGCTGAGGTGACCTGTGCCGACAAGCGGAACCAACGCGGGGAAACGAGCGTCGTCCAACGGCGCCGCGGTACCGACCCGAACGAACGGCGGCGGACCATCACCGGCCGGCGAGTTTACGGTGAGCGAGTCCAGTGCCGCGCCCGACCAGCCCGGCGCCAGCAGGGCCGCAGCCGTCCGTAGCCGATCAGCCACCTCGTACTGGCGACGCTGATCGGCCGGAGCCGGCCGCGTCTCGTCCAGGATTCCGGCGGCCGCGGTCGCGACGGCCGCCGCCCGACGGTGCAGGGCTGCGGCGCGGTTCGTGCGAGCCTTCGGACCGGCCACCGCGTCCACCCCCTCTACCCGAGGTTGGCAACCCCTCCCCAAGCAGAGACGGTATCCCAGCCGACGGTGCTCCTCCGGGAGGTGCCTCGGCGCTGCGCCGGTGTTGTCGCGGATCTCACCGGTGGGGAGGGGTCCGTCACGATCCGCTGGATCTGAGGCATTGGCTCCGGGGCGTCCAGCCGATAACTTCAGGAGGTGGAATCAGTGCAGCCCCCCGCCGGTTCCCAGGTCTCCCGCGTACCGGCCCAGCGGACACCGTCGGAGCAGCTGCCGCCCGCCCCGGCACCGCCGGCACCGCAGCCGCCACGCCGCCGGATGCGGACGGTGCTCACTGTCGTCGCTGGCGTGCTCGCCCTGCTCTGCGTCGGCGGGGTCGCCACCGCCGTGGTTTGGTACAACCGCGCCTCAACGCCCGACCGCAGCGCACCCGACGTGGTAGTGGACAACTATCTGCGCGCGTTCCTCGTGGATCGCAATGACGTAAGAGCAGACCTTTTCACCTGCGAGAGTCAGGCCGACCTGCAGGCCGTTCGAGACCTCAGAGCTGAGATTGAGCAGCGCGAGTCGAAGTTCGGCGTCGCCGTGCGAGTCAGTTGGGGCCAACTGACTCGCACGCCATCCAGTGAGGGAGAATCGGTCGGCACTACGCTGACCATTTCCGGGTCGGCCGAGGGCGTTGTCCGAAGCAGCCGCCGAGAGGACTGGACGTTCTCTGTCGTGGAGGGTGACGATGGGTGGCGAATCTGCGGCGGCACGGAGGCTAGCTAATGTCACTCAATCCATAAAAGGTGAACCGGAACCTCCAACGTGGTGGGTGACTGACCGCGCCAGGCCCAGCGGTACCATTCCACTTCGGGTGTGACTCGCACGCAAATGTCCCCTTCGGCGCCAGAGTAGGTCTCGGTGACCGCTCGAAGGTCGCGGTGCTCCAGGCCGCCCTCGACGTGCACCACCCGACGACCGGTGACCGCGTCCGCTTCGAAGACCGGTGTGGGGGTCCGGTGTGCCGGGCCGTCCAGCGAGACCAACCGGATGCCCGTGTCCCGGGCGTCGTCCATCCCCGGACGGCTGCCGACCGTCTCCACCCAGACCCGCTCCACCGGCACCAACGGCGCGAACACCTCGACCTGGTCGGCTTCCGCCCGGTACCACTCGTGCTCGGGGATCACCGGCACGTAGGTCCGGGCGCTCTGCACCACCCGGTCGTCCGCGCGCAGGTCCCCGCGCCAACCCATCCCGGGCAGCCCGACCAGCACCCGCCGTCCGCGTAGCTCGACCCGCTCCGTCGCGGGGACGATGGCCAGCGGTCTCGGCGCTTGCGGTGCCCAGTCGGGCTGATCGGCGAACGGGTCGGGCAATGGTCCGGTCATGACCGCAATGGCCTCACTCAGCGGCGCGCAGCGGGGCACCCCGCTCGCGCATGAACGGGACCGGGTTCACCGCGCCGGACGCGTTGCGGTTGTTACGCAGGTGCACCTCGAAATGCAGATGCGGGCCGGAGGAGTTGCCACTGCTGCCGACCTTGCCGATCACCTGACCGGCCGTCACGATCTGATCCTTCTTGACGAAGGGCTGGACCACCATGTGGCAGTACCGGGTGATGTAGCCACCGGCGTGCAGCAGGTCGACGAACCAACCGCAGCCCCCCTTGCCGGGAAAGCCGTCCACGTTGCAGTCCTGTCGGCCGCGGTGGTCCTCGTCGCAGGTCGAGACCAACACTCGACCAGTCGCTGCCGCGCGGATCTCGGTGCCCTTGGCCGCGCCGATGTCGACTCCGTTGTGGCTGGGTCGGCTGGCGGTGCGGAAACCGGAGCCGACTCCGCCGGGGATCGGGGCGGTCCATCCGGAGGCCGCGATCTGGCCGCGCTCGGCCGCGTTGCACACCGCCTTGCCGTTGATCTCGACGGTACGGGCCGCGCCGCCGGCCAGGGCGTCCACGATCCGGCTGGCTAGCTCTTCGTGTTTGGCGTACGCGTCCGGGTATGCGCTGACCTGCACCCGCTGCGCGACCGCGGTGAGCGGTCGGCGTTGCCAACTCTCCACCTTGACGAGCTTCTCGTAGAACTTGCGAGCCGCGTACGCGGGGTTCAACCGCTGGGCGACAGTGCCCCACCCCGGCCGCTGCTGGAACAGGCCCAGCGAGTCGTGGTCCGCGCCAACACCCTCGTGCGGCAGGGCCAGGGACTCGGGTACGCCGCTGTTCGCCAGGTTGCGTAGGGCGGACTCCTGCATCGCGGTGGCGAGGGCGACCACCCAACCTCGCGAGGGCACGCCCATGTCCTGGCCGACCTTGATGATGATCGCGGCATTGCGGACCTGGGTGTCGCCGTACTCGGTGAACCGCGGCAGCTTGCCCGCGACGTTCACCGCTCGGACCGGCCCGCACTCCATGCCCGCCAAGGCATCCACGCCCTCGGCGTCGTCGCCGCCGAGCCCGGTGAGGAAGAACGCCGCGGTGCCGCCGGTACAGCAGAGCAGGAGCAGCATCCCGGTGAGCACCGCGGCGACCACACCGAGCCGGAGGGGCCCGCGCCGAGTTCCGGCGTTACCAACGTCGTTCATGGCCGCTCCCAGTCCAGAACGTCGACCAGCCAACCACCGTCGGCGGTGACCAGCTCCAACCGGAGCCCGCCGGCATCAAGAGGGAGCAGCAACTCGACGAACGTCTCGTTCCGCTCTCGCATGCTTGGGGGACCGATGACCTTCTCGGCGGGCACGCTCTCGGGCTCGGCGCCAGTCAACTTCTCCCTCAGCGCCGGCGTGGAAAGTGGCCGCAGACCAGCCTGCCACTCTTCGGCGGTCATCCCGGGACGGCCCAGCCAGGCCTTGGCGAAGCGTTCGGCGGTCTGTTCGGGCGTGCGGGCGCCGGGCGACGTGACGGGTGACGGCGGGGCCGCGCTGTTGAGTAGACCGTCGTCGCCGGCCGTCGGGTCCACGGTGATGATCGGTCCATCCGGACGGCTACTCAATCCATCCGCTGAATCGGCCGGGTTGGATATCAGCCGGGTCGCCCCGAGCACGCCGACGACCACCACTCCGATCACGAGCGCAACGCCCAAGCGGGACCGCAGCGCCCGAGTGAAGAGGAACTCCAACGCCCGTCGCATGACCGTCACCTCGCTTCTGAGCGCACCCGAGGACCGGTGCGATCCGGTGCTCGCTCCGTGGAGCCCGGGCGGTAGACCACGAACGATGGGTTCTCAGCCGGAACATCCGGCTCGGTCCAGGTCGCTGGCTGTCGGCGTCGAGGTTGCGGGGCGGCTGGGCGGTTCCGACCCCTGCCCTCCTCCGCCGGCGCCTCGTCGGGCCGCTCTCGACCGTCGGGTCGTACCGCGTCTGCGCGTCGGCCCTCGGCCGCAGCGGTCGGTACCGGGGCCGGGTCCTCCCGCCGCGCCTCCGGACGTAGCCGGGTCTGCGTGGCGTCGGGCGACCGTCGACGTCCGCCCACCGGCTCAGCGGTGCCACCCGGCTCGGCTACGTCCAGCCGCGCGGCGGTCCGCATGTCTCGGAAGAACCGGCGGTGCCAAGACCCGGCCGAACTGACCGCTTCGCTGCTGTCCTTGCCGCCGAGTTGCGTGATCCGCCGGTACGGGCGCAGCAGCAGCCATCCGACCACCCCGCAGAGCCAGACCAGCACCACCTGAAGCCAACCCGGCAGGGCAGGGGTACTCATGATCAGATCGACGGCGAACAGGTAGATGGCGGCCCCGGTGCCGAAGATGGCAATGTTGAACACTGCGGCGACCACGGCGTTCGCCAACCGTCGCAGACCGGCGCTGGCCGGCCGGAGCAAACCGATGGTGCCCAGGATGGGTGCCGCGATCACCGCCCACCGGAAGATCAGGAAGCCCAGCAGTACCAGCACTGACGCGGTCAGGTCGAACATCGCGAAGAGCACGGCGGCGAGCACGGCGATGAACCCCGAGCCGATTCGGTCCATGTCGCGGGCACCGGTCAGAAACTCGTACGCCTCCGGGTCTTCGGTTTCGATCTGCTCCGCGACCGTCATCCACTGCTGCTGCTTGGCCTTAATCGTTGCTCCCCGGGTGCCCGGGTTGGCGCGCAGCTTCTCGGCCTCCTCCCAGGAAAACGCCTTAGCGTCGTACAGGGCGGGGCCATACTTGCGGGCGGTCTCGCTATCCGCCGAGCCGAGCACTCCACGGAGCCAGTTGCGATAGAGCATGGCCTCGGTGGCAGTGTCGCTGGCCCGAACGGCCGGCGGCCGGTTGTCCTTGCATGCTTTGGGATCTGGGTCGTCGCACTGATCCGGCGGGGTGTCCTTTGACGCCGGGCCTATGGCGTCGTGTACGACGCCGAGTGAGGTGATCAGGGTTCCGTCGGCGATGTTCGCCGACTTGACCGGCCACGCCGCCAGCGCGGTGACCGCCACCATCACCAGTAGCGCCCACCCTGCCGTCGTCATCGCATTGCTCATGTCCGACTGGCGGGAGCGCCAGAGCAGGTAGAGACCCACCACGCAGAGCGTGACGATCCCGAAGACGCTGAAGACTTTCTGATAGACGGCCTTGGTGGCCTTCTCCACCAGCGGGTCGGCCCAATCCCACATCGAGCGAGGGTCCCAGGCTCGTTCCCGCAGGGCATTCGAGGCACCCACGACCGCTGTAGCGATCATGAGCTCGCCGTTGGCGACCGTGGTGGTGAACTTGTAGTCGGGATGGAGGATGGCGGAGGCACATCCGCCATCCACTCGATACGTGTTGAAGCTGTAACCGCCGTAGCCGTAGTCGCTGTAGATGCCCTTTGGCCCGGGCAGCTTGGAGGAGTCCGGGCGGGAGGCGAACCAGCCGGCGAGGCCCGAGTCCGGAGCGGAGGGTACGGGGGGCTTCCGACACTCGATCTCCCCCTCACCGACCTGCTTCAGCTTCCCCACGCAGGCGCGGAAGTCGGCTTGCCATTCCGGGGTCGTGCAGAGGTCGGCGCGGGCCTGGGCGGTGGGCGGTGCGGCGGCTGCGGCCTCCGCGCCGATCAACGGCCAGGTGAGGGTGGCCCCGGCCAGTACGCCAAGGGCGAGCAGGAATGACGCAGTCCTTGCCCAGGCCCTAGCCATGTCACGCCTCCAGATCCGGCAGGGGGATGCTCGGCAGGACTCCGGCCGCTGCGGCGATCGCGGCGGGCGTCGTGTCGAGGTGGTCCAGCAGCCCTTCGACGTACGAGACGTCGACTCGGACCTTCTGCACCCGGCCGTCGACGTCGCGCATCACGAACTCGCGGAAGCCGAGCCGGCTGGACGAGCTGGTGTCGGCGGCGGAGAGTGAGGCGAGGGTGGCCTCGTACCCGTCGTTGACCGGTACCCGGAGCAGCCGGAGCGCTTCGGAGGCGATCTCGGCGTCCTCGGCGATGCGGCCGACGAAGACGGTGGAGACGAGGTTCTGCACGTCGAGGCCGAGGATGTCGCGGGGGTTCTGGGAGGCGACCAGTGCGGCCAGGTTCCACTTGCGGGAGTCGCGGGCGAGTCGGACCAGGAAGGAGCGCCCGGACCGCCAGCCTTCCATGAAGTGCGCCTCGTCGAGGCCGACGAGCTTGCGGGATGACATTGAGCCGCCGTAGCAGCGCCGGACGGCGAGCCGGTGCGCGGTGTGCAGCATCGGCAGGGCCAGTGCTTCCTCGGCTGACCAGTACTCCCGTTCGATCTTGAGGTCGGGCAACCGTAGCCCGGCCATGGTGATCACGGTGAGTGCCGCGTCGGCGCCGAGCAGGCCTTCCGGCGGTCGGCCGAAGAAGAGCATGGCCAGTGGCATCTCGGCGGTGTCCAGCAGGAGGTTGGCCAGTTCCTTGCCGGCGTCGTCGTCGAGCCGCCCGAGGCAGCTCACCACGTCGTCCAGGGTGGAGGTCTCCTCGGCGGGGACCTGGCGGACGGCGTGCCGGAAGAGGGTGGCGGTCGACGCCTCCCTGGCCACCTGCGGCGGGACGAGCATCATGCAGATGTCCTGGACGAGCATCCGCCGCTCGGCTCGGGCGTTGGAGACGGCGATCTCGAACTCCCGGTCACCGGCGGCCCCGGTGCCGAACTCGGAGCGAAGCGGCGTCGGGATGAGCGAGTAGGGCGCCAGGGTGCCGTGCTCCGAGCCGGTCAGGTTCAACACCCGGGAGTACGGCCGCAGTTCGGGCATCGCGCAGAGGCGGGCCAGCGGGCCGGATGGGTCGAGCAGGGTCACCTGCACACCTCGGCGGGCGGCCAGGTAGCCCAGGGCGCCGAGCAGGGTCGACTTGCCACCGCCCGGTTCGGCGACGAAGACCGCGAGCCCGGAGCGTTCCCGGACCTCCATGGGGAAGTGCAGGTCGAGGAAGACCGGGCGGCGGCAGGTGCCGGCGGTCCGGCCGATCAGGTCGCCCCGCCGGTCGCCCACGTTGGATGCGGCCTGGGGGAGCGCGGCGGCGAGCAACGGCACCGGCATGCGACGCACGTAGCCGGTGTTGGCGATCGGCTCGCCGGGGATGAACTCGCGGGCCAGCCAGTCCTGGTTCTTCGGGTGCTGCAGCGAGATGCGCAGTTCCCGGGAGTAGAGCTGGATGAGCCGGCGGGCCCGCTCCAGGCATTCCTCCCTGGTCCGGCCGCCGACCGCGATCCGGTGCCAGCCGTGCGCACGGGCCGAGTCCACCGGCAGGCCGGTGGTCATCTCGTCGCCGATCACCAGGGCGCGCTTGGCCAGTCGCTCCAGCTCCGGGGGCGCGTCGATGCCGTGTTCGGCGTAGTCGAGCTGCTGCGAGCGGATCATCCGCAGCCGGTGTTCGAGATTGCGGAAGGAGTCGCCGGAGCCGAGGATGTCGACGCGGGTCGAGATTTCCATCGGCCAGGGCAGCCGCTCGTGGAAGTGCAGCCAGGGCTCGTGTCGTTCCGGGATCTCCAGCGGCTCCATCCGGCCTACCGCGAGCACTGCCACGTGCCGCTCCTCGCCGGTCATCCGGTTGACCAGCTTGACCGTCGAGCCGTACGGGGTGCGGTAGCGCTCGACCTGCTCGGTCATGGCGAGCAGGTCGCCGCGCTCCCAGCGCCCGTCGGTGACGGGGGAGAGGGTGCTCGGCGGCGACATACACAGCGCCACCGAGCGGTAGAGCAACCATTCCAGCTCCTGGGCGGTGACCCGCCGGCCGCGCATGCCGAACGCCCCGAGCACCTCGTCGAACTGTTCCACGGTGCGACCCAGCTTGCGGCGTTCCCCATCGGCGGTGCCCCGGCCGAAGGTGCGCAGCAGCCGCTCGGTGAGCGAATCGCCGAGGGAACGCCGGGCGAAGGTGACACCCAGGTAGGTCTGGCCCTCGGCGTGGTTGACCGCCATCAGGTGGCGTTGGGCGGCGACCAGATGGTCGGCCCAGCCGGTGGTGCCGGGGACGTCGGGCAGCGGCGCCGAGGTGTGCGTGTCGATCGTGCGCGCCCACTCGTCGGCGGGGAACGGCCGGGTGGTGCGGCGCAGGTGCAGTCGGAAGCCGGCCAGGCCGGCGTACTGCTCGGAGATCGCCGACAGCAGCGCCTCGCGTTCGGCGTCCGGCCGGAACGCCCAGCGGACCTCGGGCAGCCAGTACCAGGCGGTGACGGTGTTCGGAGTGAAGGTGAGGTGCCCGGCGATCTCGGTGATGGCCAGTTCGACAGACGGATCCCGATCCCCGAATTTGATCTTTGGAGCGCGAACCCGGGTCGGCTTGATCGGTCGGTCCGGACGGCTCGCCGTGCGCTGTCGGGGTGCGGCGATCTCCTTGCCGGTGCTCCTGGGCCGATCCGAGTCGGTGGCCCGGCGCGGCGCGCGTTCGAGAGCTGGCCGATCCGCAGCCGTGATCATGGCCGGCTGCTCCGAGGTGGCCGTGGACCGGCCGGCCGTGGCCGTCGGCTGGGGCGCTTGAGCTGCCGGTCGGGCCGGCGACGTCGCTGCGGGGTGGCCGCCCGGCGCGGTGCTGGCGGGTCGGCGGACGGGGCTCGCGGTCGCCTGCGGCCCGCCGCCGGTGGACGGGTCGGGCTCGTCCGGCGGACGCAGCATCGGCCGTCGATCGCCGGCCTGGTGCGGCACCCGGGACTCGCTGGCCGGGTGGCCGCCTCCGTGTCGTGGCTCGACGGGTCGGCCACCGTTGCCCGGCGGGTCGGCCGGCGTCCACGGTGGCTCGAGCTCGGGAACCGCGCGGGCCGGTGCCGGGCTGGCGGCGGGTGGCGGCTGATGCGGGATCGCCGGCTGCTCGCGGGTGCTCGGGCCGGCGGTGACGGCTCGTGGCGAGGCGGGTCGTCCCCCGCCGCCGAAGAGGTCCAGGAAGGGAGAGTCGATGTCGGCGTTCTCGCCGGCCGACACGGCGGTGGGCTCGGCCGGTGGCGTCCGGCGGGGAATCGGCCGGGGCGCCTGGAACACGCCGACGGCACCGTGGCCGGGCGACGTCACCAACGCGGGGTCGAGGGCAACCTCGCCCTCGTCCTCCGTGTAGTCGAATGAGTGCGTACGGTGACCGGCTGGTGCGCCCGGGCGGCCGGCCGGGGAGCCCGGCGTGGAGGAGCGGCTCATGCGATCGCCTCGGCGACTGTCGGCAGACCCATGCCCGCGTCCTGCGACAGACCATTCGACGTACGTCCGGTCATGCCAGCTCCTCCCTAATCCTGATCCGGCTGCCGACCAGGCGCGGATCGCGCTGCTCGACCGCCGGCTCCCGGGTGCGTCGCCAGTCGGTCAGCGCGGTGCGGATGACCACCCGCGCCGGCCGATCAGGGTCGACGTGCCGGAAGATGAACGACGTGGTCACGATGGCGAGCGCGATCTCCCAGGCTGGGAAGAGCTCGACCGTCAACGTGAACAGCCAGTGGATGAACATGTAGAGGGGGACCAGCAGCATGAAGAGCCCGTACTGGGCGTAGGGCAGGTGGACCGGAAGGGTGTAACCGGGCGGCCCGAGGTAGACCAGGCGGGCCCGGTAGATGTCGTCGTCGGTGCGCAGCCGCATCTGGTGAACGCGCCTATTCGAAGATCAGGTCGATCAGGTAATCGCCGACGAAGAAGAGTGTTGCCGCGCCCGCTATGAAGGCGAGCCCGACGATGGCGATCGCGGAGCTGGTCAGCACCTTGGAGATCTCGCCTCGGCTGGCACGGCCGATGAAGATGACGCCCAGGACGGCGAGCAGGATCGGCGCGATCTTGCTGGCGAAGAAGGTGACGACACTGTTGGTGTCGATTCCCTTCGGTGCCGGCTCCGCGAGTGGAGCCGACGCCAGGGTGGAGAGCGCGTGGGCGACGCCGGACGACGCCGTCTCCATGAGCTCGAAGGCGATCACTGGAACCTCCCCATAGCGCGGCCGGCGGTGCCGCGGCGGTGCAATAGGCAAGCCGGACGGGAAAAGTGCCCCACAGGGCATGGCGTTCTTGACCCTGTGTTCGTTACTCACCACGGAGGGTGGCGAGGTTTGGGCGGATTTTCCCCGCTTCGGCCCTCCCTCCAAGCTTCGCCATCTCGATGCTGGCCAATTCCAAAGCGTACGGGCCGCCCCGGATTGCGACAAGCCGCGAAGGGGCTGCCCGATACTGCCCGGATGACCGATCGTACACCTGTTCCAATCGGCACGTCAGGGGCAGTGATGCGCGGCCTACCCGGGTCGCTGGGCGCCGCCGCCGCGACCGGTACCGTCTAGTCGTGACCGATCTGGTGCGGGCTTCGGGCCCGGTGGTGATGGGCGTCCTCAACGTCACACCGGACTCCTTCTCCGACGGCGGACGGTACGCCGACCTGGACGCCGCCGTCGGACACGGCGTCCGTCTACGCGATGCCGGCGCGCACCTGGTCGACATCGGTGGCGAGTCGACCCGTCCGGGCGCCGAGCGGATCGACGCCGCGACCGAGGCCGAGCGGGTGTTGCCGGTCATCAGCGAACTGACCGCCGCCGGTGTGGCGGTCAGCGTCGACACCAGCCGCGCGCGGGTCGCGGAGGCTGCCCTGGTCGCCGGCGCGGCGGTGGTCAACGACGTTTCCGGTGGCCTGGCCGACCCGGACATGGCCCGGGTGGTCCGCGACGCGCACTGCCCCTGGGTGCTGATGCACTGGCGTGGGCACTCCCGTGCCATGCGCGAGCTGGCCACCTACACGGACGTGGTGGCCGACGTCCGGGCCGAGCTGGCTAAACGGATCGACACGGCGCTGGCAGCCGGGGTGGCCGCCGACCGCCTCATCGTCGACCCCGGGCTCGGCTTCGCCAAGACGGCCGCGCACAACTGGGAGCTCAGCGCCCGCCTGCCGGAGTTGCTGGATCTCGGCTACCCGCTGCTCTTCGGGGCGAGCCGCAAGTCGTACCTCGGTGGGTTGCTGGCCGGTGCGGACGGCACGCCACGACCGACCGCCCAGCGGGAGGCGGCCACCGTGGCCACCAGCGTGCTGGCGGTCGCCGCGGGCGCCTGGGGCGTACGCGTGCACGACGTGCAGGCCACCGCCGACGCGCTCGCCGTCTGGGCGGCGACCGGCAGCCCCCGCCTGGCCGTGCCGCCGCACGCCAGGAAGCGAACGCAAGACGATCACGAGCATGGGGTACGGCGATGACGACGGACCGGATCCAGCTGACCGGCCTACGGGCGCGCGGCCGGCACGGGGTGTACGACTTCGAACGCGAACAGGGGCAGGACTTCGTGGTCGACGCCGTCCTGGAGCTGGACCTCGGCCCGGCCGCGGCCAGCGACGACGTCACCGCCACCGTGCACTACGGCGAACTGGCCGAGCGCCTGGTCGCGGTGGTGACCGGCGAGCCGGTCAACCTGATCGAGACCCTGGCGGACCGGCTCCTCGCGGTCTGCCTGGCCGACGATCGGGTCGACGCCGCGACGATCACCGTGCACAAGCCGGAGGCTCCGGTGCCGCACACCTTCACCGACGTGGCCGTCACCATGACCCGGGCGCGTACGCGATGACCCGGGCGGTCCTCTCGCTCGGCAGCAACCTGGGCGACCGCCTGGAGCACCTGCGCACGGCCGTCGTCACCCTCGGCGACGCGGTGCTCGTACTCTCCGGGGTGTACGAGACTCCACCGTGGGGCGACACCGATCAGCCCGCGTACCTCAACGCGGTGGTGCTCGTGCAGGACGAGAGCGCGACCCCGCGCGACTGGCTGGAGCGGGCCCGCGACGCGGAGCGCGCGGCCGGCCGGGTCCGTGACCCGCAGCGGCGGTTCGGGCCGCGCACCCTCGACGTGGACGTGATCGCGGTCTGGGGCGACGACGACGAGCCGGTGCTCAGCGACGAGGAGGAGCTGACCCTGCCGCACCCCCGGGCGCACCTGCGCGCCTTCGTGCTGCGTCCGTGGATCGACATCCAGCCGTACGGTCGGCTGCCCGGTCACGGCTGGCTGACCGACCTGCTGACCACCGGTCCCGCGGCCGACGAGGCGTTGGAACTGCGTCCCCGGCCGGAGTTGGCGTTAGAGTCGACGGCATGACCGAGCGGAACCGGCCGGCATGACGCAGGCGAAGCCCCCACCCGGCGGGTCGGGCCCGGACGGGTCCCGGATGGGCCCCACCCGGATTTCGACCCTGGTCGTGGCCGGCCTGGGTGCGGCGGCGGTGGCCTGGCTGCTGATCAGCAGCCTTTACTACAGCGGCATTCCCCGGCTGCCCTGGCTGCCGGTGGTGACGCTGGCCGGGCTCGCCGTGCTGGAGGCGTACGCCGCGATCAACACCCGGGGCCGGATCGAGCGCAAGCCGGGCCGAGACCCGGTCAACCCGCTGTTGGTCGCCCGCTTCGTGGTGCTGGCCAAGGCGTCGGCACTGGCCGCCGCGATCTTTGCGGGCTTCTACGCGGGACTCACCGGCTGGCTCTTCGTGGAAACCACCCGCGCGGCCCTGGACGATCGACCGGCCGCCAGCGGAGGCCTGCTCGCCTCGCTGGCACTGGTCGGCGCCGCGCTCTGGTTGGAGCGCTCCTGCCGGGTGCCAGAACGCCCGGACGACGAGCGCGAGCAGGACTCTCGGGAGAGCCGCCCCGGCCAGCGCTGAGCAGGGGGTTACGCCCGGCTGCGGGCGCGGGTACGGTGCCTGCGATCGGAGAGCAAGGGCCGCCCAGGGTCCGTCCGTGCGCCGGACTGGGACGGTCGGCCACTGGGGAGGCGGCGCCATGGGGTACGAAGAAGCGGGCCGGGACCGGTCGGCCGAACCCGCGTCTGGGGTGCCGGCCGCCGTACTGGAGAACGTCTTCGACGACCCCACCCACGGTGAGCCCGGCCGTGATCGGATCGGCGTGCACCTGTGGTGGGAGCTGCTGCTGCTGGCCGGGCTGGCCGCCGTGAGCTGGCTGCTCTGGCGGGAGGATCCGGCCGCGGTGCGCGACGGCAACCTGCGCACGCTGCTGATCGACGCGGTCGGGCTGGGGTTGCTCGCGCTGGCCGCCGGGCTGAGCCTGCGGACGGCCGCGCCGAACCTGGCCGTCGGCCCGATCGCGGTGGCGGCCGCCCTGCACTACGCCGAGCAGGGTGACCGGGGCCTGCCGGCGTCGCTCGGCTCGGCCATGGCGGTCGCCGCGGTGGGCGGGCTGGCGCTGGCGCTGGCCGTGGTGGTGCTGCACGTGCCGGGCTGGGCCGCCAGCCTGGCCGGCGCCGCCGCCGTGGTGGTGTACATCGAACGCCGTTCGGCGCCCGTGCTGGTGCAGGGCGACTACGACCCCACCAGCAGCGCCGGTTACCTCTTCGCCGGCTTCGCTGCGGTGGCCGTCCTGGGTGGCCTGTTCGGCGCGATCCGGGCGATCCGCCGGCTCGTCGGCCGGTACCGGCCGATCACCGACCCGGCCCGTCGGCGGGGCGTGGTGGCCGCCGTGGTGACCGCCGTCGCGTTGGTCGTCTCCACGGTGCTGGCCGCTCTGGCCGGCATGCTGCTCGCCGCCAACGATCCCGGGCCGGTGGCGCCCACCTCGGGGCTGGACTGGACGGTGCTGGCCATCGGCGTGGCCCTGCTCGCCGGCACCAGCGCGTACGGCCGCCGGGGCGGTGTGTTCGGCACGCTGCTGGCGGTCGGCCTGGTCACCGTCTTCCAGGTGTACGCGCCGGAGCGGGGCTGGACGCTGAGCAACTGGGTGGTCGGCGGAGCGGCGCTCGGCGTCGGGTTGCTGGCCACCCGGCTGGTGGAGACGCTAGGGCGACCGCGACCGGGCAGCCCCGACCGGCCCGAGCCGGTCAGCGACGGCACGATCAGCTCGGGCTGGGCCACGCCGCAGCCGCAGTCCGTCGACAACTGGCCTCCCACGCTGCCGACTCAGGCCGCGCCGCAACCGATGGACCCGTGGCGGGATCCGCGGTGGGAGGACAGCCCGCGACGGTGGGACACCGACGAGCGGTGAGCCGCGTCGCGTCCGCCGAGCCGGAGCTGATCTCGACCGTTAGGCTCGGCGACATGACCGACTCACCTGCCGCCACCCCGGGCGGAACCTCGTTCGAGGAGCTTGACGCGCTGTCCACCGAGGAGCTGCGGGAGCGGGCGTTCGCCCGGGCCCGGGAGCATCGGGACGTGGGCTTCTTCTGGTCGGTGCTGCGCCACCTGCCGAACGCGGACGAGGCCACGGTGCTGGACGGCGCCCCGAACTCGATCGGCCCGACGATCGACGAGGCCAACGCGCTGTGGCGGGAGCTGACCGGTCACGGCTACGAGGAGTCGGCGCCGCTGCTGCGCGCCGCCTTCATCGACTACCTGATGAAGCACTGAGCCGCTCGGGGCAGCCCAGGTCCGCCCGAGCCACCGGTTCGGGGCCTGGGCGGATCGCGTCGCTCGTCCACCGTTCCGGCCCGGTCAGCCGCTACGGCACGGCCGCCGGCACCGGCGCGCTCGCCGTGTTGCTGCTGGTGGGTATCTGCGGCAGTCCGGCGTACACCGGCTGGGCCGCCACCCTGACCGACCCGGAGTCGGGCGGCGCGTTCTACGCGCGCCTGCTCGCCTGGCCGGCCTGGCGGCTCGACGCGGACGGGCAGGCCGGCGGGTTGTTCGCCGCCGACCTGCGAGCTGTGCTGCTGGTGGTCCTCGCGGTGGCGCTGCTCTACCTGTTGCCCGCCGCGCAGGTCGCCCGGGTGCCCGGCCCGGTCAGTCAGTTCTTCTCCGGCTGGGCCGCGTACGTGCTCGCCGGCGGGCTGGCCGCCGTGCTGGCGGCGCTGCTCGGCCCGGCACCGTCACTGCTGGGGGCCCTGCAGGACGCCAGCACCGGTGCCGGTTACGGCTTCCTCACCGGGTGGATCATCGGCATCGCCAGTCTCGGCGGTCGCGCCTGACCCGGCCGAGGCGCGGTCAGGCGCGGCGGTCGTGCCTGCCCCGGCCAGGGGTTCAGCTGCTCGGGCGGCCGAGGTCGAGGAGGCGCTGTCGGCTGAGCGCGCCCACCGGCCGACCGGCGTCGGTCACGAGGAGCCGGTCCCGGCCCGATGTGAGCAGGACCGCCAACGCGTCGTACGCCGAGCCCTCCACAGCGACGGTGGGCAGGTCCGGTGCGGCGTCCTCGGGCACCGGCTCCAGCGCCTCCCGGTCGAGCGGGGTGACCGCCAACCGGCGAATGCCCCGGTCGGCGCCGACGAACTCGCGTACGAACGCAGTGGCGGGTGCGCCGAGCAGTGCGGCCGGGGTGTCGTACTGCTCCAGGTGACCGCCCTCGGAGAGGACCGCGATCCGGTCACCGAGTCGGACGGCCTCGTCGAGGTCGTGGGTGACCAGCACGATCGTCTTGCGCACCTCGGCCTGGAGGCGCAGGAACTCCTCCTGGAGGCGGGCCCGGACGATCGGGTCGACGGCCGAGAACGGCTCATCCATCAACAGCACCACCGGGTCGGCGGCGAGCGCCCGGGCCACCCCGACGCGCTGACGCTGGCCACCCGACAGCTCGTGCGGGTATCGACCGCCGAACTCCGCCGGGTCCAACCCGACCAGGTCGAGAAGCTCGTCGACCCGGGCCCGGGTCTGGCCCTTGGGCCAGCGGAGCAGGCCCGGCACGGTGGCCACGTTGGCCCGCACGGTCTGGTGTGGAAAGAGACCGACGTTCTGGATCACGTACCCGATTCGACGGCGCAGTCGCACCGGGTCGACGTTCGTGACGTCCTCGTCGCCGAGCGTGATGCGACCGGCGGTCGGTTCGATCAGGCGATTGATCATCCGCAGCACTGTCGACTTGCCGCAGCCGGACGGGCCGATCAGCACCACCAGCTCGCCGGCCCGGACGTCCAGGCTGAGGTCCCGGACGGCTTCGGTGCCGTTCGGGTAGCGCTTCTGGATGCCGTGCAGCGCGATCGGCGCCGCGCGAGGGGACTCGGCCACGCTGGCAGCCTCCGGGGTAACGTCCACGTATGTCCTTCCGCCTGAGCTACCGGGCCGACCCGGGTAACCCCTGGTTCTCCTGGCAGTACGTGCGGGACAACTCTGACACGATCCTCGCCGCGGTGCGTGAACACGCCTCCCTCACCGGTCGAGCGGTGTTGATCGCGGTGCTGATCGCCCTGCCCTTGTCCGTGCTGGCGTACTGGGTACGTCCGCTCGCCGGTCCGATCCTCGCCGTCAGCGGGGTGGTCTACACCATTCCGTCGTTGGCGCTCTTCGCGTTCATCGCCCCCTACCTGGGCACCGGGGCGACCACGGTGCTGGTCGGGCTGGTCCTCTACGCGCTGCTGCTGATCGTGCGCAACGTGGTGGCCGGTCTCAACCAGGTGCCCCCGGAGGTTCGCGAGGCCGCCGAGGGCATGGGTTACGGCCGGTGGAGGCGGCTGTTCCGGATCGACCTGCCGCTGGCGCTGCCGGGCATCGTGACCGGCGTACGGCTGGCGACGGTCTCGACGGTGGCGTTGGTCACGGTCGGGGTGCTGGTCGGGCACGGCGGGCTCGGGCAGTTGATCTTCGCGGGCTTCCAGAACAACCTCTACAAGGCCGAGATCATGACGGCAGCACTGCTCTGCGTGGCGCTCGCGGTCGTGCTCGACCTGTTGCTCATCCTGGTCGCCCGACTGGTGACTCCCTGGTCCACCCGGAGGGCACGGTGACCGTCGCGGCGAACCCGATCGGGCAGGCGATCACCTGGATCAACGACCCACTGAACTGGACCAACCCCGGCGGCATGCTGGACCGGCTCGGCGAGCACCTGACGATCTCCGCCCTGGCGGTGGCGCTCGGCTGTCTGGTGGCCTGGCCGCTCGGGCTCTGGTTGGGTCACCTCGGTCGAGGTGGCGGCCTCGTGGTGCTGATCTCCAACGCCACCCTGGCCATCCCGACCCTGGCGCTGCTGACCATCCTGCCAGTCGTCTTCGCCAGCGGCTTCGGGAAGACACCGGTCGTGGTGGCACTTGCTGTCTTCGCCGTACCGCCGCTGCTGGCCAACGCGTACACCGGGGTTCGGCAGGTGGACCCGGAGGCCCGCGACGCGGCCCGGGGGATGGGCCTGTCCAGCGCGCAGCTGCTGCGCCGGGTGGAGTTGCCGCTGGCGGTGCCCTATCTGGCGGCCGGCTTCCGCACCGCGGCGGTCCAGGTGATCGCGACCGCGGCGCTGGCGTCCTTCGTCAACGGCGGCGGTCTGGGCCAGATCATCCGGACCGGCTTCGGTATCGGTATCGCGGCCGGCGGAGGGCAGATCGTCGCCGGCGGTGTGCTGGTGGCCGGGCTCGCGCTGTTGGCTGAGGTGGTCCTCGGCGGCGTCGAACGGCTGGTCACCCCCAAGCCGCTGCGGCGCGGGCGGCAGCGCCTCGGGCGGCCCCGGGCCGCCGACGCGACCGGGAGCGCCTGACCCGTCCGGGTGAGCTCGCGTCGAGCTGGCGACCCACGCCCGTCAAATCGGTGACGATGGGGTGACGAAGTCCATCCCAAGTTGTCGGTCGGTTCCGGAGCATGTTGGGTGGACATTCGCGGGCGGCCGACAGTCAGGATCGCCCGTCGGACACGCGGCCGGCCCGGGACGGGTCGCGCCGGGACACGGAAGGCGGGCACATGCGCGCACGTACACGTCTGGCGATCGGGGCGGTCAGCGCCGTCGCCGGGGCGGCACTCCTCACCGGTTGCGGTGACGCCGGCTCGTCCGGCACCGACGCACCCCAGACCAGCGCCTCCGGCGCCGGGTGCGCCCCGGTCGCCGGCCAGCAGCTCATCGCTCTGCAGGACGACAAGAAGCTCCAGAACTCCGACAACGTCATCCCCGCGGTCAACAGCAAGGCGGCCAACCCGCAGCTGATCGCCGCACTGGACAAGGTCTCCGCCGCGCTCGACACCCCGAAGCTGATCCAGCTCAACAAGGCCGTCAACGAGGACCGCAAGACCCCCAAGGTGGCGGCCGAGGAGTTCGCCAGCGCGAACAACCTCACCGCGGGCATCGCCAAGGGCCCGGGCGGCGACATCACGGTGGGCGCCGGCAACTTCGCCGAAAGTCAGATCCTGGGCGAGCTGTACCGGATCGCGCTCTCCGCCGCCGGCTACCAGGTCAAGGTGCAGCAGATCGGCAACCGGGAGCTCTACGCGCCGGCCCTGGAGAAGGGCGAGATCCAGGTCGTCCCGGAGTACGCGGCCACCATGGCCGAGTTCCTCAACACCAAGGCCAAGGGCGGCACTCCGCCGCCGATCTCCTCGCCCGACATCAACACCACGGTTACCGCGCTCAAGGCCGAGGGCGACAAGGCCGGCATCACCTTCGGCACCCCGGCCGCCGCACAGGACCAGAACGCCTTCGCGGTGACCCAGGCCTTCGCCGACAAGCACGGCGTGCGGACCCTCTCCGAGTTGGCCGCGAAGTGCTCCGGCAGCGCGACAGTGCTGGGCGGCCCGCCGGAGTGCGAGCAGCGTCCGTTCTGCAAGCCGGGCCTGGAGAAGACGTACGGGCTGTCGTTCGGCAAGTTCTCGTCGCTGGACCAGGGTGGGCCGCTGACCAAGAGCGGGCTGCGCGACGGTTCGATCAGCGTGGGTCTGATCTTCTCCTCGGATGGCGCCTTCGCCACCAGCTGAGCCATTTCCGCACGAGCTGAGGACGCCCTCGCCCCGACCGGGCGGGGGCGTCCGTGCGTCCCGGGGACCCCGTTCCCTCCAATGGTCAACGTGGGTAGGCTGCACATCCATGCCAGCCCCGGCCACCTCTGAAGCCCGGCGTCAACCATCGCTGCTGACCATGCTCTTCTGGGCGGGCGTCGCTCTCGCGCCGGTGGCGGCGCTGATCCTGCTGGTGGCCGACGGCAACGGCCCGCTGCGCTTCGCCGCGGTGCTCGCCATCCTCGCGGTGGTGCTGATCGGCCTCTCCATCGCGTTGCGGTCCGACGGCGAGGGCGACTCGGTGCGCGCCGACGAGTTGCTGAACGAGATCGAGGAGCTGCGCCGGGAGCTGCGCAGCGAGATCGTGGCCGCCGCCCAGCGCGGCAACCAGGCGCTCGACCAGGCGCAACGGGCCCAGGAGGGGATCGCCGCGGTGCGCCGCCGTCTCGACACCAGCGGTGCCGCCCTCGCCGGTGCCGCCTCCACCGTCGAACCGGCAGGCGCCGGCCGGGCCCGGGTGGCCGTCGAGCCGCCGGTGGACGACACGCCGGTGGCCCGTAACCGGGGCGACGCGCCGGCCGGCCGCGCCCGGGTGTCCGGCCCCGACGACGCGCCCCGGTGGGGGCGCCCCGAGCACCCGGACGACGACGAGCCGGCGTACGCCCGGGAGGCCCCCGAGCCGCCAGCCACCGCCGGGATGTACGGCGGGGAACGGCCGGCCGCCACCGCGTACGGCTCAGCTCGCCCCCGGGAGCACGACCGCCCCGAGGCGGCGCACCGGCCGGGTGGCGTGGTCCGACACACCGAGACCGTGCACGTCACCACCCGGCACACAGTGGTGGACGGCGGCCCGGCCGAGCCGGCGGGGCGCTACGGCGGTGGGTACGCCGGTCAGTGGACCCCACCCGCGCAGGAGTGGACCCGGGGCGGCGACGCCGATCAGCCCCCTCGCCCGTCCGGCCGGGCGAGGAGCGAGCCGGAGCAGCACCCCAGAGCCGGGTACGGCGACGAGCCGAGCTGGACGGGCCGCCGCGACGAACCGGAGTGGACGGATCGGCGCGACGCGTACGCCCAGCCCGACGAGCCCTCTCCGGCGGCCCGGTCACACCGCACCCCGGAGAGGCCGGCGGCGGAATCCTGGGACAGCCCGGACGATCGGGGCTGGTCGGAGCAGCGCGACCGGGCGGGCGCCCCGGCACCGCAGCCCGGGCCGCCGCTGCGGGCCGACGACACCGGCGAGTACTGGTCGCAGCTGCGGGCCGGTGACCGGTGGGCCGCTGTCCGCGACGACGAGAACGGTCGCGAGTTGCGGGTGGGCGAACGTCGGGCCGAGGTGCACGCCGACGCCACCGGCACCGAGTACCGGGTGGCCGACCGCTGGGCCGCCGTCCGCCACGAGGAGCCGCGCCGTCACGAGGACGCCGCCCGCTACGAGGAGCCGCGCCGTCACGAGGACGCCGCCCGCTACGAGGACGCCGGCCGGTATGAAGAACCGCGCCGCCACGACGGTGGTCGGCGGGCCGAGCCGGGAAGGCCCGCGCTGCCGGTGGGCGGTGTGCCGGTGCCGGACGAGTGGCGCCCACCGCGCCAACGCGGGCACCAGGCGGAACCCGCGCCGGAACGGACCGGGCGGCGACGGGTCGACGAGCGCTACGGCTACCCGCCGCAGGACGACGTGCCGCGTGCCGGCGGCGCGCCACCCACCGACCGCTGGCGGTGACCGGTCAGGCGGCTCGGGTCACTTGTCGATGTCGCCGACCACGAAGAACATCGAGCCGAGGATCGCGATCAGATCAGGGACCAGGCAGCCGGGGAGCAGCGTGGCCAACGCCTGCACGTTCGCGTACGAGGCGGTGCGCAGCTTCAACCGCCACGGCGTCTTCTCGCCCCGCGACACCAGGTAGTAGCCGTTGATGCCGAGCGGATTCTCCGTCCAGGCGTACGTGTGCCCCTCCGGCGCCTTGAGCACCTTCGGCAGCCGGGTGTTGATCGGCCCGGTCAGCTGGTCCACCCGGTCGAGGCACTGCTCGGCAAGGTCCAGTGACGCGTACACCTGGTCGAGCAGCACCTCGAAACGGGCGTGGCAGTCGCCGGCGGTCTTGGTGACCACCGGAACGTCCAGCTCGTCGTAGGCCAGGTAGGGGTCGTCGCGGCGCAGGTCCAGGTCGAGCCCCGAGGCCCGGGCCACCGGGCCGGACGCGCCGAACGCGGCGGCGTCCGCGGCGGACAGCACGCCCACGCCGACGGTGCGGGCCAGGAAGATCTCGTTACGCCGGATCAGGTGGTCCAGGTCGGGCAACCGGCGTCGTACCTCGCCGATCGCCGCGCGGGCCCGCCCGGTCCACCCGTACGGCACCTCTTCCTTGAGGCCACCGACCCGGTTGAACATGTAGTGGATCCGGCCGCCGGAGACCTCCTCCATCACCGCCTGGATGGTCTCGCGTTCCCGGAAGGCGTAGAAGATCGGCGTGATCGCCCCGATCTCCAACGGGTACGAGCCGAGGAACATCAGGTGGTTGAGCACCCGGTTCAGCTCCGCCAGGGCCATCCGCAGCCAGGTGGCCCGCTCCGGCACCTCCATGCCCATGAGGCGTTCCACAGCGAGCACCACGCCCAGCTCGTTGGAGAACGCCGAGAGCCAGTCATGCCGGTTGGCCAGCACGATGATCTGCCGGTAGTCGCGCACCTCGAAGAGCTTCTCCGCGCCCCGGTGCATGTAACCGACGATCGGTTCGCAGGCGACCACCCGCTCGCCGTCGAGCACCAGCTTCAACCGCAGCACACCATGGGTGGAGGGGTGCTGCGGGCCGATGTTCAGCACCATGTCGGTGCCGAGCTGCTGATCACCGGTGCCGGCGATCAGCCCGGCCCCGGTGCCGACGGTCAGTTCACGGAGGTCCCCGGCGTCGGTGGTCATGCCCGTCATCGTGCCACGACCGGCCCGAGCGGGATGCCGACCGGCTGGCGCAACCACCAGTGCCCGCCGAGCCCGGCCGGGTCGGTCAGCTCGGCCACCGCCGACGCGGCGGCCAGCGCCCGCACGTAGCCGACCGGGTCGGTGCCGGCCAGGCTGAGCGGCGGTCGCCCGCCGTCGGCCCCGAGTGCCCGCAGCGCCTCCCGCTGCAAGACCAGGGAGTACGCGCACCGGGCGACCGCCGCACCAGCGGAGGCGACCGAGTCCATGGCCACGTGCGCTGTGACATCACTCGACCCGTCGGGCACCGGAGGGACCTGCCGCCCACCCCGGTACCCGGTCAACGTCCCGTCGACCGGCCTGGTTTCCCGCAGGTGCCCGTAGTCGACGGCTACTGCGAGGCCTTGGCTGATCTTCCCTACCGCCTGCGCCCAGGCTTCGTCTCTCGTCCGGCCGATCTCGGCTCGGTGGTTGCTGTTGGGGGTTTCGGGGCTGGGCCACCAGTTGGTGAGCCAGTCGAGATCATCGGGGCTGACCGGCTCACCGACTGATTCGGCACCGGTGGCGGGGTCGACCAGCAGGTATCGCCAGCCGTCTTCGGTGCGCACCGCGACGTCCAGCGGGACGTTGTCCAGCCACTCGGTGGCCAGCAGCACTCCGGTGATTCCGCCGGGGATCTCGGACGTCCAGTTGATCTCTTCGGGTAGGTCCTCGGGGCGGTGGGCGTACTCGACTGCGGTGAAGCGCACGCGGTCCGCGAGCGACGGTCCGACCGTGCCGGACGACGGCTCATCCCGCAAGAAACGAACGGAGGCCGCGGGAGTCAGGGTTTCCGGGGAGCCCGCCCGCGCAGGGATCAAGCCTGACCGCCCGGAGCGGGTGGGCTCCCCGGAAACCCCCACCGCAACCCCAACGGACGCCAGCAGAGCGTGGAGCAGTTCCCCACGCCCAGCGCCCACGTCGACAACATCGAGTCGGTCAGGGTGGCCGAGGGCGGCGTCCACCTCCGTGACAAGGCGCAGCAGGGCGGTGGCGAAGGCCGGAGAGGCGTGCACGCTGGTGCGGAAGTGGTCGGCCGGCCCGGCGCCGGCGACGAAGAAGCCGCCCGGCCCGTAGAGGGCGCTGGCCATGGCGTCCCGCCACAAGATCGGCATCAGTGCGTTCCGCGTTGCGCGTGGGTCACCGTGCCGACCCTACGGTCACCGGGTACGAGGCGGCTCGTGATCCCCGCACCCGCTGTCCAGCCCGCCGATCTTGCAGTTACTGTCGCGACGTAAGGGACATTTCACGCATCACGGCGACCGGAACTGCAAGATCGGCGGGGCGTGGCCCGGCGCGCGGACGGGGCGTCTCATCGGTGGTGAAGGTTTTCACACATGCTTGTCCGGGTTCGGTAGCCCGGGCGCATACTTGCGATCGACCGGTACCCCTTCTCGAGGACTGGATCGTCGTCATGAGCGCACCGTTGCGCCCGCGTCCGGCCGGCCCATCCGGGCCCGCCGCCTCGTGGGATAGCGCCGTTCCCGGCGCCCGCGCCACCTCCCGTCTGCTCACCGTCGGTGTCGTTGGCGCCGGTCGGGTCGGCGCCGTGCTGGGCGCCGCGCTCGCCGCCGCCGGGCACCGGGTGGTCGCCGTCTCCGGCAGCTCCGGAGCCAGCCGCGCCCGCCTCGCCCTGCTGTTGCCCGAGGTGCCCCGCCGCCCGGTCGCCGCCGTGGCCCACGCCGCCGCCGACCTGCTGCTGATCGCGGTACCGGACGACAGGCTGGCCGGTGTGGTGACTGACCTCGCCGAGCAGGGCGCGCTGCATCCGGGCCAGATCGTCGCGCACACCTCGGGAGCCCACGGCCTGGCCGTGCTGGAGCCGGCCGTCGCGGTCGGCGCCCGGCCGCTCGCACTGCACCCCGCGATGACCTTCACCGGTACGCCGGACGACCTGGCCCGGCTGGACGGCATCTCGTACGGGGTGACCGCCCCGGCGGAGTTGCGCCCGCTGGCTGCCCGGCTGGTCGCCGACCTCGGTGGCGTGCCCGAGTGGGTGGCCGAGTCGGATCGTCCGCTCTACCACGCCGCGCTGGCCCACGGCGCGAACCACCTGGTGACCCTGGTCAACGAGGCGACCGACCGGTTGCGGGACGCCGGGGTGTCTCGGCCGGAGAAGGTGCTCGCCCCGCTGCTGCGGGCCGCCCTGGAGAACGCGCTGCGGCTCGGCGACGACGCGTTGACCGGCCCGGTCTCCCGCGGCGACGCGGGCACCGTGCAGCGGCACCTGGCCCGGTTGGCGGCCACCGCACCGGAGTCCGTCCCCGCGTACCTGGCGCTGGCCCGTCGTACCGCCGACCGGGCGATCGCGGCCGGCCGACTGCGGCCGGTGGACGCACAGTCGCTGCTCGGCGTGCTGGCCGACAGCGGTCGGGAGGTGGCCGCATGACGCAGGTGGTGCACACGCGCGCCGAGTTGGCCGAGGCCCGGGCCGGGCTGAAGGGCACGGTCGGGGTGGTGATGACCATGGGCGCGCTGCACTCCGGGCACGAGACGCTGCTGCGCGCGGCCCGGGAACAGGCCGACCACGTGCTGGTCACGGTCTTCGTGAACCCGTTGCAGTTCGGGCCGAACGAGGACTTCGACCGCTACCCGCGCACCCTCGACGCCGATCTGGAGGTGTGCCAGCGGGCGGGCGCCGATCTGGTCTTCGCCCCGTCGGTGACGGACATGTACCCGGACGGTCAGCCCCGCGTACGCCTCGATCCGGGCCCGCTCGGCGCCGAGCTGGAGGGGGCGAGCCGCCCCGGCTTCTTCCACGGCGTACTCACCGTGGTGCTGAAGCTGCTCCAGCTCACCCAGCCGGACCTGGCGTTCTTCGGCGAGAAGGATTACCAGCAGCTCACCCTCGTCCGGCGGATGACCCGCGACCTGGACGTGCCGGTCGAGGTGGTCGGCGTGCCGACCGTCCGGGAGCCGGATGGGCTGGCCCTCTCCAGCCGCAACCGTTACCTGAGCGAGCCGGAGCGGGTCGCCGCGCTGAGTCTGTCCGCCGCGCTGCGGGCCGGCGCGCAAGCCGCCGATGACGGCCTGGACGCGGGGGCGGTGCTGACCGCCGCGCACGCCGCGTTCGGCGCCGGTACGCCCGGTGCCCGCCTCGACTACCTGGTGCTCACCGATCCCGAGTTGGAACCGGGGCCGGTGGCCGGGCCGGCTCGACTGGTGATCGCCGCCTGGGTGGGCGCCACCCGGTTGATCGACAACGCGGCGATCCACCTCGCCCCGCGTCCCTGACCCGGCCGTACCACCCTCCACCGATACCGCGAAAGGCCACTCCGATGTTGCGGACCATGCTCAAGTCGAAGATCCACCGAGCCACGGTGACCCAGGCCGACCTGCACTACGTCGGTTCGGTGACGGTGGACGAGGATCTGCTCGACGCCGCCGACCTGCTCCCCGGCGAGCAGGTGGCGATCGTGGACATCACCAATGGCGCCCGGTTGGAGACGTACGTGATCCCGGGCGAGCGGGGCAGCGGCGTGATCGGCATCAACGGCGCCGCCGCGCACCTGGTGCACCCCGGTGACCTGGTCATCCTGATCTCGTACGGGCAGATGGACGACGCCGAGGCGCGGTCGTACCGGCCACGGGTCGTGCACGTCGACGCCGACAACCGGGTGATCGAGTTGGGTGCCGACCCGGCTGCGGCGGCACCCGGCACTGCCGGGAACCCGGTGCCCAGCCCGTTGGCCGTGTCCGGAGTCTGATCCCCCGTACCGCGATTCCGGTCTGTCACCAGAAGGTCATTTCCGGTTACCCTGGGCACGCTGGCGGAAGCCGGTCGGTGGCTGGGGGAGGCCGCGATGAGCCGTGCCATGACGACCCTGTTCGCCGCTGCCGTGACGGCAGTGCTGCTGGTGGGCTGTGCCGGGTCCGGCGGCCTGGACGGTGATCTGACCGACGACTGGGCGGCGTTGCCGGCGCCGTCGGCGTTCACCCCGGCCGCCGGTGTGTGTCACGCCGCCGACTTCACCGATCTGGTCAGCCTGGCCAGCTATGAGCCGGTGGACTGCGCCGGGCCGCACCGCCTGGAGACCGTGCACGTCGGGGCCTTTCCGGCCGAGCGGACGGCCGCTCCGGCGGGTGGTTCGGCCGAGCTGCGTGGCGCGTTCGCCGAATGCGACACCCGGGCGACCGGCTACGTGGGTGACGACTGGCGGTCCGGCCGGCTGCGGCTGTCCGTGGCGCTGCCCAACGGGCCGGGGTGGGCGGCGGGTTCCCGGTGGTTCCGCTGCGACCTTACCGAGCTGACCACTGTCGAGGCGGCGGCCACAGTGGTGGTCCGGTCGGGCAGTCTGCGGGACGCGTTGAAAAGGCCCACCGGGCTGCGCCTCGGTTGCCAGCAGACTCGCGGTGGCGTTGGCCGGGGTGTGCAGACGCTGACCCCGGTGGAGTGCGGCAAACAGCACGACGCCGAGTTCGTCGGGGTGTGGCGCGCACCGGACCTGGCGTACCCGACCCGGGACGCCGACTGGCTGCCGCTCTACACAGGTTGTCGCAGCGTCCTGGCCCGGTACGCGGGCGTACCGGACGATGCCAAGCTGCGCTTCCGCAGCGGTGTGGTGGTCCGTCCGCCGGGGGCGGGGCGCTGGAAGGTCGGTGATCGGGGCGTCCGCTGCTATCTGTGGCTCAGCGACCGTACGGTGACCGCCTCGCTGAAGGGCGCGGGCCAGGCTGGTCTACCGGTCCGGACGAAGTGACCACGGCCCGACGGTCGACGCGTCGCGGCGCGCGCCGGACGGGGTCGCCCAAAACACTCGTCGCGCCCCCGCCGCCCCGGGCGAGGACGGTTCGGGTTGACTGGGGGGATGGACCTCCCGACCGTCGACCTGCCTACCCTGCCCGCGCTGCTGGCCGCGCCCGCGCCCGGCTGGGTGGAGACCACCGACGTGATCGTCGTGGGTTCCGGCGTGGCCGGGTTGACCGCGGCGCTGCACCTGCGTGAGGCCGGTCTGCACGTCACGGTGGTCACCAAGGTCAACATTGACGACGGATCGACCCGGTGGGCGCAGGGCGGAATCGCCGCCGTGCTCGACCCGGCCGACACCCCGGCGGCGCATGCCCGGGACACCGAGGTCGCCGGGGTCGGGCTGTGCGACCCGGCGGCGGTCCGGGTGCTGGTCGAGGAGGGCCCGACCCGGCTCCGTGAGCTGATCCGGATCGGCGCCGAGTTCGATCGTCACCCGGACGGCTCGCTGATGCTGACCCGCGAGGGCGGGCACCGGGCGGACCGGATCGTGCACGCTGGCGGCGACGCCACCGGCGCGGAGGTGCAGCGGGCCCTGCACGCCGCGGTGCAGCGCGACCCGTGGATCCGGCTGGTCGAGCATGCCCTCGTGCTGGATCTCCTGCGCGCGCCCGGCGACGGCCCGGACGGGCTCGGGGCGGCTTGCGGGATCACCCTGCACGTGTTGGGTGAGGGCAGCGAGGACGGCGTCGGCGCGCTGCTGGCCCGTGCCGTGGTGCTCGCCACCGGCGGCATGGGGCAGATCTTCTCGGCCACCACCAACCCGGCGGTCTCCACCGGGGACGGGGTGGCGTTGGCGCTGCGGGCCGGGGCGGCGGTGACCGACGTGGAGTTCGTCCAGTTCCACCCGACCGCCCTGATCACCCCGGTCGGCGCGGGGGTGCCCGGGGCGGGGCACGCGCAGCAGCCGCTGGTCTCGGAGGCGTTGCGCGGCGAGGGCGCGTACCTGGTGGACGCGGACGGCAAGAGGTTCATGGTGGGCCAGCACGAGTTGGCCGAGCTGGCACCCCGGGACGTGGTGGCCAAGGGCATCCACCGGGTGCTGCTGGCCACCGGCGCGGACCACGTCTTCCTCGACGCACGGCACCTGGGCGGCGACTTCCTGGCCGGTCGGTTCCCCACCATCGTGGCGTCCTGTCTGGCGATCGGCGTGGACCCGGCGACCGATCTGATCCCGGTGGCGCCGGCCGCCCACTACGCCTCCGGCGGGGTCCGCACCGATCTGCGCGGCCGCACCTCCATCCCCGGCCTGTACGCCTGCGGCGAGGTGGCCTGCACGGGTGTGCACGGCGCGAACCGGCTGGCCAGCAACTCGCTGCTGGAGGGTCTGGTCTTCTCCCGGCGGATCGCCGAGGACATCGCGGCCGGCCTGCCCGAGCAGGCCCAGCCGGCGGAGACCGGCGCCTGGCGTGGCGGGACGGGCTGGGTGCTGCCCGCGGAGGTGACGCCGACCCTGCAACGGGCGATGACCCGGGGGGCCGGGGTGCTCCGATCCGCGGCGACGCTGGCCGGGACGGCCGGGACGTTGACCGAGCTGGGCGTTGCCCGGGGCCGGCCGCGGACCGCCGACTGGGAGGCGACGAACCTGCTCACCGTGGCGTCGACGCTGGTTGCCGCCGCGTACGCCCGTGGTGAGACCCGGGGCTGCCACTGGCGGGAGGACTTCCCGACGGCCGACGAACGGTGGCTGGGCCATCTGGTCGGGGCCGTCGGGGCGCAGGGCCGGGTGACGCAACAGTGGGAGGGAAACTCGTGATCGAGTCGACGGAGACGGCGTTGCGGGCGGCTGGGTTGGAGCCGGCGCACGTACGGCAGGTGATCGAGGGCGCGCTGGTCGAGGATCTCGGCCCGGATTTCCTGGACGTCACAAGCGTGGCCACCATTCCGGCGGAACAGACCGACACCGCCGACCTGGTGGCCCGTGCGGACGGGGTGTTGGCCGGGATGGCGGTGGCCGCCGCCGTGTTCGAGCTGGTGGGCGAGGTGACTGGCTTCGGTCGTACCGTCGAGGTGTCGGTGCTGGCCCGCGACGGCGAGCGGGTGGCCCGCGGCGACGTGCTGGCGACGGTGACCGGCCCGACCCGGCTGCTGCTGACGGCCGAGCGGACGGCACTCAACCTGCTCTGCCGGATGTCCGGGGTTGCCACCCACACCCGCGCCTGGGCGGACGCGCTGGCCGGCTCGAAGGCGATGGTGCTGGACACCCGCAAGACGACGCCGGGCCTGCGGGCGCTGGAGAAGTACGCGGTGCGGGTCGGCGGCGGCACCAACAAGCGGATGGGCCTCTACGACGTGGCCATGATCAAGGACAACCACAAGCTGGCGGCCGGGAGCATCACTGCGGCCTATCGGCGGGTCCGGGAGGCGTTCCCGGAGGTGCCGGTGCAGGTCGAGGTGACAGGAGTCGACGAGGCGGTGGAGGCGGTGGAGGCCGGGGCGGACTTCCTGCTCTGCGACAACATGTCGCCGGAGGTGCTGGCCGAGGCGGTGGCCGCGGTGGGTGACCGGGCGGAGCTGGAGGCGACCGGCGGGCTGACCCTTGAGGTGGCCGGCCGGTACGCGGCCACCGGCGTGGACTTCCTCTCGGTGGGCGCGCTGACGCACTCGTCGCCGATCCTGGACATCGCGCTGGACCTGCGCACGGAGTAGTTGTCTAGGCTGCGTGCGTGCTGCTCTGCATCGACATCGGAAACACCAACACCGTGCTGGCGACCTTCGACGGCGACAAGCTGGTGCACTCCTGGCGGATCAAGACCGATGCCCGCTCGACGGCGGACGAGCTGGGCCTGATGTTCCGGGGTCTGCTCGCCGGGGACAACGTCGAGATCACCGGTGTGGCCGCCTGCTCCACGGTGCCGGCCGCGCTGCGGTCGCTGCGCACCATGCTCAGTCGTTACTACGCCGACCTGCCGAGCGTCGTGGTCGAGCCGGGCGTGCGGACCGGGGTGCAGTTGGCGATCGACAACCCGAAGGAGGTCGGCGCCGACCGGGTGGTGAACACCCTGGCCGCGTACACCCTCTACGGCGGTCCGTCGATCGTCGTGGACTTCGGCACCACCACCAACTTCGACGTGATCAGCGAGCGCGGTGAGTTCCTCGGCGGCGCGTTCGCCCCGGGCATCGAGATCTCCTTCGACGCGCTGGCCGCCCGGGCCGCGCAGCTACGCAAGGTCGAGGCCACCAAGCCCCGCTCGGTGATCGGCAAGAACACCGTGGAGTGCCTCCAGGCCGGCCTGTACTTCGGCTTCGCCGGGCAGGTGGACCGGATCGTCGAGCGGATGACCGAGGAGTTGGGCGAGGTGCGGGCGGTGATCGCCACCGGCGGCCTCGCCTCCCTGGTGATCAACGAGTGCCGCAGCATCACCCACCACGAGCCGATGATCACGCTGATCGGCCTGCGGATGGTCTACGACCGCAACCTGTGACCCGGCCGCCGTCGGGCGCCGGCCCCGTGCGGGCGTCAGCGCCGCCGGGCGCGCAGCACCAGCGTTCGGTACGGCAGCTCGATGGTGTCCCGACCAGTCAGGGCGGGGTGGGTGTTCAGGAGTTCGGTCAGTTCCCGCTCGACCCGCCGCTGATCGTCGGTGGAGGCGGTGAGCCAGTACGAGCGGGTGCGGACCATGCCGAGCAGCTCGTCCGGCGTGAGGGTGGTGCGGTGCGTGAACTCGCGCTTCTCGACGGCGTCGAACGCGGGGCCGAAGTCGGGGCGTTCGCCGAAGACCTGGCTGGTCGACTTGTCACCGAAGTGGGCGATGCGACCCAGCTCGGCCACCCAGTCGACGCTGCCGTCCCGGATGTTCCAGATGGGGGCGAAGGTGCCGCCGGGGCGGAGCACCCGGGCGATCTCGCTGTGCGCGGGCCCCCGGTCGAACCAGTGGTACGCCGTCCCGACCAGCACCGCGTCCACCGCCGAGCCGGGCAGCGGCATGGACTCGGCGCTGCCCGCCAGTGCCGTCGTGTCCGGGGTGCTGGCGGCGAGTTGCACACGCATCCCCGGATCGGGCTCGACCGGTACGACCTCGTGGCCCAGAGCCAGTACGGCACGGGTCAGGATGCCGGTACCCGCCGCGAGATCGACCACCCGGGCTTCGCTCAGCCCGTCGAGTGCCCAGAGGACCGCAGCCTCGGGATAACGTGGTCGAAACCGGTCGTAATCACTCGCGGCGGCACCGAAAGACAGGGCGTGAGTGTGATCGACCATGACGGGCAGGTTATCCCGTAACGCCCTCCGGACCGCTTGAGTACGCTCGGGCCTGACCCCTGTATCTCCGTGACGAGGAAGCGTGCCGTGACCGAGCAGAACCCCGTGCCAGTGGACCCCGCCGATGACCTTCCCGAGCAGATGAAGGTCCGCCGGGAGAAGCGGGACCGGATGCTCGCCGAGGGCGTCGAGCCCTACCCGGTCGGCTTTCCCCGCACCACCACCCTGGCGCAGGTCCGGGCGGCCTACGCCGACCTGCCCACCGACACCGCGACCGGCGACCAGGTCGCGGTCACCGGCCGGGTGATCTTCGTACGCAACACGGGCAAGCTCTGCTTCGCGACCCTGCGGGACGGCGACGGCACCGAGTTGCAGGCGATGCTCTCCCTGGACCGGGTCGGGCCGGAGCGGCTGGAGGCGTGGAAGCGCCTCGTCGACCTCGGCGACCACGTCGGCGTCACCGGTGAGGTGATCACCAGCCGTCGGGGTGAGCTGTCGGTGCTGGCCCAGCAATGGGAGATGACGGCCAAGGCGCTGCGACCGTTGCCGGTGGCCCACAAGCCCCTCTCCGAGGAGGCGCGCGTCCGGCAGCGTTACGTCGACCTGATTGTCCGGCCACAGGCACGGGAGATGGTGCGCACGCGGGCCGCCGCGGTACGCAGTCTGCGGGATTCACTGCACGGGCAGGGCTTCATCGAGGTGGAAACGCCGATGTTGCAACTGCTGCATGGCGGCGCGGCGGCTCGACCGTTCGTGACCCACAGCAATGCGTTGAACACCGATCTGTATCTGCGAATCGCTCCGGAACTGTTTCTCAAGCGCGCTGTGGTCGGCGGCGTCGACCGCGTCTTCGAGATCAACCGCAACTTCCGTAATGAGGGTGTCGACTCTTCGCACTCGCCGGAGTTCGCGATGCTGGAGACGTACCAGGCGTACGGCGACTACGACACGATGGCCGAGTTGACCCGCAATCTCGTGCAACAGGCGGCGATCGCGGTGAGCGGCTCGCCGGTGGTGACCCACGCCGACGGGCGCGAGTTCGACCTGGGCGGCGAGTGGCGGTCCGTGACGTTGTTCGGTGTGCTTTCCGAAGCGCTGGGCGAGGAGGTCACGGTCCGCACCGAACGCACCCGCCTGGTGGAGTACGCGGACAAGGTCGGATTGGCAGTGGACCCGAAGTGGGGCCCGGGCAAGCTGGCCGAGGAGTTGTTCGAGGAACTGGTCGTTCCCGGCCTGGAGGCACCCACCTTCGTACGGGACTACCCGGAGGAGACCAGCCCGCTCACCCGGGCCCACCGCAGCGAGCCGGGGCTGGCCGAGAAGTGGGACCTCTACGTGCTCGGCTTCGAGCTGGGCACGGCGTACTCCGAGCTGGTCGACCCGATCGTGCAGCGGGAACGGCTGGTCGCCCAGGCGCAGTTGGCCGCGCGTGGCGACGACGAGGCGATGCGTCTCGACGAGGACTTTCTTCGGGCGATGGAGTATGGAATGCCGCCGGCCGGCGGTATGGGAATGGGAATCGATCGGCTCTTGATGGCCCTGACCGGCCTCGGAATTCGGGAAACGATCCTCTTCCCGTTGGTCCGCCAGGAGTAGTCCCCTCCGGGCGTACGCCGAGCCGTAACCGGATCCTATTGACGCGACGAGCGGCGCGCGGGTTATTGTGCTCTCGTTAGCAGGAGCACCCTGCTCGAAAGGAATGTGGGACGTGGCCAAGCAGATCATTCACAAGCTGGTCGATGACCTGGACGGCGGGGACGCGGACGAGACCGTCAAGTTCGCCCTCGACGGCGTTCAGTACGAGATCGACCTGTCGAGCGCCAACGCCGCGAAATTGCGCGATGCATTTGCGTCGTACGTGGGTGCCGGCACCAAGGTCGGCCGGGGCGGTGTCGTGATCGGTGGGCGGGCTGCCCGCGGTCGAGGTGGCGCGACCGCCGATCGGGAACAGAACAAGGCGATCCGGGAGTGGGCCAAGAAGGCCGGCAAGGACATCTCGGACCGGGGTCGAATCCCGCAGGAGATCGTGGACGAGTTCCACGCGAAGCGCTGATCCGTCAGCAGCTTGGTGGCCAGCCGTCACCGCAGGCGACACCGACGCCGGGCCGGAGGAGTTCTCCGGGCCGGCGTCGCCGTATCCGGGAGGCCTCGCCGTGCCCCGTTCGGGCGGCGTCGTCGTGCCCGTTCGGGGCCGGGAAGCATTCCGGGCCCACCGGCGTTGTCCACAACCAGTGGAACAGCTATCCACAGCCTGTGGACAACCTCCCCCAGGGCCCGGGCGCGGCACTCGTCGCGACCGCCGGTCCGCCCTCCAGGGCTCCCGGAGCGCTTCCGGACCCCCGGATGGGGCTTCCGTCGAGCCAGTCGGATTTCGCTCTGCGCGTAGCGACAGGGCTACCGGAACACCTCCTGAGCGCGGACGGTTGTTCAAAACGACGTGCAACCGACCCAGAGCAGAGACACACGACCTCAGCTGAGTCGGTCAGCGACGATAGAGTAAGGAGGCACGGACGCCCGTCCTGGACGTTCGTGCACCGGCCCCGCCAAGATCTTGACCATCAAGGCGCACGGCACGTGAGGAGCACGAGGGCATGTTCGAGCGGTTCACCGACCGAGCGCGACGGGTTGTCGTCCTGGCCCAAGAAGAGGCCCGGATGCTCAACCACAACTACATCGGTACGGAACACATCCTGCTGGGCCTGATCCACGAAGGTGAAGGCGTCGCGGCAAAGGCCCTGGAGAGCCTCGGCATCTCCCTGGAGGGCGTCCGTCAGCAGGTCGAGGAGATCATCGGCCAGGGCCAGCAGGCGCCGAGCGGGCACATCCCGTTCACGCCGCGGGCCAAGAAGGTGCTGGAGCTGTCGCTGCGCGAGGCGCTGCAGCTCGGCCACAACTACATCGGCACTGAGCACATCCTGCTCGGGCTGATCCGTGAGGGCGAGGGCGTCGCCGCCCAGGTGCTGGTCAAGCTCGGCGCCGACCTCAACCGGGTCCGCCAGCAGGTGATCCAGCTGCTCTCCGGCTACCAGGGCAAGGAGCCTGCTGCGGCGGGCGCCGCGCCGGGTGAGGCCGCGCCGTCGACCAGCCTGGTGCTGGACCAGTTCGGCCGCAACCTGACTCAGGCCGCCCGCGAGGGCAAGCTCGACCCGGTCATCGGGCGCGAGAAGGAAATCGAGCGGGTCATGCAGGTGCTCTCCCGCCGTACCAAGAACAACCCGGTCCTGATCGGTGAGCCCGGCGTCGGCAAGACCGCCGTGGTGGAGGGCCTGTCCCAGAAGATCATCAAGGGCGAGGTGCCCGAGACCCTCAAGGACAAGCAGCTCTACACGCTCGACCTGGGCGCGCTCGTCGCCGGTTCCCGCTACCGCGGTGACTTCGAGGAGCGCCTCAAGAAGGTGCTCAAGGAGATCCGCACCCGCGGCGACATCATCCTGTTCATCGACGAGATCCACACCCTGGTGGGTGCGGGTGCCGCCGAGGGCGCGATCGACGCCGCGAGCATCCTCAAGCCGATGCTGGCCCGTGGTGAGCTGCAGACCATCGGTGCCACCACGCTCGACGAGTACCGCAAGCACCTGGAGAAGGACGCCGCTCTCGAGCGCCGCTTCCAGCCGATCCAGGTGGGTGAGCCGTCGCTGGCCCACACCATCGAGATCCTCAAGGGCCTGCGGGACCGCTACGAGGCTCACCACCGCGTGAGCATCACCGACGCTGCTCTCGTGGCTGCCGCGACCCTGGCCGACCGGTACATCTCCGACCGCTTCCTCCCGGACAAGGCGATCGACCTGATCGACGAGGCCGGTGCCCGGATGCGGATCCGTCGGATGACCGCGCCGCCAGACCTGCGTGACTTCGACGAGCGCATCGCCCAGGTGCGTCGCGACAAGGAGTCGGCGATCGACGCGCAGGACTTCGAGCGCGCCGCCCAGCTGCGCGACAAGGAGAAGCAGCTCCTCGGCCAGAAGGCTCAGCGGGAGAAGGAGTGGAAGGCCGGTGACCTGGACGTCGTCAGCGAGGTTGACGACGAGCAGATCGCCGAGGTGCTCGGCAACTGGACCGGCATCCCGGTCTACAAGCTGACCGAGGAGGAGACCTCGCGCCTGCTGCGCATGGAGGACGAGCTGCACAAGCGCGTCATCGGCCAGGAGGACGCGGTCAAGGCGGTCTCGAAGGCGATCCGGCGTACCCGGGCCGGCCTGAAGGACCCGAAGCGCCCGTCGGGCTCGTTCATCTTCGCCGGCCCGTCCGGTGTCGGTAAGACCGAGCTGTCCAAGGCGCTCGCCGAGTTCCTCTTCGGCAGCGAGGACGCCCTCATCCAGCTGGACATGTCCGAGTTCCACGACCGTTACACGGTCTCCCGGCTCGTGGGTGCCCCTCCCGGCTACGTCGGCTACGACGAGGGCGGGCAGCTGACCGAGAAGGTGCGGCGTCGGCCGTTCTCGGTGGTCCTCTTCGACGAGATCGAGAAGGCCCACCCGGACGTGTTCAACACGCTCCTGCAGATCCTCGAAGACGGTCGGCTCACCGACGGTCAGGGTCGGATCGTGGACTTCAAGAACACGGTCATCATCCTGACCACCAACCTGGGCACCCGTGATGTCGCCAAGGCGGTGTCGCTGGGCTTCCAGCAGTCGGAGGACTCCGAGTCCAACTACGACCGGATGAAGCAGAAGGTCAACGACGAGCTCAAGCAGCACTTCCGGCCTGAGTTCCTCAACCGGATCGACGACACCATCGTCTTCCACCAGCTGCGCCAGACCGAGATCCTCTCGATCGTGGACATCATGATCCAGCGGATCGAGGGCCAGCTGCGGAACAAGGACATGGGTCTGGAGCTGACCGACAACGCCAAGAAGTACCTGGCCGCGAAGGGCTTCGACCCGGTGCTCGGTGCCCGTCCGCTTCGTCGCACGATCCAGCGCGACATCGAGGACAACCTCTCCGAGCGGATCCTGTTCAACGAGCTGACCCCGGGTCAGATCGTCGTGGTGGACTGCGAGGGCGACCCGGACGACATCGACAAGTCCAAGCTCGTATTCCGGGGCTCGGACAAGCCGGTCGAAGTTCCGGACGCCGTCCCGGCCGATCTCGGTGGCACTGCCGCTGGCACCGCCGCCGCAGGCGTGGACGAGTAACAGAACCAGCAAGGGGCGGGGCCCCGGTGGCGCAAGCCACCGGGGCCCCGCCTTTCTGCGTCCCCCTCACATCACCCCGCCGCCGCCCCGGCTCGTGCCCTCCCGGCCAGCCCCTGCGTCGCACTTGCCCGACGCACCCCACCCGCATGCGGGCGCTCTCACGCTGCGTGCGCGGCAAGATCCCCACAACATCAGGGAAAGTGCTGCCTCGCGGCGTCCGGAGACAGCACTTTCCCTGATGTTGTGGGGCAGGGTGGTGAGCTTGCCGGCGGCCTCGCTCCCCGTGGAGGCCTCGGCCGCAAATCGCGCAACATCTTGGATGTAGTGGCATCCGGCCCGCCCGACACCACTACATCCAGGATCGAGCACGATCTTGAGGTGGAAAGCGCCGATTGCCGGCCTTCGCGCGCCGCGTTCGGGCGTTCGGCGTGGGGCCGGTGCGCGGCGCGCAGACGTGCGGCGGCGGCGCAGGCGTGCGGCGGCGGCGCGGGCGTGCGGGCGTGCGGAGGGCGCGCGGACGTAGCAGCGTGCGGGCGTGCGGATGCCGGCCTGTGGGGCCGGCGCAACGGGTGGGCGGGTCAGGTGGTGAGGTCCGCGGTTGGGAGGGACGGGCCGTCACCGACCAGGCGGAAGGAGTCGGTGCCGGCGGGTTCGACCAGCCCGTCCTGCACCAGCCCGGCAAGGGCGCGGGCGCGTTGCACGTCGTCGGTCCAGACCTGGTCCAAGCGCTGGTGCGGGACCGGCCCGGTGCTGTCCCGGAGCACTCCGAGCAACAGACCGCGGACCTGTCGGTCGGTGCCCGCGTACCGCTGGGGTCGGCGGGTCGGCCCGGCCGGCGCCTCCTGGCCGGACGCACGCCAGGCGCAGACGGACTCGACGGGGCAGGCGGTGCAGCGCGGTGACCGGGCTGTGCAGATCACCGCGCCGAGTTCCATGAACGCTGCGCTGGCCAGTGCCGCTGCGGCCGGTTCGGTCGGAAGCAGTTCTTCGGTGGCGACGAGGTCCGCTGGTCGGGTGACGGGCCCGGCGTCCGGTTCGCCGGCCACCGCCCGGCACACGACCCGGCGTACGTTGGTGTCGACGACCGGGTGCCGCTGCCCGTAGGCGAAGGCGGCCACCGCCCGGGCGGTGTACGTGCCGACGCCGGGCAGTGCGAGCAGCTGCTCCAGCCGGTCCGGCACCTGGCCGCCGTGCCGGTCGACGATCGCGACCGCGCATTCGCGTAGCCGGACCGCCCGACGGGGGTAGCCGAGGCGTCCCCACATCCGGATCGCCTCGGCTGGGGTGTCCGCCGCCAACGCGGCCGGCTCCGGCCAGCGGGCCAGCCACGCCTGCCAGGCCGGCACCACCCGGACCACTGGTGTCTGCTGGAGCATGACCTCGCTGACCAGGATCGCCCACGGGGTGACGCCGGGCTCGCGCCACGGCAGGTCACGGGCGTGCTGCTGGAACCACCGGCTGACCAGGGAGGCGAAGTCGGGTTGAGTCATGGCGTCGTCGATGATGTCACGCCCGGCGTTCCCGTTGGGTGGGCGGCTCGGGCGGGGTGCCACGTCCTCGTTCGGCGGACGGGGGAGAATGCGCGGATGAACGAGCTCGCGATCACCGTCATCGGTCGGGACCGGCCGGGCATCGTGGCCGACGTCGCGGAGGTGCTGGCCCGACTGGGCGCGAACCTCACCGACAGCACGATGACGCGGCTGCGGGGGCATTTCGCGATGACCCTCATCTGCACCGGCCCGGCGGCCGCCGAGGTCGAGGCCGCGCTGGCGTCGCTGGCCGCCGAGGGTCAGCTGCTGGCGACGGTACGCGCCGTCACCCCGGACGGCGATGTGCCTCCGGTGGGTGAGCCGTACGTGATGGCGGTGCACGGTTCGGACCGGATGGGGATCGTCGCGGCGATGACGCGGGTGCTGGTGGATGCCGGGGGAAATGTCACCGACCTGAGTACCCGGTTGACCGGTGCCCTCTACGTGGTCCTGGCGGAGGTCGAGTTGCCGGCCGGTGTGGCTGACGCTGTGCTCGACCGGCTGCACCGGACGGCTGCCGAGCTGGGCGTGGAGGTCACCCTCCGGCCAGCGGATCCGGACCTGTTGTGACCGGCGGGGAGCGCGGGCCGGAGGTCGGCCTGGGGGACTGGACACCGGAGTCGCTGGACGTGCCGGGCGAGGTACGGGCGGTGGTGTCCGCCCCGCATCCGGTGCTGAGTCGGGCCGCGGAGGAGGTCGACCCCAGGGCGAAGGAGACGGTCCAACTCGCGGCCGACCTGATAGCCACTATGAAGGTGTCACCGGGCTGCGTCGGGCTGGCCGCGCCGCAGGTCGGGGTGGGTGCGCGAGTGTTCGCCGTCGACGTGACCGGGCACCCGAAGGCGGTGACGGTTCACGGCACCTTCGTGTTGTGCAACGCGCGCGTGGTCGAGGCGACGCGGTGGAAGCCGGGCCGGGAAGGCTGCATGTCGGTGCCGGACCTGACCGGGGACGTGAAGCGGGCCAGCCGGCTGGTGGTGGAGGGTGACCTGCCGGGCAGCGGCGAGCCGGTCCGGCTGGTGACCGACGGCTTCGAGGCTCGGGCGTTGCAGCACGAGATCGACCACTGCGCGGGGCTACTCTTCCTGGACCGGGTGGCCGGCGCGCACGCGGTCTATCAGCGCAAGGTCTACCTGTGACCGGGTGCCGGACCGTCCTCATTGGAGGGTGGTGTGAGCGCCCCGGAGTGGCTCCGGCGCGTCGCGCCGCACTGCCGGGTACGGCGCGGCTACGGTGGAGGGCATCATGCGTCTGACGGTCGGCCCCCTGCCACCCGCCGTGTACTGGCGGCGTCGCGCCGTCGTACTCGGAGCGGGGTTCCTGTTCCTGATTGTCCTGCTCTACTCCTGCACCGGTTCGGGTCGTTCCGGCGACAAGGAGCCGAAGGCGGGCGGTTCGCCGTCGGCGACGTCCGCCGCGACGTCTGGTCCCGCCGGGCCGGTGCTGACACCGCAGACCGGCGGTCCGTCGTCGTCCGCGTCCGCTGATTCGGGTGCGACGAGCCCGAGTCCGGCGATCACCAGCAACACACCGCCGCTGGGCGCGGCGGCCGGTTCGGAGGACGACGGCACCTGCACCGATGAGGAGATCAGCGTGGTCTCGTCGGCGAGCCCGACCTCGGTGCAGCGGGGCGCCGTGGTCCAGCTGCAATTGAAGATCAAGAACACGTCGGATCGGACCTGCAGTCGCAACGTGGGTGCGGACGTCCAGGAGATCTTCATCAAGTCCGGTGCTGAGAAGGTCTGGTCGTCGGACACCTGCGGCAAGGTCCAGGGCTCGGACGTCGTGTCCTTCACGCCGAACATCGAGCGCTCCTACCAGGTGCCGTGGAACGGGCGGGACACCAGCCGCTGCGACGGCGCGTTGGCCGGCGGGCCGTTCCCGCCGGTTGGGTCGTACCAGGTGTTCGCCCGGGTCGGCACGAAGCTCAGCGACCCGGTGAAGCTCACCGTCACCGGCTGAGCCGGGTCAGACGTAGCGTTCCAGGATGGATGCCTCGGCCAGCCGGGACAGCCCCTCACGGACGCCGCGGGCCCGGGCGTCACCGACCCCTTCGACGGCTTGCAGGTCTTCCACTGTCGCGCCGAGCAGACGCTGGAGGCTGCCGAAGTGCAGCACCAGGCGATCGACCACCGCCACCGGCAGCCGGGGCACCTTGGCCAGCAGTCGGAAGCCGCGCGGGCTGACCGCGGCGTCGAGCGCGTCGGACGCGGCCGGGTAGCCGATCGCCTTGGCCACCGACACCAGGTCGATCAGCTCGGTGGCACCGAGCAGATCCAGCTCGACAAGAGCCTCGTCCAGGGTGCGCGACTTGCGGCCGACGGGGAGGTAGTCCCGGATGACCAGCGTGCGGTCGGCGTCCACTCCGGCCATCAGCTCGTCGAGTTGCAGGGCGAGCAGGCGACCGTCGGTGCCCAGCTCCACCACGTAACCGGCGATCTCGTCGGCGATCCGGCGAACCATCTCCAGTCGCTGCACCACTGCCACCGCGTCCCGCACGGTGACCAGATCCTCGATCTCCAGGGCGGAGAGCGTGCCGGAGACCTCGTCCAGCCGGAGCTTGTAGCGCTCCAGGGTGGCGAGCGCCTGGTTGGCGCGGGAGAGGATGGCCGCCGAGTCGTCGAGCACGTGCCGTTGGCCGTTGACGTAGAGGCTGATGATCCGCATGGACTGGCTAACCGAAATGACCGGATAGCCGGTCTGGCGGGCCACCCGCTCGGCGGTGCGGTGCCGGGTGCCGGACTCTTCGGTCGGGATGGACGGGTCGGGCATCAGGTGCACTGCCGCCCGGACGATCCTGGTGCCGTCGCTGGAGAGCACGACAGCGCCGTCCATCTTGCACAGCTCGCGCACGCGGGTCGCGGAGAACTCCACGTCCAGTGGGAAGCCGCCGGTGCAGAGGCCCTCGACCACCTTGTCGTAGCCGAGCACGATGAGCGCGCCCGTGCGACCCCGCAGGATGCGCTCCAGACCGTCGCGCAGGGCGGTGCCCGGGGCCATCAGGGCGAGATTGGCGCGTAGCGGATCTCCGGCGCTCCCGGCGGCTCCCGCAGTCACGCTCACGCTGATCGGGCGGGCGGGCGAGCCCACGGCGCCGGTGCGGGCCTGGGGCGGCGCGCCGGCTGGCTTGGTGGTATCGCGGTCGATCGGCACGGGCACAGTCTACGGACTGCCGTGCGGTGGGTGCTGTCGTGGTTACTGTGATGTGTCACGATGCCGCACTTTCCAACGTTTCCCGCTTGGGACGTGCTGTCCGGTTTGGCCGCCCTCGTCGGCACGGTGGGTCACTCGGCGGACGCGCGGGCAGCATGGTGCAGCGCCGAACGGACGTCGGTGACCTCGGTCACCCGCATCTGCTCGGGGCCCGCGCCGGTGCTGGCCGGGCCGCAGCCGGGCGGCACCAGGGCCACCTTGAACCCCAGTCGGGCGGCCTCGGCCAGCCGGCGCGGCACCGCCCCGACCCGGCGCACCTCGCCGGTCAGCCCCACCTCACCGATCGCCACCAGGTGCGGCGCGATCGCCAGATTGAGCCCGCCGGAGGCGACCGCCAGAGCCACCGCCAGGTCGGCGGCCGGCTCCACCACCCGGATCCCGCCCACGGTGGCGGCGAAGACCTCCCGGTCGTGCAGGGTCAGCCGCTCGGTGCGCCGTTGCAGCACCGCGAGCACCATCGCCAGTCGCGCCGAATCGAGGCCGGAGACGGTGCGTCGGGGAGAACCCGCCACTGTCGCGCCGATCAGCGCCTGCACCTCGGTGACCAGGGCCCGCCGCCCCTCCATGGCCACCGTCACGCAGGTGCCCGGGACCGGTTCCGCGTAGCGGGTCAGGAACAGCCCGGACGGGTCGGCCAGGCTGCTGATGCCGCCCTCGTGCATCTCGAAGCAGCCGACCTCGTCGGCCGCACCGAACCTGTTCTTCACGCCGCGCACCAGGCGCAGCGACGAGTGCTTGTCGCCCTCGAAGTGCAGCACCACATCGACCAGGTGCTCCAGCACCCGAGGCCCGGCCACCTGGCCGTCCTTGGTGACGTGCCCGACCAGCACTGTGGCGATGCCCCGCTCCTTGGCGACCGAGACCAGCGCGGCGGTGACCGCGCGGACCTGGGTCACCCCACCGGGCACCCCCTCGGTGCCGGTGGTCGAGATGGTCTGCACCGAGTCGAGCACCAACAGGCCCGGCTTGACCGCGTCGAGGTGACCGAGCACCGAGGCGAGGTCGCTCTCCGCGGCGAGGTAGAGCTGCTCGTGCAGCGTGCCCATCCGCTCGGCGCGCAGGCGCACCTGACTGACCGATTCTTCGCCGCTGACCACCAGCGAGGGGCTGCCGGCACCGATCGCCCAATGCTGCGCCACATCCAGCAGGAGGGTCGACTTGCCCACGCCGGGCTCGCCGGCGAGCAACACCACGGCACCGGGGACCAGGCCGCCGCCGAGCACCCGGTCGAGCTCGCTTACCCCGGTGGGCACGGCGCGGGCCGGAGCGGCGCTGATGGTGGCGATCGGTCGGGCCGGCTCGGACGGCATCCGGGAGCTGACCACCCGACCGGAGACGGTCGGGCCGGTCACCGTGTGCTCGACCACCGCCCCCCACTCGCCGCACTCCGGGCAGCGCCCCACCCACTTGGGCGGCTGGTGCCCGCAGGCGTCGCACTGGTAGGCCGGACGCGGATCGCGGGCGGCGGACCGACCACGGGCGGCACCGGCCGTGCCGCCACGCGGAGGGGTCGATCGGGAGGTGGTCACATCAGGACGCTAGCCCTCGCGTACGACGAAAACACCCCGGCGTGGTGGTCACCACGCCGGGGCGTTTGTCGATGTGCGGGTCGGGTCACTCGTGGGTCGTGCCGCCCTCGTTGCCCTCGTAGCCACCCTCGCGCTCGATGATCGGCGACGGAGGGGCTGCCGGGGTGAGCGGCACGGCGATCGGCGCCTGCCCGGTGACGGTGTTGCCGTTGCCGAAGTCGAAGGTCACGACGACGTTCTGGCCGGAGCGCAGCGCCTCGGTCAGGCCGATCAGCCGGAGCTGCGTGGTGGCCTCGGAGTTGAACTGGACGTAGCTCAACGGAGCCAGCTCGATCCGGGCCGGCTGGCCGGGAGCGGAGGGGCTGGCCGAACCGGACGCCCGCGCCGACTCCGGGGCGGACGGGGTGGCCGAGGACGATCCGGTCTCGGAGGGCGTCACCGACGGGCTCGGCGAACCGGACGTCGAGTTCGACGGGCTGGCCGAACCGGACGGCGACGGGCTCATGGAGGCGGATTCCGAGGCGGACGGCGACGGGCTCGCCGAGCCGCCGCTGATCACGATCTCGCGGGCGCTCTCCGTGGTGACGGTGACCGTCACCGTCTCCTTCGAGTCGTTGTAGATCACGGCGCTGAGCCCAGCATCCTGGCCGGCCTTGTAGCCCTCGGTGCCCGGGTAGTCCACGAGCAGGCCACGCACGGAGAAGGATCCGTTGTTGGTGGTGAGGCTGACGCCCTGGACCGACGCCTCCTTGGTGGCGGTCTCGGCGATCTGACCGGTGCCGCAGCCGGACGTCAGCAGACTGGCCGCCGCAATCCCGGACAGCAACAGGGCCGCCCGCCGGGATCCCCTGATCGAGCGCGTCACGTCGGTCCTCCTCGTCACAATCCCCACCCGGGCCGTACGCCGGGCACGGTGGCCATACCCGCGCAGACCGCGCTCCAGGGTAGTTGGGACTGATCGAGGCCCGCACGCGGACCCGGCAATGCCACCTGCCCGGGTGGCGTTCACACCACCCGACCGCTCGCCACCAGCAGAACCACGTCGATGAGGGCCACCAGCATCACCGCCCGGAAGGCCGCCACCGGCCGCCGGCCGGCCCGGGTCGCCGAGCGCCCGGCGTACCAGCTCAGCGGCGGCACCACGGCGGCCGTGCCGACCGCCGCCCAGCCGATCGCCGACGGCGGCCCGGGTGGTCCGAGGACCAGCGTCGCGGTCGCCGCGAGAAGGAGACCCGCCGCGGCCACCCGGCTGCCGGCGGCACCCAGCCGGTGGGGCAGGCCGCGCACGCCGGTGCGGGCGTCGTCGGCCAGGTCGGGCAGCACGTTGGCGAAGTGCGCACCGGCACCCAGGCAGGCTGCCGCCGCCACCAGCCAGACCGGCGGGGTCGGCTGACCGGGCAGCGCCAGCACCACGAAGGCGGGCAGCGCGCCGAACGACACGGCGTAGGGCAGCACCGAGAACGCGGTGGCCTTGAGCGGCCAGTCGTAGAGCAGGGCGGAGACCAGGGCGAGCGTCAGCCAGAACGCCGCCACCGGGTTCGTGGTCAGCGCCAGCAGCGGGCAGGCCACCGCGGCCGCCGCGGCGGCCCAGGCCGTGACGCGTCGACCGACCGCGCCACTGGCGACCGGCTTGTCGGTACGCCCCACAGTGGCGTCCCGCTCGGCGTCCAACGCGTCGTTGGTCCAGCCGACGGCGAGCTGGCTGGCCAGCACGGCGAGCACCACCGAGACGATTCCGGCCGGCCGGTGGCCCACTCCCCAGGCCAGCAGACCGGCCACCGTGGTCACCGCCGCGGCCGGTTCCGGATGGCTTGCTCTGACCAGCCCTAACACCCTCGACGACATAAGGGAAGTCTGGTCGTTACCGAGCAGTCGTGCCACGCTCGGTTCCATGCGAGACGTGGCTGCGGCCGGGGCGTCCACCGGTCCGAGGGTGCTGCCGCGAAACGATCCGCGTCAGTACGACGATCTGGCCGGTGAGTGGTGGCGGCCGGACGGCGCGTTCGCGATGCTGCACTGGCTGGCTGAGGCCCGTGCCGCGCTGGTGCCGCCGGCCACCCGTCCGGACGCGTTGCTTGTCGACCTGGGTTGCGGCGCCGGCCTGCTCGCGCCGCACCTGGCCGGCAAGGGCTACCGCCACGTGGGGGTGGATCTGACCCGCTCGGCGCTCGTCCAGGCGGCCGAGCACGGGGTGCGGGTGGTCCAGGGTGATGCCACAGCGGTGCCGCTGCCCGACGGCTGCGCCGACGTGGTCTCGGCGGGTGAGCTGCTGGAGCACGTGCCGGCCTGGCCGCGCGCGGTGGCCGAGGCGTGTCGGCTGCTGCGCCCCGGGGGCGTGCTGGTGCTGGACACCCTGAACGACACCGCGCTGGCCCGGCTGGTCGCGGTCCGGATCGCCGAGCGGCTGCCGACGGTGCCGCGTGGCATCCACGATCCACTGTTGTTCGTGGACGCCCAGGCGCTGGTGGCCGAGTGCGCGCGACACGGTGTCGAGCTGAGCCTGCGGGGCATCCGTCCGCAGGTCGGCGGCATGCTCGCCTGGCTGCTGCGCCGCGCTCGCGCGAGCCGAACGGCCGGTGCGGTGCCCGCCGGCCGGGCGCCGCGCATCGTGCCGACCCGCTCCACCGCCGTGCTCTACCAGGGCCGGGGGGTCCGCAAAGGATAGTCAGGCCGTGGCGGGGTATGGAACGCCGAGGAGGAACGAGATGACGGTGCACGCGCTTGAGGCAGCACGCCGGTTGGCGCCGCGGTTCGCCGCGCGGGCGGCCGAGCACGACCGGGACGGTTCCTTCCCCGTGGACGACTTCGCCGACCTGCGCGAGGCCAACCTGTTCGGGCTGATGGTGCCCCGGGCGCTCGGCGGTCTGGGCGCCAGCTTCGCCGAGTACGCCGCGGTGGCCACTGAGCTTGCCCGGGGCAACGGTGCGACCGCCCTGGTGTTCAACATGCACGCCTCGGTGACCGGCGCGCTGGGCGCGGTGACCGAGGAGTTGGCCGAGGCGCTGGGCGTGCCCGACGAGGCGCTGGCCGCCCGCGACCGGCTGCTCAACGCGGCGGCGCAGGGCTCCTGGTACGCGGTCGCGATGAGCGAGCGTGGCGCGGGCGCGCGGCTGTCCCAGCTGACCACGGCGTACGAGCCGACCGACGGGGGTTGGCATCTCAAGGGCAGCAAGACCTTCTGCTCCGGCGCCGGGCACGCGGACGGCTACCTGGTGGCGGCGCGCAGCGCGGCCGACCAGTCGGTGGTCTCACAGTTCCTGGTGCCGGCCGGCGACGGGCTGACAGTGGAGCCGACCTGGGACTCGCTCGGCATGCGCGCCACCTCCTCCCACGACCTGCACCTGGACGTCACGGTGCCCGCCGACCGGCTGCTCGGTGGGGTACAGGGGCTTGCGCTGGTGGTGGCCCAGTTGATGCCGCACTGGTTGGTGGCCAGCTACGCCGCCGTCTACGTGGGGGTCGCCCGTGCGGCGATCGACGCGGCGGTCGAGCACCTCAACGCCCGCAACCTGGCCGGTCTGCCGGCGGTGCGGGCCCGGCTTGGTCGGGCGGACGCGGCGACGGCCGCCGCGCAGTTGGTGGTGGCCGAGGCGGCCCGCCGGGTGGACGAGGCGCCCGGTGACGAGGAGACCAACCGTTGGGTGTGGCGGGCGAAGCTGCTCGCCGGGACCACGGCCGCCGAGGTGGCGGCGTCGGTGCTGGAGGCGGCGGGCACCTCGGCGACCCGCCGTGGACATCCGCTGGAGCGGCTCTACCGCGACGCCCGCTGCGGCTCGCTGCACCCGGCCACGTCGGATGTCTGCGCCGACTGGCTCGGCATCGCCGCACTGGGCGGCGACCCGGATCGTGACGGATCGGCACCGCGTTGGTGAGCCCGCCGCACCGGGCTCGCACGGAGGAACGACCAGCCGAGGTGGCTGGTGGGACGGCCAGGGGGAGGACAGCATCTGACGAGAGGTGGGGATCGTGTTCGTACCAGTGATCGCGGGGCTCGGGACAGCGCAGCCGCCGTCCGCTTCGCAGGACGAGTTGTGGGAGGGCTTCTTCTCCCGGCACTTCACCGGCACTACCCGGTCGTTGGCCCAGCGGATCTTCGCCAACTCGGGGGTGACCCGGCGGCAGGCCGCGGTCAATCCGCTGCTGGAGGATGTCTCGGACTGGCCGACCGAGCGCCGGATGCGCCGCTACCAGGTGGAGGCGCTGCCGCTGGGCAAGGAGGCGGTGGGTCGGGCGTTGACCGCGGCCGGGCTGAGCGCCGGCGACATCGGGCTGTTCATCGTCTGCTCCTGCACCGGGTACGCCACCCCGGGGCTGGACATCCTGCTCGCCCGGGACCTGGGCATGGCCGCGGACACCCAGCGGATGTTCATCGGCCACATGGGCTGTTACGCGGCGTTGCCGGGGCTCGGCGCTGCGAGTGACTTCGTCACCGCCCGGGGGCGACCGGCGCTGCTGCTCTGCGCGGAGCTGACCAGCCTGCACATCCAGCCGTCCAGCGCCCGGGTGGACACGCAGCAGATCGTCTCCCACGCGCTCTTCTCGGACGCCGCGGTCGCCGCCGTGGTCGTGCCGGGCGGCTCGGGGTACGCGGTGCGCGAGGTCACCGCCGTCACCGACACCTCGACCGCCGACCACATGACCTGGGACGTCACCGACGCCGGGTTCCGGATGGGGTTGTCGCCGAAGGTGCCGCAGGTGCTGTCGAGGCACGTCCGCGGGCTGGTCGACGATCTGTTGGCCCGACACGGCGTCACCAGCTCCGAGGTGGACGGTTGGGCGGTGCACCCGGGCGGGCCGCGGATCCTCAACGTGGTGGAGCGGGAACTGGCGCTGCCTCCGGTGGGGCTGGCGGCGTCCCGGGCGACGCTTGACGAGCACGGCAACTGCTCGTCGCCGACCGTGCTGCTGATCCTGGACCGGCTGGGTCGGGCGACACCGGCGGCTCGGCGCATCGTCATGCTGGCCTTCGGCCCCGGCCTCACCCTGTACGCCGCCCTTCTCGATCGACAGGACTGAGCCTCCGGCCGGTACGCTCACGGAGTGGATGTGACCTCGGACGACCGGCTGCGCTCGGTGGTCCTGTTTGGCGCGGCGGTGGCCGTCCTGGTCGTCGGTGCCTGGTGGTGGCGTGCAGCCGCGCCCGCGTCGACGGCAGGGACGGCTGTCCCTTCGGCGGCGGCGGTGCCATCGGTCGGGCCGAGCGTCAGCACCCCACTGGAACGTCTCCTCGCGGCTGAGGAGCCCGACGAGCGGGTGACGGTGCGGATGGACCCCAACACCGGCGAGGTCCTGCGGGTGCGAAGCGGCCCGCGGCTGGTGATCGACCCGGCGACGGGCTCGATCAGCGACATCGAGGGCGATCCCCGGGCGCTCTTTTCCGCGGGTGACCTGCCCGTGTTCCAGGAGACGATCTGGCGGGAGCAGCGGGACCTCGCCCCCGGCCAGGAAGTGACCCGGCAGGCCGGCAACCACGGCGCCCGCTACCTGCTCCAGTACCGGTGCACCCGCCCCGGCACGATGGCGGTGACGAGCGACGAAGCCAAGATCAACGGTCCGGCGCGCATCGACTGCGACGGCACGATCGCCAATGCCGAGGTGCTGCCCGGCGCCGGACCGTTCCTGGTGTCGCTGTCAGCCGCCGACCGGCCCATCGACATCCAGGCGCAGCTCGTCGCCCTGCCCCCTCGCTAACAGGGCCGCTCAGGCGGCGAGGGCGTGCAGGTCGCTCCGGTAGGACTCGATAGTGCCCAGGTCGGGCAGCACCCGGGTCACTGTGCCGGCCCGGTCGACCAGCAGGGCGGTCGCGGCGCCGGAGCGGGCCGGCTGGCCCAGGAACGAACGCAGGCCTCCGGCGGGGTCGGCCAGGGCGCGAGCCTGCCGTTCGATGGTGGGCCCGGCTGGGGCCGTCCGCCCTCCGGTCACGGTGACCACGGAGACGCCGGCGGGCGCGGCCGCCAGGGCGTCGGTGACCCGGTCCGGGCAGGGGCAGCCGTCCAACAAAATGATCATGGCGGGCAGCAGGCCGCGCAGTGGCACGGGTGCGTCGTCCGCGTCGACCAGGTCAAGTGCGGGCAGCGCCCGACCGACGAGGGTCGCGGGTGGCGAGTAGGGGGCCGGAGTCGGCCGGTCGGCGCCGCGGTTGGCGCGGGGCCAGGTGACCGCCAGCAGGCCGGCCAAGGTGGTGAGGACCGCCACCAGCAGGACCACCAGCGGCAGACCCAGGGCCCGGTGACCGCCCGGGAGGCCACTGGCCCGGCGCAGCTCACGGCGGATCTCAGCGGCCTCGGCGGCCAGCGCGGAGGCGTCGTCAGGAACCACCACGCGGCCCCATTCGGGCGGTAGGCCGGGCAGGCCGTCGGCTGGCCCGTGACCCTCTGCGTCCGGCTTGCCCATCGGACCTCCTGGAAGCGTCTCGAGAGCGGAGTGCGGCTCGGTCTCCAGGGTCGCGCACCAGGGGCTCCTCCCGCTACATCTGGGCGCAGTCCTGCTGGCCGGGCTACCATGGGAGGAGCGCATAGCCCTTGATCTCGACGTTCTGTTCACCCGTACCGGGCAGTCATTTCCGCGTTACGGAGCGTGTTCGAACCATCGGTTTGACCGCCTGTCAAGCTGAAGCAAGACCTCTCACAGGGCCCCTGAGCTGCGCCAACGGTCAGGACATCGGTGAGACATCGGTGCCTGAGCGTGTTACCCTAGACACAGCGAAAGGGGTTTCGAACCTATGGTTTTCAGTGTCGGCGAGACCGTTGTTTACCCCCACCACGGGGCCGCACTCATCGAGGCAATCGAGACTCGGGTCATCAAGGGCGAGCCTAAGCAATACCTCGTCCTGAGGGTCGCGCAGGGTGACCTGACGGTCCGGGTGCCTGCCGAGAACGCCGAGATCGTGGGCGTCCGCGAGGTGGTCGGCGAAGAGGGCCTCGGGAAGGTCTTCGACGTTCTGCGGGCTCCGCACACCGAGGAGCCGACCAACTGGTCGCGGCGTTACAAGGCCAATCTGGAAAAGCTGGCTTCCGGCAACCCGCTGAAGGTCGCCGAGGTCGTGCGTGACCTGTGGCGCCGGGAGCGGGAGCGGGGCCTCTCTGCGGGCGAGAAGCGGATGCTCGCCAAGGCCCGCGACATTCTCGTCGGCGAGGTCGCGCTGGCCGAGAAGAGCACCAAGGACGAGGCGGAGACGCTGCTCGACAAGGTCCTCACCGAGGCCTAGTCCGCACAGCATCGTCGTACCCACTTCGTAGTGAAGAAACCACCGAGGACCGCGACGTGACCGCGCAGCTCAATCCGCGCGGTGACGTCGCGGTCCTCGTGCCTGCGGCGGGTGCCGGCGTACGGCTCGGCCCCGGCCGACCCAAGGCGCTGCGCCTGCTCGCCGGTGAACCGCTGTTGGTGCACGCCGTGCGTCGACTGGCCGCCGCTCCGTCGGTGCACACCATCGTGGTGGCCGCGCCGGCCGCCGAGGTGCAGGCCGTCCGCGAGCTGTTGGCCCCGGTCGCCCCGGTGATCGTGGTGCCCGGCGGTGCCGAACGGCAGGCGTCGGTGGCCGCCGCGCTGGCCGCGGTCCCCGCCGGCCCGACGATCGTCCTGGTGCACGATGCCGCCCGGGCGCTCACCCCACCTGATCTGGTCGAATCTGTCGCGGCGGCGGTGCGTGGCGGGCGTGACGCGGTGATCCCGGTCCTACCGGTCGTCGACACGATCAAGGAAGTCGGTGCCGACGAGGTCGTGCTCGGCACCGTCGACCGTTCCGCCCTGCGCGCGGTGCAGACCCCGCAGGGTTTCCGTCGGGCCGTGCTCAGCGCCGCCCACGCCGCCGCCGGTGACTCCCTCACCGACGACGCCGGGCTGGTCGAGAAGCAGGGCGTCGCGGTGAGCTGCGTGCCCGGCTCGGAGTACGCAGTGAAAATCACCCGACCGTTCGACCTGGCTCTGGCCGAGCATCTGCTTGCCGCTGCCGGTTGACGCGTACCCTCTGATCATGATCGTTCCCCGGGTGGCCATCGGCACCGACGTGCACGCGTTCGAGCCGGGCCGGCCCTGCTGGGTGGCCGGGCTGCTCTGGCCCGATCAGGACGGCCTCGCCGGGCACTCGGACGCCGACGTGGCCGCGCACGCCGCCTGCAACGCGCTGCTCTCCGCCGCCGGTCTCGGTGATCTCGGTTCCGCCTTCGGGGTGGGCCAGCCGGAGTGGGCCGGCGCGTCCGGGGTGGCTCTGCTGACCGAGACGGCCCGTCGGGTGCGCGTCGCCGGCCTGGAGATCGGCAACGTGTCCGTGCAGGTCATCGGCAATCGCCCCAAGATCGGCCGGCGCCGCGCGGAGGCGCAGGAGGTCCTCTCCGCTGCGGTCGGCGCCCCGGTCACCGTCTCTGCGGCGACCACGGACGGGCTCGGCTTCGCCGGCCGCGAGGAAGGGTTGGCCGGGGTCGCGGTGGCCCTGGTGTACGACGCGTCGGCCGCCTAGGCTCGCCGCGATGTCCAGCGACCCCGCCCCCGACCAGTTCGCCGCCGACGGCTACGTCCAGCGGGCCCAACTCCTCGCCGAACTCGGCCGCTACGACGAGGCGGCCGGGGAGCTGGCCTACGGGTTGGCCCTCCAGCCGGATGACGTCGACGCGCTAACCATGCTGGCCCGGGTGCACCTGGCCGCCGGCCGCCCGGCCGAGGCGCTCACCGCCGCCGACACGGCCGTGGCGGCCGCACCGGAGGCCCTGCCGCCACTGGTCGCCAGGGGCATGGCCCTGGCCGACCTGGAGCGCTACAGCGAGTCGGCGGCCACCGCCGATCGGATCCTCACCCTCGGCCCGGCCGACGCGTACGCCCAGCGGAGCGCCGCGGCGATCCTGGCCGGCGCCCGCAACGGTCAGCCGGCGCTGAACGCGGCCTGGCGCGGTGTCGAGTTGGGCCCGCAGGAGCCGCAGGCGCACCTGGTGCTCAGCCTGGTCGCCGCCCGCCTGGACCTGTTCGACCTGGCCGAGCGCGCCTACCGGGAGGCGCTGCGGCTCGACCCGCGGATCGGCGAGGCCGGCCACGATGTGGGTGTCATGCGGCTGGAGCAGCGTCGTTGGTCGGAGGCGTTGGAAGACGTCGCGGAGGCGGTGACGGTCAGCCCGAGCCGGATCGACTCGCCACGAACCCTCGCGTACGGGCTGCACCGCCTGATGCTCTACGGCGCGGGCTGGTCGCTGGTGGCGGCGGTGCTGGTCGCGTTCGCGGCGTCGGCGAGCGACGGGTTCTCCCGCGTCCTGGCGGTGCTCGCCGCCCTGACCGGCGGGATCATCGTCTGGCAGCTCGCGGCTCGGCTGCCCGGGCTGACCCGGACCGTCCTGCCCGCCCTGCTGCACTCGGACCGGGCGATGGCCCTGGCCATCTACGCCGTGGCCGCCGCGCCGCTGCTGCTGCTGGTGTACGCCATGGTCGGCTCCCCGTGGCCCCTGGTGCTGGCCATCGCCACCACGGCGGTAGCCGAGTTCGCCGTATTCACCAGAACCGCCATCCGCTGACCCAACCCCGGGCCCCAACGCCCAGCATAACCCAGAAGATCACCAGCGTCGCGTAGCTCGACCAGGTCAGGGGTTTCGCCGGAGCCCGCCCGCGTCGGGATCAAGCCTGACCGCCCAGAGCGGGTGGGCTCCGGCGAAACCCCGAACGGCGACTACACAGAACGCGCCCAGGTCCAGGCGTACCCCTCGTCTTCGCAGGCGCTGGCGGCGTCGCAGAGATCCAGCGGGCGGAAGGTGTCGACCATGACGGCCAGCTCGTCGAAGTAGTCCGCGCCGATGGAACGCTCGGCGGCACCCGGCTGGGGGCCGTGGGTGAAACCGGACGGGTGCAGGGAGATCGAGCCCTGTTCGATGCCGGAGCCGCGCCGCGCCTCGTAGTTGCCCCCGGTGTAGAAGAGCATCTCGTCGGAGTCGACGTTGTGGTGGTTGTACGGCACCGGGATCGACTGCGGGTGGTAGTCGACCTTGCGCGGCACGAACGAGCAGATGACGAAGTTGGGCCCCTGAAAGGTCTGGTGCACAGGTGGGGGCTGGTGGATGCGGCCGGTGATCGGCTCGAAGTCGTGGATGGAGAACGCCCACGGGTAGAGGTGCCCGTCCCAGCCGACCACGTCGAACGGGTGGTTCGCGTACACGTAGCGGGTCCAACCGCGACGGTGCCGGACCAGCACCTCGACCTCCTCGCCGTCGACGAGCAGCGGGGCGTCGGGGCCGCGGACGTCCCGCTCGCAGTACGGCGAGTGCTCCAGGAACTGGCCGCGTACGGAGAGGTAGCGCTTGGGCGGGCCGATGTGCCCGGACGCCTCCACGGCGAGCAGCCGGACGGGCTGGTCGCCGGTGGGCACCAGCCGGTGGATGGTCGAGGTGGGGATGACGACGTAGTCACCGGCGACCGCGTCCAGCACTCCGAACGGGGACTCGACCCGCAGGGTGCCCGACTCGACGTAGAGGCAGTGGTCGCCGGTGGCGTCGCGGAACAGCGGTGAGGGTCGGTCGGCGAGGACGTACCCGATCCGTACGTCGTCGTTGGCGAGCAGGTACTGCCGGCCGAGGATGGGGTCGGAGCCGCCGGTGTCCAGTTTGTGGGTGCGCAGGTGGCGGGGCTTGAGCGGCAGGTTCGGCGTCCGGGTGAACGCGGGCGGGGTGAACTCGTCGGCGGCCAGGATCGCGGTGGGCGCGTGCCGGTGGTAGAGCAGGGACGAGTCGGAGGAGAAGCCCTCCTGGCCCATCAGCTCCTCGGCGTAGAGGCTGCCGTCGGGCTGCCGGAACTGGGTGTGGCGCTTGCGCGGCACCTCGCCGACGCTGCGGTAATACGGCATCTCGCCTCCCGATATTTCCCGTTCACCGGCCGAAGGCGTCCGATAATCGGACGCTGTTGTCCGTTCCTCGTAGCGTCCCGTACATTCTTGTTCCGTGTCAACGCAGGTGCCAGCACTCCTCCACGGCCTGGTGGACGACGCCGCCGTCTTCCCACCGGGCAGCGCCGCGCTGCACGACGCCCTGGCTGCCCACCGCCAACACCGCGCCGCCTGGTACGCCGACCTGGTTGGCCCCCTGCTGATCCCTGCGTCGGACGTGGCCGCCGGTGAGCTGAGTGGTCTCGTCGACCCGGGCGAGGGCCTGGTGGTCGGCGTGATCGGTGACACCGGGATCGGGAACCTGCCGTTCGCGCTGTCGTTTCTCGCCCCGGACGGCGTCACCGCGCGTCAGGTCGAGGTGGCGGTCGCCAAGCGCGGCGAGGACCCCCTGCCCGGCATCGCCGAGTTGCTGCGGCTGACCGACGAGCTACCGGGCGTGGAAGCCGTCTACGCAGAGCTGCCGCTGACCTTCGGGCTGATGGGCGCACTGGACGCGCTCGTCGCGGCGCGGGCCGACGGGGCGCCGATCGCGGCCAAGTTCCGCACCGGCGGCCTGGCCGCCGAACTCTTCCCCACCCCGACCGAGCTGGCCGCGGTGATCTGCGCCTGCCGGGACCGGGGCCTGCCGTTCAAGCTGACCGCCGGGCTGCACCAGGCGATCCGACACCTGGACCCGGAGACCGGGTTCACCCACCACGGCTACGCCAACGTGCTGGCCGCGACCCTGGCCGCCGCCGACGGTGACGGTGTGCGCTCGGTCGCCGAGCTGCTGACCGTTGTCGACCCGCGCCCGCTGGTGGAGCGCACGACGGCACGGCTGGACTGGCCTCGCCCTCTGTGGGTGGGCTTCGGCTCGTGCAGCATCCTGGAACCACTGACCGATCTGATCCGGCTTGGGCTGGTGAACGGGGGCTACGACGCATGACCTGGGTGACCGGCGCCGACGGTTCGCCGTACGGGGTGACGAACCTGCCGTACGGGGTGTTCCGGCAGAACGGGGGTCCTGCGCGGATCGGCGTACGGATCGGGTCCTGGGTCTTCGACCTCGCGGCGGCCGAGGCCGCCGAGCTGGTGCTGGCCGCCGGCACGCTGTGCCGGCCCGTGCTCAACGACTTCATGGCCCTGGGTCGTCCGCAGTGGACGGCGGTACGGCAGCGGCTCACCGAGCTGCTGACCGACCCGGCGCACCGGGACGCGGTGGAGCCACTGCTGGTGCCCCTCGACGACGTGGAGCTGCTGCTCCCCATCGAGGTGGCCGACTACGTCGACTTCTACTCATCCGTTCACCACGCGTCGAACGTCGGGCAGATCTTCCGCCCCGGCCAGCCGCCGCTGCTGCCCAACTGGAAGCACCTGCCGATCGGCTACCACGGGCGGGCCGGCACGGTGGTCGTCTCCGGCACGCCGGTGACCCGGCCGACCGGGCAGCGGGCCTCCGCCGAGGGCCCGGTCACCGGCCCATCGGTACGCCTCGACATCGAGGCCGAGGTGGGCTTCATGGTGGGCGTACCCAGCGCGTTGGGCGATCGGGTTTCCGTGGACGACTTCGCCGAGCACGTCTTCGGGGTGGTGCTGGTCAACGACTGGTCGGCCCGGGACATCCAGGCCTGGGAGTACCAGCCGCTCGGCCCGTTCCTGGGCAAGTCGTTCGCCACCTCGGTCTCGGCCTGGGTGACGCCGCTGGACGCCCTCGCCGACGCTTTCGTGCCAGCCCCCGACCAGGACCCGCCGGTGGTGGACTACCTGCGGGACGTGCCGCACCTGGGCCTGGACCTGCGCCTGGCGGTCGAGTGGAACGGCGACCAGGTCAGCGAGCCGCCGTTCGCCACCATGTACTGGACCCCCGCCCAGCAGTTGGCGCACCTCACCGTCAACGGCGCTTCGCTGCGCACCGGTGACCTGTACGCCTCCGGCACCGTCTCCGGCCCGGACCGAGGACAGGTCGGCTCCTTCCTGGAACTGACCTGGGGCGGGGCCGAGCCGGTCAAGGTGGGCGGCGAGAGCCGTACCTTCCTCAACGACGGCGACACGGTGACCATCACGGCCACCGCCCCCGGCCCGGACGGCACCACCGTCGCCCTCGGTGAGGTATCCGGCACGGTTCGTCCGGCCCGCTGAGCGGGCACCCGCCATCCGTCTCGTGCATGGGACCCGTGATCGCACCGGCTGTGCGATCACCGGCCCTGGTTGATCCGTTGATCGTCCGGATTCCGTTGCTACACCGCGCAATCCGAGTCGGGCTCTGCCCGACCGTCAGCGGTGGGGCATCCCGACGCACACGGAGGTAACGACGATGCACGATCTTGCGGGCGCGGTCTGGCGTACCAGCAGCCGCTCAAACGACCAGGGGCTCTGCGTGGAAGTGGCGGACAACCTGGTCGATGTCCATGGTCTGGTCGGGGTTCGCGACTCCAAGGACCAGGCCGGTCCCACACTCGCGGTCAGCCCGCCGGGGTGGACAGCGTTCATCGGCGCGATTCGGGCTGGCCACTTCGAGCGCTGACCGGCGCTTCGGCACCGGTCGACGACGACCGGAGCCGAAGCGACCGCCGAATCGGACAGCGTGGCCCCCGGACGGTGAAAATTCCGCTCCGGGGGCCCCGTCCGGCCCTCACTCCGCGTACCGTCGGGGACACGGGAGGGTGGCATGTCGACGGTGGCGATTACCGGGATCATCGAGGCGCACGCTGTCGACGTCTGGCGTCTTCTGACCGACCTGCCCGGCCGCGCGGCCCGGTTGACCGCAGCCGGCCCGATCGAGGTGCTCACCCCGGGTTCGTTCGGCCCGGGCACCTCCTGGCGCGAGGAGCGGGTCCAGCCGGGCGGCGGCACGCTGACCGAGGAGTTCCTGGTGGTCGAGGCGCTCGCACCGCAGCGACTGGTGCTCTGTTCCTCCGGCACCGGTGCCGACTACCGCATCACCTGGAGCCTGCGTCCGGTCCGCCGCCGCCGCCGGGGTTGCACCTCGATCACCGTCACCCACGAGGCGGTGCCGACCGCTCCGTACGGTCGGGTGGTGGCGCTGCTGCTCGGCGGGCTGGCCGCGCGGGCGGTCGAGGCGGCGCTCTGGCGTGATCTCGCCGACCTCGCCGTCGCGGCCGGTGCCACCGGCTCCGTCGAAGCCGCCTGAACGCCAGTCGCTCAGCCCTCGCCGTGACCTGAACGGGGTCCGGCCACCTCCGCTGGGTAGGGTGCCGGGCGGAGGTGCGGCATGAGGTTCCCGAGAGGCCGGCGACGGCTCGCGATCGCGGTCGCGGCGCTGCTCGCGACGGCGGCCGTCGTGGTCGTCGTCCACCGGGTCCTCGCACCGGCAGAGGTGAGCACTGTGGCGCGGGCCGACTATCCGGCCCCGGCCCGACCGGCTGCCGGAGTGATCGGTCGGTTGCCGGTCGCCCCGTTGATCGTCGACGGGAGACTGCGGGTGTACGCCGCACACCGCCAGGTCTACGCCGACCGGCCGGTCGACGGGCGGTACCGGACCAGCCCGTACTGGTCGTACCGGCGGTGGCCGGCGGAGCTGACCGGGGTGGTGGCCAGCGGCAGCACGGTGGTCAGCCGCTGGTCCGACGGGCAACTCGTCGCACTCGACGCCCGGACCGGCGGGGTGCTCTGGCGAGCCGACGGCCCGGAGCCCGCCGAGAGCGCGGCGCCGGTGCGTCGTACCTGGGCGGCGACGGTCTGGGACGCGCCCGGGCTGCAGCTCACCGACCTTCCCGACGGGCGGACCGTGCTGGTGGTGACCGGGGATGCCCAGGCGCGCGGGGTCGAGCTGAGCGGCGGTCGGGAGCTGTGGCGGGTCGAGCTGCCCGGCAGGTGCCGTAGCGATGTCGGCACCACCGCCACCGGGCAGCTGATCGGCCTGGACACCTGCGCCGGGGCGGCCATTGTCGAGTTCCGGGACGCGGCGACGGGCGAGGTACGTGAGCGTTGGCGACCGCCGGGCAGCCCGGACGGGTTTGTGGTGACGCCGCTCGGCTGTCGTACCGGCCGGTCGGACTGTCTGGGTTTGCGGACCGCCGGGCCGGGTGACGAGGGTGGTCGGGGTTGGTTGTTGGCTGCCGGTCCGCCGGTCGCCGCCCCCGCGCTGGACCCGGCCGGCGCCGCGCTGGTCGGTGAGCAGTCCGTCGCCGTGCTCGACGGGGTCGTGGTGGGCCGATCGGCGCGTACGGGCACCGAGCTGTGGCGGTCCGCGGCCCTGGGCGCGCCCAGGGTGCTGGCCGGGCAGCCTGGCCGGGTACACCTGCTGACCGAGGCGAACGATCTGGTGACGCTCGATCCGGTGACCGGCAGGCAGTTGTCCCGCTTCGTGCTCAACGTCGGCTCGGACGGGACCGGCTGGGCACCCGGGGCGGTGACGGCCGAGGACGGGTTCGTCGCGATCGAGCGGCTCCGCAAGCCGGTCGACCCCACCGGCGACGACCGGCGCTACTACTACACCGGCGAAGCAGTGATCCTGGCCGCCGCCTGATCGGGTCAGGTTGCCTCCGAGGGAATCGAATGCCCGCCCCAGATGACCGAAAAAGGTATTTTTCTCGGGATTGGGGTTCTCCGGAGAGAGGGGTCGTCATGGCAAAGGCCGTCGGCAGGTCGAGGCTCGTCGGGGGACTGCTCGCGGCGGCGGCCGGGCTACTGCTCGTGGTGTCGCCCATGCTCGTCCCGGACGGCGGGGCGCTGAACGCGGTGTCTGCGGCCCAGGCCGCACCGTCGGCGGGGGCCAACGTGATCTTCGAGGTGCTGCCCTCGCCGACCGCCTCTCCGACCCCGTCCCCGACGGCGCAGCCCACCCCGCATCCCACGCAGCCCACCCCGCACCCCACCAGCAGTCACCTGCCGGTGACCGGCGAAGATGGTGGGACGGTGGGGTGGCTCGCCGGGTTGGGCGGGGGCCTGCTGCTGCTCGGCGGGCTGCTGGTGGCCCGTCGCCCCCGGCGGAGCTGATGACGCGCGGAGGGTTGACGAGGTCGCCGCTTTGAGTTACCCGAGACCTGACAATAAGGACAACTAGAACTTATAGTCGTAAGGTGCCCATGCTAGCCGTCCTCCTGTCGTCAGTGCTCGGCGTCAGTGTCGGTCTCACGCCGAGTCCGGGCCCAACGATGCCCCTCGCGTCACCGTCGCCCGCCACCTCTCCCGCGCCGACGTCGAGCAGCACCCCCTCACCGACCGCCCGGCCGAGCGCGCCCACGCCGAGCGGCAGCAACCCGTCTTCGTCCCCGTCGCCGAATCCCGGTCGGGCGCCCGGCGCGGCTCCGACACCGCTCACGAGCGGCTCGCCGGGCCCGGTGGAGGAGCTGCCGGCTCCGCTGGCGGTGGGGTTGGACATCACCGCACCGCCAGCCGTCAACCTGGGCGCGGGTTTCCCCGGCGGTCTGCTGACGGGCGCCCTGGGGGCCGTCGAGGTTGCCGACTTTCGGGGGAACCAATCGACCACGTGGGTGGCCACCGTCACCTCGACCGCGTTCGTCACGGGAGCGGGCGGAGCCAACCGGACGGTGGCCAACTCGCTGGTGTCGTACTGGTCGGGGCCGGTTGTCAAGGCCACCGGCGGCGGAACTCTCGTTCCCGGTCAGCTCACCGCCGCCCAGGCGGTCCCGCTCAACGTGAGTCGGGTCGCCTTCACCAAGACCGCCGGCAACGGCAACAACACGGTCAGCTGGCGCCCGACCCTGCGAATCAGCCTGCCGGCAGGCCTCGTCACTGGCACCTACACGGCCACCGTGGTGCACTCTGTCGCCTAAAGTGTGCTTTGTCCGAATGTGAGTCTTAGGCGTGGTGTGACCGATTAGCGTCGGACTCATGCGGAAGATACTTCTTACCCTGACCGCGTCGGCAGCCACAGTGCTTGCCCTCGCTGCGCCGGCTGCGGCCGCGCCCACCGACGACACAGTCGTCACGTTCACCATCGGCACCGCGAACCTGGACATCACCGCCCCGCCGGCGATCAACCTGGGCGCGGGTTTCGTCGGCGGCACCCTGACCGGCCAGATCGGTCCGGTCACCGTCAATGACGCGCGGGCGGCGCTGGCCGCCACCTGGACGGCCACCGTGACCAGCACGGCCTTCACGACAGGGGGCGGAGGACCGGACGAGACCATCATTCCCGGCCTGGTGGAATACTGGTCCGGCCCGTCGACCGCCACCACCGGCACCGGCACCTTCGTACCCGGCCAGCCCACCGCCGCCCAGGCGGTGGCGTTGAGCCTTCCCCGCGTGGCCTTCAGTAAGACGAGTGGCAGCGGCAACAACACGGCGACCTGGAACCCGACGATCAACGTCCAGATCCCGCCTGCCGCCGTCGCCGGCACCTACACGGCGGTGATCACCCATTCGGTGGCATGATCCGGCTCGCGCCCTCGCCCTGACCGTGGCCGCCCTGGTCACGGTCGGGGCGACCGCGCCGGCCACACCGCACGCGTCGGCCTCGCCGGCCGGCGTCCACGCACCCGACCTACCGGAGGCCGGCCAGGAGGCGTCGGAGCGTAGCCCGGACCGCGAGGGGAGCCCCTCGCCCGGTCCCACCGCATCCGGGCCGGCCCCCTCGGTCGGCATCCGTCTCCTGGAGGCCCCGATCGAGCGCCGCGCCGACAGCCGGGCGCGCAAGTACATCGTCGACCATGTGCATCCCGGTACGACGATCAAACGGCGGATCATCGTGCAGAACACGTCCGAGGTGCGCCGAGCGATCGCCGTCTACGCGGCTGCCGCCGACGTCACGAAGGACGGGTTCTTCTTCGCTCCGGACCGGACCGAGAACGAACTGAGCAGTTGGATCCACGTCGACGACGGGAAACTCCAGCTCGACGCCGACCAGGAAACCGAACTGTTGGTGACCATCGCTGTGCCCGCGAAGGCCGAGCAGCGCGAGCGGTACGCGGTCATCTGGGCCGAGGTGTCCGGAGATGGCGGGCAGACCGTCCGCAACGTCGGCCGGGTGGGCATCCGGGTCTACCTGTCCGTCGGCCCCGGGGGCGAACCGGTGTCCAGCTTCGTGATCGGTGCCCTGACCGGATCGCGGACCCCGGACGGCAGGCCGGTCGTCACCGCCGACGTGCGAAACACCGGTAAGCGGGCGCTGGACCTCGCAGGCGAGCTGCGGCTGCACGACGGGCCTGGCGGGCTGTCGATCGGCCCGGTTCGATCCGAGACGCAGACCCTCGCCCTGGGCGGCGCCACCACGATCCGGGTCGTCCTCGATCGTCGCCTTCCGGACGGCCCGTGGACCGGAAAGCTCGACCTGGCCAGCGGCTGGACCAAGGGCGATGCCAGGGGAACGCTCACCTTCGGCCCCGTCGCCGCCCCGGTCAGCGACACCGGCGACCGGTCCGGCCAGCTCCGCACCGGAGGTCTGGTCGGCTCGGGACTGGTGCTGCTCCTGTTCGCGCTGTACGTGTACCGGAGGCGGCTACGGCACCCGGCAACGGCCGCCTGACGTCACCTGAGCCGTCGCTGTTCCGGATTGACCGAGGCGGCCCAGGTGCGCGCAGGTCAATACGACCTGGTCAGGCCCTCTGGCGGTAAGGGTGTGACAATGGTGCCGCTCGTGCAGTGGCGTTCCAGGCAGCTTGACGACCGAGGTGAGGTTCAGCATGCTCGTCCGGCCTGGATTGGAGTCGCGAGATGCGTGCTGGTCGTTACGCCGTATGCCTGGCCATCGGCATGGTCGTCCCGTTGCTGATGGTCAGCGGCTGCACCGGTGACACGGCGAGACGATCGGCGGAGCCGTCCGAACGCCCCTCACCCACCGTGCCGAGCTGGCCTTCCCCCACTCCGGAAGCGCCGACGGGCTGGTTTCCGGCCGGTCGGGTGCTGCTGGCCGGCCCGCTGGCAGAGCAGAAGGAAGCAACCATCGCCGATGTTGTTCCCAGTGGGGCCAGCTTCACTGTGTATTTCGTCTGCACCGGAGGAGGTCGGATCGCACTGAACGTGAAGACGGCCGCTCCGCTGCGATATCCGTGCGACGGGGTGCCCAACCTGTCGCAGGTCTACGTCGACAAGGGCGTCTCGACCGATCTTGCCGTCGGGGTCGAGGGTGAAGCGCAGTGGCGACTGGCGGTGGTCGACGGAGCGCCCTAGTCGGGTACTGGCGGGCGGGGCAGCTGAGTGCTGTCCCGCCCGCCCCGTCTTTCGTTACCTGCCTGTGTGCCGGTGCGGTACCGCCCGCGAGGGCGAGCTGTCGCTCAGACCAGGGCGGCTTCGGCCGCTGCCAGGAACGCGTCGTTCTCGGCCGGGGTGCCGATGGTGACCCGGACCCCGTCCCCGGCGAACGGCCGCACGATCACCCCGCGCGCCTCGCACGCCTTGCCGAACGCCACGGCCCGCTCGCCCAACGGCAGCCAGACGAAGTTGGCCTGGCTCGTCGGCACGTCCGGCACGAACTTGCGCAACGCCTCGGTGACCCGGTCCCGCTCGGCGACGACCAGGGCGCAGCGACGCTCCATCTCCGCCACCTGGGTCAGCGCGGCGAGCGCCCCGGCCTGGGCTGCCGTGCTGCTGGAGAACGGGGTCGCCACCTTGCGGATGGCGGCCGCCACCACCGGCTGGGCAACCAGCCAGCCCATCCGCAGACCGGCGAGCCCCCACGCCTTCGACAGCGTGCGCAACACCGCCACGTTCGGCCGGTCCAGGTAGTCGAGACCGTCCGGCACCTCCGCGTCGGTGACGAACTCCCGGTACGCCTCGTCGATGACCACCAGCACGTCGTCCGGCACCGCGTCGAGGAACCGGTCCAGCTCGGCCCGGCGCAGCGCCGTACCCGTGGGGTTGTTCGGGTTGCAGACGAAAATCACCCGGGTCCGGTCGGTCACCGCCGCGGCCATCGCCGCCAGGTCGTGCCCGTGCCCGGCGTCGTTGGGCACCCGCACGCTGGTCGCGCCGCTGGTCGCCACGATGATGGGGTACGCCTCGAAGGACCGCCACGAGTAGAGCACCTCGTCGCCGGGCAGGCAGGTGGCACGCACCAGGTGCTCGGCCAGCGCCACCGAACCACAGCCGGTGGCGATCCGGTCGGCGTCCACCCCGTACCGCTGGGCCAGCGCGTCCCGCAGCGCGACCACACCCATGTCCGGGTAGCGGTGCGAGGTGGTGATCGCCTCGGTGACCGCCTCCACCACGCCGGGCAGCGGCCCGTACGGCACCTCGTTGCTGGCCAGCTTGATGGCCTCCGGCAGGCCCAACTCCCGGGCCAGGTCGGCGGGGCTGCGCCCCGGCACGTAGCTGGGCAGCGCGTCCAGGTCGACGCGGGTCAGCCGCAGCGCCGGCTGGTGACGTCCGGAGTCGGTCATGGGGTGTCTCCCGGGGGCTGGTTACGGTCGTTCGAGGGGGCGGTATCGGTGTGTTGGGGGACTTCGACGACCACCGTCTGCGCGCGCTTGTCGTGCAGCGCCTGGCGCAGGGGGTGGTCGAAGAGGGGGGAGAGAGCGTCGACCAGTTGCAGCACCAGGCCGAGCCCGGCGCAGTACCAGAGCAGAGTCGGCAGGCCCAGCGTGCTCCACCGGCTCAGCGCCCGGCGGACGCCCAGCGGCTGGTCGGCGGCCATCGGCACCGCCCGGATCCGCATCACCCGCTTGCCGACGGTCTGCCCGCCGGAGGCCATTGTCGGCACCTCGTACGCCAGCCAGAGCGCGGTGGCGATCAGCAGGATCGCCACCAGCAGAGAATTGGCCTGCTCACTGGGGAGCGGCAGGCCGTCGGCGGAGGTGTCGCCGCGCGACGCGCGCCGGAAGACCTCCTGCCAGTACGGCGCCCATTCCTGAGCCCAGCGCCAGACGAACCAGCCGTTGACAACCACGTTCAGTGCGAAGACGAGGCCGAAGTCGATCAGCCGGGCGACCAACCTACGGCCGTAGCCGGCCAGCCTGAGGCCGTGCGGTCGAGGCTCGGGCGGTCGTCCGGGCCAGCCGGGGTGACCGGCCGGAGGCGCCCAGCCGGGAGGGGCACCCGGTGGGGTCCAGCCCGGCGGACCGCCCTGCGGACCCCAGCCGGGAGGGCCCGCCTGTGGTCCCCAGCCCGGGCCATGGCCCGGTTGCGGGCCGTACCCCGGGGGTGGGCCCTGCTGGGGCGACCAGCCCGGCGCGCCGGTCGCCGAGTCGGGGGTCGTCGACGCCGCGGGCGCGGCCGGGGTGACCGGTGCGGGCGGTGGCTCGGCCGGCGGCGGGCCGTCCGGCGGAGTGGCGTCGACGGGAATGGGCGCACCCAGCCAGCCCTCGCCGTCCCAGTAACGCCGGGTCTCGGTATCGGCGGGGTCGACATACCAGCCAGGTTGAACGCTCACGAAGACACCTTAACGACGACCGTCGCGGCGAACTTGTCATGGAGGCACTGCTGCCACGGCTTGTCCCAGAGCTGCCAGAACCCGTCGAGGTAGCTCAGCCCCGGGAAGAAGCCAGAGAGCTGCTGCACCAGGAACCGCTTCGCGGCGGCCCGGCGGTCGAGGGAGCGCGTCGGATCCAGCGGCACGATCCGCAGGTTCATCATCTTCTTGCCGAAGGTCTGGCCGGTCTTGAACATCATCTCGACGTAGTAGACGTACGCGAGCACGAGCGATATCGCGATGATCCCCAGGTCGATCCAGATCAGGGGCAGCATGAGGTCGTGAAAGAAGTCGACCTCGCCAAGCGAGCCGTCCGACGCGAACAGCGTGATGTCGGGTGCAACGACAACGAGGAAGATGATCGCCGCGGGCACCGCGAGCACCAGGCCGACCACCATGAAGACCGCGGAGTCGAGCAACATGGCCAGTAGCCGATCGCTGAAGCTGGCCAGCGGCTGTCCGCCCGGAGTCAGCGTCGGGGGCGGGGCTGCCGGTCGCGGTGGTCCGCCATAGAACTGCGGCGGGGCGTACCCGGGTGAGGCGTACTGCGGCGGCGCGGCGTACCCGTGGGGGTGTGGGCCGGGCTGCGGCGCGACGCCGCCGGCGGTGGGTCGGGGCCCACCGGCCGGCGGCGTCGGGTACGACGGAGGTTGCGTCACGCTCGCAAGTGTTACAGGTTGCCGCGGGCTTCCTGCTCCCGCTCGATCGCCTGGAAGAGCGCCTTGAAGTTGCCCTTGCCGAAGCCCAGCGAGCCGTGCCGCTCGATCAGCTCGAAGAAGACAGTGGGGCGGTCCTGCACCGGCTTGGTGAAGATCTGGAGCAGGTAGCCGTCCTCGTCCCGGTCGACCAGGATCTTGCGGGACTTCAGCTCCTCGATCGGCACCCGCACCTTGCCGATCCGCTCGCGCAGCTCCGGGTCGTCGTAGTACGAGTCCGGGGTGTCCAGGAAGTCGACACCGGCGGCGCGCATCGCGTCGACGCTGGCCAGGATGTCGTTCGTGGCGACGGCGATGTGCTGCGCGCCCGGGCCCTGGTAGAACTCCAGGTACTCGTCGATCTGGGACTTCTTGCGGGCGATCGCCGGCTCGTTGAGCGGGAACTTCACCTTGCGGGTGCCGTTCGCCACGACCTTGCTCATCAGCGCCGAGTAGTCGGTGGCGATGTCGTCGCCGACGAACTCCGCCATGTTCGAGAAGCCCATCACCCGCTTGTAGAACTCGACCCACTCGTCCATCCGGCCCAACTCCACGTTGCCGACCACGTGGTCGACGGCCTGGAAGAAGCGCTTCGGCTGGATGCCGGCGTCGATCATCGGCTGCCGGTCCACGATCGGGCCCCGGGCCACGAAGCCGGGCAGGAACGGGCCGGTGTAGCGGGACCGGTCGACCAGCGTGTGCCGGGTGTCGCCGTACGCGGCGATGGCGGCCATCCGTACGGTGCCGTGCTCGTCGGTCACCTCGTGCGGCTCGACGACGCTGGCGGCACCCTGTGCGATGGCGTGCGCGTACGCGGCGTCCACGTTCGGGACCTCCAGCGCGATGTCGCTGATCCCGTCGCTGTGCCGGGCCACGTGCTCGGCGCCCTCGGCGTCCGGGCGCACCGCGCCGGTCAGCACGAACCGGGCCGAGCCGCTGGTCAGCACGTACTGGGCGTGGTCCCGGTAGCCCTGCTCGGGGCCGCGGTACGCCACGCAGGTCATGCCGAAGGCGGTGGAGTAGTAGTGGGCGGCCTGCTTGGCGTTGCCGACCAGGAAGTGCACGTGGTCGAGGCCCCGAACCGGGAACGGGTCGTGGCTGATGTCGTGGTCGACAGCGCCGACGAGCCGGTCGACGTCGACGTCCTCGGTCGACTGGGGTCGGTCGATCGCCTGGGTCATGGTGGGCTCCCTCGCGTACCGGCCGGCCTTGTGGGCCGCCGTGGTCGGTTCTTGTGGCGAGGATCGCTGCCCCGGCATCGAGTGGGCAACTGTTGCCAGAAATGCTGGTCAGGTTGCGCATTCGGTATGGTCTTCACTCATGAATGGTGAGCAGAATGTACAGCTCGACGCGCTCGACGTGCGCTTGATCGAACTGCTCGCCGAGGAGCCGCGGATCGGGGTGCTGGAGTGCTCCCGGCGGCTCGGCGTGGCCCGGGGCACCGTGCAGGCGAGGCTGGACAAGCTCATCGAGCGGGGGGTCATCAAAGGCTTCGGCCCCGAGATCGCGCCGGCCGCGATCGGGTTCGGGGTGACCAGCTTCGTCACCCTGGAGATCAGCCAAAGACACGGCCACGACCCGGTCACCGCCCACCTCGCCGCCATCCCCGAGGTGCTGGAGGCGCACACCATCACCGGCTCCAGCGACCTGCTCTGCCGGATCGTGGCCCGCTCCAACACCGACCTGCAACGGGTCATCGACCAGATCGTCTCGTCCGCCGGCATCACCCGGGCCTCGACGATCATCGCGCTGGCCGAGCAGATCCCCTACCGCACGCTGCCGTTGGTGCGTAGCGCTGTTCGGGCCGAGGGAAGGGTGCTGTAACACCTCCGAGCCCAGAAAGCGTGGCGACACGGCGGCGCGGGCGTACGGAAGATCCGTGATCGTGGCTACGGTGTGCGGGTGGCGAAGGGGAGCGTGCGCGGTGGGCTGCTGCTCGGCCTCGCCGTGGTCGTCGCGCTCGCCGCCACCGGCGTGTGGAACCCGTTCCCCGGCCTGTGGGACTGGGTGGACCGCAGCGAACCCATCTCCGAGCCCGACGTGGTCTGGCAGCAACGGGTCGGCGGCACTCCGCGCAGCGTGACCATCGCCGGCGACGCCGTCGTGGTCGAGCAGCGCACCCGGGTCGAGGCTCGCAGCCTGGCCACCGGCGCCCAGCTCTGGGAGCGCAAGGCGGACTGGGCGGCGGTCGCCGGCGGCGACCGCGACCCGGTCGTGGCCGTGGGCAAGCTCCTGGTCAAGGGGTACGAGCTGCTCGACCCGACGACCGGGGTGACCCGGCGGCGTGACGATGACGCGGTGGCCGTCTGGACGTACCGCAACCTGCTCCTCGACGCCAGGTGCACGGACGCCACCGACTGCACCCTGAGCGCCTGGGACCCGCGTGGCACCGCGCCGCTCTGGACGGCCTTCCTGCCCGGGGTGCACAGCGGCCTGCTCGCCGACAATCCGGGTCTGCGCGGCACCCGCCGGCTCACCGCCACCCGGATCGACGACGGCGTGGCCGGGGCGGAGGCCGCGCCACCGCTCCTCGGCTTCCCGGTCGACGGTCGGGTCCACGTGGTCGACACCGCCACCGGCCGGGTGCTGCAGAACGTCGAGCCCGCCCGGGAGGAGCGGCTCTCCGTGGTGGGCGGCCGGCTGCTGCGGATCGCCGCCCGCTCCCAGGACGGCACCTGTTACTTCGCCATCTCCGCCCGGGACTCGGCGACCGGGCAGGAGGCCTGGCAGCGCGCCGGCATCAACCTGCGCACCGCCGACTCCGCCGGCTGCGTGCAACGCGAGGACCCGCAAGGTGCGCGGAACGTGCTGATCGGCGTCGCCCCGGACGGCCGTGAGGCGGTGATCGACGGGTACGACGGCCGGCTGCTCTGGGTTGGTGAGCCGGGCACGAAGTTGATCGCGGTGGACGACCGTTCGGCGGTGTTCCGGGCCGCCGACAAGCGCTCGGTCATCGCCCGCGAGTTGGGCACCGAGAAGGTGCTCTGGACGCGACAGGCCAGCGGCAAGGCCGGAGCCGCGCTCACCCCGTACGCGGTGGTGGTGGCCGACGAGAAGCCGTCCCGGCTGGCGGCACTGGACCCGCGCACCGGCCGGGAGTTGGCCGTCCTACGCACCTCGGCGAACGTCCTCGCCGTCGGGTCACAGGGCATGATCATCGGCGAGGGGCGGGAGATCGGGTACGTCCGCTTCGGCGCGTCCGGAAGCTCGCCCACCCGACCGCCCGGCGACGGTGGGAATCCCGGGCCGGGCGGCCCTGGCCCCGGCGGGCCGAACAACGGCGACTGCGGGCCGAAGGGGGAACTCTGCCCCGACCCGGGCGGCGGCAAGGACGGTTGAGCGGGCGGTTCGCCCGATGATCCACCGGGCGTGCGGGGCCCGGCACGCCCGGTGGATGAGAGCGGCGTCCCAGCACCCGCCCGGCGGGTGGGAGTGATCGACCGGTCTGCCCTAGGCTTGCCGCTCATGAGCAGTGCCGCCGCATTCTCGTACTCCCCTCTGCTGCCGACCGGCCCGGACCAGACGGATTATCGCCTGGTCACCGACGAGGGCGTGGACGTCGTACACGGCCCGGGAGGCCGTCGGTTCCTCACCGTGGAGCCGGCCGCGCTCACCGCGCTGACCGCCGAGGCGATGCACGACATCGCGCACTTCCTGCGCCCCGCGCACCTGGCGCAGCTCCGGGCGATCATCGACGACCCGGCCGCCTCGCCGAACGACCGGTTCGTCGCGCTGGACCTGCTGCGCAACGCCAACATCGCCGCCGGCGGTGTCCTGCCCATGTGCCAGGACACCGGCACCGCCATCGTGATGGGCAAACGCGGTCGGCACGTGCTGACCGACGGTGCCGACGCGGAGGCCATCTCGCGGGGCGTCTACCAGGCGTACACCAAGCTCAATCTGCGCTACTCCCAGCTCGCCCCGCTGACCATGTGGGACGAGCGGAACACCGGCAGCAACCTGCCCGCCCAGGTGGACCTGTACGCCGAGGACCCGGACGGGCACCCCGACGCGTACAAGTTCCTCTTCATGGCCAAGGGCGGTGGCTCGGCCAACAAGTCGTACCTCTACCAGGAGACGAAGGCGCTGCTCAATCCAACGCGGATGATGCAGTTCCTGGAGGAGAAGCTGCGGCTGATCGGCACCGCCGCCTGCCCGCCGTACCACCTGGCCATCGTCATCGGCGGCACCTCCGCCGAGTACGCGCTGAAGACCGCGAAGTACGCCAGCGCCAAGTATCTCGACGCGCTGCCGACAGCGGGTTCGATGAGCGCGCACGGCTTCCGTGACCTGGAGCTGGAGGCGGAGGTGCTGGAGCTGACCCGCAACTTCGGCATCGGCGCGCAGTTCGGTGGGCGGTACTTCTGCCACGACGTACGGGTGGTCCGGTTGCCCCGGCACGGTGCGTCCTGCCCGGTGGCGATCGCCGTCTCCTGCTCGGCGGACCGTCAGGCCGTCGCCAAGATCACCCCGTCGGGTGTGTGGCTGGAGCGCCTCGAAACCGACCCGGCGCGGTTCCTGCCCGACGTGACCGACGATTCGCTCGACGCCGAGCTGGTGGTCCGGGTCAACCTGAACCGGCCGATGGACGAGATCCGCGCCGAGCTGTCGAAGTACCCGGTGAAGACGCGCCTCTCGCTCTCCGGGCCGCTCGTGGTCGCCCGGGACATCGCCCACGCAAAGATCGCCGAGCGGTTGGACGCCGGGGAGCCGATGCCGCAGTACCTGCGTGACCACGCGGTCTACTACGCCGGCCCGGCGAAGACCCCCGAGGGGTACGCGTCCGGCTCGTTCGGCCCGACCACCGCCGGCCGGATGGACGCCTACGTGGAGAAGTTCCAGGCCGCCGGCGGCTCCCAGGTGATGCTGGCCAAGGGCAACCGGTCGGGTCAGGTGACCCGCTCCTGCCAGCAGCACGGCGGCTTCTACCTCGGCTCGATCGGCGGCCCCGCAGCCCGCCTCGCGCAGGACTGCATCAAGCACGTCGAGGTGCTCGAATACGCGGAGCTGGGCATGGAGGCGGTCTGGAAGATCGAGGTGGAGGACTTCCCCGCCTTCATCGTGGTCGACGACAAGGGCAACGACTTCTTCGCCGAGGTGACCAAGCCGGTGCTCACCGTCGGCCGCCGCTGACCCGACAGGTACGCCAACGGGCGCCGGGCGAACTCGCCCGGCGCCCGTTCTGTCGCCCGTGCTCTGCCGACATCGGTACGCCCGCCCCGCTGGGGTGGGACGGGCGCACCGCCCCCGTCGGATGCCGTCACCGACAACCCGGAATGAGTGTGCTGCGCACCGCTGTCGATCCGCTCTCAGATCACTATCGCCTGACCGAGGCGGTCTGTTACCAGCGGACTACTCTGCTGGAAGTTGCACCACTGACGCGGGAGAGCAGATGCGTTTCGGGATCCTGGGGCCCCTGCGGGTGGGCGGTGGCGAGTCCACTGTCACCGCCGGGCGCGACCGGATCGTGCTCGCCATGCTGTTGTTGCGCGCCGGCCGGCTCGTGCCGGTCGACGAGCTGGTCGACGCGGTGTGGGAGGACCACCCGCCGGCCACCGCCCGGGCGCAGTTGCAGACCTGCGTGTCACGGTTGCGCCGCCGGTTCACCGAACTCGAACTGGCGCCGGACCTCATCGTCACCGACCCGGCGGGGTACGGGGTGCGTGCCGCACCGACCGAGCTGGACGCCGAGGTCTTCACCCGGGGCGTGGAGGCGGCCCGAGCCGCCGCCACTGCCGGTCGCCTGGTCGACACCCGTGTCGAATTCCGCGCCGCCTTGGCGTTGTGGCGCGGGCCTGCGCTGGGTGGAATCCCGAGCCGGAGCGTCCGCCGCCGTGCACAGGCACTCGACGAGCAGCGCCTCACCGCCCTGGAGGAGTGCGTCGACGTCGAGCTGCGCCTTGGTCGGGCAGCCGAGCTCATCGAGGAGCTCGCGGAGAGCGTCGACCGGCATCCGTTGCGGGAGCGGCTGCGCGGCCAACTGATGCTGGCGCTGTCCGCGGTCGGGCGGCAGGCCGACGCGCTCGCGGTCTACCGGGAGGGCCGGCGGTTCTACGCCGACGAGTTGGGCATCGAGCCGGGCGTCGAGTTGCAGGAGCTGCACCAGCGGGTACTCGCCGGTGACCTGGCCCTGGCAGGTCGGGAGGCGCGGCCGACCGCTCCGGTCCGCTCGTTGCCCCGGGCGATCGGCGACTTCACCGGCCGGCAGCAGACGATGGCCCGCCTGGTCAAGGAGGTGGAGGCCGGGGCCCGGATCCAGCTCATCGACGGCATGGCGGGCAGCGGCAAGACCACCCTCGCGGTGCATCTCGCCACCGCTCTCGCAGACGACTACCCGGACGCCCAGCTCTACATCGACCTGCACGGGCACAGCGAGCGCACTCCGTTGACGCCGGCCGCGGCGGTGGCCACGCTGCTGCGGCAGCTCGGTGTGCCCGCCGAGAGGGTGCCGACGAGCCAGGACGACCGGTTGGCGCTCTGGCGTAGCGAGCTTGCCGGTCGGCGGGCCCTGCTGGTGCTCGACAACGCGGCGACCGCCGACCAGGTGACGCCGCTGCTGCCCAACGGCTCGCACTGCCTGATCCTGATCACCAGCCGCCGCCGGCTGGTCGGGGTGGATGAGGGGCGACCGTCGTCGCTGCCCGTGCTCGACAGTGACGAGGCGGTCGAGTTGCTCGGGCGGGTCGTCGGCGTGGACCGGGTGGCGGCGGAGCCGGAGGCGGCCACCAAGGTCGTCCAACGCTGCGGACACCTGCCGCTGGCCATCCGGCTGGCCGGTGCCCGGTTGGCACACCGACCCCGTTGGCGCATCGCCGACCTGGCCGAGCGGCTGAGCACCCGGCCGGATCCATTGGCCGAGTTCGAAGCCGGCGAACGGTCCGTCGGCCGGGCCTTCGCCCTGTCGTACGCCCAGGTGTCGCCGGTGGCGCAGCGCGCGTTCCGGTTGCTGGGCCTGCACCCGGGAGTACGGTTCGACAACTCGGTCGCCGCCGTACTGGCCGAGCTGTCCCTACCCGAGGCCCAGGACCTGCTGGACGAGTTGGTCGACGCGCACCTCGTGGAGGAGGCGGAGCCGGGCCGGTACCGGTTGCACGACCTGGTTCGGGAGTACGCGCGGACGCTGGTGGCCGAGCCGGAGCGAACGGTCGAGCGACGGGGCGGTATCGAGCGTCTGCTCGATCACCACCTGCACGTCGCCACGGCGATCGCCCGCGAGAGGGAACTCTCCGCGCTCCGCTCCCTGATTGTGGTGGGGGAGCCGCTCCGTCCTGACCTGGTCATGCTCGTCGCCGAGCAGGGTCGGGCCTGGCTCGACGAGAACCTGGCCGCCTGGACAGCCCTGGTCCGGTTGGCGGAGACCGAGGGGTTCCTCCGCTACTGCTGGCAGTTGGCGAGAGCCTGCTGGCACGCCCAGTTCGAGGGCGGTCGCCTGGATGAACTGATTGAGACACACAGCATCGGCCTGCGCGCCGCCGAGGAGTTGGCTGACGACAGGGCGGTGGGGATGACCCTCAACTATCTCGCCTCGGCCCATTACCGGCTGGGTGATTTCCCCACGGCGATCCGGGTGATGGAGAGGTCACTCGACATCTTCCGCCGCCTGGGTCTGCAATACGAATACCGCAACACCCTGGGCAACCTGGGCACCGCGTACGCGGCCAACTTTCAGTTCCGCCGGGCTCGCGAGTCCTACGACGCTGCTCGGGCGCTGGCGACGCGGATGCGCGACACGACGGCGCTGGCGAACGAACTCAACAACCTGACGATCACCCTGCTGCTCTGGGGACGGCACGACGAGGCGCTGCGCACCGCTCGGCGGCACCTGGGGATCGCCCGCGAGGCCGGCGACACGCGGCGGCTCGGCAATGCCCTCGGGCACCTCGGGATGGTCCGGCACCGGATGGGCGACGTGGTGCCGGCCGCACGGTTGTTGCGCGTGGCGCTGCGCTTCAAGCGCCAGCTGGGCGCCCGGTTCGGTGAGGGTGAGGTGCTCAACGAGATCGGGATGATGGAACGGGAGGCCGGCCGTCCGGAAGAGGCCGCTGATCTGCACCGTGCAGCGCTGGCCGCGATGACCGAGGCGGGGGATCGCATCGGCCAGTGCGGCTCGCGCAACCTGCTGGCCCGAGCCATCCTGGATCAGGGGGACGTGAGCAGCGCGCTCGACCTGCATCGTCGCGTACTCGTCGACGCCACCGGGCTGGGTTCCCTACACGAGCAGGGTCGGGCGCTGGAGGGCGTCGCCCGCTGTTTGCTGGCGATCGACCCGGCGGCGGCGCGGGCGCACCTGACCCGGGCGCTGGCGCTGTTCCGGCAGATCGAGTCGCCGGACCAGCACGAGGTGGAACGGCTGCTCACCGAGTTGGGCTGACGGATCATCTGCGAGTCGGCCACGGGCGCGGCAGGATGGTACGCGTGACGACTCCAGAGGCGACCGGTTACCGCATCGAACGCGACTCGATGGGCGAGGTGGAGGTGCCCGCCGAGGCGCTGTGGCGGGCGCAGACCCAGCGCGCGGTGCAGAATTTCCCGATTTCCGGCCGGGGCCTCGAACCGGCCCAGATCAAGGCCCTCGCCCAGATCAAGGGCGCGGCGGCCGAGGTCAACGGCGAGCTGGGCGTGATCGACGCCAACGTGGCCGCCGCCATCGCCGCCGCCGCCGCGCACGTGGCCGACGGTGGTTACGACGACCAGTTCCCGGTGGACGTGTTCCAGACCGGCTCCGGCACCTCGTCGAACATGAACACCAACGAGGTGATCGCGACCCTGGCCAGCCGGGAGCTGGGCTCCCCGGTGCATCCGAACGACCACGTCAACGCCTCCCAGTCGAGCAACGACGTCTTCCCGTCCTCGATCCACCTGGCGGCCACCCAGTTCATCGTCGAAGACCTGCTGCCGTCGCTGGCGCACCTGGCGTCGGCGTTGGAGGCCAAGGCCGCCGAGTTCGAGACGGTGGTCAAGGCCGGGCGTACCCACCTGATGGACGCCACCCCGGTCACCCTCGGCCAGGAGTTCGGCGGGTACGCCGCCCAGGTCCGCTACGGGATCGAACGGCTGGAGGGCGCTCTGCCCCGACTGGCCGAGCTGCCGCTGGGCGGCACCGCCGTCGGCACCGGAATCAACACCCCGCTCGGCTTCGCCGCCGCCGTGATCGACAAGCTGCGCGAGTCGACCGGGTTGCCGCTGAGCGAGGCGCGTAACCACTTCGAGGCGCAGGGCGCGCGGGACGCGCTGGTGGAGACCTCGGGGCAGCTACGGACCGTGGCGATCGGTCTCTACAAGATCGCCAACGACATCCGCTGGATGGGCTCCGGCCCCCGCGCCGGTCTGCGCGAACTGCGTATCCCGGACCTCCAGCCCGGCTCGTCGATCATGCCCGGCAAGGTCAACCCGGTGGTCGCCGAGGCGATGCGGCAGGTCTGCGCCCAGGTGATCGGCAACGACGCGACCGTCGGGTTCGCCGGCTCGCAGGGCGACTTCGAGCTGAACGTGATGCTCCCGGTGATGGGCCGCAACCTGCTGGAGTCGATCCGGCTGCTCTCCGCGGTGAGCCGGCTCTTCGCCGACCGGCTGGTGGTCGGCCTGGTCGCGGACGCCGAGGTCTGTCTGGCGTACGCCGAGGGCTCACCGTCGATCGTCACCCCACTCAACCGCTACCTGGGGTACGACGAGGCCGCGTCGATCGCCAAGGAGGCGCTGGCCAAGCAGACCTCGATCCGCGAGGTGGTCATTTCCCGGGGCCACGTCGACTCCGGAAAGCTCACCGAGACCCAGTTGGACGAGACGTTGGACCTGCTCCGGATGACCCACCCCTGACCCGGGTCGCCTGCCCTGGTCAGGGTAGGTGCCGTGGTCTCGCCCAGCCGAGGAACCGGGTGAAGAGCGCGGCGGGGTCGGGGCCGTCGTGCGGGTTGAGTCGGTACAGGTCGGCAGCGGCCTCGTGCAGGGCCATGCACAGGTAGATGCTCAACCCGATGCGGTCGTGCGCGTACTCCTGGCGCAGGGTGAGTCGGGCGACCGGGCACGGCCATGGCGCGGCGCACACCCGGCAGAGCCAGAGCGGGCGCAGCGGCAGGTGCGATCGGCGTGGTGTCGTCGCGCGGCCGTCCGGGGCGGTCCGGGACATGCGGCGGCCTTCCTTTCGACCTGAATCGTTTGTGGCATCACCACGCCCCCGGGGCTCGCCCCGGGGCCGGACTGCGCCAAGATCGTGCTCGACCCTGGATGTAGTGGCTTCCGCATGTCAGGACCCCACTCTTTCCAGGATCGAGCACGATCTTGCGTGGTCGGTCGGGGCTGCCAGTGGGGTCCGGTGGCCGAAGTGGTCGGTCGGTTGGTGGGCGTGGTCCGGTGCTGAGCGCGGCTGGAATGGTGGGCATGGTCGGCCTGGGTGGCCGGGGCGGCCCGGGTGGCCGGCGTGGGCGTGGTCGGGGAGCGGCGCCGCGCTTCACAGTCTGGTGATCAGGCGACTACGGTCGGAAGGGTTTGGCCGCGTCGTCATAGTCGCCCTGTTTCGGGTGGCACCGCCGCTGGCGGCCGGCTGGAGATGATCGTCGGCGGGGTGGAGGGGGGGCACGGCATGGCCGATGGACAGATGACGGCGGCGGCGTTCCTGATCGCCGAGCTGCGGCGGGCGCGGGCTCGGCGTGGCTGGAGTCAGGAAGAGCTGGCCAGGGCGGTCAACTACTCGGCGTCGATGGTCAGCGCTGTCGAGCTGGGGCAGCAGCCGCCCACTGCCAAGTACCTGGAACTCGTCGACCGCGCCCTGGACACCGGCGGCCTCTTCGGCCGGATGTCCACCGAACTGGTCAGCCTGGACCGGGCGCAGCCCTGGCTACGCGGCTGGCAGGCGATCTTTACCCAGGCGCGCACACTCCGGTGGTATGAGCCCCGCTACGTGCCCGGGCTGTTCCAGACGGAGGCCTACGCGCGGGCGGTCTTCGAGGCGGGCGGCCTGCTCGCCCCAGAAGAGGTCGACCGGCGACTGACCGCCCGGATGGAGCGTCAGGACGTGCTGCACAGCGAGCGTGCGCCGCAGATCGTGGCGGTGCTGGACGAGGCGGTGCTGCGGCGACGGGTGGGCGGGCGGAAGGTGATGCGCGACCAGACGCTGCACCTGGTGGGCATCGCCACTGGGCACCCCCGGGTCCGGTTGCACGTGGTGCCGCGATCGGCCGAGGAGTATCCGGGGCTCGGTGGACAGTTCGCTCTCGCCGTCCTGCCCGACGGCACGGAGGTGGCCTACCTGGACTGTCAGGTCCGCGGCCAGGAGCTGGACCAGCCGAAGGATCTGTTGCGCTTGCAGCGGGTCTGGGAGGCTACCCTGGGCGAAGCCCTGCCCCCGCAAGCATCGATCGAGCTGATGAACGAGGTGGCCGAGTCGTGGAGTTGACCGGTGCTCGATGGCGCAAGAGCAGCCGCAGCAACCAGGACGCCAACTGCGTTGAGGTGGCGACGAATCTTGGGGACGTGGTCGGGGTGCGAGACAGCAAGGACTCGGACGGGCCCGTGCTCGTTGTCGACGCGTACTCCTGGCGGCTCTTCGTGGGCGCGCCCCCGCGCTGACCCGACCGCCTCGCCCGCGACGGCTGTCGGGTTTTCCGCGCAGCTGGCCCTGGTAAACGGCTCGACGGGGTCCTGAGCAGGACGGATGATCCGGGCCATGGGTGACGATGGCGTGGATGTGCCGGCGGGGACCGAGCGGCTGCGGTTGCGGCGGCTGACCATGGCCGACGTGGATGCGCTGGTCGAGTTGGACAGCGACCCCGAGGTGATGCGTTTCCTCACCGGCGGCGTCGCGACCCCGCTGGCCACAGTGCGCGACGAGCAGTTGCCGAGGCTGCTGGCCCAGTACGACAGGTATCCCGGGCTGGGTCGGTGGGCGGCGCACGACCGGGAGTCCGGCGAGTTCCTGGGTTGGTTCGCGTTGGACCCGTCGGCGGACGGCACCGAGGCCGAGTTGGGCTACCGGCTGCGTCGCTCGACGTGGGGGCGCGGGCTGGCCACCGAGGGGTCGCGGGCGTTGGTCCGGTACGCCTTCGACACCGTCGGGGTGCGTCGGGTCTGGGCCGAGACGATGACTGTCAACGAACGCTCCCGGCGGGTGATGGTGAAGGCCGGGCTGCACTACGTGCGGACCTTCCACCTCCAGTGGGACGACCCGATTCCGGGCACCGAGCAGGGCGAGGTGGAGTACGAGGTGCGGGCGGAGGAGTGGGCGACCGTCGGTCAGGAGCGGCCGGCGGCCCGGCGGGCGCGGTAGGCGGTCACCGCGGCGCGGTTGCCGCAGCCGGCCTCGCAGAACCGCCGGGACCTGTTGCGGGACAGGTCGACGACGACGTTGTCGCAGTCCGGGTATTCGCAGATCCGCAATCGGCTCAGCTCGCCGGTCCGGACCAGATCGGCCATCGCCATGGCGGCTTCGACCGCGATCCGGGTGGCCAGCGGTGCGTCGCGGGGAACGGCGTGCAGGTGGTACGGCTCGTCGTCGTGCTCGATGAGCTGAGGCAGCGCCTTGTGTTCCAGCAGCAGGCCGTTGACCACCGCGACGATCTCGGGTGGTTCGGCGTACCAGATGCGGCGCAGTTGGGGCCGCAGCTCCCGTACGGCGCGCAGCTCGGCCTCGGTGTGCTCGTGCCGGCCGCTGTAGGAGTGGCGGACGAAGAACGCGTCCAGCGCCGCAATGTCGGGCAGCAACTCACCGTCCCGACCTGCGGTGTTGACCAGCGCCGCGGCGGCGATCAGCGAACACTCGGTGTCATGAGCGAATAGCAACTTGACTCCTGTCAGGGCTTCCGCCTAGCGTCATCAGTACGAGGATAGTTTGCTCATGACACGGTGCCCATCCCGAGGAGCGCGACATGCACTCACGATCTGCTGCCGGCATCGGGTTGGCGCTGCTCGCCGCAGTCACCTTCGCCACCTCCGGAACCTTCGCCCGTTCGCTCATCGAGGCCGGCTGGTCAGCCGAGTCCGCGGTGATCGCCCGCGTCGGCGTGGCCGCCCTGGTGCTGGCGATCCCCGCCCTGCTGTCGCTGCGGGGCAAATGGGACGTGCTGCGGAGCAACGCCACCGCCATCGGGCTGTTCGGGCTCCTCGGTGTGGGGCTGGCCCAGGTGTGCTTCTTCAACGCCGTGCGCTACCTGCCGGTCGGTGTCGCGCTGCTGCTGGAATACCTGGGCATCATCCTCGTCGTGGCCTGGATGTGGCTGCGGCACGGGCAGCCGCCCCGCCGACTCACCATCGCCGGGTCGGTGGCCGCGCTGGCCGGGCTGGCGTTCGTGCTGGACCTCGCCGGCACCGCCGACTTCCACCCGGTGGGCGTGCTCTGGGGGCTGGGAGCGGCGTTCGGCCTGGCCGGATACTTCGTGCTCGCCGGCCGGGTCGACCCCCGGCTGCCCTCGGTCGCCATGGCCAGCGGCGGAATGGCCGTCGGCGCCGCCATGCTGCTCCTCATCGGGCTGACCGGCCTGCTGCCGCTGCACGCCACCTTCGGCGAGGTCACCTTCGCCGGGCAGCCCACCAGCTGGTTGGTGCCCATCGCCGGGCTGTCGCTGGTGGCCGCCGTCATCGCGTACCTCGCCGGCATCGCCGGCACCCGGATCCTCGGGCCCCGCCTGTCGTCGTTCCTCGGGCTGACCGAGGTGCTCTTTGCGGTGCTGATCGCCTGGCTGTTCCTGAACGAGCTGCCCACCGGCTGGCAGCTGTTCGGCGGTGCGCTGATCGTCGCCGGCGTCGCCCTGGTACGCCTCGACGAGCTGCGCGGGTCGCCCTCGACGCCCGGGCAGCCCACGCCCGAGCCCGAGCTGGCGCTTGACGGTCGGTGAGGTTTGGCGGTCGGGTGCTCCTGATGATCGGGCGATTGCCGGCGGGCGGTGACCTCGGCGGGCGGTGGGTTCCGCGGGCGGTGAGAGGGTGGGTGTTGTGCTGACCACTGTGGTGTTCGACGCTGACGAAACGCTGTTGGACCTGCGCCCGGCCGTCACCGGCGGGCTGGTGGCCGTCCTCGACGAGATGCGGCGACGCACAACTGCGGCGGCCGGGGTGACGCTCGCCGAACTGGAGTCGGACTGGGGCGCGGTCTTCGGCGAGTTGAGCGCCGCCCCGGTGGCGGAGATCCGGCGCGCCGCACTGGCCCGGTCGCTGGCCCGCGCCGCGCTGGTCCACCACCTGGACGAGATCGCGGACCTCTTCTTCGCCCAGCGCTTCGCCCTCACCCGACCGTTTCCGGACGTGCCACCGGCGCTGGCCACGCTGCGCGGCCGGTACACGCTTGGTTTCGCCACCAACGGCAACAGCCGCGCCGAACGGTGCGGGCTCGCCGGCGAGTTCGCCTTCGAGCTGTACGCGCACGAGAACGGCCTGCCCAAGAAGCCGGCCCCGGAGTTTTATGCCGCGGTGGTCGCGGCGGCCGGGGTGCCAGCCGGGCAGATCGTGTACGTCGGCGACTCGTGGGAGCACGACGTGGTGGCGCCTCGGCGGGCCGGCCTGCGATCGGTGTGGCTGAACCGGCTCGGCCTGCCTCGCCCCCTCGGCTGCCCACCCGACGCCGAAGTTTCCAGCATGGCCGACCTGCCGGCCGCGCTGGCGAATCTCGGTGTCGACGCGGTAGGTGTGTAGGTCGAGGCGGACGCTGCGGGTGTCTCTGCGGCCTGTGCCGGTGCGGCCTGTGCCTGTGCGGCCGGGGTGCGGCTCGAACTGGCGGGATTCACGGCCATAACGGGCGCTCAACTGGCGTAATCCGGATCGTTGTTGTGTGATGGCTGCCACGTCCCTCAACGAGAGGATCCGATGTGGTGAGCAAGCGCTTCACCGCCCGTACGGTCGCGACCGCGGCTGTGCTGGCACTTACGGCTACGGGGTTGGGTGTGCCGGCCAACGCCGCGCCGAGCAACTCCAGGACCTTCACCGTCGTCGCCGAGGATGGCGTCGCCACCGACACGGCCGTCGCCGCGATCCGGGCAGCTGGCGGCACTGTGGTGTCCCGGTCCGATGAGGTCGGCATGTTCCAGGTCAGCAGCGACCGGGCCGACTTCGCGGCCAGGGCGACCGCCGCGCCGACGCTGATCGGCGCCGCCGAGCAGAAGGCCATCGGCCGCAAGCCGAAGCTGGACCGGGTCGAGCAGGAGCACCTGCTGGCCGCTGCCGGTGCTCGTGCGGGTGCTGCCGGTGCTGCCAAGAAGGGCGCCAAGCTCGATCCGCTCGATGACAAGCTGTGGGGCCTGGAGATGATCCGGGCCGACAAGGCCCGCAAGATCGAGCCGGGCGACCGTCGGGTGACCGTCGGCGTACTGGACACCGGCGTCGACGCCAGCAACCCGGACATCGCTCCGAACTTCAACTGGTCGCTGTCGCGCAACTTCGCGCCTGACCTGACCGATGTGGACGGCCCCTGCGAGGTGCCGAGCTGCCTCGACCCGGTCGGCACCGACGACGGCGGGCACGGCACCCACGTGGCCGGCACCATCGGCGCCGCGGCCAACGGCTTCGGTCTCTCCGGCGTCGCCCCGAACGTCTCGCTGGTCGAGCTCAAGGGTGGTCAGGACTCCGGCTACTTCTTCCTCGACCCGGTCGTCAACGCCCTGGTCTACGCCGGCCGGTCCGGGATCGACGTGGTCAACATGTCGTTCTATGTCGACCCGTGGCTCTACAACTGCACCGCCAACCCGGCCGACTCCCCCGAGGACCAGGCCGAGCAGCGGGCCATCATCAAGGCGATGAAGCGGGCGTTGGTCTTCGCGCACAACAAGGGCGTGACCCTTGTCGGTGCGCTCGGCAACAACAACGAGGACCTGGGTGCACCGCGCACCGACGTCACGAGCCCCGACTACGGCGCCGACCCGTATGACCGCCCGATCGACAACGAGAGCTGCTGGGACCTCCCCACCGAGGGCCCGCATGTGATCGGCGTGTCGTCGGTTGGCCCGTCCGGCAAGAAGTCGGACTTCTCCAACTACGGCACCGAGCAGATCTCGGTTGCCGCGCCCGGTGGATTCGCGCGGGACGGCTTCGGGACTCCGACGTACAACACCCCCGGTAACCGGATCCTCTCCAGCTACCCGCTCAAGGTGCTCCAGGAGGAGCCCATCTCCCTCACCATCCCGGACCCCAAGGTGGACGCGGACGGCAACATCGATCCGCGCGTCGCCACGAGCGTGTTCAAGCAGTGCAAGGCCAACGGCGAGTGCGGGTACTACACGTACTTGCAGGGCACCTCGATGGCCTCCCCGCACGCCGCCGGTGTCGCCGCGCTGATCGTCAGCCGGTACGGCAAGGCGCAGGGTCGGACTGGCTTCGGGATGTCGCCGGACCAGGTCGAGCAGCACCTCTACCGCACGGCCGCCGAGCACGCGTGCCCGGAGCCGCGCCTCCAGCAGTACCGCAACGAGGGCCGGGACGAGACCTACGACGCGTACTGCGCCGGTGGGGTCAACTTCAACGGCTTCTACGGCTACGGGATCGTCGACGCATACGCGGCGGTGAAGACCCCGCTCAAGCCGAGCGCCCGCCCGTAGCGCACATCGCACTGCGGTGGCCCAACCGCCGCCGTCCTCCGGGGCCCGGTCGACACCTCGTCGACCGGGCCCCGGCTCGTCCAGGCACGTTGTAACCGGCCACCGCCGGGCGCCAGTCATGATCGACTCGGTTTCCTGGAAGGCGCGGTGTTGGCGCCTGAAGGATGGCGCGGTTTCCAGGAACCCGAGTTGATCCTGGTCATCTGGACGATCCCTGTCGCCAGCCGCGGCTGACCAGCGCGTCGCGCACCTCTCGGAGCACCGACGGGAACTCGCCGTGCAGCCGGCGGCTGGTCACGTGCAGGACCAGCCAACCCGCGGCGACCAGCTGATTCAGCCGACGGCGGTCGCGGTGTAGCTGCTCCACGTCGGAGTGCCACTTCCCGTCGTACTCCACCGCTACCCGATATTGCGGCCAGGCCAGATCGGGGTGCAGAACAATGCCGGTGGGCAGGCGTACCGGATGTTGAACCGCTGGGCGCGGCAGCCCACTCAGCACCAACCGCACGCGTAGTTGTGACTCCGGCGGAGACTCGGCTCCGCCGTCGGCCAGGTCGAACACCCAGCGTGTTCGTCGCGCACCCGGCCGGTCAGCATGGCGAGCAGCCATGGCGGCCAGGGTCTCGCGATCGACCAGCCCCTGCCCGAGCAGCGAATCGACGATGGCGACCGCCCGTACCGGGTCGAGCCAGACAGCCGTCTCCCAGGCGGCCCGCCCTGGGTCGGATCGGGGGATTGGGAGGTCTTGCCCCCTGGGCCTGGGCGGGCTGGCCGCCGCCCACCCATCGCTTCGACCAGGCACCACCATGCCCCCTGCTCCGACGAACACCGCCGCCGGACGGGACAGGCGCCGTGCTGGGCGTTGTGACATTCCGCCGGTAGGTGGGCGGCCCGCTCCCGTAGGTCGCGCTGGATCACGTGGACTTCCAGCGCTCGGCGCTCGTCCTGCGTCTGGGGGTCGTCCTGCGTCTGGGGGTCGTCCTGCGGCTGACCGATGTCCTGGGGTCGGCGGACGGCTCGCGTTCGGTGGCCGGCCTGATGGTCGTCGTGCGGATGGCGCGGCCAGCTCGAGGGTCTCGCTCGCCGTGAGCGGGGTGATGGCGTTGACGTGCACGCGGAGGCCACGCTGTGGGCCTATCCGCAGCGGTCGGGGCACGAGGACGTGCACATCGTCGGTAAAGCTCGCGGCGTGTTGGACGCCGTGCAGGTAGGCGGCCGACGGGCCGCCGACCACCACGCCGGGCGGTAGCCGGAGGAGGGCGGCGCGACACGCGAGGGCGTGATCCCGGTCCAGCCGCGAGTCGGCGTAGATGTCGTGGCGCAACCGCACCCAGGCAGAGTTACGCAGCTGATGTTCGGTGAGCAGGCCGTCCCGGACAGCGTCGGAGCCGCGGAAGACCTGCCAGGCCAGGGCATCGGGGCGATGCGGACGTGGGGGCATGCCGAGCAGCCTGCCGACCACGGACTGTCCACCGAAACCCCTGTGGACAACTCGGCCCGCGCATGCCGCCGGACCTGTGGACAACCACGAATCCGCCTGCCGATCGTGCTATGACAGCGGTCAGAACGGCCGACCAATCAGGCATCGGAGCCGTCGACGGGCGGTGATCCACTCGCGTTTCTGAAAGTCGGGCGATCACCGGCTTCGGGACACCGCGACTTCCATGAACCCGAGTCGATCAAGCCGCGGGGGCAGGGTGGGGCCGCGCGGCGGGGGGCGGTGAGGTGGGGTGTGGCGGTCGGGGTCAGCTGAGGGCGGTGGTGATGGCTCGGGCGGCGGCCAGCACCTCGGGGCCGATCGTGTCGACGTCCAGCGGGGCGAGCGCGACCACGCCGACGCTGGCCTCCAGGCCGGGTACGCCGAGCACCGGTGCGGCCACCCCGTACGCCCCGGCCTGCAACTCCCCGCTGCTACTCACCGGCTCGGCCACCCCGGCGCGACCGGCCAGGATCGCCCGGCCGGCCGCTCCCAGGTCCAGTGGATGCCGTGCCCCGGCCCGGTACGCGACGTGGAACGACGTCCAGCTCGGCTCGACCACGGCCAGGGCGACGCCCTCGCCACCTTCGACGACGGTCAGGTGCGCGGTCGCGCCGGCCTGCTCGGCGAGGCGGCGTAGCGCGGGCAGCGCACCCTCGGCGAGCAGCGGCTGGGCCCGTCGGGCCAGGTGCAGCAACCCGGCACCGAGGCGCAGCCGACCGTCTCCGTCGCGGCGCAGCATGCCGTGCCCGGTCAGCGCACTGACCAGTCGGTAAACGGCGGCCCGGCCGATGCCGAGCCGATTCGCGGCCTCGGTGACGGTCAGACCGCCAGAGGCGTCGGCGACCAGGTGCAGCAGCCGCAGCCCCCGGTCGAGCGTCTGCGACGTCTCCCCGCCCCGCCCCGCAACCGCGTCGGCCCGCCCGGCGCCAGCCTCGGCCCGCCCGCGGGTCGCGTCGGTCGAGCGGGAGGCCCGCCCGGAGGCCGCGTCGGCTGAGCCGGAGCCCCGCCCGAAGGGCACGTCGGCCCGACCTCCACCTGCGCCGGACGATCCGAAGGTTGCGTCCGTCGGCCCGGAAGCCCGCTCGAAGGCCGGGTCGGCGGGGGCGGTGGGGTTGGCTGGCGGGTCACCGGAGCCACCGGAGCGTGCGGTCGCATCCACGCCTGGCAGCGTACGACCCGGCACCGGCGGACCCGGACAGGCACGGACAGCTACCCTTGTACGGTGACGCTACGCCTGTATGACACCGCCACCCGATCGGTGCGGGACTTCGTCCCGCGGGAAGCCGGCAAGGTGGGGGTCTACCTGTGTGGTCTCACCCTCCAGGCGCCGCCGCACATCGGTCACCTTCGCTCCGGCGTCAACTATGACGTCCTGCGTCGTTGGCTGTTGGCCGCTGGCTACGAGGTCACCTTCGTTCGCAATCTGACCGACATCGACGACAAGATCCTGGTCAAGGCGGGCGAGCAGGGCCGACCGTTCTGGTCGATCGCGTACGCCAACGAGTTGCTGCTCGCCGAGTCGTACCGGTCGTTGAACGTGCTGGCGCCCACCTACGAGCCGCGCGCCACCGGGCACATTCCCGAGATGCATGAGCTGATCACGAAGTTGATTGCCGACGGGCACGCGTACCCGGCGAGTGACGGCTCCGGCGACGTCTACTTCGACGTGGCGTCCTGGCCGGCGTACGGGTCGCTGTCGGGTCAGTCTCCGGACGCCATGCAGTCGGCCGGGGACGCCCCGGATCGGGGCAAGCGGGATCCGCGCGACTTCGCGCTGTGGAAGGGTGCCAAACCGGACGAGCCGGCGGACGCCTACTGGCCTTCGCCGTGGGGGCTGGGCCGTCCCGGCTGGCACATCGAGTGCTCGGCGATGTGCTGGCGCTACCTCGGCCCGGAGTTCGACATCCACGGCGGTGGCCTGGATCTGACGTTCCCACACCACGAGAACGAGATCGCCCAGTCCCAGGCGGCCGGGTTGCCGTTCGCCCGCTACTGGGTGCACCACGGGCTGCTCAGCATCGGCGGGGCCAAGATGGGCAAGTCCGCCGGCAACGCGCTGGGCCTGGCGTACGTGGACTCGCTCGGGGTGCGGCCGGTGGAGCTGCGCTACTACTACGCCGCCGCGCACTACCGCTCGGTGATCGACTACTCGGAGGATTCGCTGCGCGACGCGGCCACCGCGTACCGGCGGATCGAGGGTTTCGTGCAGCGTGCCGCCGAGCGGGTCGGTGCCGGGCAGCTCGGTGAGCTGCCCGCCGGATTCGTCGCGGCGATGGACGACGACCTCAACACGTCCGCCGCGCTGGCCGTGCTGCAACAGCACATTCGGGACGGCAACACCGCGCTGAGCGTCGGCGACGATGTGACCGTCCGCACCACGCTGGCCGTGGTGCGGGCAATGCTGGATATTCTCGGGATCGACCCCCTCGACCCGGCCTGGACCGGTGGCGGCCGATCGGACGATCTTCGTGCCGTGGTGGACTCCCTGATCGCGCTGGCCCTGGAGCAGCGTGCGCAGGCGCGGGGCCGCAAGGACTGGGCTGCCGCGGACGCCGTGCGTGACCAGCTCAAGCTGGCCGGCGTGGTGGTCGAGGACACCCCCCAGGGCCCCCGTTGGACTATTGGAGAGCAGGACTGATGGCCGGCAACTCGCAGCGCCGTGGCCGGCGACTGACGTCGAAGGCAGGCGCCCCCAAGGGCACCGGCGGCAAGAACAAGGACTCGTTGGCCGGGCGGGGTCGCACCCTGCCCGCGGACGAGCGGCCGTGGCACAAGGGCTACTCGGGCACCGAGAAGCTGCCCCAGCGCACCGCCTGGAAGCAGGACAAGGAGCGCCGCGCGGCGGCCGAGGAGGGGCGCGCCCCCAAGATCGGCCAGCCTGGCAGCAAGGACACCACCTGGGGTCGGGGCGGCGGTCGGGGCGTACCGGTCGGCCGGGGTGCTGCCACCGGCGGGCGGGGCGGCAAGCCCACCGGGCGGTCCGGCCCCCGGGTCACGCCGGGGCGCAAGTCCAACCCGTCCAAGGACACCCCGGAGCTGTTGGTCGGGCGTAACCCGGTGCTGGAGGCGCTGCGCGCCAACGTGCCGGCGACGGCGCTCTACACGGCCCAGGGCATCGACATGGACGACCGGATCAACGAGATCATCCGGACCGCCGCCGACCGGGGCATCGCCAACCTGGAAATCAGCCGCGCCGAGTTGGACCGGATGACCGGCGGGGTGCTGCACCAGGGCGTCGGCTTGCAGGTGCCGCCCTTCGCGTACCAGCCGTTCGAGGACATGGTCGCCGCTGCCCTGGAGCAGCAGGCCCCGCTGCTGGTCGCGCTGGACGGTGTCACCGACCCGCGCAACCTGGGCGCCGTGATCCGGTCGGCTGCCGCGTTCGGCGCGCAGGGTGTCTTCGTACCCGAGCGTCGTGCCGCCGGGATCACCGCGACCGCCTGGCGGACCAGTGCCGGCGCGGCCGCGCGGGTGCCGGTGGCGCAGGTGACCAACCTGACCCGGTCGCTGAAGGCGTGCCGCGACGCCGGCTTCATGGTCGTCGGCCTGGATGCCGACGGCGACACCGACCTCTACAACCTGGAGGCCGCGGTCGGTCCGCTGGTGGTGGTGGTCGGTTCCGAGGGGCGCGGTCTTTCCCGCCTGGTCGGGGAGACCTGCGACCTGACCGTCAGCATCCCGATGATCTCCGAGGTCGAGTCGCTCAACGCCAGCGTGGCGGCGGCGGTCGCCCTGGCCGAGGTCGCCCGCCGGCGCTCCGTCGAGCAGTAGCGCACGTCGAACGAAGGCCCCTTCCCGCCGAGCGCGGGAGGGGGCCTTCGTGTCAGCTCTGACAGGTCAAGAGCCGCTTCGGGTACGACGAAGGGGCGGCCCGCCGAAGCGGACCGCCCCTGTCGGTACGGCGTTACGTCAGATCCGGCCACCGGTGGCGGCGTGGAAGACGTGGCTGCGACCGGCGACCGGCTTGACGAACACGGTGTCACCCATGTTCGGCATGTTGCGCCGGTCGGTGCGGACGACGAAGCGCTCCGAGTTGCCACCCAGCGCGGCGTGGCCGTAGACGTTCGCGTCCGAGCCGAGGTCCTCGACCAGCTCGACCACGACCGGCATGCCGCCCTCGGTCGGGCTGACCAGCTCGCAGTCCTCCGGGCGGAAGCCCACGGTGACCTTGCCGTCGCCACCCTCGGCGCGGGCCGCCTCGACCTGCTCGCGGGTCAGCGGGATCTGCAGCTCGGCGAACTCGGCGCCCCGCTCGTTCAGCGGAACGGTCTTGATGTTCATGGCGGGCGAGCCCATGAAGCCGGCGACGAACACGTTGGCCGGGGTGTCGTAGAGCGCCCGCGGGGTGTCCACCTGCTGGAGGACACCGTCGAGCAGCACCGCGACCCGGTGACCCATGGTCATAGCCTCGACCTGGTCGTGCGTGACGTAGACCGTGGTGACGCCCAGCTTGGCCTGCAGGGACGCGATCTGAGTACGGGTCTGCACGCGGAGCTTGGCGTCGAGGTTCGACAGCGGCTCGTCCATGAGGAAGACCTGCGGCTCGCGGACGATCGCCCGGCCCATCGCGACACGCTGACGCTGACCACCGGAGAGCGCCTTCGGCTTACGGCTGAGGTACTCCTCCAGCTGGAGCAGCCCGGCCGCCTCCTTGACCCGCCGGTCGATCTCCGACTTGGAGGTCTTGCGCAGCTTGAGGGCGAACGCCATGTTCTCGTACACCGTCATGTGCGGGTAGAGGGCGTAGTTCTGGAAGACCATCGCGATGTCGCGGGCCTTCGGGGGAAGGTGGGTGACGTCACGCTGGTCGATGTAGATCGAACCGGCGTCCACGTCCTCCAGGCCGGCGAGCATCCGCAGGCTGGTGGACTTACCGCAACCCGAGGGGCCGACCAGGACGAGGAACTCCCCGTCGCCGATCTCGAGGTCCAGCTCGTTGACGGCGGGACGCTCTTGGCCCGGGTAGACCCGGGACGCCTTGGAATAGGTGACCGTAGCCATGGTGAAGCGCTTCCTTTCACCGGCAGGAACGTGCCGGACGATCCGAGTGAAGGAGCAACCGGCACGTGTCCGTGCCGGTTCAGCGGACGGCGGCGCGGTCGCGGGGGCGCCCGGTCGTCGTCCGTGTCAGTGAACCGTAAACGCGTTTACCCGTGCTGCCAAGGTGGGGGGCCGCCCAGCCCACCAGGCGGGCTACGCATTCCGGTCACTCGGGCACGGTCAGACATCAATCGACGCCGTGGGAAACGAGTCTGCGTCGGGTTGTTGACGATTCCCGTTCTCGGGAGGCCACGCGATCGGGATTACCGGACGTCAGTCGCTATGCTGACCTCGACGCACGCGCCCCTGTAGCTCAGCTGGCCAGAGCACTCGCCTTGTAAGCGAGATGTCGCCGGTTCGATCCCGGCCGGGGGCTCCAATTCCATCAGGCATTTCCCGATGGTCACTGCCGCGAGTCGACCGGTTGACAGCAACGCTGACAGCAATGGCACTCACGAGAGCTTCCCGTCGAGCTTGCCTAGAGCCTGACGCATCGCGTCGAGGTTGGCGTGAGCGTAGACCTTGAGCGTGATCTTCACGTCGGCGTGCCGAGCGATGGCCTGCACGACGTGTGGCGGTACACCCAACTCCATCAGCAGCGAGACCACGGTGTGCCGCAGGTCGTGCAGGCGGACACCAGGCAGACCGGCCGTTTCCCGGAGACGAGCGAATGAGCGGCTGAGGTTGGTGGGCTCCATCGGAGTGCCCCGTTCCGAGGGAAACACGAGATCGTGGTCCTCCCACACCTCGGCGAGTGCGGCTCGCTCCGTCTGCTGCCGTTCCTGGTGTTCGAGGAGAGTGAGCCAGGTGACCTCGGGCAGCGGCAACACCGCCTCCGAGTCTTCGGTCTTGGCGTCCTGGACGTGGAGCTGCCCGGCAACCCGCTGGACGGTCTGCTGCACCCGTAGCGTGCCCTCGTCTAGGTCGAGATCCGACCAACGGAGGCCGACCAGCTCACCTCGACGCAGCCCCATCGTCGCCGCCACGACATAGAGCGCATGGAGCCGGTGGCCCGCTGCGGCGGCCAGGATCTTTCGTACCTGGTCGACGGACAGCCCTTTGCCGACCTTGTAGCGAGGCGAGGGGATACGAACCAGCTTGGCGACGTTGCGCGACACCAGCTCTTCCCGCATGGCATGTTGAAGTGCGTTGCGGAGCACCGCGTGCACGAACTGAATCTGACGAGCGCTGGGGTAGTGCTGGCAGCAGCGACCGACTGAGCAGCAGCGGCGTTCAGCGGGTCGAATCTTGTCGAGGCCGTTGGTGCAGCAGAGGCACTTACGGCGGAACTCGTCCATGAACGCCTTGACGTGCTGGACCTGCAACCCGTCGAGACGCTTGGTGCCGAGTGCCGGAACGAGGTGCAGCCTTACCGCGCTTTCGTAACCCCGGGCGGTGGTGGGCTTGAGGTCGCTGACGTAGGCGGCCAGCCAGTACGGCAGATAGTCGGCCAGCTTCCAGGCCCGGTCGGGAACCGGGATGCCTCGCTGCGAGCGGGATTTCAGGTCGACAAGCTTGGTGTGAGCTTCTTCCCAGGTCGCGCCGTAGACGAACTTGCGCTTACGGGTGCCCTCGGTGGTGAGCACGTAAGCCTGCCCGACCCAGCGGCCGTCGCTAGACCGCTGATAGATCGAGCCTTCGCCGTTGGGATTGCGACGAGCGGCGGACTGGCGTTGCTTGGGCTCTCTGGGCATCAGGCAGCTTCTTCCGTGAGCGTGGTGATGACTTCGTCGATGGCGGCAGCGGGGATAAGCCGGCGGCTTCCGACCTTGAAGGAGCGGAGGCGACCGGAGCGGATCAGGTCGTAGACGAGCGAGCGACCGATGCCGAGCGCTCGGGCGGCTTCCTCGACGCGCAGCACGCGAGGAGTGATCGAAGTGGGGGCGTCCATCGGTTGGCCTTCCTCGTGCGGCGTGGCGGGATCAAGCGGCAGCCGGCGAGGTGCCGGCCGGGGTGGTGGCGATTTCGTGGGCGAGTTCTTCGCGGCCGGTGGTTCGTCGCTCTCGTGCCATGGCGGCGGCGGTGTTGGCGAGGAGGGCGTCTCCGGTGGTGTGCCAGCCGACTCCGGCGAAGGTGAGGGTGCCGACGATGAGCGTCGTGTCGTCTTCGTCGAGGTGGTCGACGGCGCGGAGGGTGCCGGGTTGTTCGTCGGCCTGGTGCTCGTGCTCCTGGCGTCGGAAGGTAACGCGGGTGTCGCGCAGGAGTTGGAAGGTGACGGAGTAGCGGCGTGCTTTGGTGAGGAAGTGGCCGCCGAAGCCGAGCATGTGCGCCCAGCGCCGCAGCCGGGCGTAAGGGTTGCCCGTGGCTGGTTTCGTCGGTCCGGTGTCAAGGCTGGCTTGACGCTGGGCGACGCAGACGGGGCAGGCGGCGTAGCGGGTGTGGGTGCCGCAGTCGGGGCACTCCCAGCGGTCGACGAAGCCGGGCCGTGGCCGGTGGTCCCGGGGCCTCTCCGCGAGGGGGACGGGTGTGCCGGTGGGTCGGCCGGTGTGCCAGCAGGCGTCGATGAGGCGGGCGGTGTGGTCGCCGTCGGGGTCGGCGTAGTCGCCGATGGAGTCGGCGTCGAGTCTGACGGAGCGGTGCCCGGTTACCTCGGTGCTTTTGGTGGCGTACTTGGCAAGGTAGCCCGCGACCATGCTGTCCGTGACCTCACCGTCTCCGGTCAGGTTGATGGGTCGGATGTCGAGGCCCTTGCCCGGATCACCCCAGGCGATCTGCCAACCACCGGGCCGGTCGGGATGGGTCGGGGTGGTAAAGGCGACCTGCTCGACAGCGGCGCGGATCGCGTCGTCAAGGTCCGCGATGGTGAAGCCGGCTGGTGGCGGGATGACAGCGGTGGGGTCGTCGGGGTGGACGCCGTCGAGGCGCACCAGGGCGTGGAAGTGCACAGCGCCACGTGCCTGGAACTCGGCCACCTTCCCGTGTGACAGCCGCACAGGTGCGACGGTGCGGATGTTGCCGGAGGCGGTGACGACATGGACGCGGGGGATGCCCCGGCGGCGGGCGAGTTTGGCGAGCCATCGTTCCGCGGCTTGCTTTGTGCGGTGCCACAGCTCGCCGGAGAACAGGTTCCACACGACTTGGTGGGTGTGGTCGTAGCAGTCCAGGCACAACGGCTGCCCGAGCACCTGGTCCCCGGCTTCATGGCGTGCCCAGCAGACAGCAGGCCGTCCGTGTTCGCAGAGGCCGGTGTCGCGGCGGGCGTGGCACGGGTCGGGCCGGCAGTCGCAGCGTTTGCGGTTGCCGCAGGTGTGCCGCTTGACCGCCCGGGTGTGCACGGTGCCGAAGGACGGTGCGGTGAACGTGGCGAACACCGCCGGATGCTGGGCGACCGTGTCAGGGACACCTTTGCCGCCGATGAGGCCAGCGCGCAGGAGTTGGAAGGCGTCGCGTTGGTAGGTATGGGCGCAGGCGGGGCAGACGGTGGCGCGTCGGTTGCCGCAGGCGGTGTAGATCGCGGCGTCGGGCATGGCGTCGGTGTGCCGCTGGTCCAGGACCCTGCCCGTTGACGAGTCGACGGTGAGCAGCTGGCCGGCGAGGCGAATGGGTCGGGTGCAGCCGGCGGCGGCCCGGACGTGTTCCAGCCACCCGAAGTAGTCCGGGCGGGTGGCGCGGGTGAATGCGGAACCAGTGGCGGTGTAGTCGTAGACGGGGATGGTGTCGGCGTTCGAGCCCACACCCCGGGCCCTGATGGTCCGGGGTGTGAGGTCCAGCGTCGAGGCCATCAGCCGCGAACCTCAGTGGTGAGGGTGCGGGTGGTGATGGTGCGTTCGGTGACGATGACCCGGCAGGCACCGCACTGGCGCTTGACCGGTTCGTGCCGACGGCACGGGATGGTGGCGGTGGTGTCGCCGCAGCGGATGGTGACGGGTGCCCGGCAGGGACCACCCGGGATGACGTCTACCAGAGTTCGGCGGATGTCGAACGGGTGCGCGTCGGGGTAGGCGGGGCAGGTGTGGGTGACCTGCTCGATGTCGACCAAGACGATGGTCATCGGACACCGCCGATAGTGGTCAGGAGCTTCCCGGCGACGACCGTGCTGACGTCGAGGCGGTCGGCCAGCTCGGCAGGGGTGATGGGTTGGCCGGTGGCCTGTTCGTGCTGCACGGCCGCGAAGCGAGCGGTAGGCAGCAAGTGAGCGGGGACGTCGACCGGCTCCGAGGCCGGTGCGGTGACAGGTTCCGGCGTAGGGGCCGGGGTGATGGCAGCCGGCGGTGCCGGCTCAGTGATGACCTGCTCGGCCACCTGAACGCGGATCGGCTCCATCGGCTCAGGAGCCGGTGCCATGGGTTGCGTGGTGGGCGCGGGGGCGAGGACGAGTTTGACCAGGGCCATGAACGCGAGCGCGGGAACGGCCGAGAGGAGCCACCCGGACGGGCCGGGCTTGGCAACGGCGAGTTGGGCGGCGAGGGAGAGGCCGGCGGCGGCGATGAGCAAGACCATCGGGTAGCCGATGGAAGCGCCGGTGCGGCGGCGTCGGCGGATGGTGAGTAGGGCGGCGATGGGGACGAGTTCGGAGATGACGGCGTTGGCCCAGCCGAACCAGCCCGGGGTGTTGTCGGGGCTGTTGGCCATGGTCCAGTCGTGGACGTGGGTGAACGAGGCGGCGCCGGCGGAGCCGCCGACGACGATGAGGATGAGGACGAGGACCAGGCCCTCCAGACGGGTGCCGGCGTTGGCCGGGTTGGTCGCGGGCATCACTCGCTCCGCTCGACGGTGTCGTTGTTCGACAGGTGGAAGGCGGTGGGGCGGCATGCGGGACAGGGCTTGGTGATGTCGAGGTAGGCACCAGGCCCTGGGGAGTCGTCGAATCCGCCGTGCTGCGCCTCGTAGGTGAGGTCCAACCGGACGTGGATGTCACCGGTGTCGTGGCAGAGGGGGCAGGGGCCGTCGGTGGGTGCCAGGCACCGGTACGGGGTGTTGTGGCCGTCCTGCCGGAGGGTGACGTAGATGGTGACGGTGGCGCTGGTCAGCGGGTCGGTGAAGGTCACGAAGTCGTCGGTGAGTGTGGGTCGCCAGTTCGGGACCGGGTGCAGGCAGTAGGCGGTTCCACCGGTCAGCGGAGACAGGATGAAGATCGAGGCACCGGTGTCGAAGGGGTCGGTCATGACAGGCCTCCCTGGCAGTCGAGGCAGCAGCCGTAGCGGCGGGGGATGTAGTAGGGCTTCACCTGGCCGCAGTGCCGGCAGGTCCGGCGGGCGAGCAGGGCTCTGGCGATGGCCTCCCGCTGCGCGGGCGTGGCGGTGCGCTTCGCCTTAGCGAGGTCAGCGCGGTAGAGGTAGGCGACCCGCCGGTTTTGGCGGTGTCGCCAGAGGATCTGGGCGACTGGGTCGTGTCCGCCGGGGCGGAGGCCGGCGGCGCGGAGTTGCCGCAGGGTGGCCAGGCCGGTGGGGGCGCAGTGGTAGGGGAAGGTGGGGAACCCGTAGCGGGTGCCGAGCGGGTCGTAGAACTCGACCCGGATGCCGGTGCGCTCGGCCAGGTTGTCCAGGTCGACGGCGCGTAGGTCGGTCATGGCTTGTCACCGCCCCAGCGCTGTTGGGCGGCTTGGCGGGAGATGCCGAGGCGGGAGCCGATTTCGGCCCAGGAGTAGCCGAAGGCGCGGAGGCCGATCACGGCCTCGCCGATGGCGTCGTCGATGACGGAGGACAGGGCGATGAGGTCGCGGAGGGCTTCGACGTCTCCGGTGGCGACGCGGCGGCCGTGGGCGCGGATGATGCGCCGAGCGAACGAGGCGAAGGCGTCGTTCTCAACGACGTCCCGACGCCGTTGCCGGGGCAGGTTGGGCGTCAAGGGCTTCTTGACGGTGTTCATCGCGTCTCCCCTTCCGCCTTGCGGAGGGAGTCCCACTGGGTGGCAGCCGCCGTGAGGGCGGTGATGACCTGCTCGGCGGTGCGGGCCGGGTCGTCGTTCCAGGAGTACGGAGAGGTGTGCTCGTCGAGGAGGTAGCCGTCCTCGTCGACGAAAAACATGGGCGCGGTGGTGTCGAGGTAGTCGACGAACACGCCCAGGGCGGCGAGGTAGTCGGCGAGGGCGTCGGGGTCGAGCTGGGAGAAGTGCTCGACGGTGTGTCCGGCGCAGGCGATGCCGATGGCCCCGGCGGCACAGGCCGGCGGGGTGAGGTTGTCGGTGGTGTGGGCGTAATAGGTGCCCTGGTGCCAGCCGTGCCGGCGCAGGTAGAGGGCAGCCATCCGCAGTAGGTCAGCGGGTGTGACCGCTGCTGTGGTGGGTGGGTTTTGGGTAGCCTTCATGGCAACCACGTCCTTTCGAGGTTGTTGGTGGAGGTCGGCAGGACCAGCGGGTGCTGGCAGGCGTTGACTGGTCCTGTCGACCGGCTATCGGGCGCGTAGCCGCAGGTAGCGGCGGTGCCGGTTGTCGTCACCCGGCATCTGGGTGGGTGCGGAGAGGTAGACGAGTCGCCCACTGCGGGCGACGGCCTGGACCAGGGCGGCGATGTCCTCGGGACTGCCGGTGATCCAGAGTTCGGTGAACTGGGCGGCGCGTTGGTTGTTCGCGCGGGCGTAGGCGCGTTCGCGGGTGGTCATGCCGCCATCTCCCACTCGGTGGGGTCGACCGCCGGAGTGCTGGTGCCGACGGGGCGGCGGGTCCAGGCGGCGTAGTCGGCGATGTTGTAGATGTCGGTGTCGGTGAGGTAGGCGGCCTTGATGCGGCGGGGGACGCCGCCTTCGGCGAGGAGGTAGGCCGCGCCTTGGTTGGTGGGTGAGATGTCGGAGGCGGTGTAGCCCTGCTCGGCCCAGCCCTGACCGAGGATGATGTTCGAGCTGTTCAGCGAGGTGCACCGGAACGCGGCCCGGTAGCCGAACAGGTCCCGCAACGAAGCGGGGATGATGTCCCACGATGGGCGCTGAGTCGCAGCCACGACGGGCATGCCGCAGGCACGGCCGAGGGAGACGAGCCCTCGCAGGAGGGTGGAGAACTCTTCCTGTTGCTGCTTGGTGCCGAGGACGGTGGAGAACATGGCGAGTTCGTCGATGATGGTGACGATGACGGACATGCCGTCGCCGTCGGCGAGCTTGCGGCGCCGGTTGGCCAGGAGCCAGGCGTAGCGGTTGGTGGCGACGACCAGGAGGCGACGGAGCACCTCGATGGCTTGGTCGATGTCGGGGCCGATGAAGGCGTCGGCGAGGTCTCGCCAGGGGCCGAGTTCGACGAGTTTGGCGTCGAAGAGCACGAGGCGGGTGTTGTCGCACAGGGCGGCGTGGCCGCAGATGTTGTTGATGAGGCCGGACTTACCGCCGCCGGGTTCGCCTGCGGTGAGCAGGTTGCGGTAGATGACGTCCAGGTAGACGGGTTGGCCGAACTCGTCGATCCCGATGAAGATCGGGTCGAACATCGACAGGCCAGGACCCACCGGCACCGCGTCGGCGGTGGTGGGAATCGTGGTGGTCATGAGGTGCCCTCCTGGGCGTTGTGGGCGCGAGGAGCCACACGAACGAGCCGCCATGGCTCCTCGCGTCCGGGGTTGGGTGGGGTCAGATCCAGTCGGAGACGTCGTCTGCTTCGGGCGACGCGGAGGAAGCCGCGGGCTTGCTGCCGTTGGCCGTCGTTGCGGCCGGCTTCTTGCTGTCGGACTTGCCCTGGGCGGGGATCCTGATCGTCGGAGCGGTGACGTCCGGCAGGTCCAGGGCGGTGGGGACCATCAGCGGCGATGCCGAGACGGGTGCGCTCGGGTCGATCACGTCGACCAGCGGGGAACCGACGTGGGCGGTCAGCACCTCGCGGCGTTTGATGTCGAACCGCAGGTAGGCGGCGTTGTTCTCCGAAGCGCGCTCGATGAGCACGGTGGAGGCGTGGCAGGTGACCGCGATCTTGTCGAGGCGGCCTTCCAGGTCCTTGGCGGACAGGCCCGGTCGTAGGTAGACCCAGACCCGCTCGCCAACCGGGGTGGGCTTGGCCCACAGGATTAGCGGCAGGCTGCCGGACTGGTTGGCGATGATGAACTGCGCGAAGCAGACACGCAGCCGATGCCTCACCACGAGGCACCACGTCCAGGCGATGACCTGGCGGCGGACCGGGCGGATGGCGGCGGGGACGCCGACGACCAGGGCGACCACGAGAAGGGTCACCAGAGTCGGGGTGTGGTTGGCGAGCTGCACCCACGCGGTGAGCAGCAGGACACCGAGGATGGTTTCCGGGGTCCACCACCACAGCAGCCGGATCACCGGCCAGATGCGGACGAGCACCCAGACGAGGCCGCCGGTTGGAACGCCGATCAGCGCGCCGACGAAGACGGCGAGGATCGGGTGGATAGAGGAAGCGGCCACCACGGCCGACAGAAGGCCGACGATGACCGCCGTGAGGATGAACGCCATTCGGGCGTTGCGTGCGGAGGAGCGGTGGACTTTGGCCTCGATGACCGTCACCGTTCCGGTTGACCTGCCGGCGAACCGGCGGGGGCTAGACTTGGACATGACGAGTCCTCCCAAGCACATTGGGTTGGATGAGTTGGAGGGCACGGGGTCGGCAGATGTAGGAGTCGGACCGACCCCGCGCCAGCTCTTGCGGGGATGCCACCACCACTGGTGGTGACGGGCCGGGAATGTAGGAGTCGGAACCACTCCCGGACCAGGAATCTCAGCGGACCATCAGGCCGCTTCGTGCCTCAGACACCAGGGCTCACACAGCGCGGTGAACGAGGGACCTACTTAGCCGCCGAGTTACCAGCCTTCGGCTTCAACGTGATCGCACGGAACGCGACGCCGTTACGCCCGTTGGTCGCCCACGGAATAGCCTCCAACTGCTCGACAGCGACGAGCTGTCCCACCGTCACGCCCGGCTTCTCACCCGCCGTGGTGATGGTGATGATCTCGCCGCCAGTCTCGTCGAGCACGAAGACCTGGGTCGACCACATGAGCCGGCCAGTGTTCTTCTCCGACCGCTGATTGCCGTTCTGGTCGTTCTTCGGCTCCGGGTCCTTCGTCACCTGGACCTGCTTGCTCTGGGTGTCCACGTACAGCTTCACAACAAACCTCCTGGGTCTCGGGCCAGTAATGAGCTAGTCCCCGGTGGACTGTTGCTCGTGGCCTCTGCGGATAAGGCTCCCGAAAAGCCAGGGACAACCCATCCGATGAGCTGGACGACTATGGGACGTCTTAGTTACGATGAATGCGTCCCTAGTCGTCCCTTGAGGAGGAACGATGCCAAACGACCGGCTCCGCGATGCCATCCTGCGCAACGGCCTGACGCCGGTCGCTGTGGCCGAGAAGATCGGGGTTGATGCGAAGACCGTAGAACGGTGGATCACGCAGGACCGGACGCCGTACCCGCGTCACCGACACGCAATCGCGGCAATGGTGCGGGAAGACGTGCCGTACCTGTGGCCAGACGCGGTGACCCCCGAGAAGGCGTCGAGGATTGGGCAGAGCGAGTTGGTGCAGCTCTACACCCGGCGCTCTGCCGTGCCGTACGACCTATGGCGTCGACTGATCGAACGCGCGGAGAAGCGAATAGACGTGCTGGCCTACGCCGGCCTGTTCCTCGTAGAGCAGGACCGCAGGCTGATCGACACCCTGCGTCAAAAGGCTGTTGACGGCGTCACGGTGACAATCCTGCTCGGGGACCCGAATAGCGAGGCGATCGAGCGCAAGAGCATCGAGGAGGGTTCGCCGGGTGTGATGGCCGCGAAGATCCGCCAAGTTCAGCAGTACTACAACCGGCTTGACGATGCGCCCGGGGTGAAGGTCCGCTACCACAACACGACGTTGTACAACTCGATCTATCGCTTCGATGACGAGATGTTGGTGAACATGCACGTGCTCGGGTTTCCGGCGCCACATGCGCCCGTGATGCATCTGCGCAGGCTCAACGGCGGCGATCTGTTTGGCACGTACGCCGACAGCTTCGACCGGGTCCTAGCTGCCTCGACGACTCAGCCACGCGGCGAGATGGCAGCCTAAGAGCATGGCAAGAACCGAGCACTACCACGACCCGAGCGCGCCGAAGGCCAACAGCATCGTCGTCGCCGTCTCCGTCTTCGTACGAGACGATCGCGGACGGGTGCTGCTCATCCAGCGGACCGACAACGGCCTGTGGTCCCTGCCCGGCGGCGGACAGGAAGTTGGCGAGTCGGTCGCAGAGACGGCAGTCCGGGAAACCCACGAGGAAACCGGCATCCGCGTCGAAGTGCTCGGGATCGTCGGCGTCTACTCCGACCCCGGTCACGTCATCGAGTACTCAGACGGCGAGGTACGACAGCAGTTCTCGCTCTGCTTCCGCGCCGTACCGGTCAGCGGCAAACCGACGCCGAGCGATGAGTCACATGACGTCCGGTGGGTGGCCCGCGACGAGCTGGCCGCGCTCGACATCCACCCGTCGACCCTGCTCCGCATCACCCAAGGCTACGAGGAACGTCCCGAGCCCTACATCGGCTGATGGACGCCGGCGAGCCGGCGCTGAGTCCGCCGCACGGCAGCGACCATCTCCGGTTCCGCCCGACCGATGAACCGGGTAACCAGGTGCTCCGGCCCGTACCGCGACCGAATCTCCGCCAGCCGCTCCAACACCTCGAAATCCTGGCCATCCGGTCCGGTCGTCATGTCTGCGCAGCAGATGGCGTCGGTCACCGCGGTTTCCTCCCGAGGGAACTCGGCGGCCAGGGCCTCACCGAGCCCACGCTCGTCGGCTTCCAGCCAGGCGCAGGAGTGATGAGCGACCAAGGCGGCAATCCGCTCATTGAAGTGCTCACGGCGTAGCCAGCGGCCACCGTCGAGCGAGTGGAAGCCGGTGTCGACCAGGTCAGGGCTGTAACCGACGTCGTGTAGCCAGGCCGATGCTACGAGCACCTCACGATCCTCGCTCGGGACTGCTCCGCTAATCCGGTCCGCCTTGGCAGCGACCGCCTGGACGTGACTCCATCGACGGGGCAACGGTGTCTCCAGCAGGTGTCGTGCAACTTCCCGAGCGGTGTCGACGAGGTCGGCCATATCGCCAGGGTACGGAGGCACCCGGTCCGCTCGCCATCCCGTGTTCGGGTGCCGGCCGAGCTGCCGGCGAAGTGGTTCAAAGTTTCTGTACGTCTTCAAGGCGGCCCTGAACGGGCCGCACGCGCCGCCGCCTGGGCGCGCGTCCGTCGCTCCGCTGGCGCTCCGACTCCGGCCACGCAACACGCCCGGCGGCTGGCGCGGAAGCGGGAAGCCCAAGGGGCCGCCGCAGAACGACAGGCCGCTGACCGGCGGGGTGGTGGGCCGGCAGCAGCCGGCCGGGCCGCGCGGCCACGAGGCCGCACGGCGCAGGGGAGCGCACGCCGGCCGCGTCGGCGAGTTGGTGGCGGTCGCGGGGTTGCGGTTACTGCGCCTCCGGCGGGGGCGCTCCGGCTCCAGGATGGCCGGGGCTCCGTCGGCGCGTCGCGGTCCGTGGGTGGTTGCGGTAAGCCATCCCGCCCGCCGTCGACCCGGGCAAGCCGAGCAGACCACCGCCCGACCCGCCAGCGCCCGACCGTGCGTCAAGGTCCGCTTGACGTGGCGGGCCGGGCGGTGGCCCGCTCCCCAAGTGGGCGGGTCGACGGCAGACGGGATGGCAGGGCCGTTTGCAAGGCTGTGCGACAACCGACTACGCGTGCCGAACCGACCTATTTGTGACGAGACGCGGGTAACGTTGCAGTGACAAACCCCATCAAGATCCACACGTCTGGCTATGCAAGCCCATACTTGGGCTCCGGTCGTTAGCACGCATGTTCGCGATGGTGGAGGACGCTGTGAGCAGTCTGTTGGACCTCGTGGCAGCAAGCGAGCGCAACGTGAACGAGTTGTCTGATAGGGGCCGGCTGAGGGAGGCTGCTTCTCAGGTTGCTTTAGTGGCAAACAGTTACGGGATGACACGTCTCGTTGCTGCGAGCCCTGCCGCAGAGCGTCTTGTCGGCGCTGCCCTCCTGATGACGCCCGGCCTCCGCGCTTTGATGTATTCACAAGGAGGGCTCGACCTTGACGGAGAGCCCGTGCTGGTCGTAGATGTCAACTTGGCCAGCGGGACGGGGATGGCCAATGCCGCTCGTCGAGCTCGGCAGGCAGGAGCTGGCCGAGTGGCCGGAGCCGCTCTGCACGCACTGCCGCACGCTGTTGGCCCAGTAGAGTGCGGTGTGGACGCGTTGGAGATCCTGCAAGTTTGATTCGCCTGGATTGGGTCACTTCGCTGGCAAAGCGCTAAGAGCCGCGCTCGCAGCAGTCGCGCGAGCTTTGTCAAGCGCTTGGCCAGCAGAGTCGGCCTTCGGCTTCGAGACGCCGAGTTCGAGGCCGATTTCTTTTCCAGTTCGAACGCGCACGTCTGAAAGTCGCCCCTTACACGCGAAGCCTAGTGCCCCCTCAATCAAGAGCCTGTGACGAGGTGCGGCTGAGCGGCTTGCGACTGGGGCGAAGTCAGCAATGCGGATCACCGCCGCATCAGCGCCAAGAGCGGCGAGTTTGCTGCTCAGCTGTTTAGCCAAGTCCTCTCCTTGATCCATAACATAATCACTGGCTGTCTTCAAGTCGAACACGCCAACTTTCGTTGGAGCGTCGCGGGTTCCATCCAGAAGAACGCAGGAAACAACGGGGCGCTTCGGCGTCATCGACACCGCGATACCAAGGGTGGTCACTCAGATAAACTACGCTCATCGTCATGTCTGCCTCCACGCAGCCGTACCCCGCGGGGGGGCGGATCAATGATCGTTACACGGTCACCAGGGATCTAGGCAAGGGCAGTGACGGGCAGGTTTACCTGGTATTCGACCAGTATCTGCACAAAGAGGTCGCTCTAAAGATCCTTGCTCCGCGTCCCGGTCAGGCAGCAACATGGGACGAAGCTCAGATGCTGGAGCAGTTAAAGTCGGAATTCCTCCTACCTGTGTTCAACGCGGACATCTTGCACCCTTCGGACCTACGGTATCTGGCTACGGCACACATGCCTGGCGGTGATCTCCACACAAAGGCAGGTTCCTACGGAGTGGGCACGGACCAGGCAATTCGCTGGGCGATCGAAATCGCCCATGGCCTTGAGCGCGTTCACGCTGACGGTCTTGTCCATCGCGACGTTAAGCCCGCGAACGTGTTTCTCGGGGACAATGAGAGGGCCCTACTGGGCGACCTTGGCAAGGCTCATCGGCTCGACTCATCGGGGAGCGCTCCGCCCGATGGAACTCCTGCGACGGTGGCTCCCGAGGTTTTATCCCGGCATGTATGTAGTGTCGCTTCGGACATCTACTCACTCGGGGCCACGATCTGTTACCTGTTGACGGGCAAGTTTCCTGTCGATACCCGTGGAGATACGGCGCGTGTCTTGGCAAGGGTCAAGTCTGGAGAGAAGCGACCTGTGCGAGACTTGGGACCCCACATCTCCCAGAGTCTGGGTCAGGTTCTCGAGAAATGTCTGTCCGTCGACCCAGTTATTCGGCCCAACAGTGCGTTAGAGGTCGCCAATCGGCTCGCGTCTGCCGGTGTCCACGATCGGGTGTGGCGGCTTGTCCCAACACACGACGGCCACCTAATGTGCATGACCGGTGGACCGAAACGCACGGCGAAGGCTGTGACCGTGTGCGCAGTTCAAGCCAGCGCCTCGCACTGCGATATCCAAGTCACCTTGACAACCGGGGTCCGTGTTCGGCGGCATGAGCGGTCCGGTGTATCTCGCCAGCGTGTCCTACAGGAGTTGCGGACGCTTGCTCGCGCTATTTAGGGCAACTTTTGTTAGATCCAGGGAGTTTCGCGCTCGAGCACTGTGCCGTCCAGCTCCTAACATCAGTCAGCTAAAGCCGTTGCTTCAGGGTCAAGCTCCTGACCAACTTACTTGGCGCGTGGATTGTCGGTAACGTAAACCATGCGCTCTACTCCGCCTATCGTGTAACTGGCGAATGAGCCGGCGGGCAGTGAGTCATTCTTGATGTGCTTGGCTGCTTGGTCAGTGATGGCGATGCTGTCTGGAGGCGCAAGACGGGACAGTTTTGCTGCGGTATGAACGCCGATCCCCGTCCAAGCTGTGAAGGGATTTGCCTCGCTCCCGACTGCAACCGCGAAGATGGGGCTGTGGTCTATTCCTATCGTGACATCGAGCCCGTCTTTACCAAGCAGAGTGTGAACCTTTTCGGCAAGCTCCGGAACTTGCTGCATCACGTAGCTACGGGCGCTGTGCAAAATCTCGGTTGCTGTCTTCAAAGCGGAGTCAGTGCTACGTTCTCCTGTGTAGAGAACAAGGGCGCCATCCCCGTTGAAATGTTGAATAGAACCGCCTTCTCGCTCCACTGCCTCCACCGCACCCTGAATGAATACTTGCAGTATTCGAGCCAGGGCAACCTCACCGACATGCACAAGGAGGTCGGTTGATCTCCTCAGATCGAAGAAGAGGCTCGTTGCAGAGAAGGTAACCGAGATATCCGAAGACCACATCTCGGCGGGAGTGGGCAGCTGCCTTCGTGGCGAGTTGGCCGGAGGCCATGTCTCGCTACGCGGACCCGTCTGTTGGTACATCACTTGCCCTGTGCCGGTTCGGCGCTCGGAACATGAACGCTGTTGTTGGCCGGTTCGCGGTTCATGGCCCTTACGGACGACAGCTCCAAGTAGAGCCCCAGCGCCATGGTGACCACGCCGAAGCCGGCAAGCAAGACGATCCGAAGCCGAGAGATGTTGGCGATCTGCACACCACCGACGCGAAGTCCTCCGCCGAGGATGGTGATGGCTACGAGTACGGCCCCTACGACGGCCAAGGTCAAGTTCATAGTGCGCGCCCCTCAAGACGACAGCAACGGCGAGTCCGTGGTAGTGGAAACCATACCAGGACGGGTTGCGAAGACGTACTTGTAAGGGTTTAGAGGCTGTCGGCGTGGGCGATCCGCTGGAGGCTGCTACGGTCCGTAATTACTACCCTGCGGTAGCCCACTCGGATTACGCCCTCGTTTCGGAGCGTTCGCAACGCCTTATGGACAGAGACTTCAGCGGCTCCAATCATCGACGCTAGGTCTGACTGGGTTATCGGGATGTCGATCACCGTGCCGGCCGCCTCTTGGTGGCCAAAGCTGTCGGCGAGCACCTCTAGGACGCCCGCGAGCCGAGTGATCACTGACTGTGACGCGAAGCTAAGCCTTTGTTGGTTCGCGGAGGCTAGTCGCTGGGCAATCATCTTGGTCAGGGCCAGCGCAATCGACGGGTCGTCCTGTAGTAGCTGCGTAAAGTCTCGATTCCTGATAAGGCGGGCGGAAACTTCGAGCACGGCCTGGACCGTAGCGGAACGACCCTCTCCGGTTATAGCGGACAATTCACCCACGACATCACCGGGGCCGCGCCACGCGAGAGTCACCCTGTCGCCTTCTGGCGTGACAGCCTCGATCTTCACTACGCCGCTCGTTATCGCGAACACATGGTCGGATGGATCACCGTGCCGCACTAGCGTCTCCCCGGCACCAAAAGTCCTCCTGGTGCCGACCTTGATTACCCGTTCCAGAGAAGCCGGATTGAGTGACGCAAGGAAGCTTTTTGCCCGCCACTGAACCCGCTCCCCGTCAGCGCTGGCGGCACTAGGGGCTTCCACGCTCAGCCCTCCACTCGAACTCCGCTGGTCGACTCCGAGGCAAGCCTAGCCTCAAGGTTGTGCGGAGGCGGAGACAGTTGGGCGGGGTTTGAGTGTGTCCGTCTTTGGAGGTCTGCGCCCGCTAAGAACTGCCGCTCTTTGAGGTTCGCTCGGGTGAGCCAGGTTGTTGGGCTGGCGACAGCTACGCTGACAGCAACCGCCTCGGACGCCAGCGCGCTAACGAGTCCGGGCATGGACGAAGCTCCGAGCGTGCAGCCGGTCCCGGACGAGCGCGGACGACGTGCACAGAGCTTGTAAGCGAGATGTCGCCGGTTCGATCCCGGCCGGGGGCTCCAATTACATCAGACCTTTCCGAACGGCACTGCTGTCCCTGTCGGTCCGGCCCGAGCGGCACCCGGGCGTCGACCAAGTTCGCTATCGTGCCTCCGTCCCGCCATCAGGCGGTGGTCCACGGGGGAATCACAATGAAACAGAGCACCACTCTGCTCGTGCTGGGCCTGACCGGCGGCCTGTTCGTTGCTGCCGGCTGCACTCCGACGACTGAGCCCACGCGCGCCGACAAGCTGGTCCAGGCCACCGCCACGGCCACTGCCGTGCCGTCTCCGACGCCCAACGTCCGCGGCGAATTGGTCGCGGCATTGCAGCGGTCGCAGGGGGCTGCCCACCGGTACGCCGTGCGCGGCAACCTGCCCGAAGGGCAGAACGTCAACGGCACGGGTGCCTTCGATCCGAAGAAGCGCCGTTTCCAGACCACGATCTCGGTCACCGGAGGGAAGTATCCGTCGGCGGGGAGCCGGATCGTGATTGGCAACGACAGTTACGTGCGGCCGTCCGACGACAAGGACTGGGTGCACGTCGATCTGAAGCGAGTGAAGCGCGACGATCCCTTCCTGCGCTTCGACTGGGTCGACCCGACCGGCCTGAAGGCGTTCACCTCGTCGATCGCCTCGGTGGACCGCGTCGACCCGCATACCTACACCGGCCGTTTCGACCCCACCGGCAAGGACGCCACGTCGTTCCTCCCGGTGGGCGCACCGAGCATCGTCTCGATCGGCATAGGCCTGTCGCCGTTCACGATCACGACCGACGAGCAGGGTTGGGTGACCTCGATCAAGGTGGAGCTGAGCCCCAGCGATGGCCCGAAGCTGACGCTGACCACCACCATGAAAGATCATGGGAAGTCCTTGAAGATCAACGCGCCGGCACGCGCTGGTGAGGCCGCCGACTTCTACTACCGCAAGTAACAGTTCAGCCGCACCAGGCCGGTGTCACTCAGGGCGCACGGTGTCCCACAGGTGTGGTTGGCGGTAGTGGTTGCGAGCACCAGCCGCCAGCACCGCCCGCAGCGGTACGAGGTGTGGGGTGTCCGCGGGTAGCTGAAGGCGGTCCAGCAGGGCGAGCGCCGGCACCGGTTCGAGGTCGCCGTAGACGTCGTGGTAGCTGGCCCGGAGGCCATTGAACAACGCCAGCCGCAGCTCGGGCACGGTTGCGACAGCCTCATAGAGGTCACCCGCCGAGGTGGATTCCAACCAGCGTCCCTTACCGAGCGGCGTCACGCCCTGTTCGGCCAGCCAGCGCAGCGCGTCGTTCGCCTCGGGTGTGAGCACCCGCGAATCATCGGGGACCGGAGACAATCTGCGGGCCCCGGTCGTCCCGGTCGGGCCGCGAGGGGCACTGCCACCGCGGATGCCCCGAGTTGAGTGGCGCGCCCACCCGACCGGACGACGGAGCGCCCGGCGCTAACCTGGGGCCGGAGCAGCGCGGAGCGGGACGGGGGCAGATGAGTCGGGCGGTGGAGGAGTCGAACCGGGCGATGCTGCGCGCCCGGGACGCGATGGACCGGGCGTACGCCGAGCCTCTGGACATTCCCGCGTTGGCCCGGATCGCGCACGTCTCGCAGGCGCACTTCATTCGTACCTTCCGGGCCACCTTCGGTGAGACCCCGCACCGCTACCTGCAACGGCGCCGGGTGGAGCGGGCGATGTCGTTGCTGGTGGAGACCGAGCGGGACGTGACGGACATCTGCTACGCCGTCGGCTTCGGCAGCCTGGGCACGTTCAGTCGGACCTTCCGGCAGATCGTCGGGGAGTCCCCCTCGGATTTCCGGCGTCAACGCGTCGCGCCGGCCAACGTGCCGTCGTGCTTTACCAAAGCCTGGACCCGACCCAGCAGTTTTGGATAAGCCGCAGGTCACGGTCTACCTCTAGCGTCATGGGCATGACGATGAACGCGATCAGCCGCTCCCAGATCTACGTCCTCGACCAGGACGCCGCGCTTGACTTCTACGTCAACAAGCTCGGCATGGAGGTCAACACTGACCAGGACCTCGGCTTCATGCGGTGGCTCACTGTCAACCTGCCCGGCGACCCGGAGCGCGAGATCCTGTTGGAGAAGCCGGGCCCGCCCGCGCTGGACCCGGCCACTGCCGAGCAGGTCCGGGAGCTGCTCACCAAGGGTGCCCTCGGCGGGTACCTCTTCATGACCACTGACGACGCCCGCAAGACGCACGAGGATCTTGTGGCGAAGGGCGTCGAGATCACCGACGAGCCGACCGAGCGCCCGTACGGGATCGACTTCGGCATCCGGGACCCGTTCGGCAACCGGATCCGCATCGGCCAGATGTTCCCCCGGGCGTAGGGGGGCGGGCGATGAGCCAGGCCGCGGCGTTTCCCGTGGTACGACCGGCCGCCGTCGGTCGGGACCGCCTGCTGTTGCTCGGCGGGGTGCTCGCCGGCCCGATCTTCGTCGGCTCGGCGATGGTGCAGGCGGCGACCCGGGACGGCTTCGACTTTCGTCGCCACCCGGTCAGCGTGTTGAGCACCGGCGAGCTGGGTTGGATTCAGATCGTCACGTTCCTGGTCACCGGGGTGCTCTGCGTGCTGGCCGCCCAAGCGTTGCGCCGCCGTACCGGCGAAGGCAGCGGATCGGTCTGGCTCCCCCGACTGCTCGCGCTGTACGGCCTGGGCCTGGTCGGGGCGGCGATCTTCAGTGCCGACCCGGCCGACGGGTTCCCGGTCGGTACGCCTCGGGGCGCCGGTGAGATCAGTTGGCACGGGGGCCTGCACTTCCTGGTGGCGGCGGTCGCCTTCGTGTCTCTGATCGTGGCGACTGTGGTGGCCGCCCGGCAGGGGGCGCGCGGTCGAGCCGCGTACAGCCTGGTGACCGGGATGTTCTTCGCGGCGGCCTGGGTGACGTTGATCGCCCGGCCGGCACCGGCCGTGATGGTGGCGTTCGGCCTGGCGGTGACGGCTGGCTGGCTGTGGGTGTCGGTCACCTTCGCGCGGGCGGCGTCCGGTCGGGTCGACTGAGCCGACGGCCGCAGGACCGGGAGGTGCGGGGTCGAACTCGTACCTCCCGGTGTGTTGAGGTGGGGGCCATGGTGACCCGGTTGCTCTACCTGACCCGACACGCCGAGCAGGATCTCTCCGAGCCGAGTGGGCCGGATGCCGGCGAACCGGATACCGGCCTGTCGGAGCGCGGCCGGCGGCAGGCCACCCTGCTCGGCGAACGCCTGCGGGCCCGGCGGTTCGCCGCCGTCCACCACGGGCCGCTGCGCCGGGCCGCGCAGACCGCCGAGCTGGTCGCCAAGTCGCTGTCCGACGTTCCGGTGTACGAGACGGAGCTGGCCGGTGACCACCTCCCACACGACACGGATCCGGCTGGCCTGCCGCCCGCGTACGCCGAATTCCTGACGCAGTTCTCGGCGGCCGAGCGGGTCGACGGGCCGCGAGTGACGGCGGACGCGGTGCGACGGTTCGCCGGCCCGGTCGCCGAGGGACCCGCCGGCGGGGAACCGGTGCGTGAACTGGTCGTGACGCACAGCTTCCTGATCGCCCGGCTGGTGCGGCACGCCCTCGACGCGCCGGAGCGACGGTGGCTGGGTTTGAACTCGCACAACGCGGGGCTGACCGTCATCCGGTACAGCGCGGCCGGCCCGCCCAGTCTGATCGCCGTCAACGACGTGGCCCACCTGCCGCCGGAACTGCGGGGCACCGGCCTGCCCCCGGACTACCTGGTCTGAGTGTCGGTGGCCCGCAGCAGCAGCTCGACCAGCGCGCGGGTGGCTGGCAGCCGTTGCGCGTCGTCGCTGGGGCAGTCGTCGTACCCGATCTCGGTGGTGCCGACGGTCAGCCGGTAGCTGAACACGTCTGTGCAGTTGGTCGCGCCGGCCGTCTGGCGGGCCTCGGCGGACAGCCGGGAGTCGGCGGTCAGCCCGCGCAGCCGGCCGAGGTCGGCGGGGTTGAGTTGGCCGGTACGCCGACCGCCGGCACGGTCCACGGCCGTCCACCGGCCGTCCGGCGCGACGGTCACGGTGTCAGCGCGGCCGGCGAAGCCGCCGGAGCGAAACAGCATCACCCGCGTCGACGCGATATCGGTGGCCGGCGGCCCGGTCGGCAACGTGGAGGCGGGGGCCGCGGTTGGCGGCGGTGGGGCATCGGTGGCCGGCCCGGTCGGGGTGGGGCCGGCGCTGGTCGGCGGCTGGTCACGAGCGGCGCCGCTTCCGTCGGTGCTGGTGCAGCCGGCCAGGAGCGCGACCAGTAGGGCGAACGTGACGCCGGCTGTCGAGGCGGGTCTCATGTCCGTCGGACGTGCCGGGGCGGGTGTTGGTTCCCTCGTCAAGCCCCTCATCCGAACGGTCAATGTCGATGTCTGACATCGGTTCAGGCCTTCTCTTTTCTTCAACACATAGCTATATGTACATGCGTGACTACCTCCGTCACATCCTTCTCCTCTCAGGAGCGCACGTGAAAAGAGCTCTTGCCGCCGTCAGTGCAGTGCTGCTCACCAGCGGCCTGCTGACCGGCGCCGTCACCCCGGCGCATGCGGCCCCGCCCACCTCTCCCGCGCCGGACGCCTCCGCCGCGGCCCGAGCGGCAACCGTCCTACGAGCGAACCCCGGCGCCGTCCAGGGTTCGAGCGCCGAGTCCTACCAGGTGCACAGCACCAAGGTGGACGCCACGGGTGCCGCGCACACCCGCTACACCCGGACCTACCACGGCCTGCGGGTGTACGGCGGTGACTTCGTCATCCACACTGCGCCGAACGGCACGTACGCCGGCAGTTCGGTCGGTTTGGCCGCGCCGCTGACCCTCGCCACCTCGGCCAGGACCACCGCGGCGGCCGCGAAGAAGGCTGCCAGTGCCCGGTTCGCCGGTAAGGCCGAGGCGGTGGGCACACCGGAACTGTTCGTCGACGCCAGCTCCGGCACGGGCCGGCTGGCGTGGGAGACCGTGGTCAGCGGGTGGCAGCCCGACGGGCAGACCCCGTCCCGGCTGCACGTGATCACCGACGCCGCCACCGGCGCGACAGTCGGGTCGTACGACGAGATCGAGTCGGTGGTCGGCAGCGGTCAGGGCATCTACACCGGCACGGTCAGCATCGACACGACGCTCTCCGGCAGCACGTACCAGATGATCGATCCGTCGCACGGCAACGGCCGTACCTGCGACATGAACAACGGCACGTCGACCTGCACCACCTTCACCGACGCGGACAACGCGTGGGGCACCGGGGCAAACTCCAACCGGCAGTCCGCCGGCGTGGACGCGTACTTCGGCGCGGCGAAGACGTTCGACTACTTCAAGAACGTGCACGCCCGCAACGGCATCTTCGGCAACGGCGCCGGCGTGCCGAGCCGGGTGCACTACGGCAACAACTACGTCAACGCCTTCTGGGACGGCGCCCAGATGACCTACGGTGACGGCTCCGGCAACTCCCGCCCCCTCGTCTCGCTGGACGTGGCTGGGCACGAGATGAGCCACGGTGTCACCGAAGCGCTGGCCGGCCTGGTCTACTCCGGCGAATCCGGTGGCCTCAACGAGGCCACCAGTGACATCTTCGGCAACATGGTGGAGTTCTACGCCGCCGCGCCGAGCGACCCGGGCGACTACCAGGTCGGCGAGAAGATCAACATCAACAACAACGGCACGCCGCTGCGCTACATGTACAACCCGTCGCTGGACGGCTCGTCGGACAGCTGTTGGTCCACCAGCACCAAGAACAAGGACGTGCACTACTCCTCCGGCGTGGCCAACCACTTCTTCTTCAACCTGGCCGAGGGCACCGGCGCCACCTCGTACGGCACCTCCCCGGTCTGTGGTTCCGCCCCTGCGATGACCGGCATCGGCCGGGCCAAGGCCGAGAAGATCTGGTTCCGGGCACTCGACGTCTACTTCACCTCCAACACGGCGTACGTCAGCACCAGCAACCCGGCGAACACCGCCCGCGCCTACAGTCTGCGGGCGGCCACCGACCTGCACGGAAGCTGCTCCACCGAGTACAAGGCCGTGCAGGCCGCCTGGACCGCGGTGAACGTCGCCGGCAACGATGCGCCCTGCTCGACCGGCAACGACTTCTCCGTGTCGCTCTCGCCGACCGCCGGCTCGGTGAACCCGGGCAGCTCCGCCGCCACCACCGTGTCGACCGCCACCACCAGTGGCTCGGCGCAGACGGTGACGTTCTCCGCGTCCGGCCTGCCCAGCGGGGCGAGCGCCGCGTTCAGCCCCGCCTCGGTGACCTCGGGCGGCTCGTCCACCCTCACCATCAGCACCTCGGCGAGCACCCCGGCCGGCACGTACTCGATCACCGTCAACGGTGCCGGCGCGGTCACCCGCAGCGCCACCTACCGGCTGACCGTGAACGGCGCCGGTGGCGGTTGCACCGCGCCAGGTCAGAAGCTGGCCAACCCGGGCTTCGAATCCGGCGCGACCGGCTGGACGGCAAGCTCCGGCGTCATCACCAACTCCAGCAGCCAGGCAGCCCGCACCGGGTCGTACAAGGCATGGCTGAACGGGTACGGCAGCACCCGCACCGAGACGCTCGCCCAGTCGGTGAGCCTGCCGGCCGGCTGCGCGTCGTACGCCCTCAGCTTCTGGTTGCACATCGACTCCGCCGAGACCACCAGCAGCGTCGCCTACGACAAGCTCAACGTCCAGGTGCTCAACTCGAGCGGAACCGTTCTGGCCACCCTGGCGACCTACTCGAACCTGAACAAGGCCACCGGCTACAGCCAGAAGTCCTTCTCCCTGGCCGCGTACGCCGGCCAGACCGTCAGCCTGAAGTTCACCGGCACCGAGGACTCCTCGCTCCAGACGTCCTTCGTGGTCGACGACACCGCGGTCACCGTCTCCTGACCTGACCACGAGCCCAGCGACCCGCACAGTGGTCGCTGGGCTCGCCGGTGCGGGTCCCGGCAATCTTGGACTGTTTCCGTTAGCGCTGACGGAAACAGTCCAAGATTGCTTCGGGCAGTCCGCGTGGTCTGACCAATCGCCGCGCCGTTAGTGTCGCCGCACTGGTGCACGGCGTCGGCTCGCCAGATCGGCGTCGTCGAACGGGTGCGCGGGAAGGGGCGGACGTGTCGGACGCGGAGTTGACCGTCGAGGTGACCGGGCCGGTCGCCACCGTTGTCATCAGCAACCCGGCCCGGCGCAACGCGATGACAGCGGCCATGTGGCGTCAGCTCCCCGAGCTGCTCGACCGGCTGGAGCCCGACCCCGACGTACGGGCTTTGGTGCTCACCGGCGCCGGCGACGCCTTCTGCGCGGGCGCCGACCTCGGTGACCTGGCCGAGTTGCTGGACGCTGGTGACGCCAGCATCGCGGTGACCGCCGAGGAGCGGCTGGCCCGGTTCGCCAAGCCGACGATCGCGGCCATCCGGGGCGCCTGCGTCGGCGGCGGGGCTCAACTCGCGGTCGCCTGCGACCTGCGCATCGCCGCGGACGACTCCCGTTTCGGCGTACCGCCGGCCCGGCTCGGGCTGGTCTATCCGGCACCGACGACGCGCCGGCTGGCCCGGCTGGTCGGCCCGTCCGCCGCCAAGCATCTGCTGTTCACCGCCGAGCTGATCGACGCCGAGCGCGCCCTGCGGATCGGCCTGGTCGACGAGGTGCTGCCGGCCGACCGGCTCGCCGTACGGGTGGACGAACTGACCGCGACGATCGCCCAGCGGTCGCCGCTGAGCATCGCCGCCGCGAAGGAGATCATCGAGGAGCGGGCCGAGCCCGCGCGGATCGCCTGGTGGCACCGGAAGGTGACGACGACCGGCGAGGCCCGCGAGGGGGTGGCGGCGATCGCCGAACGCCGGCAGCCCCGCTTCGCCTGGCGGCCACCGACCGACGCCTGAGCGCCTCGGCTGCTGCGGGTCCCATGACTACGCGGAGCCACCCGAGCCGATGTTGAAACCTGCCGGCCCCGAAGCGCCCGACAGCTGATCGCGTTTGTCGTACGACCATCGATGGGTATCCCGGGACCAACCAGGGGCGGGGGCCTTCATGGAGATGGTGACTTCATCGCAGAGCCGCAATCGTCGGCGACTGATGCTCGTGGTACCGCTGTCGATTCTGGCGGCTGCCATCATCGTCGGCGCGGTCGTGGTTGGTCGCGACACCGGCATCGTCGGCGGCGACCCGCCGGCCTGGGTGGCCGCTCTCGGCGGCGTCCTGCAACTCGGCGGGCTCGCCCTGACGATCGCAACCCTTGTCTGGCTGGTGCGCAGCGGCCGGTTCCGCGCCGACCGCGAGTCGTTGCTGCGGCGGCTGCACCCGTCGGACACCCGAAGCCTGCAGCAACAGGTCAGGCGGGGCGCGCCGCAGGACGATGCGGACTTCGGACTACTCCGGGCCGCCGCGCGGACGATGATCAACCAAGGTTGGTATTCACTGACGCTTCTCGGCTTCGTGATCTCGAGCTTTGGTCAGGTGCTGCTGAAGTTCACACCGCTGTTCGCCGGTCTTTTCGCCGTCATGGCGACGTTGGGCGTCGGTGCCGTCGCGTTCTCCTTCCGTGATGCCAGTCGGGCCAAGGCATTCCTCTGCGCCCACCCAAAACCGGAAGAGCAGGAGTCGCACGACTGACGCGTCTCACCGCAGCATTCGGCAGTCTCGGCCCGACCGGCGGTCGGCGAGCGTTTTGGCTGCCATCGTCGATGGGTAGTTTCCCCGCCACGCGGTGATCGGGGGACCACTATGGACGCGACAGCGACGGATCCGGACCGGGCCGGGCGGAAACAACGGCGACTCCGTCTGATTCTTGGGTTCGTCCTACTGCCCGCCGTGGTCGGCGCGCTCGCGGTCGGTGTCGCGATGGGTGGCCAGAACACCGGCATCTTCGACGGTGATCCGCCGCGCTGGGCCAGTAATCTCGGACGCGTTCTGGTGATTCTCGGAGTCATCGTCGAGGTGGCCGCTGTCGTCTGGGTCGTACGCACCGGGCGCTACCGGGCGTCCCGACAGTCCCCGTTGCTGGCCTTGAGCTGGTCGCGCCGTCGGCGGCTGGCGCGGCAGGTTCGACGCGGCACACCCGAGGCCGACGAAGACGCGGCCCTCCTGGTGGAGACCGCCCGACAGTTCGTCGAGCAGCGCTGGTTTGTGGTGCTGGTCGCCGGGTTGGCGATGACGAGCGTCGGTCAGGCATTCCTGGGGTTCGCGCCGTTCTTCGCGGTGATCGGCGGGTTGTTGCTGGTGATCTGGGCGGTGCTGACCGTGTCGGTCCTGCGAAACGCCCGCCGGGGCGAGGCGTTCCTACGGGACCACCCGGATCTGAGCGGACAGTAGCCGCAAGCCGACCCCACTCATCGCGGGATTTCGATCCCGGGTGCCCGGTTCTCAGGCCGGTACGGCAGGCTGTCCGTCGTGCAGCGTGATCAGTTGCTTGCGGGCCGCTACCGGCTCCTGGAGCGCCTTGGCAGCGGCGGCATGTCGGCGGTGCATCGGGCGTACGACGAGGTGCTCGAACGGGACGTGGCGGTGAAGGTGTTGGTCGCCTCGGACACCAACGCCCGACAGCGGATCCGAGGCGAGGCCAAGGCCGCGGCCCGCCTGTCGCATCCCCACGTGACAGGCGTCTACGACTACGGCGAATCGGTGCTGGACGGTGCCCAGGTCCCGTTCGTGGTGATGGAGTTGCTCGGCGGTCACACACTCGAACACCGGTTGGTGGTCGGGCCGTTGCCGCCGCGCCCCGGTCTGCGGGTGTGCGCCGAGGTGGCCTCGGCCCTCACCGCCGCGCATGAGCAGGGGTTGGTGCACCGCGACATCAAGCCGGGCAACGTGATGCTCACGCCGACCGGTGCGAAGGTGCTCGACTTCGGCATCGCGGCAGCCGCCGGCGCGCCGGAGATCGACTTCGAGGGGCGGCTGCTGGGCACGCCGGCGTACCTGGCGCCGGAGCGGTTGCTGGCCGGCGAGGTGCTGCCGGCCAGCGACGTGTACGCCCTCGGCCTGCTGCTGTACCGGGTGCTCACCGGCCGGTTGCCGTGGCCCGCTGAGACACAGACCGGGATGCTCCGCGTGCACACGCTCGTCGAGCCGGACCCGCTGCCCCCGATCGACGGCGTACCGCCCGAGGTGCACCGGCTCTACCGCTGGTGCCTGGCCGGCGACCCCGCCGACCGGCCGTCGGCCGCCGACGCGGCCCGCATATTGCTCGCCGCCGCCAGCGGCGCCGCCCCCGAGGCGGCTGCCGCTGCCTCGGCGGCAAACGTCGCTGAGTCGACCGGCCCCGGGTCGACCGGCGCCACAACCACGGCCGCACCAACCGGCACCGGGTCAATCGGCACCGGGTCAACCGGCACCGGGTCAACCGGCACCGAGCCGGCCAGGGCCGGACCGACCGGCACCGGGCAGACAGGGGCTGGGCCGACCCGGGATTCGGCGGTGCGGATGAGGCGCGGGCCGTGGCGTCGGCGGCGAGCCATTCTGACGGTCGGCGGAGCCGTGATCGCCGCAGTGGCGCTCGCCGGGTCGCTCGGGGACTTCAGCAATCGTCGACAGGGACAGATCGAAGCGCCGACCGGCAGCGGCCCGGGCACCACCACGGTGGGGATGCCCCGCACCGAGGAGTCGACCGACGCTGCCGACGCCGGACCGTCCGCGGTGCCGCCGAACAGGAACACCGCGCCCGCTACCCGGATCAGCCCTCCGGCCGCTCCGGGCGAGACAGTGGTCCCGGGCCCGACGAGCGCCACTTCTGACCCAACCCCGACCCCGACCGCGCCGACTCCCACCGCTGCCGCCGCTGTACCCGTCGACGCGCGTGGCGGGACGGTCACTGCTCGCTGCGTGGGAAGGTCGGTCGAGGTGCTCACTGTGGTGCTTGCGCCCGATTTCCGGGTCGAGGGGTACGACCCGGGGCCGGCGAAGCAGATCGTGGTCGAGTTGACCTCCGCGGAGCACCGCAGCGAGATCCGGGTGCAGTGCCCCAATGGGCAGATGCAGTCGAAGGTCAAGGAACGCGCCTTCTGATCGGGGGCCGGCGGGTGCCGCGCCCGGGACGTACCCGGGACGCGGCCCCCCGTTCCCGCCGGCCGGTCCGTCACCGCCCGGCCAGCGCCGCCCAGCCCGGGTTCACGGGCTCCCGACGCAGCGGCATGCCCGCCTCCGCTGGCGTCCGGTCCCCCTTGCGCTGGTTGCAGGCGTAGCAGGCGGCGGTGGTGTTCCGCCAGGTGTTCCGGCCGCCGCGCGAGCGGGGCAGGACGTGGTCAATGGTGGAGGCCGGGCCGCCGCAGTACGCGCAGCACCTGTCGTCGCGGCGCAGCACACCGGCGCGCGACCAGGCCGGCCCGGAGTTGAACCTCCACCGGGTGACCACGAAGCGGACCAGCCGCACCACCCGGGGCAGCGGGAAGACCCCGATCACCCGGTCCGGCTCGGCCTCGTGGATCTCGGCCACCCGGCGGCAGAGCATGCGGACAGCGTGTTGAACGGTGACCCGGTGCAGCGGGCCGAGGTCGGCGTTGATGACGAGGACGGCGTCCACCGGGATCTCCCTCCGTGCTGATGACGAACAAGGCGACGACTTACAAGGCGATGACGAACAGGGCGATGAGGGACGGACAGCAAGAAGCCGCCCGGTCCGGCTGTCGGACGGGGCGGCTCAGCGCGTACGGATACGCGTCAGTCGGGCCGGCCCGCCCAGGGACCTTCCGCTCGGTAACCGTCACCGGGCAGCGTCGACAGCACGGTGCTGACGTGCCATGTCGTCATGAGCTGCTCCCGCGGTGGTGGTTGACCTTGCGCGCTCACGGTAGGTCGACCCGGGAGACACGGGCAACGTATTTCGATCGGCCAGCCTCGTCGGGACGCCGCTGGCGACGGGTGCGGGGAGCTGCTTTGGCCGAGACCTGGGCGGTGGTCAGCGGCCGGTTCAGCCGCAGGGCCATCCGTGCGGTGAGTTCGCTGTCCAGCAGCGGCCGGTTGACCTCACCGGCGACGGCGAGGGCCGGCCCGGAGACCGACCGCCAGATCGCGGCCAGCCCGGCGCCGAGGCCCACCAGGGCGACGGTGGCCCGGGTGGTCGGTGAGCCGGCGGCCGCGGCGGCACTCACCCCGACGACCGCGAAGAGCACCAATAGCAGGGGTACGAGCACCGGCCAGAAAATGCCTCGGGCCGCCTGCGCCACCAGTCGCCGGTCTCGGATAATCAGGTTTCTGGCGATCACCGCGTAGTCCTCCTCGTCGAGCAGGTCGCGCGGGTGCAGGCCGCCGGTGAGCACGTCGCGCCAGAGGTCACCCTGGCCGCGCAGCGCCCGGCTCAGGGTGGCGGGCGTCGGCTCGGTCGGGTCCCCGTGGCCGGCGCGGTCGACAGCGCTCGCCCAGGCGGCCAGCGAGCGGCGCACCACCGCGGCCGAGTACGGCGGCAGCACGCTGGCCAGCTCGTCCAACCACCTGCTGATCTGGACCTGCCGGCCGCCGAACTGCCGCAGCAACTGCGTGACGTCGCCGGCTCGGACGGTGTCGGCCACTGAACGGCCCAGTCGGTAGGCCAGCCCGACCCGATGGTTGGCGGCCATCGCCCAACGCAGCACCTCCACGTTGAGGTCGTCGAGGGCGAGCAGCAGCGGCACCGGGTCGGCGGGGTCGGGCTGGCCCAGGTCGGGGAGCAGGGCCCGGGCGGCCGACGTGTCGGGCACCGGCCCGGTGTGCCGGGTGAGGTCGGCGATCTGGGCCAGGGCGACGTCCACCCCGTCGAGGTACATCCGCATCCGACGGTGGGCGGACATTTCGGTGAGGTTGGAGAGTTTGGCCGGCGGTACGGCCGGGCGGGCCTCGACGAAGGCGCGGGGCTCGGCGTGCTGCCCGTGGTGGTAGGCGTCCGCCATCCACCAACCCAGCCGGAGCGCGGTGACGATGCAGGCGCGCTCGTCGCGCATCAGCGGGTACGCGTCGTCGCGGCCGATCTCGTCGATCGACGAACCGTTCTCGGCGCCGGCGCGGTGCAGTGGTGACATCTCCAGCTGCCCTCCCGCCCGGCCGATCGACGGTTGATCATTCGAGCGTACGGCAGCGTACGGTGGCTTATGTTGTGTTTTGTCGATTTGGCCCGGTGCGACCGGCCAACAGCCCACGCGGTCGGATCGAGCGCACCGGCTCGGCCGCGCCACCCTCCGCGCGCAGGATGTGGTTCGCGGCGATGATCCCGGTCGCCGCCGAGCGTTCCATCAACGCGCTCGGGAAGCCCGTGGCGATGCCGTCGCCGGCCAGGTAGAGGCCGTTCGCGTCGGTGCGTACCCCCGGTCGCCAGGCGTGGCTGCCCGGCGTGAACGCCGGCGCCTGCGCCTCCACCCGGGCCCGCAGCTCGCGGACCCGCAGGTCGCCGGCCTCCGGCCAGAGCGCGACCAGCTCGCGGCGCATCCGCTCGGCCAGCTCCTCGGCCGGCACGCCGGGCTCGCAGGCGTACGCGTGCAGCTCGACGACCGACCCGCCGGTCCGCTGCGCCCAGCGCCGCGGCTCGTTCTCCAGCCGGTGGTAGAGCGTCACCGAGTCCAGAGTGGGTTGGCGGGACACGCCGCTGAACACCGCCCGCTCGGCGGCCACGTCCCCGTCACACCAGTAGCGCGCCACCGCGTACGGCGGGCCGGGGGTGCCGAAGGCCGGCATCCGTGCCGCCAGATCGGGTGCCTGCTCGGCCAGGTCCGGGGAGGCCGCCACCAGCGCGGCGAGCGCCGGCGGGTCGACGGCGAGCACGACGTGACCCGCCGGATGGCTGCCGCCGTCGGTGGTCGTCACCCGCCAGCCCTCGGCGTCGCGGTGCACCCCGGTGGCGGCGCAGCTGGTGAGGACCCGGCCGCCGTGCTTCTCCACGTGCCGGGTCAGCGGCTCCCAGATCGCGGTGGCGTAGTCCTCGTCGGGGCAGTCGAAGGCCAGCCCCTCCGGGTTGCCGAGCAGGTAGAAGTGGAACTGGGCGACCATCTCGGCGGCCGACATCTCCGCCTCGTGGTTGAAGAACGAGTGCGAGAAGACCTCGAACAGCATCGCCCGCGCCCGGTCCGGCAGTCGCAGCGACGCCAGCAGCTCGTCGGCTGTGGTGTCGTCCAGGTCGGCGTAGGTGCGCACCGGGTCGTAGCTGAGCAGCGGCAGCGCCGCGTCCCGGTCCATCAGTCGCAGGTCGGCCAGGCGCACGCTGGGGCTGCGCAGCAGCAGCGCCAGCAGGTTCGCCGGTGGCGCGGGTGGCAACCTGCCGAACTCCTCGGTCGGCCACTGCTCGCTGAGAATCGGGTAGCCCGGGATGGGCTTGAGGAAGCCGAGGTCACTGTCGATCCGGCGGAGGATGGACCGCCAGTTGTAGTACTGCCGGAAGAACGCGTGGAAGCCGTGCTCGTTCTGCTGGCTGCCGTCGGCGAGCGCCTCCGGCCAGGCGCCCAGTCGGCCACCGAGGGTGGGTGCCGCCTCCAGCACCGTGACCGCCACACCCCGCTCGGCCAGCACCACCGCCGCCGACATCCCGGCGATGCCGCCACCCACCACCAGCGCCGTGGTCGGTCGCGGCACCCGGTCGGCGCCACCGCCGCCCGGGTCCACCTGGTGCTGCCGTACGCCGATCAGCCGACCTACCACTTGCGACAGCGCCATGGGCCCAGTCTGCCCCACTTTGGATCAGTCGGCTGGTAAGCAACGGCGGGGACGGTCGGAGGCCGGCCAGACGTACTCCAGATCCTCCGGCACGTCGTCGCCGAACAGCGGGCGGTAGTGCGTCGGGTCCTTGCGCAGCAGCGACGAGCGGTGACTCAGGTGCAGGTCGTCGCGGCCCAACCACGGTGGCAGCTCACCGGCTCGGGCCAGCTCGTCCTGGGTTCGGATCACGCCGGCCCCGCAGGCGGCGGCGAGGTCGACGGTCATCGTGGTGGCGCAGGTGTCGGCCCGCCCCGGTTCGGTCCAGACCGCGCACATGTCCAGCCCGTAGCGGACGAGCGCCTCCTCGTACCCCGCCCACATCTTCACCGCCGGGTGGTTGCGCCAGCCGTACCCGGGTCGGGTGAGTCCACGCAGCACCTGGATGGCCTCCACCCGTTGCTTGCCGAGCCGCTTCTGGTCCAGCGTGCGGGCGCTGGCCAGAAAGCCCGGGTACGGGAGGAACGTCTGCATGGCGCTGCTCTACCCGTCGCCGGAGCGGACATACCTGGTCCCGGGATGATCCGGACGGGGTCGCCCACCGTGGCCGTGCTGATTACGATCCGGGCATGGCGGAGCCGTGGCGGGACCGGGCGCGACGGGCGGTCGAGTGGAACTGGCGGCTGCGGTCCGTCGGTGATCCGCGCCCGCACTACGTGATCTGTGGCAGGGACGCGCTCGCCTACTACGTGGCCCGGGCGATGCTCGAATCCGAGCTGCCGACGGGTGGGGCCCGGGTGACAGTCGTGGTGCCCGAGCGTTACCGCAGCAACGGGCCGGACGTGGCCGGGCTGCGCGGCGTCCGCGTGGTCCGCTCGGATCGGCTGGACGTGGCCACCTTCGAGGCCGCCGGTCTGGCCGGCGCGACGGGGCTCGCCCTGTTGCACCAGGACGACGTGGGCAACCTGCACGCCGCGCTCTGCGCCCAGGCTGTCGACCAGCGGGTCCGCCAGGTGCTGCGGATGTTCAACGGCACTCTCGCCGACGGCGTACGCAAGCTGCTCAAGGCCCCGGTCGAGGTGCTCTCCGACGCCGAGATGGCTGCGCCGGCCTTCGTGGCCGCCGCGCTCAACGAGGTCGACCCGAGTTCCTTCCAGCATCGGGACAAGACGCTGCGGGTGGCGCGGCGGGCCGACGTCCGACCGCAGGACGTGGTCTGTGCGTTGGCGCACCTCAGCGAGACGCGGGGGGTGGAGCTGCTGCCGGCCGAGCAGGCCGGCGCCGACCTGGTGCTCGCCGAGGCGACCGGTCAGCCACCGGCCACCGAGGTCGCCGCCCGCCGGTTGGTCCGGGCACGTCGGCGGCGTCGTCCGGTCGCGGTGGTCCTGGGGGCGGTACGTGGCTTCGCCACCCGCAAGATCGGCATAGCGGTGATGGCGGTGCTCGCGCTGATCGCGGTGCTGGGGGCGCTGATCTCCCGGGCCGAGGACGTCTCTCCGCTGGAGGCGCTGTACCTGACGTTGGTCACCACCCTCAGCGGAGCCGACCCGGACACCACCAAGGCGGCGGACGCCCAGATCATGCAGGTGGTGCTCAACCTGGCCGGGTTGGCGCTGATCCCACTGATCACCGCCGTCGTGGTGGACGGCATCGTCAACGCCCGGCTGGCCCTGCACACCGGCCGCCTGCAACCCGCGCGGGTCGGGCACGTGGTGGTGATCGGCCTGGGCAACGTCGGCACCCGGGTGATGGCGCAGCTGCGCGAGTACGACGTCGAGGTGGTGGCGATCGACAAGGATCCGGAGCCGCGCGGCGCCGCACTGGCCCGCCAACTGGAGGTGCCGCTGATCGTCGGCGACGCCGCGTTGCCGGAGACGCTGGTCGCCGCCTCGGTGGCCGACTGCCAGGCGCTGGTGGTGGCGTCCACCGACGACGTGGCCAACCTGGAGGCGGCGCTCGCTGCTCGCGACCTCCGCGCCGACCTGCGCGTGGTGCTTCGGCTCTTCGACGGTGACTTCGCCGAACGGGTGGAGGAGACCTTCGCGCTCGGCGTGTCCCGTTCGGTCTCCTACCTGGCCGCCCCGGCCTTCATCGGGGCGCTCACCGAACGCGCCGTGATCAGCACCATCCCGGTCGACCGGCACGCGTTGCCGGTCGCCGAGGTGCCGGTCGCCGCCGGCTCCGAGCTGGACGGCCGACCACTGGGTGTGGTCAACCGGGACGGGCAGGTCCGGCTGATCGCCCGCACCCCGGCGGGCGGCGCCAAGACCATCTGGTGGAAGGACCTCGACCCTCGGCAGGTGATCTTCGCCGGTGACCGGCTGACCGTGGTCGCCCGGCGGCGCGGGTTGGACTGGCTGACGCGGCAGTGCGCCCCGCCCGCCCACCCGGTCCCGGTCCCTCGGCCGGGCGGGGTCCACGGCGGGTTGAAAACCCCGGCGGCGGCGTCTCCTCCGGTGCCCGGCCCGACGGACCCCGGGGTCGCCGCGTCCGCACCCGGCGCAGCGCATCCCGTTCCTCCCGCCGAGGGCGCCTCTTCGACGACCAACGGCGGCCTACCTGACGAATTCGAGCTGACCCGCCGGCAGGACGGGACCGGCGAGGTGAGCTGACGCCACCCGGCGCGGCCAGAACCGGCCCGCGGTGGGCGACAATCCATGGCATGCGTTTCCGCATCCTGGGGCCGACCCAGGTGGTGCTGGCCGACGGGCGAGAGGTCCCCGTGGGCGGTCCGCGGCTGCGCGCCCTGCTGGCGCTTCTCCTGCTCGACGCGGGCCGGGTGGTCTCCGCGGAGCGCCTGATCGACGGTCTCTACGGGGAGCATCCGCCCCGGGGTGCCGCCAACGCCCTCCAGTCCCAGGTGTCGCGGCTGCGCCAGGCCCTGCCCGCCGGGCACGACCCGGTCGAGTTTCACCCGGCCGGATATCGCCTGGCAGTGGACCCCGACGACGTCGACGCGTACCGGTTTGAACGGCTCGCCGAGGCGGGGCGCCGCGCGCTCGGCGACGGCGACTGGCACCGGGCGGCGACGGTGTTGCGCGAGGCGCTGGAGCTGTGGCGTGGTCCCGCCCTGGCCGATGCCATCGGCGCAGCCGGCGCACCCGCCCAGGCGGCCCGGCTGGACGAGCTGCGGTTGGCCGCCATCGAGGATCGGGTCGAGGCGGACCTGGCGTTGGGCGCACATAGCGCGCTGATCGCGGAGTTGCGGGAGCTGGTCGTCGCGCACCCCCTCCGGGAGCGGGCGCGGGGCCAGCTCATGCGTGCCCTGACGGCACTGGGTCGGCCGGCGGAGGCGCTGGCCGAGTTCGAGGACGCCCGGCACACGCTTGCCGAGCAGCTCGGCGTCGACCCGTCGGCGGAGTTGGCCGCGGTCCACCTGGCGGTGCTGCGCGGTGAGGAACGCGGGTCGGCCGAACCGGTGCTGCCGAGTCAACTCACCACCTTCGTCGGGCGCGAGGAGGAGCTCAAGCGTGTTGGCGACCTGCTCGGCGATCGCCGGCTCGTCACCCTCACCGGCCCCGGGGGCGCGGGCAAGACGCGCCTGGCGATCGAGGCCGCGGGCCGGGTCGACGGGGAGGTCCGTTTCGTCGAGCTGGCCGGGCTGGCCGATGGGTCGGACGTTCCGCAGGCGGTGCTGAGCGCGCTCGGCCTGCGCGACGCGGGCCTGCGCGCCCCGGCCGAGTCGGGCTGGCAGACCACCGACCGGCTGGTCGAGGCGCTCGCCGAGCGGCGACTGCTGCTGGTGCTCGACAACTGCGAACACGTCCTCGTCGACGCGGCCCGGCTGGCCGCCCGGTTGCTGAGCGCGTGCCCGGCGTTGCGCGTCCTGGCCACCAGTCGGGAGCCGCTCGGGCTGGCCGGTGAGGCGCTGTGCCCGCTGTCCGGGCTCACAGTGCCGCCGCTCGGCGCGTCCGTGCTGGACGCCGACGAGTACGCGGCGGTCGGCCTCTTCGCCCAGCGGGCCGCCGACGTCGCGCCCGACTTCACCGTCACGCCGGCCAACGTCGAGATGGTGCTGCGGATCTGCCGCAGTCTGGACGGCCTGCCCCTGGCGATCGAGTTGGCCGCCGCGCGGCTGCGGGCGCTGTCCGTGGCCGAGGTGGCCGCACGTCTCGACGACCGGTTCCGGCTGTTGTCGACGGGCAACCGGGCCGTGTCGCCGCGACACCGCACTCTGCGGGCCGTTGTCGAGTGGAGTTGGGATCTGCTCGACAACGCCGAACGGGAAGTGGCCCGACGGCTGACAGTCTTCGCCGGTGGGGCCACGCTGGAGGCGGCCGAGCGAATCTGCGGCCTGCCCACCGCCGAGTTCGTCGACGCGCTCACCGGTCTCGTCGACAAGTCCTTCGTGGAGATGACCGGCGGTCGGTACCGAATGCTCGAAACGGTGCGGGCCTTCTGCGCCGAGCGTCTCGCCGAGGCCGGCGAGGCCGACCAGCTCCGTCGCGCGCACACCGCGTACTTCCTGGAATTCGCCTGGACCGCCAGCGATCACCTTCGCTGCGCGGAGCAGCTGCACTGGCTGCGACGGCTCGACGCGGAGCGGGACAACCTGCACGCGGCGTTGCGCCGGGCCACCGCGGCCGGTGACGCGTCCGAGGCGGCCGGAATGGTCGCGGCCCTGTCGTTCTACTGGTGGCTGCGCGGCATGCGCGGGGAAGGAGCGCGGCTCGCCGCGGACGTCCTCGAACTGCTCGGCACCCAGGCGCCGCCGGGGCTGGGTGAGGAGTTCGCCCTCTGCGTCTACAACGCCTCGCTCGCCGGCTCCGGCCCTCTGCCGTCCCTCGGGACGCAGCGGTCCGTGATCCGCAGCCTCGACGGGCCGCCCCGACAGCCCTTCCTGCTGTACCTGTCGGGGATCTCGACGGGACCGCCGTCCGGCGGTGCCGAGGACGTCGACGAGCTGATGGGGGAGCTGCGACGGCTGGTCGGCCCGGACGCGTGGATCAACGCGCTCGGCGCGATGGGCACCGGCTCGGCGCTGATGTGGAGCGACCAGCGGGACCGGGCCAGGGTCGCGCTGGCCACCGCGCTCGACGGCTTCCGCGGCACCGGGGACCGGTGGGGCACCATGATCACGCTCGGTGCGCTCGGCGAACTGGCCGCCTGGCAGGGCGACCCGGAGACCGCGGGCACCCACATGGATGAGGCCATGGGACTGGTCGAGGCGCTCGGGTCGGCCGTCGACCAGGCCGACATGCTGCGTACCCGGGGCGAGATAAGGCTGCGCGCCGGTGACCTCGCGGGGGCGCACGACGACTTCGCCGGTGCGTTGCTCCTCGCGCAGCGCAGCGGCGCGCCCGAGTTCGTGGCCAGCGCCCGGCTCGGCCTCGCCCAGGTGGCCCGCGTGCGCGGAGACCTGGCCGCCGCGAGGCGGTTCTGCGAGGAGGCGTTGACCGGCGGACTCACCGGCTGGTACGTCGGCGAGGCCGCCCGTGCGGAGATCATTCTCGTCCTGGAGGAGATCACCGAGGCGGAGAAGGCCGGTGCGCCGCCGTCAGCGGGCGGTGCGTGATCCGTCAGCGGCCGGCCGCACCGTGGGGGCATGACGACATTCGAGGTGGTCGCCGAGGGTCTGGGCAAGCGGTACGGCCCGACCCGCGCGCTCGACACGTTCGACCTGACCGTGCCGCCCGGCACGGTCCACGGACTGCTGGGACCGAACGGCGCGGGCAAGACGACTGCCGTACGGATCCTCACCACGCTGCTGCGCTTCGACACGGGAAGGGCCACAGTGGCCGGGTACGACGTGGCGCGCCGGCCGGACGAGGTGCGCGCCCGGATCGGGCTGACCGGGCAGTACGCCGCGGTTGACGAGATCCTCAGCGGCCGGCAGAACCTGGAGCTGTTCGGCCGGCTGTTCCGGCTCGGCCGACGGGAGGCCCGCCGACGTGCCGGTGAGCTGCTGGAACGGTTCGGGCTCGACGAGGCGGCGGCTCGGTCCGCCGGTGAGTACTCGGGTGGGATGCGTCGCCGACTGGACCTCGCCGCCAGCCTGATCCGCACGCCGCGCGTGCTCTTTTTGGACGAGCCGACGACCGGCCTGGACCCGCGCAGTCGCAACCAGGTGTGGGACCTGGTGCGGGGTCTCGTGGCGGACGGGACGACCGTGCTGCTCACCACGCAGTACCTGGAGGAGGCCGACCAGCTCGCCGACCGGATCTCGGTGATCGACGCCGGTCGGGTGGTGGCCGAGGGCTCACCGGACCAGCTGAAGGCGATGACCGGCGGCGACCGTATCGAGGTGGTGGTCCGCGACGCGGCCGAGCTGAGCCACGCGGCACGCCTCGTCGCGCCGATCTGCGGTGCGGAGCCCGAACTCGACCCGGAGGTCCGACGGCTCAGCGTGCCGGTGGTCGATCGCGTCGCCGGCCTGGTCGACGTGGTTCGCGCGCTGGACGACGCAGGGATCGCTGTCGAGGACATCGGCCTGCGGCGCGCGACGTTGGACGAGGCGTTTCTGCACCTGACCGGCCACCGGCCGGACGAGGCCCGCGAGCCCGTGGCGGCGGGACGAAAGGCGGACGTGGCATGACCACTGTGATCGCTGACGGCTGGACGATGACCAGGCGGAACATGACCCATGTGATCCGCGCTCCGGAGGAACTGATCCTCTACTTCTCGCTGCCGATCATGTTCGTGCTGGTCTTCGGGTACGTGTTCGGCAGCGGCATGCAGGTGGCGGGCGGTGGCAGCTACCGCGAGTTCCTGCTGCCGGGGGTCTTCGTGATGACGATGCTCTACGGGCTGGGGGCCACCGCGACCGGCGTGGCGCTGGACCTCAGCCGGGGTGTGGTCGACCGGTTCCGGTCGATGCCGATGGCACGGTCCGCCCTGATGACCGGTCGCAGCGCAGCCGACCTGCTGCGCGCCCTGCTGGAGATGTCCACCCTCCTGGTGTGTGGCCTGCTCGTCGGGTGGCAGTGGCGGCAGGGTGTCGGCAAGGCGTTGCTCGCCGTCGGTCTCCTCCTGCTGCTGCGAATCGCGATCACCTGGGTCGGGATCTACCTGGCGTTGCTGGTCCGCAACCCGGACACGGTCGGTGTGATCGTCTTTCCGGCGGCGTTCCCGTTGAGCGCGATCTCCAACGTCTTCGTGTCGCCCGAGCTGATGCCTCCGGTCATCGGGACGATCTCGGAGTGGAACCCGTTGTCGGCCACCGTGGCGGCGATCCGAGAACTGTTCGGCAACCCGGGCCTGGGTGGCGACTCCTGGCCGGCGGAGCACGCGATGCTGTTGGCGGTGCTGTGGCCGGTGCTGCTGATCGCGACGTTCGCCCCGCTGGCCGTGCGCCGCTACCAGCGGTTGAGCCGATGACTCCGGCCGCCCGCCGGGGTCAGCGGCGAGCCCGCAGCGCGTAGAAGGCGGCACCAACGGCGAGCACGCCGAAGCCGGCGAGAACGCTGCCCAGCGGCAGGTTGATCGCCAACAGTAGGCAACCGAAGAGCCCCAGACCGGCGAGCACCCGGACCGGCAACCGCCGGTCCGGGTCCCGGCCCAGGGTGAGCGCAGCCGCGTTGGTGATCGCGTAGTAGACGAGCACCGTGCAGCTGGAGAAGCCGATCGCCGCGCGTACGTCGCCGAGCAGCACCACCACGATCACCACGCCGGCGACCGCCAGTTCGGCGCGGCGCGGCACCTGGTGCACCGGGTGCACGGCGGCCAGCGCGCCGGGCAGGTCACGGCGGCGGGCCATGGCGAGGGTGGTCCGACCGACCCCGGCGACCAGGGACAGCAGCACCCCGACGACCGCGATGGTGGCACCGGCGCGGACCACCCACGCCAGGCCGGGCAGCCCGGCGGCGGTCACCACGTCGACCAGGGGCGCGGCAGAATCGGCCAGCCGGTCGGCGCCGAGCACGCCGAGGGCGACCACGGCCAGCACCAGGTAGATCACGAGCACCACCCCGAGCGCCAGCGGCACCGCGCGCGGGATGGTCCGCTGCGGGTCGCGGACCTCCTCGCCCAACGTGGCGATCCGGGCGTACCCGGCGAAGGCGAAGAACAACAACCCGGCGGCGGTGAGCACGCCCCGCGCCGAACCGCCGGGCTCGCCGAGCCGGTCCAGATGCACCGGTCCGCCGACCAGGCCGACGACCGTGACCACTGCCAGCACCGCCAGCACCAACGCGACCAACGCCCTGGTCACGGTGGCGGTCTTGCCGATGCCACGCAGGTTCACCGCGGTGACCGCGAGCACCGCGCCGACGGCGACCAGACGGGCCTGGCCCGGCCAGAGGTACGCCCCGACCGTCAGCGCCATCGCCGCACAGCTCGCCGTCTTGCCGACCACGAAGCCCCAACCGGCCAGAAACCCGGCGAACGGCCCGAGGCGCTCCCGGCCGTAGACGTAGGTGCCACCGGACTCCGGGTAACGGGCCGCGAGCCGCGCCGAGCTGGTCGCGTTGCAGAAGGCGACAAAGCCGGCCAGCGCCAGCGCGGGCAGCAGGCCGGCGCCGCCGGCCGCCGCCACCGCCGGGCCGAAGACCACGAAGACGCCCGCACCCAGCATCGAGCCCAACCCGATGACAACCGCATCGGGTACGCCCAGCCGCCGCGCCAGTTGATTCACGAACCAGAACCCTAGGGGTACGAGGTGAACGGCCGGTCCCATCCGCGTAACCGGCCGGGGAGCGGCACGCCGTCCCAGGGTGCGCGGTGCAGCAGCCGGTCCAGGAGCAGGCCCAGCAGCAGCCCGGCCACCGAGTCGGTCAGCCAGTGCCAGCCGAGATAGGTGGTGGTGGTGAGGACGACCAGCGGCGGCACGACGCGGATCACGGTGACGAGCCGGGCCGGCAGTTGGCGGCCGAAGCTGCGGGCCAGCGGGGCGAGCAGCATCGCGATGACCCCGTACCAGACGATCGCGTTGGCGACGTGCCCCGACGGGTAGGACTGGGCGAACCGCACCGGCAGGTCGTCGTGGAACAGCGGCAGGGTCTGCTCGGGCGTCAGGAACGGCTCCTTGACGCTGGCGCTCGGCGCCGCCCGCGCGGTCCAGATCTTGAGCGGGCCGATCGTCAGGTTGGTCAGCACGAACGCGACCACCGGAGGCAGGATCGGCCGCACCGACCGCAGCCGGACGGCCAACAGCACGCCCAGCCCGGCGGCGATCAACGTCAGCGGAGTGCCCTGGCCGAGGAAGTTCAGCACCCGGGCCACCCAGTACGCGGCGGTCGGCCGGTGCCCGTCGGCCCAGTCGGCGACCGCCCGGTCCAATCCGAAGAGCCGGTCGGCGGCGAGCGCCACAGTCAACCCGACCAGACCGACCAGCAGGAGCACGTCGAACCACCAGCCGGCCGGGCGGACGGGCCGTAGCCGCAGGTCACGTCGTACCGCTGTGGGTTTGAGCACGCGACCACGCTACCGGCCCGGCGCGAGACCGGGGTGTGCGGCGCTGTGGGCCCAACCACGATCAGGGGCGGATGAGGGGGGCGACCAGTCATGCTTGTGCCCGTGCGGATCACGTCTGCCCTCGTGGACCCGGCGCTGCTCGACCTGCCCTGGTCGACACCGCTGGAGGAGTGGCCTGCCCAACACCTGGTGGCGCTGCCACAGGGCATCTCCCGGCACATCGTCCGTTTCGTCCGGTTGGGCGACTACGTGTACGCGTTCAAGGAGACCCGCGAGCGGATCGCCGAGCGGGAGTACGACCTGCTCCGGGCCCTGGAACGGATCGACTTTCCCTCGGTCGAGGCGGTGGCGGTCGTCGCCGACCGGCAGACCGAGGACGGGGAGCCGCTCGAATCGGTGCTGATCACCCGGCATCTGCAGTTCTCCCTGCCGTACCGGGCGCTCTTCTCGCACACCCTCCGGCCGGAGACGATGAGCCGGCTGCTCGACGCGCTCGCCGCCCTGATCGTGCGGATGCACCTGACCGGCTTCTTCTGGGGCGACTGCTCGCTGTCGAACACGCTGTTCCGGCGGGACGCGGGCGCCTTTGCCGCCTACCTGGTGGACGCGGAGACGGGTGCCCTGCACAACTCGCTCTCCAACGGTCAGCGCGGTGAGGACCTGGAGATCGCCCGGGTGAACATCTTCGGTGAGGCGCTGGACCTGCAGGCCGCCGGCCTGCTGCACGAGTCCATCGACCCGGAGGTCGTCTGCGAGGAGGTCGTGCAGCGCTACGAGCGGCTCTGGCACGAGATCACCTATGAGCAGGCGATCGAGCGGGAGGCCCGGCACGACATCGAGGGCCGGATCCGCCGCCTCAACGAGCTGGGCTTCGACGTCGCCGAGGTGGCCATGTCGTCCATCGACGACGGGCGGTTCCTGGTTCGGCCGAAGGTCGTCGACGCCGGCTACCACACCCGCCGGCTGCTGCGGCTGACCGGGCTGGACGCCGAGGAGAACCAGGCCCGCAAGCTGCTCAACGACCTGGACGCCTACCGCGCGGAGAGCGACCTGATCGACGAGCAGCAGGCCGCGCACCGCTGGCTCACCGAGGTCTTCGAGCCGGTGGTCCGGGCCGTCCCCGCGAACCTGCGCCGCAAGCTGGAGCCGCAGGAGCTGTTCGCTCAGATCATCGAGCACAAGTGGCTGCTCTCCGAGAAGGCCGGCCGGGACGTCGGCATGCGCCATGCGGTCCAGTCGTACCTGTCGGACGTGCTGGTGCACCGCCCCGACGAGCAGGCCGTCCTCGGCGTCGAGGTCCCCGCCGTCGGCTGAGCTGGGCCTCCGCCTGCTCCGGCGGACGCGAGCGGTGACGGGGACGGACGCCCCCGTCACTCCACCCAGGAGCCTCCGCGCAGCACCCGCACCACGTTGAGGTCGTCGTCGAGCACCACCAGGTCGGCGCGGAGACCCACCTGGAGGGCCCCGAGCCGGTCGCCGAGGCCGATGGCCCGCGCCGGGGTGGTGGCCACCATCCGTGCGGCGTCGGCGATGGGGATTCCGGCGTTCACGGCGTGCCGCAGCGCGGCGTCCATGGTCAGCGTGCTGCCGGCGATCGCCCCGTCGCGGGCGAGTCGAGCCACACCGTCGGCGACGGTGACGGCCTGGCCGCCCAACTCGTACTCGCCGTCGGGCATGCCGGCGGCGGCCATCGCGTCGGTGATCAGTGCGGCGCGGTCCGGGCCGGCGGTCGCGGTGACGAAGGTCAGCATGCCGTCGTGCAGGTGCACCCCGTCGGCGACCAGCTCGCAGATCACGGTGGGCGCGTCGAGCAGGGCCACCACCGGCCCCGGCTCACGGTGATGTACCGGCCGCATCCCGTTGAACAGGTGGGTGCCGACACTCGCGCCGGCGGCGACCGCGGCGCGGGTCTGCTCGTACGTGGCGTCGGTGTGGCCCACCGCCGTCACCACCCGCTGCGCGGTGAGCAGCTTGATCGCCTCCAGCGCACCGTCGCGCTCCGGGGCCAGGGTGACCATCCGGATCGCGCCCCGGCCCAGTTCGATCAGCTCGGTCAGCTCGTCGGTCGACGGGTCGCGCAGGTACTCCGGGTTCTGTGCGCCGCAGCGGGCGGCCGACAGGTAAGGCCCTTCGAAGTGAATTCCCGCCAACACGCCCTCGTCGACCAACGGGGCGAACGCCTCGGTGGCCGTACGCATCAGCGGAAAGGGCGCGCTGACCAGGCTCGCCAGCAACGTGGTGGTGCCGTGCGCGAGGTGGAAGTCGGCCGCCGCGCGGGCCTCGTCGGCGTCCCCGGTGGTGAAGGTGTGCCCGCCACCGCCGTGCGTGTGCATGTCCACGAAGCCGGGGAGGATCCAGTGCCCGTCGCGCACCGACGGATACTCGGCCACCGCTGTGATCCGATCACCGTCCCACTCGACGCAGCCCTGTCGGACGACTCCGGTCGGGGTCACCACTCGGCCGTTCACCCGTACGGTCATCGCTTCTCCTGATGGTCACGGACACCCATGGCGTCCAGGGCGAGCAGGGCGGCACCGAGGCAACCGGCCTCGTCGCCGAGGGCTGCCGCGACCAGTTGCGGCTCCCGGTGGAAGGTCATTCGTTCGTGCAGCGCCGCCCGTAGCGGGGTCAGCAGCAGGTCTCCGGCCTGGGCCAGGCCGCCGCCGAGCACGATCGTCGCCACGTCGAACAGCGCCTGCCCGCTGGCGAGGCCGTCGGCGAGCGCCTCGACGGCCTCCTGCCAGACCTGTCCGGCGAGCTGCTCGCCGGCCGCGGCCCGCTCGGCCACCCCGGCCGCCGTCACCGGGGCGTCCGCGGTGTCGCCAGCGAGTTCGGCGTAGCGGCGGCCGATCGCGGCGGCCGACGCCATCGCCTCCAGGCAGCCGGGGCGGCCGCAGCCGCAGCGCGGACCGTCGGGCCGGACCAGGATGTGGCCGATCTCCCCGGCTGCGCCGTGGGCCCCCACCGCGGCCGTGCCGTCCACGACGTGCGCGGCGGCGATGCCGGTGCCGATCGCCACGAACAGCACGTGCCCCGCGCCGCGTCCGGCGCCGAGCCGGGCCTCGGCGAGACCACCGACACGCACGTCGTGGCCGAGCGCCGTCGGCAGGCCGAGCCGCTGCACCATCAGGTCCCGCAGGGGTACGTCCCGGAAGCCCACATTCGCCGACCAGACCGCGACGCCGCGTGCCTCGTCCACCACCCCGGGCACGGCGATGCCGACCGCGATCGGGGTGAGCCCGTCGGCGCGGGCCTTGTCGGCCAGCCCGCCGGCCACGTCCAGGATGGTGCCGACCACGGCGGCCGGGCCGCGTGCGGCGTCGGTGGGGTGCCGTTCGGTGCGCACCACGACGCCGTCCGGTCGGACCAGGGCGCACTTCATGCCGGTGCCGCCGACGTCCAGCGCAACGACCACGCGGTCGCTCACGGCGCCAGCTCGGTTCGCGACTGCGGGGCTCGCAACCCCGGCTCACTCCTCGCGCTCACGGCGCCAGCTCGGTTCGCGACTGCGGGGCTCGCAACCCCGGCTCACTCCTCGCGCTCACAGGGCCGCCTTCGGTTCGCGACTGCGGGGCTCGCAAACGCGGCTCACTCCTCGCGCTCACGCCAACACCACGGATCGGGTCAGGTGGCGGGGCGCGTCCGGGTCGAGGCCCCGGCTGGTGGCCAGCGCGACCGCGAAGCGTTGGGCCAGGATCAGGTCGGCCATCGGGTCGACCGGGGTACGGCCGGCGGACCAGCTGCCCAGCACGGTGCGCCAGCCATGCGTGCGGCTGTGCACGAAGGCCGCGCCGGTGGCCGCCACGTCCTCGGGCAGCCCGTCGGGCAGCTCACCGAACGCCCAGACCAGCCGGCCCGGCGCGGCGACCGAGATGGGCCCGTGCCGGTAGTCCATCGCCGGGTACGCCTCGGCCCAGAAGGTTGCCGCCTCGCGGCACTTCAGCGCCGCCTCCTGGGCCAGCCCGATCGTCCACCCCCGACCGAGGAAGGTGACCTGCTCGATGGTGGCCGGGTTGATCGGCAGCGGGGATCGCACCGCGACCTCGGCGTCGGCGGCGAGCGCGCTCACCGGGTCGCCGAGCTGGGCCCGGAGCAGGGCCAGCGCGGTGGTCGCGAAGCGGGTCTGCACCACCGACCGTTCGTCGGCGAAGGGCATGGCCACGGTGGCTGCGGCCAGCTCGACCGCCGGGGACGTGGGGTCACCGACGATGACTGTGGTGGGCGTCCGTCCGCGCAGCGCGGCGAGCAGTTCCAGCACCTCGGTGGTGGTGCCGGAGCGGGTGATCGCGATCAGCCGGTCGTAGCGGCGGCCGGCGGGGAACTCGGACGCCTGGAACGCGTCGGTCTCACCCTGGCCGGCCTGCTCGCGGCGGGCCGCGTACGCCATCGCCATGAACCACGACGTGCCGCAACCGACGACGGCGACCCGCTCCCCGGGGCGCGGCAGGTCACCGCGTACGACCTCGGCCAGCCTGACCGCCTCCCGCCAGCAGTCGGGTTGGCTCGCGATCTCCGCGTCCACGTACGCCATGGGAAACTCCTCGCAGGGCCGATCGGTGCGCAATACGGCTCGTTAGACCCGCATTTCGCGCGTTATTCTGCGCGAACGCGGGTGACCATGGCAACCGGCCGGCCGATCGCGCAGGTCAGCCTTTTGCGCCAGCCTAGTTTCGCGCACTAGTGTGCACGCAATCAATCACCGTCCGTGCAGTTGCTGGGAGGGCCCCCGCGGTGGACCGGTACGCCAGATGGAACGCCCTGCTCGAAATGCTGACCGACAACGGCCGGGTCAGCGTCGAGGCGGCAGCCGAGCGGCTGGACGTCTCCCAGGCCACCATCCGGCGTGACTTCGACCAGCTCGCGCAGCAGCAAATGATCACGAGGACCCGGGGCGGCGCGGTCGCCAACGGCGTGTCGTACGACCTGCCTCTGCGCTACAAGACGGCCAAGCACTCGGCCGAGAAGCAGCGGATCGGGGCGGCTGCCGCCGCGCTCGTCACGCCGGGCACCGTGGTCGGCCTGAACGGGGGCACCACCAGCACCGAGGTGGCGAGGGCGCTCGCCGTGCGACCGGATCTGAACACCAGTGCCGAAGGTGCCCAGCTCACCGTGGTGACAAACGCGCTGAACATCGCCAACGAGCTGCTGGTCCGATCCCGGATGAAGGTCGTGGTGGCCGGCGGCGTGGTGCGCCCGAAGTCGTTCGAGCTGGTCGGCCCGCTGGGCGGGGCGCTGCTGCGCGAGGTCACCCTGGACGTCGCCCTGCTCGGCGTGGACGCGATCGACCCGCAGCTCGGCGCCGCCGCCCACCACGAGGGGGAGGCGGCGATGAACAACCTGATGGTGGCCCGCGCCAAGCGCGTGGTGATCATCGCGGACTCGTCCAAGCTGGGGGGTCACGCCTTCGCCCGGATCTGCCCGGTCGAGCGGGTGGAGACGCTGGTGACCGACTCCGGTGCCGCGCCGGAGGTGGTGGACGCGTTCCGCGCCGCCGGCGTGCAGGTCATCTGCGCCTGAAGGGTCACGCTCCGTCGATGAACTAGCCTGATCGGCGCGTCGATGCATACCGCGTATTGCGCGCTTCTGCATACCGCGTATGGTGTCGGCTGTCACGCCCACCCATCGGGGGAGGTGCAGCTTGCCAGCTGTCCTGGAGATCGAAGGTCTACGTAAGACGTACAAGAGTCGTCGACGCGGCACCCGCAACGCGCTCGACGGCTTCGACATGCGGGTCGACGCGGGGCAGGTGCATGGCTTCCTGGGTCCCAACGGGTCCGGCAAGACCACCACGCTGCGTACCCTGCTCGGCCTGATCCGACCCGACGGCGGCCGGATGGCGCTGCTCGGACACGAGGTCCCCGACGCGCTGCCCAAGGTCGCCGGCCAGGTCGGCGCGATCGTGGAGAGCCCGCAGTTCTTTCCGCACTTCACGGCCCGGGACACGCTGTCCCTGCTCGCGGGGGCGGGCGAGGTGCCGGCCGTCCGGGTCGACGAGGTGCTGGAACTCGTCGGGCTACGCGACCGGTCCGGCGAGCGGGTCAAGACGTACTCGTTGGGCATGAAGCAGCGGCTCGCCGTGGCCTCGGCCCTGCTCAAGAACCCGAAGCTGCTCATCCTCGACGAGCCCGCCAACGGCCTCGACCCGGGCGGTATCCGGGAGATGCGCACGCTGATGCGGACGCTCGCCGAGTCCGGAATGACAGTGGTGCTGTCCAGCCACATCCTCGGTGAGATTCAGCTGATCTGCGACTCGGTAACCATCATCTCGCTGGGCCGGCGGGTCGCGTTCGGTCCGGTCGACGAGGTGCTCGCGCAGCACTCGTCCGGTGCGGTCCGGATCCGGCTGGAGGCGGTCAGCGACCTGCCGGTGGCCACCGAGGCGCTCACCCAGGCCGGGATCCGGGTCACCGGTCACCCGGACCATCTGATGCTGGCCGGCGTCGACAAGCCGGCCTCGGTGACCCGGCTGCTCGCCGAGAAGAACCTCTACGTCAGTGAGTTGGCGCCGATCGCCGTCGACCTGGAGAGCGTCTTCCTCGAACTGACCGCCACCGCGCCGGTACCCGGTCAGCACCGGCAGGTCGACGAGTCCATGAAGGTCGGTGGGACGGGTCAGCCCGGTCCCGCCGGAGGAGGGTGGGGCGCGTGAGCCTCTTTCGTACCGAGCTGCGCCGGCTCAGCAAGCGGCGTTTCACCCGCTACATGACACTGCTCGGCCTGCTGGTGCTGGCCGCGGTGGTGGTCGGGGTGTTCTTCACCAACCAGAAGATCGACGCCGGCCAGCTCGCCCAGGCCGAGCGTCAGGCCGACCAGCAGTACCAGGAGCAGGTGCGCTGGAGCGAGCAGGAGCGCGCCGCGTGTGAGCAGGCCAAGACGGCCGGCACGGCGACCGACGGCCGCTACCCGGACGACTGCTCGGTGATCACGGCACCGTCCCGGGACCAGATCGAGGCGAGTTGGTTCCTGCCGTCGACGTTCGACTTCAAGGAGACGTTCGCCGAGACCCTGATTCCGTTCGCGGCGATCCTCGCCCTGGTCGGATTCGTCATCGGCGCGTCCTTCGTCGGCGCCGAGTGGAGCACCGGCGGCATGATGAACCTGCTGCTCTGGCGGCCGAAGCGGCTCACCGTACTGCTCACCAAGCTGGCCGCGCTGCTCACCGGCATCCTGGCGGTGACGCTTCCTGCCGCGGTGCTGTGGTTCGCCGGGTTCTGGGCGGTCGCCAACTTCCGGGGCAGCACCGAGAAGATGACCTCGGGGGTCTGGCAGTCGTTCATGCTGACCGGTGTACGCGGCGTGGTGCTGGTGTTGGTGCTCACCACCATCGGCTTCGCCCTCGCCTCGCTCGGTCGGCACACCGCGATGGCCCTCGGTGGCGTGGTGGCGGTGATGGTGGTCGGCCAGTTCGGCCTCGGCATCCTGCTGTCCATGGCGAGCGTGCGGTTCGCCGAGGCCTGGCTGCTGCCCACGTACGTGCTGGCCTGGATGACGAAGACGGTCACGTTGCAGGACTGGAACTCCTGCAATGCGACCTACTACGGGGAGTGCAAGCCGGCCACGATGGACATCACCTGGCAGCAGTCCTCGATCCTGCTCTCGGTCGGGGTGGTGGTGATCCTCGGGGCGGCGCTCTGGGCGATGCGTCGCCGCGACATCTCCTGACCTGACCGAAGCGACGCGGCGCGGCCGGCCCGGCCGTCGGGGTTCCCGGCGGTACGGACCGGCCGCGCCGCCTGCTGCGTCCCTGGTCGCCGCTGACTAGGCTGAACGACATGTCCGCCGACACCACCCCGGCCGCCCCCGAGCCGTCCATCGACGCTCGCCCGGGTGAGGCCGTGGGTGCTGCCGGGCCGACCGTCCCGAATCCCCGACCGGCGCCTCCCATCGAGACCGCCGACGAGTCGGGGTCAGCCGCCAACGAGTCGGCGCAGCCCGCTGATCCCGCTGATCCCACGCCGGGGCTGACCGAGCGGGAGCGGGCCATCCTCGCCTTCGAGCAGCAGTGGTGGCGGCACGCCGGCGCCAAGGAGCAGGCCGTGCGGGACACCTTCGGGATCTCGTCGACCCGGTACTACCAGCTGCTCAACGGCCTGCTGGACAATCCGGCAGCCCTCGCCGCCGACCCCGTGCTGATCAGCCGACTCCGCCGGTTGCGCTCGTCGCGCGCCCGTAACCGCCGCCGCTGACCGAACACACCCCGCGCCCGTAGCCGCCGCTGGCCGAACGCCCCGCGATCTTGCATTTCCTGTGGTCGTTTCGCGCCTTGTGCACGTCTTTGTCGGGGCACAAAGTGCAAGATCGGCCCGACCGTCGTTGGACCGCCGACCGCCGGCCCAGCCGCATGCTGGCTGGCCAGGCGGGTAGGCGGGAGGCGTTCCGGGGTCGCACGCGACCTCGGGCTCAGGAAGGGAGCGGGGTATGACGGCAACGAACCAGAGCGGCAGAGGTCAGCAGGCCCGCCAGGAGGCCTCGCGCGTCGGCCAGCAGGCCGCGCAGGCCGGGGGTCAGGTCGCCCACACCGCAGCTGAGCAGGGCGGGCAGGTGGCCGCAGAGGCGCGGCGACAGGCCCAGCAGCTGACCGGCGAGGCGACTGGGCAGCTGCGGGATCAGGCGCAGACGCAGCAGCGGCGGGCCGCTGCGGGCCTGCGCGACCTGGGTCAGAACCTCAGTTCGATGGCCGAACGGGACGGCGATTCCGGCCTGGCCGGTCAAGCGGTACGCCGGGCGGCCGACGCCGCCCAGCAGGCCGCCGGCTGGCTCGACGAGCGCGAGCCCAGCGAGGTGCTCGACGAGGTACGCACGTACGCGCGGCGGCACCCGGCGACGTTCCTCGCCGGCGCGGCGGTGGCCGGGCTGCTGGTCGGGCGGCTCACCCGGGGTCTGACCGCGCCGTCCTCGGGCAACGGTCAGGGTGGCAGCGCGTCCGGTACTCCGTCACCGGCGCAGGGCGCACCGGCAGACACCGGTCAGCAGCCGTACGTGGGGACGGCGCGCCCGCAGAACGTCTCGCCCGCCGGTGAACAAGCGCGGGACCTGCCCGGCGGGGTGGCAACGTGAGCGCCCCGGAGAAGGAACGGACCCAGGCCTCCGTCGGCGAGCTGATCGGCGACGTGACCCGGGACATGTCCACTCTGGTGCGCAAGGAGGTCGAGCTGGCCAAGGCCGAGCTGCGCGAGGAGGTCAGTCAGGCGGGTAAGGCCGGCGGTATGTTCGGCGGCGCCGGGCTGGCCGGGTTCCTGGCGGTGCTCTTCGTGTCGTACGCCCTCTGGTGGGGGCTGTCCAACACGATGGACCAGGGATGGGCGGCGCTGATCGTCGCGGTCATCTGGGCCGCAGTGGCCGGTGGTCTCTTCATCAACGCCCGGACCCAGCTGAAGCGGGCTCGTGCGGTTCTGCCCCGGACGAAGCAGACTGCCCGGGAGCTGCCGGACGCCCTGCGGGGTCGGTGAACGAATCGGGAGGGAACAGGTCATGTCCAGTGATCCGGATCAAATCCGGCGGGAGATCGAGACCACCCGCAACGAGTTGAGCAGTGACGTCGACGCGCTGACCGACAAGGTCAACCCGCGTCGGATCGCCGGTGACCGCGTCGGGCAGGCCCGCGGGGCGTTCACCCGAGCGAAGGAGAAGATGATGGGCAGCTCGAGTCACATGGGGCAAGAGGCCACCCAGCGAATGTCGCACGCGGCCGGTTCGGTTCGTGACGAAACCCGTTCGCTCGGACAGCACTCCCGCGAGCAGGCTCAGGGCAACCCGGTGGCCGCCGGCCTGGTCGCCTTCGGAGTCGGTCTGCTGGCCGCCTCCCTGATCCCGCCGAGCGGACGTGAGCGGCAACTCGCCGGACGCGCGCGGGGCATGGTGAGCGAGCACTCCGGTGAGCTGCGCGAGCAGGCGAGCCAGGTTGGCCATCAGATGCAGGATAACCTGCGGGAGCCTGCGCAGCAGGCGGCGCAGTCGGTCCGCTCCAGCGCCCAGCAGGGCGTGTCCGCGGTTCGCGACCAGGGCCGTTCGGCAGCCGGTCAGGTGCAGGGAGAGACGCATGCGGCCGTCGACGACCTTCGACAGCGCTGACCCGATCGGTGTGCCGGGGCCGGCGCCGGTGATGCGGGTACGCTCCGCATCCGCGCCGGCCCCGGACCGGCCGGTCAACGAGGACCTGGTCTTCCGGTTCGGCCCGCTGGTCGGTGTCCTGGACGGCGCGACTGTGCCGGACGGCTTCGAGACCGGCTGCGTGCACGGGCCCGAGTGGTACGTCCGGCACCTGGCCGCCCGGATCGGCGTCGCCGAGGCGGTACGCCCTGCCGCCCGGCTGACCAGCAACCTGGCCGCGGCCATCCTCGCCGTACGCGCCGACCACGGCGGGCAGTGCGACCTCGACCATCCGGGCACCCCGTCCAGCACTGTCTGCCTCCTGCGGGACTGCGGCGATCAGGTGGACTACCTGGTGCTCTGCGACAGCCCGCTGGTCCTCGACGCCGGCGGGCAGGTCAGCGTGGTCACCGACAACCGGCTGGACACTGCGATGGCGGAGCTGCGGGAGACCGTGGCCGTCGTGCCGGGCGGCGCTGCGGACCCGGTCACCCGGTTCCGGCACGCGGTGAGCGTCCAGCGGGAGCGGATGAACCGCACCCACGGCTACTGGGTGGCGGCCTCCGACCCGGACGCGGCGTTCCACGCGGTCACCGGGACCGCGCCCCGGCGCGGTCCGGGGGCGCTACGGCGGGCGGCACTGCTCAGTGACGGCGCGTCCAGCGCGGTGGAGCAGTTCGCGCTGACCGACTGGGCCGGTCTGCTGGACCTGCTGAGCGTCGACGGTCCGGGCGCGTTGATCGATCGGGTGCGGGACGCCGAGCGCGACCATCCCGATCGGCTGCGCCGACACAAGTCCACCGACGACGCTTCGGTGGTGTTCTGCGAGTTCGGGTAGGCGTTTTGGTCAAGTGACACCCGGTCGGGTGACAACAGAGCGTGATGTGGAACACCCGGGCCGCCCGACCGGCCGGTACCGCTGCCCGGACCGCCAGTGGATGGCCAATGGGGTGGACTTCGGCCGATGAGGGCGGCAGACTGCGGCACGTGGCGGGTGCGGTCCGGCTGGAGCCGGTGGACGAACGGAACCTGGAGCCGTTGCTGTCCGTAGCGGCTGCGGAGGCAGAGCCGGGTGATGTGATGCCCCCGGTCGAGGCACCCGCCGGCTGGTCGCTCGCCCGTCGCGAGGCGTTCCGCGAATTCCACCGGGCAAGCTTCGGCGGCCTGGACGGCCCGACCGGTTCGCAGATGTACGCCATCCTCGTCGGCGGCGAGGTGATGGGCATGGTCCGGATGACGCGCTGTGACGAGCCGCGCACTGTGGAGACCGGGATGTGGCTCGGCCGCTCCGCATGCGGGCAGGGAATCGGCGCGGCTGCCCTACGGGAGCTGCTGAACGCCGCCGCTCTGGCGGGCATGCGGGCCGTGGTGGCCGAGACGACACCGGACAACATCGGCGCGGTCGCCGTGTTGCAGAAGTGTGGCGCGAAACTGCGCGAGGACGGCGGCAAGGTGCGCGCCGAAATCTGCCTCGATTCGACGCCGCCCGCTCTCTGAGCTGCCCGTCGGGGCCGGCGGCGACCGCAGGGGTCGCCGCCGACCGCCTGGGTCAGGCCGGCAGCCGAACGATGTCGTAGTCGGTGCTCGGCGTCGACTCCACGTCGAACCGGCCGTTGACCACGTACAACGCCGAGCCGAGCAGGTCGCCGGTGGCCGGCGAACGCAGCTGCGGGCCGGTGATCTCCCGCTGCACCACCCCGGCGGTGTAGCCGGCGTTCATCCGGACCACCGCGATGACGTTGGTCAGGTTCCGGATCACATAGAGAGTGCGACCGCGCAGCACCAGCCCGTCGGCCCGTTCCACCGAGTAGCCCCCGAGGTCGACGAGGCGACTGCCGCCGGTACGCGGGTCGACGCGTACGAGCTGACCGGTCAGCATCTGCGCGACCAGCAGATCGCCGTCCGGCAGCGCCACGATCCCGTTGTGGTAGACGTCCGGAGTGGCGGCCGGACCGCTGAGCTGCAGCACCCGGAAGGCGGTGGGAGCCGGAAGGCGACCACCCGGGCCCAGGGGCACCACGTACAGCACCTGCCGCGCGGAGTCGGTGAAGTAGACCGCTCGCTGGGTGATCACGAGGTCGTTGACGTAGCTGCCCGGGACATCGGTGAACTGGTAGTGGGCCAGCTTGGTGCCGGTCTCCGCGTCGTACACGCTCGCGCCCCCGCCGGAGAAGTCGGCGGTCCAGAGCCGGCCCTGCGGGTCGAGCTTGAGGCCCGCCTTGTCGGTGCCGGGTGTGCCGGGGATCAGCACCGAGCCGCGTCCGGTGCGTAAGTCACCCCGCCACACGGCACCGTCAAGAATGGACCCCACGAACACTGTGGTGCCACGACCGATCGTCAGTCCTTCCGGAGTGAACCCGTTCGGCAGCGCGATCCGGGCGGGGAACGGCTTCGTCGGATGAGCCGCCGCCGGTGCGCCGACCGAGACCACCGTCGCCGCCGCCACGAGGGGGACGATGAGAAGAGAGAGCAGCTTGCGCAAGGAACACCACCTGACGTCGCAGTGGATAACTCCACTGAGGAATGTGACGCCTTAGGAACGCCCTGGGCGCGACGAAAGGTTGTCCTGTTCTGATCACTCCCGGCCGGCGGCGTACGCGGCCAGGCCGGCGACCTGGGCCGGGTCCAGCGACGGTCGTACCCGGGCCCGTGCGGTCGCCACGTGCTCAGCGGTGACCGTGGCGGCGGCGAGCGACTCCCGCATCGCGGCCAGCGCCGCCTCGCGGATCAGCGCCGCGCAGTCCGCGGCGGAGAAGCCGGTCAGCTCGTCGCCGAGGGCCGGCAGGTCGACGTCCGCTGCCAGCGGCACCTGCCGGGACGCGGCCCGCAGGATCTCCGCGCGGGCGGGACCGTCCGGCGGCGGCACGTAGACCAGCCGTTCCAACCGGCCCGGCCGCAGCAGCGCCGGGTCGACCAGGTCCGGCCGGTTCGTCGCACCGACCACCACCACGTTGCGCAGCGTCTCCACCCCGTCCAGCTCGGTGAGCAGGGCGGCGACCACCCGGTCCGTGGTGCCCCCGTCGGTGGCCTGGCCGCGTACCGGCGCCAGCGCGTCCACCTCGTCCAGGAAGATCAGAGTGGGGGCCGCCTCCCGGGCCCGACGGAACAGCTCGCGGACCGCGCGTTCGCTCTCACCGACCCACTTGGAGAGCAGTTCGGCCCCCTTGACCGACAGCACGTTGGCCCGCCCCGACCCGGCCAGTGCGGTGACCAGGTAGGTCTTGCCGCAGCCCGGCGGCCCGTAGAGCAGCACGCCGCGCGGCGGCTGCACGCCGAGGCGGGCGAAGGTGTCCGGGTAGGTCAGCGGCCACAGCACCGACTCGGTCAGCGTCTGCTTGACCTCGTCCAGGCCGCCCACGTCGTCAAGGGTCACCGACGCCAGATCCAGGGTGGACGCCGCCATCGTGGTGGGCCGGACCACCTCCCGGGCGGCGGTGAAGTCGGCCATCGACACAGTCGGCGTCTCGGCGGACTTCTGCCGCAGCGCCGCGCGTACCCCGGCCTCCCGGACCAGCGCGGCCAGGTCCGCCGCGACGAACCCGGGGGTACGCGCGGCCACCTCGTCCAGCCGGACGTCGTCGGCCAGCGGCACCTGCCGGGTCAGCACTGTGAGCTGTTCGCGGCGCAGCGCCTGATCCGGGAGCGGGACGCTGATCCGCAGCGACAGCAGGTCGGGGGCGCGCAGTGCCGGGTCGACCGCCTCCGGCCGGCCGGTGGTGCAGACCACGGCGACGCCGGCGCGGATGCTCTCCGCGAGGACCTGACGGAACACCGTCGCCACCGGAGGGGGATCGTCCGCGGGGGCGAGCGCCTCGACGTCGGTGACCAGCAGTACCGCCGGCCCTTCGGCCCGAGCCGCCGATGCCGCGACGCGCAACCGCTCGGCGGCGGCCTGACTGGCCAAAGCGGCCACCTCCGGCGCCCAGAGCGGGTGGACGCGGGCACCGACCCGGGCGGCCACGGCCCGGACCAGCGCCGACTTCCCGGATCCCGCCGGACCGACGAGCAACACCCCCAACGAGATGGTGGTGCCGAGCCGGCCCAGCACCTCCCGGTGGTGGAAGCCGAGGTCCAGCAGCTCGGTCAGCTCCTCGGCCTGGGCCCGCAGCCCGGGCAGCTCGTCCACGTCGGGCGCGTCCTCAGCCGGAACGGCGTCGGCGCTCGTACCCGGTCGGGTCGACGCGGCACCGACCGGGGCGGGCCCGCCGTGGGTCGTCGCACCGTGTTCCCAGGCGACCGACGTGCCCATGGTGACCAGCGCGCCGGCCGCCGGCTCGACAGTGACCACGCTGAGCAGGGTGCTGGTCCAGGCGAAACCGACGGTGTTGGCGAGGCTGCGCCGCGCCGCCTCGACCAGGCTGCGGACCGAGGCGTCCGGCAGCACGTCCTGCGGCAGCAATGACACGTCGTCCCCGGCGGTGAGCACCTTGCCCAGCAGGGCGAGCCGGAGCATCTCCGGGCTGACCGCCGCGACGACCCCCACCGGCCCGGCCAGGACGACCCGGCTCGCCGAGACCAACGGCACCGGGCTCACCCGCACCTGACCGCCGTCGCGCAGACCCAGGTTGCCCAACGTCAGGTCGTCGGCGTACAGCAGGGCGCTGCTCGCGCCCGGCCCGGCCGCCGCCGCGATTCCGGCGGTCTCCCGGCGGCCGACAAGGCGGATCGGGTCGCCGGGGCGCAGCCCCAGCGCTGTCAGCGCCTCCGGGTGCAGGCGCACGATGCCCCGTCGGGCGTCCAGCGCCGCCGGCCGCAGGCTCGCCGTCAAGGTCAGGTCGGGTTGCGCCACTGCCCGACCGTAGCCGCCGGCAGCCAGCCCCGCCGGTCAGCGCCGCGGATCCAGCTCGTCCAACAGCGTCGGGTCGCGTCGGATCAGCTCGGCCAACCGGGCCGCCGGGTCCGGGGCCAACCCGTCCGGACCGGGTGCCCAGGCGGGCACCGTCCGGCCGGAGAGCGGCCAGGCTGGCGGGGGTTCCACCGGCGTCGGCGGGGGAACCGGTCCGACCGTGACGGCAGGCCCGTTCCAGGAGACCCGCATCGGGTACGTCCGCCCGGCGTGCTCCACCTGCACGGTCACCGCCAGCCCGGGGTACGCCCCGACGACCTGGCGGATCGCCTCGGCCACCTCCTCGACCGGCCCCCATCCGGCCACCTCGCTCGGGGCCTCGACCCCCGCGTGGCGGCCCGACCGGGCGTTGCGGGTGTCACTGCCGAGGCCGGGCGGGCTCGACGGTGCTGTGGTGTCGTCACGGTCGGCGGCCCGACGCCGCGACGCCTCCTCACGTCGGGCCAGCCGGGCCAGCGTCTCGTCCAGGTCGCCCCTCACCAGATCACCTCTTCCCGCCATGGCCGGAGCTGGTCGGCTCAGGCCCTCCTGTCCCGGGTGGCGCGGTCCAGCGCGCGGTCCAGGACGACCAGTAGCGCGTCCCGCACCGAGAGCCGGTCGCGGGCATCGAACTGCACCAGGGGTACATGATCACCGATGGCCAGTGCCCAGCGGATCTCGCCGAGTTCCAGGGCCAGTCGCCCGTCGAAGGCGTTGACCCCGACGACGAACGGCAGCCCGGCCCGCTCGAAGAAGTCGATGGCCGGGAAGCAGTCGTCCAGCCGCGCGCTGTCCACCACCACCAGCGCGCCGAGCGCTCCCCGGGCCAGGTCGTCCCACATGAAGCCGAACCGGGTCTGCCCCGGTGTGCCGAACAGGTAGAGCTTCAGGCTGCGGTCGATCGTCACGCAGCCGAAATCCATCGCCACAGTGGTGGTGGTCTTGGTGGACCGGGCACCCGGGTCGTCCACGCCGATCCCGGCGGTGGTCATCTCGGCCTCGGTGGTCAGGGGCGCGATCTCGGAGATCGCACCCACTGTGGTGGTCTTGCCCACCCCGAACCCACCGGCCACCAGGATCTTGACCGGGATCGGCGGTGCGGCCGGCTTACCGGTCGGAGGGATCGACCCCGCACCCGACGAGGGCCGGTACGGAGGCGGTGCGGTCGGCGGCGGGCCCGCCCGCCCGACTATCGGCCCGGTGCCCGGGGACATGCCGTAACGGGCGGCGGCGCTGTTCGCGGCGACCCCGCCGAGCGGGGCGACCGGCCATTCAGGAGATCGCACGGAGTCCATCAATCACTCGCAGGATGAGATCGGGGTCGACAGCGTCGTCGGTGTCGGTCACGTGCACGTCCAGGTGCCCGGCGGCGCGTAGGTCGCCGACCAGGACCCGCGTCACGCCGAAGTGCAGTCGGGCGCGGGCCGAGATCTCGGCCACCGAGATCGGCTCGGCGCAGAGCGCGATGATCGTCTGAAGTTCCGGTGCCAGCAGGGCGCCGGGTGGGCCGGCCCACCAGCCGCTGTCCACGCGGACGGTCACCTGGGTCTCCAGACCGATCGCCGGGTCGGCACCCGAAACCCGCCCGGAGGTGAGCACGAACGGACGGGGACCGGCCGGTTGGTCCCCGTCCGGATCCGGCTCGGGCAGCGCCGGTGTCGCCGCCGCGCCCACCCCGGTCGGGAGTGACGTGCGCAGGTACGGGCGGATCCGAACCCTCGGGTCCGGATCCGGATCCTCGCCGGCGACGTCGGGGGTCACTGCTGAACGGCGTTCTTCAACTCGACGATCAGTCGCGGGGTCAGGGCGCCACCGGCCCGCCCGGCGAAGAGCGTCATCTCGTACGCGACGGTGCCCAGGTTCGCCGAACGGTCGGCGACCACCCCGAGCACGGAACCGCTGCTGATCGCGCTGATCAGCAGGTAGCCGTCGGCCATGTCGACGATCACCCGGTTCAGGCCGCCGAGGGCGTACCAACTGGCGGCCCCACCGGCGAGGCTGGTCATTCCGGACACGACGGCGGCCAACCGCTCCGCGTTGGACCGATCCTTGATCGCCGACATGGCCATCAGCAGACCGTCCGAGGAGACCGCGATCGCCTCCAGGACCCCGGCGGTGCTGGAGGTGAAGGAGTCCAGCAGCCAGTTGAACGTACGGGCCTCCGGGCTGAGGTCCCCATTGGCGCTGGGCTGACTCTGGTCGACATTGTCGTGCAGGAAGGGGCTGGTCACCGTGATGATCCTTCTTCGTTCCGGTGGTCGGGGCTGACTTCGCGGAGAGCGCGGGCGACGCCCGCCTCGAACTCGCTGATGAGGTCGCGGACCTCGGCCGGGTCACCGAGGTGGGTGCTGGGCGGTTGGCAGACCGGGATGGCGGTGAGGTTCGCTCCCGGCACCCGTCGGCTCAACCGGGGCCGCTCCGGTGCGGCATCGGTCGAGCCACCACCACGCGGCACCGTGGGGCCGGCGCCTCCCGGGGTGCTGGGCAGGTCGACGGTCGTGCCCAAGTCCACCACGGCCGCCCCGGCGCTGGCCGTCGGGTCGCTGGCCGTCCGCGCCGACGCGCCGTCGAGGCCCGGCGCCACGTGCAGCTCGGCGCGGCGTACACCGGCTTGGAAGGCCTCCACCAGGGCGCGGGCAGCGGCGGGGTCTGCGCCGGTGGCGTCCACCGGCCGGGTCGTCGGGGCGGTGGCGTGCAGCGTGGCCCCGGGAACCCGCTGCCGTACCCGTGGCCCACCCGGATTGCCCACCGGTTCGGGGCTCTGGGGTTCGGGAACGGCCTGCTCCGGCTGGCCCCGACCGAACGCGTTCCAGGACGGGCCGGCGTCCAGGCTGAGGGTGGCCCGGCTCAGCAGGTCCGAGTCGAAGCGGGCCGGCACGGCGACGGCCACCGCGCTGGGCCGCGCTTCGTGCTCGGGGTTGGGTGTCGCCGTCGTACGCCGGTCCCGATCCGGCACCGCGGCGCGGGCCACTGTGGCCCCGGCGCGGTCGGCGCGGCGCAGCACCAGCGACGTCGACGGGATCTCCAGCTGTGCGGTCACCCCTCCGCCGCCGGTGGCGGCCAGGGCGACCTGCCAGCCGTGCCGACGGGCCAACCGGCCCACCACGAAGAGACCGAGCACCTCGGTCGGGGCGAGGTCGAGCCGTTCCCGGCGGGTGAGCCGGGCGTTCTCCTCAGCCAGGCGTTGCTCGCTCATGCCGATACCGTGGTCCACCACGGTGATCCGCGCGCCGAGGCCGGACGTCTCGGCGGCCACCAGCACCCGGGTGTGCGGCGGGGAGAAGACTGTGGCGTTCTCCATCAGCTCGGCCAGCGCCAGGACGAGGTCACCGACCACCGCCGGCGCGGCCGAGACGCCAGCCGGCACCTGCACCTCCACCCGGGTGTAGTCCTCGATCTCACCGAGTGCCAACCGGACCACGTCGGCCAGCGGCACCGGCGCGGTGTGCGCGTCGGCCCCGGCCGAGCCGGAGAGCACCACGAGGCTCCCGGCGTTGCGCCGCAACCGGCTGGAGATGTGGTCGAGTCGGTACAGGTGCTCCAGGCGGCCCGGGTCGGCCTCCTGCTGCTCCAGCCGGTCGATCAGCGCGATCTGCCGACCCACCAGGTTCTGGGTACGTCGTCCGACGTGGCCGAACATCTGCGCCACGTTGCGTCGGCCGGCGACCTGCCGCTCGACCAGTTGCGCCGCGGTGTTCTGCACCCGGTCGAAGGCCCGCGCCAGGTCGCCGATCTCGTCGTTGGCGCGGATGTCCACCGGCTCCAGCCGGACCGCTTGAGGTCTCTCCGCCTCGTCGTCGGTGACCCGGACCAGCTCCGCCTCGGCGACCCGGGCGACCCGGTCGGCCGAGCGGGTGAGTCGGGTCAGCGGTCGGGCCACCGTCCGCGCCACCGCCACGCTGAGCAGCACCACCAGCGTCAGGATCAACGCCGCCGCGGCGCCGACCAGGTACGCGGCGGTCAGCGCGCGCCGCTGCTCGGCCGTCACCTCGGCGAGCACGTCGGCGACAAGCTTCTTCTCGACGAACTGACCGAGCCGGATCATCGTGCGGACGGCCGGGAAGAGCGCCTCCAGCGGCACGTCGCGGACCGCGGCGGCCGGATCCCGGGCGCTCCTGACCAGGAAGTCCGGGCTGGTACGCGCGGCCACGGCGGCGTCGTTGAGCTGGGCCACAGTGAGCTGCTCGGGCGTGATCAGGCTGCGGAAGCGCGAGTTGTCGACCATGAGCGCGGCGATGCACGCCACGTACCCGGCGGTGGTGTCCGGGGTGCCGATCGCCTTGACCAGCAGGCTCAGGGTGGCGCAGGTGCCCAGGCCCTCGTCGGCGCGGAGCAGCCCGTCGAGGGCGAGCACCTGACGGCCCGGCAACGTGTCGGTGTCCACGCCGACCACCAGCCGCAGCGACTCGATGATCCCCTTGTTGACCGGGCCGAACGCGTCCATCACCTGACCCGGGTTGGCGGCCCGGGCCAGGACGGCAGTGCGCAGGTCGATGAGGCCGGACACGCCGTCGAGGGCGCTGTCGACCTGGTCGGTCAGCGCGTCGCTCCGCGCCGCCCGGAGGTCGGCCACCCGGTCGTCCACGTCGGCGGACTTACGGACCAGCTCACTGCGTTCGACCCGGCCGAGCAGGAAACCGACGGAGAGGATGCGTTCCTGCTGGAGGTCCTGGACCAGGCTGCCGACCCGGCTGGCGAGCCGGACCCGTTCGGCGGTGTCGCCGGCCCGCTGTGCCGCGGCGACCCGGTCGAGCATCACCGGCACGGCCAGGCCGACCATGCTGAGCAGCGGAATCACCACGAGCAGCGCGAGCTTGCCGCGGATCCGGAGCCTACCGAGCAGCATCGAACGCCCCCCACTGTGCGGTCTCCGGGTCACGGGCCGCGCCGACCGGTTGCAGCGCGCGCGGCTCGTCGGCCGGCGGTTGCCACAGGTCGCGCTGCGGCGGGGTGTCGGGACTTTCCGTGTGGGTCGCGGCCAGGGCGGCCCGCCGTTGTGCCCGGCGACCGGCGGCGACCAGCAACGCGGCGAGCCAGCCCAACAGCAGGACGGCGACGACACCCGCCCCGGCGGTCAGCCAGCGGTCCCGGTTGAGCCGGTCGATGCGCTCGGCCAGCACCGCGTCCAGTTCGGTGAGGATGACCGGCTGAAGTTGGCGGGCGGAGCGGTGCGAGTTGAGCGCTGCGGCACTCAACTGGCCCGGGTTGACCACGCCGGTGTCCTTGCCCGGCACGGAGTACGCGGCAAGCGCCTCCACCGAACGCTGGTAGGTGTCCAGCGGGGTCAGCACGTTGGCACCGAGGTCGGTGCTCTCCGAACCGTCCACGGCCGAGCGAAGGTTGTCGACGAGATCGGCGGCGGGGGCCAGGGCGGACACCCGCAGGCCGGTCAGCTCCAGCAGGCCGCGTGGCTGCTCGGCGGCCGGCCGGCGGGAGACCAGCGTGGCCAGGTCGGCCAGCCGGCCGGCGGCCACCACCGCCTCGGGCAGTTCCTCGCCGGCGCTGTCCTGGAGGAAGAAGGAGTCGGCCTCGGGGTCGCGGACCAGCCCGGAGCTCTCCCGCACTTTCCGGTGCAGGGCCAGCAGCAGGTCGGAGACCTCGCCGTAAGCGGTGTAGGCGGCCTCGGGGTCGGCGGCGCTCCGGCCGCGCAGCGCCTCCAGCTTGGCCCGTACGCCGGCCCAGCGTTCCTGGCTGAGCAGCTCCCCGCCGATGCGGGCGTCCACCTCGGCGGCCTTCTCGACCGCCCCGTTCAACGCCTCCCGGGCGACGGGGCGACCGTTGACCGCGTTGGACTGGGCCTCCACGAGGGCGTCGGTGACCGCCGCCAGCGCGGTGAGGTACTGCACGCCGAGCCGTTCCCGGGCGGCGAGGTCCCGATCGTCGGTGACCTGCCGCCAGTTCGACGTGACGAGCAGGCCCAACGGTGCCAGCAGTGCTCCGATGAGCAGCAGAGGCAGTAGCCGGCCCAGCGTGGACGGCCGTCGACGGGCCCGCGGCGCGGGGACTGTCATGTGTGTCTCCTCCGGCGTGGGGCGCTGATCGGCGCGGCGTCGGGCTGGCCGACAAGTCCCGTGCACCGGACCGGAAAACTAATCGAACCCCCGCCTGGGCAGACCCAACTCGGTTAGTCAGGTTCGCGTCACTTCGAGCCATGTCACCATTTGTCCGCGTTACCGGCACGCTCTGTGTCAGCTGTGGGTGTGACATGGAGGGATCGAGGTGGATATCCGCGGAAGATCGGAATTCACGGGATCCGAACTCAACTCACTGTGCCGCGTCGATCGGTGCGCGCTCGCACCCCACCGCGCACCGATCGGGGCAACCGGACGGACGTACGGCGGATCTCAGCCAACGCTCAGGCTGCGGGCCGTACCGTGTGCCGCATGACATCGCCGTCGCCGGCCGCGTGGTTCCGGCGTGCCCTCCCCACCCGCCGCCGGGCGATCGCCGCCGCGGTGGTCGTCGTGCTGTTGGCCGCCGCCGTGACCTGGGCGGTGTGGCCACAGGGACCGGGCGTACGCACCGAGAGCGCGATGCTCACCGTCCGCTCCGGACCGTCCGGTGACCAACCGGTGAACCTGGACACCACCCTCTACCTGCCGGACGACGCCTCGGCCGGTCGGAAGGTGCCGGCGGTGCTGCTGGCGCACGGGTTCGGCGGCACGAAGGAGTCGGTGCGCTCCGACGCGGAGGAGTTCGCCGGGCGCGGCTACGCGGTGCTCACCTGGACCGCGCGGGGTTTCGGCCGCAGCGGCGGTGAGATCCACCTGGACAACCCGGCCTACGAGGTACGCGACGCCGAGCGGCTGCTGGACTGGCTGGCAGCGCGGCCGGAGGTGCGCACCGACGCGGCCGGCGACCCGAAGGTCGGTGTGGTCGGCGGCTCGTACGGCGGTGGGTTGGCGTTGCTGTTGGCCGCCCAGGACCGTCGGGTCGACGCGATCGTGCCCATGATCACCTGGAACGACCTGTCCCGCGCGTTCCTGCCGGAGAGCACCGGCGCAGCGCCGACCGAGGGTGTGTTCAAGAAGGGCTGGGCCGGCCTCTTCTTCGGCGGGGGCGGCAACGTGGGCTCCGGCCCGGCCGGGCTCTCCGGCGCGACAGCCGCCCAGCCGCAGGGCGCACCGGCGTCGGCCGGCCCGCCCAGCCCCGGACCGGGCGCTGGCCCCGGCACCGGTCCCGGTGGTGCCCCGACCGGTGCCGCCGACCCGTCCTGCGGTCGGTTCGCCGCCGACGTCTGCGCCGCGTACCTCCGGATCGCCACCACCGGTCGCGCCGACCAGGCCGCCGTGGACCTGCTGCGCCGATCCAGCCCGGCCGGTGTGCTGGACCGGATCAAGGCCCCCACCCTGCTGGTGCAGGGCGAGGCGGACACTCTCTTCCCGCTCGGTGAGGCGGACGCCAACGCGCGTGGCATCGCCGCCACCGGCACCCCGGTACGGGTCGCCTGGTTCACCGGCGGGCACGACGGTGGCAGCGGGCCCCGCTCGGACGAGGACCGGGTGAAGTTCCTGACCATCCAGTGGCTCGACCACTACGTCAAGGGCGAGGGCGACGCGCCCGGCGACGACTTCACCTGGTCGCGGATCGCCGGCTTCGACGCGCTCGACCGGGGTCTCGTCGCCACCGGTTTCCGCCGCGCCGACTACCCCGGCCTCACCGGCAACGCCCGCCGGGAGGTGACCGTCGCCGGCCCGGCGCAGCCGATCGCGAACCCGCCGAACGGCAACCCGGCCGCCATCTCCTCGATCCCGTTCGCCGGCGGGCTCGCCTCGCTGCTGGACGGTGTGGCCGGTGACGTGCCCGGCCAGCACGCCCAGTTCGAGTCGACCCCGCTGACCGAGGCCGTGGACGTGGCCGGAGCGCCCACCGTCACAGTGCGGGCCGCGTCGCCGACCGGCGAGGCGGTGCTCTTCGTCAAGCTCTACGACGTCGACCCGGACGGGGCGGCCACCCTGCCGAACGGCCTGGTTGCCCCGATCCGGCTCACCGGCCTTCCGCCGCAGGTGCAGGACGCCCGCCCGGTCACCGTGACGCTGCCCGGGATCGTCCGCCGGGTGGAGGCCGGGCACCGGCTGCGGCTGGTGGTGGCCACCTCCGACCAGGCGTACACCACGCCGGCCGCGCCGACCGTCTACACGGTGGCAGCGGACGGCGCGGTCAGCCTGCCCACTGTCAGCGGTGAGCCGATCCCGACCGCGGCGACGATCTGGCGCTGGGTGCTCGCCGGCCTGCTCGCCGCCATCGTGATCGGGCTCGTCGTGGTCGTCGCCCTGGTCCGCGGCCGGCACCGCCGCCAGGACCGGTCGGTGCACCCGGAGTACGCGGACACCCCGCTGGCGGTGCGCGCGCTGCGCAAGGAGTACGCGGACGGCTTCGTCGCCGTGTCGAACGTGGACTTCGAGGTGCACCCCGGTCAGGTCGTGGGTCTGCTCGGGCCGAACGGTGCCGGCAAGACCACCACCCTGCGGGTGCTGATGGGGCTGACCCAGCCGACCGCCGGGGAGATCTACGTCTTCGGTCGCCGGCTGGTGCCCGGCTCGCCGGTGCTGTCCCGGATCGGGGCGCTGGTGGAGGGGCCGGGCTTCCTGCCGCACCTGTCGGGTCTGGACAACCTGAAGGCGTACTGGCGGGCCACCGGGCGGCCGTGGGAGGACGCACAGTTCGACGCGGCGCTGGAGATCGCCGGGTTGGGTGACTCGGTGCACCGGAGGATCAAGAACTACAGCCACGGGATGCGCCAGCGGCTCGCCATCGCCCAGGCCATGCTCGGTCTCCCCGAACTGCTGGTGTTGGACGAGCCGACCGACGGGCTGGACCCGCCGCAGATCGCCGAGATGCGCCGGGTGCTCCAGCGGTACGCCACGGACGGCCGGGCGGTGCTGGTCTCCAGTCACCTGCTGGCCGAGGTGGAGCAGACGTGCACGCACGCGGTGGTGGTGAACAAGGGCCGGATCGTGGCGTCCGGGCCGGTGGAGGAGATCGTGGGCGAGTCGCCGAGCGTGCTCTTCGACGTCACCGACCCGGCGGCTGCGCGGGCGGTGCTGGACCGGCTGCACGGGGTCCGCGTGTTGCCGGAGAGTGACGGCCAACTGGTGGTCGACACCAACGGCACGGCCCGCAGCGAGGTGGTGGCGGAGCTTGTGCGCGCCGGCATCGGGGTGGACCGGGTGGTGCCTCGGCGGCGCCTGGAGGACGCGTTCCTCGCCCTCGTGGGCGAGAACTCTCGGGGAAGCGGTGACCGGTGATGGTTGTTACTGACGCGGGTGAGGCCCGTGGCTACCGGCCGTCGGCCACCATGCCGTTCGTGGCGGAGTTCCGTCGGCAGGCGTCCCGGCGGCGGACCCAGTTGGCGCTCGGGTTCATGGTGTTGCTGCCGCTGATCATCCTGATCGCGTTCCAGTTCGACTCGGGCGGCGACGACGACAACGGTCGCAACGAGTTCGCCAGCCTGGTCGAGCTGGCCACCTCGGGCGGGCTCAACTTCACCCTCTTCTCGATCTTCGTGTCGGCGTCGTTCCTGCTGGTGGTGGTCGTCGCGCTGTTCTGCGGTGACACGGTGGCCAGTGAGGCGAGCTGGGGCAGCCTGCGGTATCTGCTGGCGATCCCGGTGCCCCGGGCGCGGTTGTTGACGGTGAAGCTGGTGGTCGCGCTCGCGTACTCGGCATTGGCCCTGATCCTGTTGGCCGGCACCGCATTGCTGGCCGGCACCCTGCGCTATGGCTGGTCGCCGCTGCGCAGCACTGTCGCCGCCGAGTTGGAACCCACCGAGGGGTTGCTCCGGTTGCTGGCCGTGCTGGGCTACCTGGCGGTCGTACTGCTGGTGGTGGCCGGCCTGGCGTTCCTGCTGTCGGTGATCACGGACGCCGCGCTGGGCGCTGTGGGTGGTGCGGTTCTGCTCTGGATCCTGTCCAGCATCCTGGACCAGATCACCGCCCTGGGAGCGCTGCGGGACTTCCTGCCCACCCACTTCAGCACCGCCTGGCTGGGTCTGCTGTCGACTCCGGTGCAGACCGACGATGTGGTGCGCGGCTGCATCTCGGCGATCAGCTACGCGACGCTGTTCTGGGGGTTGGCGTTCTGGCGCTTCACCCGCAAGGACATCACGTCGTAGCGGGTCGGCTCAAAGCCGGCTGTCGGGCGGGCTCACCGACGACGGCACCGCGCTCGGCGCCGGCGGCGGGGCCGGCCGGGTCGGCACTGGCGTGGACGGGTCAGCCTTCTTCCAGGCGCTGACGCCGATCCGGCCGGTGTTGCCGAGGTCGATCGGCCCGTCCGGGTCGACCTCGTCGGCCGGCTGCCCGGCGGCGGGTGCCACCGTCAGGAACTCGCCGTTGGTGGCCACCACTGTCGAGTCGGTGACCAGGTTGCGCCAGAGCACCACTGCGGTGGCTCGCTCCCCGGCGGCGAGGATGACCTGCTGTGGTGGCTGGTCGAAGCCTGAGGTGATCTCCTTGGCCCCGTTGACCACCCGAAGCATGATCGGCTCGCGCGCTTCGTCGAACACGTGCAGCACCGGGTACCCGTTGAGCTGGTAGGGGTGCTCGCCGCAGTTGACCAGCTCCAGGCCGAGGGCGCGCAGACCCATAGCGGCGTCCCCGCCGGTCGACCGGATCCGAACGCCGCTCGTCGGGCACTCGGCCGGCGTCTCGGTGCTGGCGGTCGGGCCTGCTTGCGCCCTCGACCCGGGGGGTGGCTGGCTCGGATCTCCGGACTGGCCGCGATGGTCGAGAGTGCAGCCGCCGAGCACGAGAGTCATCGCGACCGTCGCGGTGACGCGTCGCAGTGCTGCGGTGTCGCGGGAGATCATCCGTTGATCCTCGCCCACTTGCGCAGCACGCCGACGCCCGGCCCCGGCCTCGCCGGCTCTTCCTGCGCTGCCACGCGAGCTGGTGGGGGACGTCTCCTGGTGCGCCTTTGGAGCTGAATCGTTTGCGACATCACCGGGGGAGGGCGCGGGCGTCCTCGTTCACACCGTTTTCACGAGGGATTATCCCACCAGCAAGGAACTTATGACTTTCGATGCCTGCATGCCTCAGGATCAACGAGGCCCATTCATACTCCTCGATGGAGGTGCCATGAACGTCTCTCGGCTCGGCGGGCCGACCCTGTCCCTGTTCCGCATCGTGATCGGCCTGCTGTTCACGTTGCACGGCCTGTCCTCGGTATTCGGGTTGTTCGGCGGCAACCCGACGACTGGCAAGGCGGTACCCCTCGGCACCTGGCCGGGCTGGTGGGCCGCCCTGATCCAACTGGTCTGCGGCGTACTGGTGCTGGTCGGGCTCTTCGCCCGACCCGCCGCGCTGCTCGCCTCCGGCTCGATGGCGTACGCCTACTTCGTGGTGCACCAGCCGAATGCTCTGCTGCCGCTGCACAACGGAGGCGAGCGGGCGGCGCTCTTCTGCTGGGCGTTCCTGCTGGTCGCGGCTCTCGGCCCGGGTGCCTGGGCACTCGACACGCTGCGCGCCCGGCGTCGCACCGACACTCCCTCGGCATCGGCATCGGCATCGGCTTCGGCGGCCGAGCCCGACGCGGTGTCCGTCTGACCACACCCGAACCACGCGCCGCCGAAGCCTCGACGAGGCGGCTTCGGCGGCGCGCCCGGTCAGGGCCGGCCGATGCGCCCGGTCGCGGCGTTACCTCTTCGCTGATGTCGTAGACGATTCAGCTCCAAAGCGAGCGTCGGTGGCAGGTCCCAGCCGAGGATGACGTGCCGCCGGCAGACCGGCTGGTACGGCCACGCGGGCTGCGGCCGTGGAGCGGGGGTCAGGCCGGCGGGCGCTGGGTGAGGACCGCGTCCAGCAGGCCGGGGTAGAGCTTGTCCAGCTCGTCCCGGCGGAGCCGGACCAGTCGGCTGGTGCCGGCGGCCCGGGTCCGGGTCAGCCCTGCCTCGCGCAGCACCTTGAGGTGGTGGCTACGGGTTGCCTTGGAGACGCCGAAGTCGAAACTGCCGCAGGCGGACTCGCCGCCCTCGGCGAGCGCCCGGACGATCTGTAGCCGCACGTCGTCGGCGAGTGCGGCCAGCACGCTGGTGACCGGTACGGCGGTCAGGTCGGGCTCGTGCGGCTCCATGTGACCAGTGTAACCCTTGTTCGACAACTATCGAACGACGCCCTATGGTCGGTGTCGTTGGTTCGACGATACTCGAACATTGGAGTTGCCGATGCGATCCCGCGCCACCGCGTACCCACTGGTCGCCGTGCTCGGCTGGGGCGTGATGTTCCCGATCCTGGCCAGCGCGCTCGACCGGGTCGACCCGCTCAACCTGACCACCGCGCGCTACCTGCTGGCCGCCGTCGTCCTGGTCGCCATCCTGCTGCTCCGCGAGGGTGCCGGAGCGCTCCGGCACGGTGGCCGGGCGCTGGAGGTGGTGGTGCTCGGAGTGGTCGGCTTCGCCGGCTTCAACCTGCTCACCAACCTGGCGCTCGAACACGCCGCCCCGCAGCAGATCTCCCTCTTCGTGGCCACCACTCCGGTGATCACCCAGCTGGTCCGCTGGGCCCGCGACGGCGTACGCCCGAAGCCGCTGCTGCTGGCACTCTCCCTGGTGGCGCTCCTCGGCGTCGGTCTGGTGATCACGCGGGGCAGTCTGGCCGGGCTCGGCCAGTTCGGCCTCGGCGGGCTCATGATGATCGGCGCGGTGCTGGGCTGGGGCATCTACACCCACGGCGCCAGCCGGTTCGGCGAGTGGTCGCCGCTGCGCTTCACCACACTGACCGCGCTCGCCGGCACGGCCGCGATGCTCGTCCTGAGCATCGGCGCCGACGCCGTCGGCTGGCAGCACGCGCCGGCCGCCGCCGACCTCGTGGCGGTCGCCCCGCAACTGGCGTACGCAGTGCTGGTGGGTGCCGTGATCGCGGTCCTGGCCTGGAACACCGGCGTGCAGCGACTCGGTGCCGCCAATGCCGCGCTGTTCATGAACCTGGTCCCGGTGACCACCTTCGCGGTGCAGATCGCCCGCGGCTACCGCCCGGAGCCCGTCGAACTGGTCGGGGCCGCCATCACGATCGCCGCCCTGATCGCCGCGAACCTCGCCGCCCGGCCCCGGCCCGCCGCACTGCCCCGGCCGATCGCGGTGACGGATCCGATCGCGGTGACCGACCCGGTGGCGGTGAGCGCCCGCTGACCCAGTAGCTGGGATCTGCGGTAGCAACGACCGACAGCGTTGTCCTAGACTCGACGGCACAACTGAATACCTCATCCAGAGGGGCTGAGGGATACGGCCCGACGACGCCCCGGCAACCACCCTGCGCGCTCACCGCTGAGCGATCCGCGGGGCAGGTGCCAATTCCGTCCCCGCCGCACCGTGCGATGCGGGGAAAGATGAGAGGACTCTCGACATGACGTCGACGCTCGTCGCCTCCGGCATCGACACCTCTGCCAGCCCCGCCCGCGCCCTGGTCTGCCGTGCCTGTTCGGCCCGCTACCCGCTCGCCGCCCAGCACGCCTGTTACGAGTGTTTCGGCCCGCTGGAAGTCGACTACGACACCGCAGCACTGGCCACCGTCACCCGCGAGCAGATCGAGGCCGGCCCGAACAACATCTGGCGGTACGCCGCCCTGCTCCCCGCCGGCCAGGACCCGGCCAGCCGGGTCACCCTCGACCCGGGGCTGACCCCACTGGTGGCGGCCCCGCACCTCGCCGCCGAGCTGGGCATCACCGCACCGCTCTGGGTCAAGGACGACAGTGCCAACCCCACCCACTCGTTCAAGGACCGGGTCGTCTCGGTGGCGCTCACCGCCGCCAAGGCGCTCGGGTTCAGCCGGTTCGCCTGCGCGTCGACCGGCAACCTGGCCAACTCGGTGGCCGCCCACGCCGCCCGCGCCGGGGTGCCCTCGGTGGTCTTCATCCCCAGCGACCTGGAGCAGGGCAAGGTCATCACCACCGCCGTCTACGGCGGCGAACTGGTCGCCATCGACGGCTCGTACGACGATGTCAACCGGCTCTGCGGCGAGCTGGTGGAGACCGACGAATTCGAGGACACCGCGTTCGTCAACGTGAACGTCCGGCCGTACTACGCGGAGGGCTCCAAGACCCTCGGCTACGAGGTGGCCGAGCAGCTCGGCTGGCGGATTCCGGCGCAGGTGGTCATCCCGATGGCCAGCGGCGAGCTGCTCACCAAGATTGACAAGGCGTTCTCCGAGCTGGTGGAGATCGGCCTGGTCGAGGCGCCCGCCGACGGCTGGAAGGTCTTCGGCGCGCAGTCCGCCGGCTGCAACCCGATCGCCGTCGCCCTGCACGGCGAGACCGACACGATCATCCCGGTCAAGCCCACCGGCATCGCCAAGTCGCTCAACATCGGCGACCCGGCGGCCGGCCTCTACGCCCTTGAGGCAGTCCGCCGCACCGGCGGCTGGATGGAGTACGCCGACGACGACGAGATCCGCGCGGGCATTCGCGATCTGGCCCGTACCACCGGGGTCTTCGCCGAAACCGCGGGTGGGGTCACCGTGGCCGTGCTGCGCAAGCTGGTCGAGTCCGGTCGGCTCGACCCGACGGCCGAGACCGTCGTGTTCAACACCGGCGAGGGCCTGAAGACCATCGACGCGGTGGCCGGCCAGGTCGGGCCGACCCACCACATCAAGCCCTCGCTGCGCGCCGCCCGTGACGCCGGCCTCCTCGGCTGACAGGCTCGTTCGGACCGGGGCCGAGTCGATCAGTCGGTAACTGGGTTTTCGCTGTGAGTGTGGAAAACCCGCCGCTACGGACTTGACGACAGGAACCGGACGGCGCAAGATGCTCCGTGCGGGAGGGCATTTCGCCGAAGACTTTTGAAGTTCTTGCGACCCAACGCCGGAGGCGTTGTGCGAGTGTCCCTCCCGACCACGTTCGATCGGGCCAGCGAATAATTCGCTGGCCCGATCGCTTTTGTACGGTGCACGCTCACCGGCATGAGCATCACCATCGCGTCGTTCGACGGCGCCGACCGGACTTCCGTCGACGAGGCGTACCGGATCGGGGTGGCGGTCAACGAGGCCGATCTGCCGGACCTACCGCCCTTCTGCCGGCGCCGCTTCGACGCGCTGTTCCACACGCCGTTGCCCGGCACCCGGACGCTCTGGGCGCTGGCCCGACTGGACGGTGTCCCGGCCGGCTTCCTGCAACTGGACCTGCCGCAGCTCGACAACACCGACAACGCCACCGTCGAGCTGAAGGTGCGTCCGGAGCTGCGGCGCCGGGGCGTCGGTCGGGCACTGCACGAGTACGGCGTACGGCTGCTGCGCGAGCACGGCCGCAAGCGGGTCGTCGGGCTGACCGTCTCCGCGTTGCCCGACGGGCCGGCCCGGAGCGTGGCGGGCGCTGCGTTCGCCGCGTCGACCGGAGCCCAGGCAGCGTTGGTCGAGGTGCGTCGCCGGCTGGAGATCGCCGAGATCGACCGGGTCGCGCTCCGCGCGGCACTCGTCGAGGCCCAGCCCCGGGCCGAGGGGTACCGATCGGTGTGCTGGCAGGGCGCCACCCCGGAGGAGTATCTGACGGACATCGCCTACCTGGACGGCCGGCTGATGATGGACGCGCCCCTCGGTGACATGCAGTGGGAGCCGGAGCAGGTGGACGCCGAGCGCATCCGCGGCACCGATCGGGCCCTGGAGGCCAAGGGCCGCCGGCGGTACCACCTCGGGATGCGACACGAGGCGTCCGGCCGGCTGGTCGCCTGGACGCTGCTGGAGGTTGGCGCCTCCGCCGACTGGCACGCGTTCCAGCAGATCACCATCGTCGACCCCGCACACCGTGGGCACCGGCTCGGCCTCATCGCCAAGGCGGAGAACCTGCACCACCTGCTCACCCACGAGCCGGCGGTGCGGAGCATCGACACCATCAACGCCGCCAGCAACAGCTACATGGTGGCGATCAACGAACAGCTCGGCTTCCGCCCGGTGGACTCCTGGACCGACTGGCAGCTCACCCTCTGAGCCCTGGCCGGAGGCCTGCGGTTACCCGCTGCCGCCGCGAGCAACCCCGTGCCGTCGGCCATTGGCGCTTCTGCTCGGGAACTCGACTGCGGCATGAGCCGCTGTCGGGCATTCGCGCTACTGCTCGCGGACCGGACTCAGGCATGATGGCGGGCATGACGGAGACCCCGCATCCCCTGTACGACAGGCACGCCGAAACCCTCAACCGTGCGCTGACCGCGATCACGGAGCGGGGCTACTGGTCCGCCTATCCCGAATCCCCCAGCCCCCGGGTGTACGGCGAGACCGCCGCCGCCGACGGTAAGGCCGCCTTCGAGGCGTACCTCGGCGGTGACTTCCCGCTCGACCAGCCCGGCTCCGGCGTTCGGGTCGCCACCGAGACGAGCCCGTTCGGCGTGGAGTTGGCGGTGCGTTACCCGCACGCCGGCCCCGGTGAGCTGGTGAGCGCCGCCTCCGCCGCGCTGCCGGCATGGCGCGACGCCGGCCCGCAGGCCCGGGTGGGCGTCTGCCTGGAGATCCTCGACCGGCTGCACAAGCACATCTTCGAGCTGGCCAACGCGGTGCAGTTCACCAGCGGGCAGGCGTTCGTGATGGCCTTCCAGGCCGGTGGCGCGCACGCGCTGGACCGGGCGCTGGAAGCGCTGGCGTACGCGTACGCCGAGATGACCCGGCACCCGGGCACGGCGGGCTGGGAGAAGGCCGCCGGCAAGGGTGACCCGCTGCGGATGACCAAGACGTTCCACGTGGTGCCGCGTGGGGTGGCGCTGGTGATCGGCTGCAACACCTTCCCGACCTGGAACTCGTACCCCGGGCTGTTCGCCTCGCTGGTCACCGGCAACCCGGTGATCGTCAAGCCGCACCCGCGCGCGGTGCTGCCGCTGGCCATCACAGTGAAGTACGCCCGGGAGGTGCTCGCCGAGGCCGGGTTCGACCCGAACCTGATCATGCTGGCGGCCGAGGCGCCCGGTGAGAAGCTCGCCAGCGACCTGGCCCTGCACCAGGCCGTCCGGATCGTCGACTTCACCGGCTCCACCGAGTACGGCGACTGGCTGGAGACACACGCCCGGCAGGCGTCGGTCTACACCGAGAAGGCCGGCCTCAACACCGTCGTCATCGACTCCACCGACGACTTCGCCGGCATGTGCCGCAACCTCGGGTTCACGCTGACCCTCTACAGCGGGCAGATGTGCACCACCTCACAGAACATCCTCATCCCGGCCGGGGGCATCGAGACCGACCAGGGGCACAAGAGCTTCGACGAGGTGGCCGGCGGGATCGCCGCCGCAGTCGGCAAGCTCACCGCCGACCCGGCCCGAGGTGTGGAGCTGACCGGCGCCATCGTCAACGACGGGGTGCTGGAGCGGCTCGCCGAGGTGACCAAGGTCGGCGAGCCGGTGCTGGAGTCGCGGGCCGTGGCCCACCCGTCGTACGCCGACGCGGTGGTGCGTACCCCGACGATCGTGAAGCTGACCGCTGACGACACGGAGACGTACGGCCGGGAATGGTTCGGGCCGATCTCGTTCGCCATCGCTACCGACTCCACCACGCACAGCCTGGAGCTGCTGCGCCGGACGGTCGGTGAGAAGGGCGCGCTCACCGCCGGGGTCTACTCGACTGACGAGGCCGTGCTGGACGCCACCGAGGTGGTGGCGGTCGAGGTCGGGGTGCACCTGTCCTGCAACCTCACCGGTGGTGTCTTCGTCAACCAGTCGGCGGCGTTCTCCGACTTCCACGGCAGTGGGGCCAACGCGGCGGCCAACTCGGCGCTGACCGACGGGGCGTACGTGGCGAACCGGTTCCGGATCGTGCAGTCTCGGCGTCATGTTTGATCGTTAGTTGCGGTTGGGGGTTTCCGGGGCAGCCCGACCCGCTCCGGGCGGTCAGGCTTGATCCCTGCGCGGGTCGGGCTGCCCCGGAAACCCTTTGTGGGCACGGTGGTGGCGTCGCTGCCGGCTTTTGAGGGCAGCTCAGTGGTTCTGCCTTGGGATGGTTCTTGCTTTTAGGCGGGGCGGCGCATCTGTAGCTCGTTCAGGGCCGGGATGTTCGGGTGGGGGACCCGTACCCCGGTGTCCTTGAAGCCCAGGCGCTGGTAGGCGCGGTAGGCGCGGTCGTTGCCGACCACCACCTCCAGCAGCAGCTCCGGTCGGCCGCAGGCTCGCGACCAGGCGGCCACCCCGTCGATCAGCTCGCCGAGCAGGCCACTGCCGCGCCAGGCCGGCGTGACGTACACGGCGTAGATCACGGTCAGCCCCGGTTCGTTCGGATGGGTCGTACCACCGGCGTGCCCGACCAGCCGGCCGCCCGGGTCGGCGACGAACTGCGCGTTACCGGCACCGGCCGAGGTGTACGCGACCCGGGCGGCGAACTCGTTGTGCGGTCGGGCCGCCGCGTCCGCCAGGGTCTCCAGGAAGGCCAACGGCGCGTCGGCCAGCATCTCCAGGCGCAGCGCCCGCATCCGGGCGGCGTCCTCCGGCCGGACCCGGCGGATCTCCGCGAGCCGCAGGGCCGGCGAGCCCATGTCGGTGGTCATGTCAGCATGCCTACCACAGGGCAGGGACGGCGTTTCGAGAGCTGGGCCCGATCCCGGTCACCTCCGGAGCGCCCTGCGGCCCTTCCTCCATTTCGCAATGACGCGGGCGAATCCGGTGGCGGAGGAACCCGGCCGATCAGCCCGGTCGGGACGCCCCGAAGTGTGTCTGATTTGTGGCAGTGCGCGGCCGTCACGCCTCGTGTAGCGTGCGATTTCGGTCACCTGCTTCAATGGCGGTCATCGATCGCTGAGTCGGTGATCCGGGGCGCCCGGCCGTGCCGTGCGCCGAGTCAGGCAACGCCGCGCAGAGTGAGGGAAGTGCACCGTGGCACAGGGCTCCGTGAAGTGGTTCAACGCCGAAAAGGGCTACGGCTTCATCGCCGTCGACGGCGGTCAGGACGTGTTCGTCCATTTCTCGGCGATCGAGATGGACGGTTACAAGGCGTTGGACGACGGTCAGCGGGTCGAGTTCGAGATCACCCAGGGCCAGAAGGGCCCACAGGCAGAGCACGTACGCGTCATCGGCTGAGCTTCCTGGCCGATCGGCCCCGTGAGTCGGGGCTGCGGCAGTGGCGCGCAGCCGGGAAGATCGTGAACCGTTCCAGCCGATGTGAGGAGCGTTCATGACCGACCAGCCGCCCCCGCCCACTTCGTCCCCCGGGTCGGGGGAGCCGGACCCGTCCGATCCGTCCTCGCCCGCCGGCAGCCCCGGCCACGCCGGTCCGCCCCCTGGCTGGGGGCCGGGCATGCCCCCGGCCGGCCCGCCCTCCGGCCCCGCCGGTCCGCCGCCCGGCTGGGATCCCGCGCAGGGTGCCTGGGGTGCGGCCCCGCCGCCGCAGGGCTGGGCGTTCCCGCCCACCGGGGGTTACCCGCCCGGTTCGGGTCCCTACGGCGGGCAGCCGTGGTACCCGGGGCCGCCGGTCGGCTGGTACCCGCCGGGATACGGGTTCGACCCGAACGACGCCCTGGTCACGCCGCCCGGTGCCGGCATCGGCGGCTGGTTCAACCGGTGCGGGGGAGCACTGCGTCGGGGCTGGCGGCAGTTGGTGCCGATCATGCTGCTCACCCAGGTACTGCCGGCGGCGGTGCTCTCGGTGGTCTCCCTCGGGCTGGACCCGTCGGCGAAGTGGGCCGCCCAGGCCGAATCGACGTCGACCCCCGCGTTGCCGGACAATTTCGCCGCCGAGTTGCTGAGCCTCCTGGTCCTGCTGGTCGGCGGCAGCCTGGTGGTCGGGTTGGTGCAGGCCGTCGGGTGGGCCGCCGGCACCTGGGTGATCACCCAACAGGCGGCCGGTCAGCCGGCCAGCCTGGAGTCCGCGCTGCGCTACGGCCTGCGTCGGGCCCTCGGGCTGTGGGGCTGGACCCTGTTGGTCAGTCTGCTCATCGGCGTCGGTGTCTGTTTCTGCGTGCTGCCGGGCATCTACCTGGCCTTCGCGCTGAGCATGGCCGGCCCGGTCTATCTCTTCGAACGGCACAACCCGATCGGTCGATCGTTCCGGATGTTCCACGACCGGCTCGGCCTGCTGCTCGGACGGGTGGCCCTGGTGGCCGTGGCGGTGATCGTCGGCACCCTGATCCCCGGTGGCCTGGAAGGGATCGGCACCTCCGCGCTCGGAACGGACCCGTTCTCCTCGGCGGGTACCGCCGCCGGGACGGTGGTGGTGATCGGGATCACCGCCGTGCTGGCCCTGCCGGCCCACCTCGCTCAGATGATCGGTCTGCTGGTGACGTACGCCGAGCAGCGCGCCCATGAGGCGCCGGTGAACACCGCTGGACTGGCCGCGGAACTCGGCTGAGCGACCCCATCGTGCTTGCACTCGGCAGGGGAGAGTGCTAAACAAGTCATTGGCACTCGCATACCGTGAGTGCCAGCGGTCGGGACGGTGGGGCCAGGTTGCACCGGCGTGGAGACGCCGGGGCGGCACATGGCCGGTCGTCGCGGGCTATCCGGCCCGACCGAAGGACGTCGTCGTCGCCAGGTGGCGACGTCCCAAGGTGCGCACACCAAACGGTCTATCCGGGGCACACATCTCGGGTGGCCCGTGAGTGTCCAGGAGGACAACACCGTATGGCCAAGATGATCGCGTTCGACGAAGAGGCGCGCCGCGGCCTCGAGCGGGGCATGAACCAGCTCGCCGACGCCGTAAAGGTGACCCTCGGCCCCAAGGGCCGCAACGTCGTGCTCGAGAAGAAGTGGGGTGCCCCCACCATCACCAACGATGGTGTGAGCATCGCCAAGGAGATCGAGCTCGAGGACCCGTACGAGAAGATCGGCGCTGAGCTGGTCAAGGAGGTCGCCAAGAAGACCGACGACGTCGCCGGTGACGGCACGACGACGGCGACCGTCCTGGCCCAGGCCCTGGTTCGCGAGGGCCTGCGCAACGTGGCCGCTGGCGCCAACCCGATGGCCCTGAAGCGGGGCATCGAGGCCGCGGTCGCGAGCGTCTCGGAGGAGCTGTCCAAGCTCGCCAAGGACGTCGAGACCAAGGAGCAGATCGCCTCCACCGCCTCCATCTCCGCTGGCGACAGCACCGTCGGCGAGATCATCGCCGAGGCGATGGACAAGGTCGGCAAGGAAGGCGTCATCACCGTCGAGGAGAGCAACACCTTCGGGCTGGAGCTGGAGCTCACCGAGGGTATGCGCTTCGACAAGGGCTACATCTCGGCCTACTTCATGACCGACCCGGAGCGTATGGAGGCCGTCTTCGACGACCCGTACATCCTGATCGCCAACAGCAAGATCTCGTCGGTGAAGGACCTGCTCCCGATCCTGGAGAAGGTCATGCAGTCGGGCAAGCCGCTGCTGATCATCGCCGAGGACCTGGAGGGCGAGGCCCTCGCCACCCTGGTGGTCAACAAGGTCCGTGGCACCTTCAAGTCGGTCGCCGTCAAGGCGCCGGGCTTCGGTGACCGCCGCAAGGCCATGCTGACCGACATCGCCATCCTCGCCGGTGGCCAGGTCATCAGCGAGGAGGTCGGCCTCAAGCTCGACGCCGCCAGCCTCGACATGCTGGGCCGCGCCCGCAAGGTCGTGGTGACCAAGGACGAGACCACCATCGTCGACGGTGCCGGTGACGCCGAGCAGATCCAGGGCCGGGTCAACCAGATCCGGGCCGAGATCGACAAGAGCGACTCCGACTACGACCGGGAGAAGCTGCAGGAGCGGCTGGCCAAGCTGGCCGGCGGCGTTGCGGTGATCAAGGTCGGCGCGGCCACCGAGGTCGAGCTCAAGGAGCGCAAGCACCGCATCGAGGACGCCGTTCGCAACGCGAAGGCCGCCGTCGAGGAGGGCATCGTCCCGGGTGGTGGCGTCGCGCTGGTGCAGGCCGGCAAGACCGCCTTCGACAAGCTCGACCTGGTCGGCGACGAGGCGACCGGTGCGAACATCGTCAAGGTCGCGCTGGACGCCCCGCTGCGGCAGATCGCCGTCAACGCCGGCCTTGAGGGCGGCGTCGTGGTGGAGAAGGTCCGTAACCTCGAAGCGGGTCACGGTCTGAACGCCGCCAACGGCGAGTACGTCGACCTGCTGGCCGCGGGCATCATCGACCCGGCCAAGGTGACGCGCTCGGCGCTGCAGAACGCCGCTTCCATCGCGGCGCTCTTCCTCACCACCGAGGCCGTTGTCGCGGACAAGCCGGAGAAGAACCCGGCTGCCCCGGCTGGCCCGGGTGGCGGGGACATGGACTTCTGAGTCCAGTTCCGACACCGAACGGGGCGGGCCGCTGACGCGGTCCGCCCCGTTCGTCGTCAGGTCGGTAGTGGGCGCTGGTTGCGCCGTTTCTGTGTCCGGTTGTACGGCGGAGGCAGTTTGATCGGCGCGTCCACCATCTCCTGCGGTTCCTCGGTCACCGAAGGCTCGCCGTCGGTGGTCATCTCGGCCAGTTGCTCGGCGTCGCCGTAGTCGAGCCGGTCGAACGGCAGTTGGCCGGGGAGTTCACCTACCGGTTTCCAGGTGATCGGCCGGCCGTCCTCGGTCTGGTTGTCATCCGTGGTCATGGCTGCCTCCTCTACCGAAACGGTAGGGGGCGTCGATGGCCGATGCGGGCGAATGGATCAAAGTCCTGTTTGCCCCGGTTATCCCCTGGGCAGGGTACGTCGGTACAGGAAGAACACCCGCTCGATCCGTGCTCCCGCGCTGCCTGAGTAGAACGGCACCGGTCCCACCCAGCCGATCTGTGCCCGATCCAGCCCTACTGCCCGCTGGTCGCGCAGGCAGCGCCGCAGCAGCACCCCACCGATGCCCGACCCCTCCGCGGCCGGGGCGGTGCCCATCGGCCCGAACCAACTCGGCCGGGACGACCCGTACGCGGCGAAGCCGAGCACCTCGCCGTCCCGCTCCGCCAGGTGGCAACCGGCGTCGGCGCGCCCCACCGACCCGGCCAGCTCGCCGTCCCACGTTCCGCCGAAGGTGGACCGGGCGAAGGCGGTCAGCGCCGGAAGGTCAGCCGGCTCCGCCCGGCGTACGGTGACGCCCTGGTCCGCCAGCCGCCGTTCCGTCGCCTCGGTGGACCGCAGTGCCGGCGACCCGTCGTACGACAGGTCCGCTGTCATGTTCCAGGCGGTCCGGTCCTGCTGGTAGCCGAGCGCGAGGGCGGCGCAGACCGCCGGCGTGTAGCGGACGTCGATTCCCGGCCACGCGTAGTACGGCGGATTTCCGGCCAGCAGCACCTCGGTCGCCCCACGCTCGGCGAGCACCTGTTCGGCCCGCTGGAGCAGTGCCCGGCCGACGCCCCGACGCCGTTGATCCGGAAGGACCGCTACCAGGTCCACGTGCCCGATCCCCGGCTCGGCCGACGACACCGAGCAGATCAGCACCCCCACCAGGTCCGCGCCTCGGTACGCGCCCAGCCCGACGACCGGCCGGTCGGTGGTGGCCCGGGTCCAGAGCACGTCCACGATGGAGGCCGCCTCGGCGGAGTCCTCGGGCAGGTCGAGAGCCTGCTGGCAGAGCTGTACGACGTTGGTGACCAGGTCGGCGGTCAGCTCGGTGACGGTGATCTCGGCGTCCATGGTCGCCGACCCTAAATCACCGGCTGCCGAGCCGCACCCTCGGCTCAGTGCTCCAGGAAGGAAACCTGCCTATTGCTGGGCGGCGCGAACGGCGGCGTAGGCGTCGACCTGGCCGGCGCCGGTGACGTTCGACGGGGCACCGCAGGCGTCGGAGGGGCTGTCGGAGCGATAGGTGGGCGTCGCCGCCGTGGCGGTGTCCCGAAGGATCTGCCGGGTCCGGGTCACGTCACCGACCAGCGCCGGGTTCGCCGACCACATCAGCGCGACCACCCCCGCCACCTGCGGGGTCGCCATCGACGTGCCGTCCAGCGCGGCGTACGTGCCGCCCGGCATGGCCGACACCACACCCACCCCCGGTGCCAGCACGTCCGGTTTACCCGAGCCGCCCGGCACCGGCCCCCGGGAGGAGAACTCGGCGACCCGCCGCTGAGAGTCCACCGCACCCACAGTCAGCACGTCCGGGTACGGGGCGGGCGGATCGTCGATCGACGCGCACCACGGGCCGGTGTTGCCGGCCGCGGCGACCACGAAGATCCCGGCGGCGTCGAGGGCGGCGGTGGCCGGCCGCAGAACGCGTTGGTCGCAACCCTCGATGGGCGGGCAGCCCCACGAGTTGGTCAGCACCTGGGGGGCGCGCTCCGGACGGCCGTCGGTGAACGGGTCGCCGCCGGCAGGGAAGGGCGCCAACATGAACTGGAGACAGTCCAGGTAGTGCGCGGGGCTGCCCAGGTTGCGGTCCAGGTTGACGCAGCCCACCCACTGCGCGTCCGGTGCCACCCCGATGCCGTCCCGCCCGACCGCGCTGCCCACCGTGTGGGTGCCGTGCCCGCCCTGGTCGGTCGGGCTCCGGGTGTCGTCCCACGGGTCGTACCAGGAGTCGTCCCCACCACGGAACCCGGCTCGTAGCGCCGGATGGGTGCCGTCCACCCCCGAATCGGAACTGCCGACCACGATGCCCGTGCCGGTTACCCGGAGTTGGGACCACACCCGGTCGGCTCCGATCTGGCTGATGTTCCACTCCGGGCCGGTGGGCCTGGGTGCGGTGCCCCGGTTCTGCCCGGCCGGGGCCGGCAGCGGTCGCAGGCGCTGGCTGACCAGCACCCTCGCCACCTCCGGTCGGCGGGCGAGCCAGGCCCGCACCGCCGGGCCGCCGTCCACCTCGACCGCGTTGACCAGGTAGTACGACACCGGGTCGAGACGCAGCCGGTTCAACCCCCGGAGCAGGTCGCTCTGGCTCTGCTCGGCGGTCGTCACCAGCCGCCGGTAGACCTCCGCCGCGCGGGCGTCCCGTCCGGCCCGACCCGGCGCGGCGGCCGGAAGATCGCTCAGGTTGGCCTGCGTACGCAGCACCACGAACAGCCGTTCGCCGTACAGGCCCGGCTGGCCGGGGCCGAGGTCGACCACCCCGAAGGCCACCAGCAGCACCACGGCCGCCACCGCGGCGACCCGCCTGTTCGGGGTGCGTGCCGTCGGCCGGGCGAGCAGCACCGCGTACCCGATGGCGACCACTACCGCGACGGCGAGCCCGACGCCGGCGGCGGCCGCCACCCAGAACGGGATGTCCCGGGCGCCGACCAGCAGCAGGCTGATCTCCTCCGGGTCGGTGAAGGCCAGCGGACCGAGCGCGGCCAGGCCCACGAGCCAGCCGGTCGCCGTTCGGCCGGCGCGGATGGCCTCGGCCGGGTCGGCGGCGGCCGGGTCGGCGGTGGCCGGGTCGGCGGTGGGCCGCCAGGTCGCGGCCCAGAGCGCGGCCAGCGCGAAACCCACCGGCGGCAGTGTCAGCAGGGCGGGCAACTGCGCGCCGGACTGCCCGGTTCCGGCCGCGAGCAGCAGCAGCGCCACCCCGGCGACCAGGCCGCCGACCAGCACCAGCCGAGCCGGCCGGGGCGGTCGCCCAACCGCGAACGGGGACCAGAAGGGGGCGTCCAGCAGAGTCGCGGCCAGCACCCCGAGCGCGGCGGCCGCCAGCAGCGCGAGCGCGGTCTCCAGGAGACCGCCGAGCGCGCCCAGCCAGGCCCACGGCAGTAGCAGCGCCAACCCGGCGGCGACCGCGAGCAACGGCACCGGGCCGGATCGGCGCACGCGCCGTCCGACCGGCTCCGCGTTGACCTCGGGCCGCATGGCGTCGCCGTTCCCGGTGGCCTCGGGCCGTGTCGCGTCGCCGTCTCCGGTGGGTGCCGGACCGCCGACCGGGCCAACCAGCCCGGGGTACGCCCACCGGCGCGCCGACCAGCGCACGGCGAGCGCGCAGAGCATCGCCGCGCTGGCCAGCGCGGCGAGGTACGCCTCATGGTGCACCGGCGGCACGACCCGCAGCAGTGTGAGCACGCCGAGCGCGAGTGCCCCGATCAACCAGGCCCGCCCGGTGGCCCGGACCGCGCCCGATCGGGGCAGGAGGGCCAGCAGCAGGGCGGGCGTGCCGGCAAGCACGACGGTGGCCAGGCCGAGCACCGGCCAGAGCCAGCCGAGCCGGTCCCGTCCGAAGCCCAGCAGCACCTGATCGGTGAGCCAGCCACCGGTCTGGGTGCCCACTGCGACCGCAACCGTCCAGGCGCCGACCAGCACGGCCGCGACCACCGGCCACGGGGAACTGCGGTCGCTCAAGCCGGGGTGCGCAGGTTGACCTTGCATCCGAGAACCTTACGACTACGACGAAGGGTTTCAACCCGACCGTCGGGTTCCGGGGCTCGAAGAACCGTGCAGATCCTGGACAGTTTCCGTCAGGCGATGACGGAAACTGTCCAAGATCTCCGATCGGTGGGCCTCGATCGGGTGGCGGGACGTGTCGTGCGCTTCGGAGCAGGTGCGCGCGGTGCGGGCCGGGCGGCGAATGTCGACACGGTTGCTCGACGGTTACGGTGGACAGGTGCGCGACCCCAATATCTCCCGATCCGTCGCCGGTCAGCTCTCACCGGTCCGCCGTGCGTCCGACCTGCGTCGACTGCGTGCCGAGCGCTTCGACGTGCTGGTCATCGGGGGCGGGGTGACCGGAGCCGGTGCCGCACTGGACGCGGCGTCCCGTGGCCTGAAGGTGGCGCTGGTCGAGGCGCGTGACCTTGCCGCCGGGACCTCCAGCCGGTCCAGCAAACTCATCCACGGTGGCCTGCGTTATCTGGAGCAGTTGGAGTTCCACCTGGTCCACGAGGCGCTCACCGAGCGCGGCCTGCTGGCCACCCGGCTCGCGCCGCACCTGGTGCGCCCGGTGCCGATCATGGTGCCGCTGCCGGCCGGGCGGGGCCTGCGGGACCTGCCGGCCCGGGTCTTCCGCCGCTCGTACTACGGAGCCGGCGTGGCCGCGTACGACGCCTTCGCCGGGATCTTCGGCGGTGGCCGGGGCATGCCCCTGCACCGTCACCTGACCCGGGAGGGTGCCCGGCGGATCTTCCCTAGTCTGCGGGCCGACGCGCTGGCCGGAGCGATCCGGTACTACGACGGACAGGTCGACGACGCCCGGCTGGTGGTCACCCTGGCCCGCACCGCGGCCAGCCTCGGCGCGACGGTGGTGAGCAGTGCCCGCGCCGTCGGGTTGATCCGGCAGGCGCGCGAGGTGACCGGCGTCCGCGTCCGGGACCTGGAGGCGCCGCCGGGCTCGCCGGATGCGGAGTTCGAGGTGCAGGCCCGCACCGTCATCGCCGCCACCGGCGTGTGGAGCGACGACATGTCCCGGATGCTCAACGACGTTGGCCTGCGGCCCGGCGTCCGGGTGCGCGCCTCCAAGGGGGTGCACCTGGTGGTGCCCCGCTCGGCGATCACCGGCGAGACGGGGCTCATCCTGCGTACGGCGAGTTCGGTGCTCTTCGTCATCCCCTGGGGCGGGCACTGGATCATCGGCACCACTGACACCGACTGGCGGCTGGACCGTTCCCACCCGGCCGCCTCGGCCCGCGACATCGACTACCTCCTCCAGCAGGTGAACACCGTGCTGGAGCGGCCGCTCACCACCGCCGACATCGAGGGGGTGTACGCCGGGCTGCGGCCGCTGCTGGCCGGCGAGGCCGACTCGACCTCGAAGCTCTCCCGGGAGCACGCGGTCTTCGAGCCGATGCTCGGGCTGCTGCTGGTCGCCGGCGGCAAGTACACGACGTACCGGGTGATGGCGTCCGACGTGGTCGACCGGGCCGCTCGCCGGCTCGGCGGCGCCCGCTCGTCGCGTACGGCCGACCTGCCGCTGCTCGGCGCCGACGGGTACCCGGCCATGTGGCGGGACCGGGCTGACCTGGCGCGCCGGCACGCCGTGCCGGTGGGCGTGGTGGAGCACCTTCTGGAGCGCTACGGCACCCTCACCCTGGACCTGCTGGCGCTTGTCGACGCTGATCCTCTGCTGGCGTCTCCGCTGGCTGGTGCTCCGGAGTATCTGGCGGCGGAGGTCGCCTACGCGGCACGGGCCGAGGGCGCGTTGCACCTGGAGGACGTGCTGACCCGGCGGACCCGGATCTCGTTCGAGACCAGCCACCGGGGGCTGGAGTCGGCGGAGCACACCGCCGAGTTGATGGGGGCGGTGCTCGGTTGGGACGCGGCCACCCGGGCACGCGAGGTCGAGCACTACCGGGCCCGGGTCGAGGCGGAGCGGCAGTCCCAGTTGATGCCGGACGACGCGGCGGCTGACGCGGCCCGCCTCGGTGCTCCGGACGTCCGGGGTTACGCGGCCGACCGGGGTGACGACGATCAGGCGGAGCTGCGCTCGTCCGCTCGATGACGAATTGCGACGTTACCGATGGGTAACCATCGATACCGGCCCGGATGGTGGTTTCGAACGCTACCTACGGTGGGGTAGGTTTCCGCGCGTGCTACCCCGCGCGCGCCCTCGTCTGCTCTTACCCCTGCTCGCCGTCGCGCTCGTCGGCGCCCTGACCGGGTGCTCCCTCTTCGACGGAGACAAGCCGCGCACCCCGGTGGCGCAACCGACCGCTGGAACGGCGGGCGGCAGCTCGCAGCTGGAGATCCCCACCACTGTCGCCGCTGGTCAGGTCAGCCTGCTCCAGCGGCTCGGCGAAGACGGGCCGATGCGCACCCTGAGCGTTGAGCGGAACGGCGCGTGGCAGTGCGTCGACTGCGCCGGCGACGGCGTGACCTCCCGGGGCACCCTCGCACCGGAGCTGACCGAACGGCTCCAGGTGCTGCTCGCCAACCCGGCGCTGGCCGACGAGACCGATCAGGCCCGGCGGTACCGGACAACCTGCATCGACGCGCTGACGTCCAGCCTCATCACCTCGACCGGGCTGATCACCTCGCAGGACTGCCCGGGTGAGGAGCTCACGCCGGTCGCCGGGGAGATCCTGCTGCTGCTCACCCAGGCGACCCCGGCCGAGGTCAAGGGCTGACCGCAGCCGGTCACAGCACCTTGCCCGGGTTGAGCAGGCCAGCCGGGTCGAGCGCCGACTTGATCGCCTGATGCACCCGGACACCGACCGGCCCGATCTCCCGGGCCAGCCAGTCCCGCTTGAGCAGCCCCACCCCGTGCTCCCCGGTGCACGTGCCGCCCAGATCCAGGCCGAGCCGCATGATCTCGTCGAAGGCCCGCCGACCCCGCTCCACGCTCGCCGGGTCGGCCCGGTCGACCACGATGTTCGGGTGCATGTTGCCGTCCCCGGCGTGCCCCACCACGCCGATCGGCACCTCGCACTCGGCCGCGATCCGGGCGACCCCGTCCAGGAGCGCGGCGAGCGCGCCGCGCGGCACTGCCACGTCGTCAATCACCAGACCGCCGTTGCCGCCCGGGTAGGCGTCCGCCGCGAACTTCTCCATGGCCGGGTGGGCCAGCCGGCGAGCCTGGAGCAGCGCCGCCGCCTCCACCGCGTCGGTGGCCGCGTAGACCTCGTCGGCGCCGACGGCCTCGCACACCTCGGCCAGCACGGCCAGGTCGTCCGCCGCCCGGGAGCCGGTGTCGGCGGCGGCCAGCAACAGGGCCTGCGCGTCGGTCCGTAACCCCATCGGCTGGTACGCCTCGATCGCCCGCAGATGGGTCTGGTCCAGCAACTCCAGCAGGCTGGGGGTGAGCCCGCGAGCCGCGATCTCCGCCACCGCCGCGCCGGCCGTGGCGGTGGATCCGAAGACCGCCACCAGGGTCAGCGAGTCGGCCGGGGCGGGCCGCAGCGCCAATGTCACCTCAGTGATCACGCCGAGGGTGCCCTCCGAACCGACGAACAGCCGGGTCAGGTCGTAGCCGGCCACCCCCTTGGCCGTACGCCGGCCGGTGCGCAGCACCTCACCGGAGGCGAGCACCACCTCCAGGCCGAGCACGTACTCGGTGGTCACTCCGTACTTCACACAGCACATGCCGCCGGCGTTGGTGGCCACGTTGCCGCCGATGGTGGACGACTCCCAGGAGCCGGGGTCCGGCGGGTACCAGAGGCCCTGTCTGGCCACCGCCCCGGCCAGCGCCGCGTTGACCACCCCCGGCTGGACCACCGCGATCCGGCTCACCGGGTCGATCTCCCGGATCTCGTTCATCGCGACGGTGCTGAGCACCACCGCGCCGTCCACCGCGTTCGCCGCGCCGGCCAGCCCGGTCCGCGCCCCCTGCGGCACCACCGGTACGCCGTGCCGCGCGGCCGCCTGGATCACGGCCACCACCTGCTCGGTGTCGCGCGGGCGGGTCACCACCAGCGGGACGCCGGCGGCGCACAGGTCGGCCTCGTCCCGCTGGTGCATGCGCAGCAGGTCCGGGTCGGTGAGCACGGCGTCGTCACCGAGCGCGGCGCGCAGGTCGTCGAGGAGCGCGGTGGGGGCCATGCAGCCGAGGCTAGGTCGCCGACCGGCGATCATCAACATGATCGACTGGGCGGGATAACTTGGGCACCATGCTCTACCTGGACCGGCCGGCCTGGCCGTGGCGCGGTCGGCTCTGGTCGCACCTGATCAGCGACGTCTCGTACGCCGAGCTGCACGCCTTCGCCGAGACGCTCGGCGCGCCCCGGCGCGGCTTCGACCGGGACCACTACGACATTCCGGCCGACCGGTTCGCGGCGGCGGTGTGGCTCGGTGCCCAGGTGGTGCCGAGCCGGGAGCTGGTCCGGTTGCTCCGCGCCGCCGACCTGCGTCGGCCGAAGCACCTGGTCAACCCGCGTTCTCCGGCTCCCCGGTGAGGGCGGCCAGCTCGCGGCGCACATTGTCCCGGGCGGGCTCTTCCCACCGGCTCGCCAGCGGTGGCGACCGGAACAGCGCGGGCAGCGCCAGCAGGCCGGTCAACACGGCAGCCCGTCCAGCCCGGAAGGCCGGCTCCGGCACATGGGCGTACTCCCGGCGGATCGCCGCCGCGTAACGCTCGTAGTTGGCCGGCGGCGCGGCCAGTACGGCCAGGTCCGCGTCGCAGAGCAGCGCGCCGTCCCGGTCGCCCGGTGCCACAGTGTGCCCGGCGGTGAGCAGCACCAGCCGACGCACCTCGGTCACGGTGGGCACCGGCACCCCGAGCCCGGTGAGCACGCTCTCGGCCAGCGCGGCGCTGTCCCGTTCGTTGGCGTCGCCGGCGGCCCGGGGGTCGTAGACCGCGTCGTGGAACCAGGCCGCCAGCCGGACCGCGTCGGCCCGAGTGGCCAGGTCGGCGTGCTGGTCCACCACATCGAGTACAGCCGTCAGGTGGGCCAGCGTGTGGTAGTGCCGGTGCGGCTCCCGCCACCGGGCGATCACCTGCTCTCCGGCCCTGGTCGTATCCGGATCGGGGCTCGCGCCGGCACCCCGGGCCGCCGCCCGCCACCGGTCCAACAGATCAGCCACCGCCCGAGTCTGCCGCATCCGCCCGCGACGCGCGGGAAGGGAGGATTCAGCGGGGCCACCACGGGTAGTCGCGCCCATGGCCGTGGCCCGGGACAAGCGACCTCCGATGGTGCGACGTACCGCGCTGCGCGACGGGTTGGTGGACATCGACGGCGCGCGGATCGCCGAGGCCACCGAACAGCTGCGCCACCGCAGCCGCGCCACTCTGCACGACCGGCTGCACCGGGTACGGATGGCCGGCGGACTCGCTGTGCAGGCCGGGCTGGCTGCCGGGCTCGCGTACCTGATCTCGCACAAGCTGCTCGGCAACCCGCAACCGGTCTTCGCGCCGATCTCCGCGGTCGGCACCCTGGCCGCGTCGGTCGGCCAGCGGTTCCGCCGGACGGTGGAGTTGATCGTCGGGGTGGGGGTCGGAGTGGCCGTCGGCGACCTCCTGATCTACCTGCTCGGCACCGGGGCGTGGCAGCTCGGCCTGGTGGTCACCGTGGCGATCCTGCTCACCATCTTCGCCGGAGCGAGTGTGGCCATCGTCATCCAGGCGGCGGCCACGGCGGTGCTGATCGTGACGCTGAGCCCGTCGACCCAGAACCTGGAGATCCCGCGCTTCGTCGACGCCTTCCTCGGCGGTGGGATCGCACTGCTGGTCACGGCGGTGCTGCTGCCACTGAACCCGCTCCGAGTGATCAACCGGGCGGCCCGCCCCGCCCTGGACCTGCTCGCCGCCCAACTCGACGCCACCGCCGACGGGCTGCGCAATCGGGACCGCGCCGCCATCCAGGGCGCGCTGGAGAGGCTGCGCAACAACAAGGAGGAGTTGGCCACGCTGGGCGAGGCCATCGAGGGGGCGAAGGAGACCGCCACCCTCTCCCCGGCCCGGTGGCACCGCCGCGACGAACTGACCCACTACGCCGAGGCGGCCGACCCCATCGACCGGGCGATGCGCAACAGCGGCACGCTGATCCGCCGGTCCGTCACGCTGGTCGAGGACGAGGAACCGGTGCCCGATCCGATGCCGGACGCGATCGGCCACCTCGCCGAGTCGGTCCGGCTGCTCAAGCACGAGTTCGCCGCCGGTGAGGAGCCGGAGAAGGCCCGGGAGCGGTCGCTGCGGGCGGTCAGCGAGGCCGGCCGGGCGTACGGCGCCGGGGTGGGCTTCTCCGGCAGCGTGGTGATCGCCCAGATCCGCACCACCGCGAGCGACCTGCTGGTCGCCTCCGGGATCGAGCAGGAGGAGGCGAACCGGTGGATCCGCACCGCCTTCGGGGAGCAGGAGCGCCCGGTCGGTGAGCCCGCGGAGCCCGGCGAGACACCGAAGCCACCCACCGCCCCGCCGGTCGGCTGAGCGGGGCGACCGCCGGGCGGGCCTCAGCCCAGCTCGGCCAGCGCCGCGAGCAGCCGGTCCACCTGAGCGGCCGTGCTGCCCAGCCCGATGCTGGCACGCAGCGCGGTGGGCGGCAGGTCCCGCCGGCCGGTACGCGCCGCCGCCTCGCCGAGCAGCCGCCGGGCCAGCGGGTGGGCGCAGAACAACCCGTCCCGTACGCCGATGTGGTGCTCGGCGGCCAGCCGCGTGGCCACCTCGGTGGAGTCCCATCCGGCCACCACGAACGAGACGATGCCGACCCGGGGCGCGTCCGGGCCGAAGGTGCGCAGCTCGACGACGTGCGGCAGGGCGGCGAGGCCGGTCCGTAGCCGGTCCAGCAGGGCCTGCTCGTGGGCGGCCAGCGCGCCCCGGTCCGCCTCGTCGAGGGCCTTGCACACCGCCGCCAGCGCGACCGCTCCGAGCAGGTTCGGGGTGCCGCCCTCGTGTCGGGCCGGGCCGGTCGCCCAGGTCACGTCGTGGGTGGCTGGCCCGACGTGGCTGGTGGCGCCACCGCCGGCAAGGTAGGGCGGGGCGGCGTCCAGCCAGTCGGCCCGACCGATCAGCACTCCCGTGCCGAACGGCGCGTACAGCTTGTGGCCGGACACGGCCAGGTAGTCGACGTCGAGCGCGAGCAGGTCGACCGGGGCGTGCGGGGCGAGCTGCGCGGCGTCGAGCACGATCCGGGCACCGTGCCGGTGGGCCACCCGCGCCAGTTCGGCGACCGGCCACCGCTCACCGGTCACGTTGCTCGCACCGGTCACCGCGACCAGCACCGGCAGCGCCGGGCTGCTGCCCCGGCGCAGCTCGGTGAGGGCGGCGGCGAGATCGCGTACCGCCCCGTCGGGGTCGCTGGGCACCGGAAGGCGCACCGACCCGCGCGGCCAGGGCAGCAGGTTGGCATGGTGTTCGGAGGCGTTGGTGACCACCGTCGTGCCGGCTGGCACGGCCCGCGCCAGCAGGTTGAGCGCGTCAGTGGTGTTGCGGGTGAAGATCACATGATCGTCGGCGCGGACGCCGAAGAAGTCGCCGATCGTCTGCCGGGCCTGCTCGTACGCGAGGGTGCAGCGCCGCGACAGCGCTCCCGCTCCGCGATGCACGCTGGCGTACCAGGGCAGCAGCTCGGCCACCGCGTCGGCGGCGGCCCGGGCGCACGGCGCACTGGCCGCGTAGTCCAGGTTGATCTCGCCGGGCACGCCGAGAACGTCGAGCGGCGCGGACGGCACGGTGGGCAGGCTGGGCAGCGAGGGGACGAGAGTGACGGACACGCCGGAACCTCCGGGGTCAGGGACCCCGGGTGCGACATCGGGACGGGGTCCGCGCTTGCCCAGCACACCGATCGGGCTGGGCCCGGTCATCACCCGGGGCACCCCACCGCGAACTCGACGAGGGTTGCCGGCCAGCAAGCCGGGGCTGAACGCTGGCACTCGTGACCTGCCGGCAGCATAGCGGCTGCCGATGCGCCCGAACCAGCCGGCGGCGGATGGCTACGCTGACCGCATGGCCGACACCCCGCCCGGTTCACCATTGCCGCCGTCGCCCGCCGCCCCGCCTGCGCCCGCCGTCCCGCCCACGGGTGAGACGCCCCGGATGCCGCTGCGCCGACTGGGCTGGCGGCGGTTCCTGGTGCTGGCCGGGGTGGTGCTGTTGATCGCGGCGTGCGCGGTCTTCATGGTCTTCACGCTCGGCCAGTCGCTCGGTGTGCAGGCCCTGCTGATCGGGGTGGTCGCCGCCATCCTGCCGGTGCCGGTGCTGGTCGCCTGCTTCCTCTGGCTGGACCGGTACGAACCAGAGCCGTTGAAGTATCTGATCTTCTGCTTCGCCTGGGGGGCGTTCGTCTCCACCGCCGCCTCGCTCACGGTCAACGACTTCGCGGCCAACCGCTTCGCCGACTGGGGCCTGCCGTCCGCGCTCACCGGGGTGCTGGTGGCGCCGTTCATCGAGGAGCTGACCAAGGCACTGGGCCCGATCCTGCTGCTGGTGTTCCGCCGCCGCGAGTGGTCCGGGATCACCGACGGCCTGGTCTACTGCGGGCTCTCCGCGGTCGGCTTCGCGATGGTGGAGAACATCCTCTACCTGGGCGGGTTGGGGTACGCGTCCGGCGCCGACCGGTACGGCCCGGCCACCGGCATCCAGCAGGTCATCGCGATCTTCATTCTGCGGATTCTGCTGTTCGGGTTCGCCCATCCCCTTTTCACCTCGATGACCGGTGTGGGCCTGGGTATCGCCTCCCGGACGGCCGACCGGCGCATCCGGGTGCTCGCCCCGATCGCCGGCCTGCTGCTGGCGATGATGCTGCACGGCACGTGGAACCTGCTGCCCACGCTGACCCAGGCCACCGGCGAGGCCATGATCATGCTGTACGGCTTCCTGGGCCTCATGGTGCCGGTCTTCTTCGGCACCGTGGGGCTGGCCCTGTGGCTGCGCGCCTGGGAGGGGCGGCTCACCGAGCGGGTCCTGCCCGACTACGTTCGCGCCGGCTGGCTCAGCCCGCCCGAGGTGGCCGCCCTGAGCGGTCTCGGCCGGCGGCACGCCGCCCGCAGTTGGGCGCGGCGGGTGGCCGGCGACGCCGGGGTGCGGGCGATGCGGGGTTACCAGTCCGCCGCGACCCGGCTGGCCCTGCTGCGCGACGGGGCGCTGCGCGGCCTGGACCGCAAACCCGCCGACCAGGAGCGGACCGCCCGCGAGGAGCGGGAGTTGCTGGACGCTATCACCGCGTACCGGTCGTTCTTCGTGGGTCGGGACCCGCAGGCTCCGGCGGGGGTCTGGGACGGCAGCCGCTACCACCTGCGCTTCCCGGACGGCACCCAGCGCGCGGTGGAGGCGCCGGACGAGCCGGTGGTGCCGATCCCGGTGGTGCTGGCTCCCGCCCCGGTTCCGGTGGGGTACGCCCCGCCCGGTTGGCCCGGCCTGCGCCCGGCGTCTCCCTGGCCGCCGACACACCCCTGACAGCTACGGCCTGGCGGCTGACGGCAGGCCAGCAGTGCGGCTCAGGCCACCAGCAGTGCGGCTCAGGCCACCAGCAGTGCGGCTCAGGCCAGCAGCGAGGTGAGGAAGTCACCGAGGCCCTGGAACATCGCGATCAGCGCGGCCCCGATCGCCCGGAACATCTGCGCGGCGCCGTCCGGCCGAAAGGCCATGAAGTAGATCAGGAACGCGACACTGCCCCAGGTCAACAGCTTCTTCACGAATACCGGCATCGTCCCTCCCCAGGGCCACGGTCGCCGGATGGCTTCCCGTCGTGCGGCTGGGCAAACGGTGCGCGACGGGGCCTGGTGGCCGGGGGAGGTGCGTCAGAGGTAGAGGCCGGTCGAGTCGTTCTCGATCCGCTCGGCGGCCACGGCGTGCACGTCCCGCTCCCGCAGCAGCACGTAACCGCGGCCGTGCAGCTCGACCTCGGAGCGCTCGTCCGGGTCGAAGAGCACCCGATCGCCGGAGACGATGGCGCGCACGTTCGGCCCCACCCCGACTGCTGTGGCCCAGGCGAGGCGCTTGCCGACCGCGGCGGTCGCCGGAATGACGATGCCAGCGGTGGAGCGGCGTTCGCCCTCACTGCCCTCCATCCGCACCAGCACACGGTCGTGCAGCAGGCGGATCGGCAGGCCGGCGTCGAGATCGTTGTCGGCGGTCACGTCGCAGACGCTACCGTGTGGCCGACGGTGGCCGACCGGTGGTTACGCCGGAGGTGGTCGGGGCATTGTGTGGCGCAACCGCCCTACGGTGTCGGGAACGGACGTATGCTGTCCGACCTGTCGCCGTCGGCGGGCCGGGTTTTCTGCCAGGAGGTGCGCTTGAGCCGCTTCGAGCGGGTACGCGGGCGGCTTCGCCGCGCCTACCAGTCACGACAGGAGTCGGCGCGCGCCGACGAGGGCGTCTCCGGTGACGCGCTGAACGACGCGTCGGAGGCGGCCCGGGTGGCGTCGCCGGCCGTGCCGGGGCCGACCGCGCCGTCGAGCGCGACGGTCTACGGCGCGGAACCCCCGGTGGACCTGCACAGCTCCACCGCCAGTCGGGACGACGCCGACGTTCCGCACGGGCTGCGGATCGCCGCAGCGTGGTGTTGGCGACTGATCGTGATCGGCGTGGTGGCCTGGGCCCTGCTGATGATCGTCAGCAGGATCAAGATCGTGATCATCCCGCTGGCCATCGCGCTGCTGCTCTCCGCGCTGCTCGCGCCGGCGGTGGGCTGGCTGCTGCGGGCCCGGTTCCCCCGGTCGCTGGCGACGGCGGTGGTGCTGGTCGGCGGCCTGGTCGCGGTGATCGGCACGCTGACGCTGGTGGTCAACGAGTTCATTCGTGGCGTACCGGAACTGAGCGAGAAGTCGTCCGAGGGTGTCCGGCAGATCCAGAACTGGCTGAAGACCGGCCCGCTGCACCTCTCGGACACCCAACTCGACCGCTACATCGACGAGGCGCAGGCCTGGATCAACGACAACACCTCGAAGTTCACCAGCGGCGCGCTGAGCACCGCGGCGACGCTGGCCGAGGTGCTGACCGGCACGCTGCTGGTGCTCTTCGCGACGTTCTTCTTCCTGCGCGACGGCAACCGGATCTGGCGCTTCCTGGTCCGGCTGCTGCCGGTCGCCGCCCGCTGGAAGGTCGACGACGCCGGCCGTGCCTCCTGGCACACGCTCGGCGCGTACGTCCGAGCGACAGTGCTGGTCGCGTTCATCGACGCGGTCGGCATCGGCATCTTCCTGGTCATCTTCGACGTCCCGTTCGCCTTCCCGCTGGCCGCGCTGGTCTTCCTCGGCGCGTTCATCCCGATCGTCGGTGCGGCGCTCTCCGGTGGCGTGGCGGTCCTGGTGGCCCTCGTCGACAGCGGCCCAGTCACCGCGTTGATCATCCTTGGCGCGGTGATCGGCGTACAGCAGATCGAGGGGCACGTGCTCCAGCCGCTGATCATGGGCCGGGCGGTGGCCCTGCACCCGCTCGCGGTGATCATCGGTATCGCCGCCGGTGTCGTACTCGCCGGGATCACCGGCGCGCTGGTCTCCGTGCCGCTCATCGCGGTGCTGAACACAGCGGTCCGGCGGCTTGCCGCCCGCAGGGTGCCGGACACCCCGCCCGACGCCGTGGTCGTCGCCTCCCAGGCCCCCTAGACCCGCGCGTCCCGCTGGATTCACGCAGGATCATGGAAAGAGTGGTCTCCCGCCAGCGTGAGACCACTCTTTCCCTGTTGTAGCGCGATCCTGGTCCTGCCCAAGCGGGTCAGGACTTGGCCAGGCGTTCCAGGGCGCCCCGGGCCACCTCGGGGCGGGTCGTGTACCAGAACGGGGGCAGCGAGCGACGCAGGAACGGCCCGTAGCCTCGGGCCGTCTCCAGCCGGGAGTCGAGCACCGCCACCACGCCCCGGTCACCGGTCGCGCGGATCAGCCGGCCCACGCCCTGAGCGAGCCTCACCGCCGCGATCGGCACGCTGACCGCCGAGAAGCCGGAGCCACCGCCCGCGTCCACCGCCGCCGCGCGGGCCGCCGCCAGCGGTTCATCCGGGCGGGGGAAGGGCAGCCGGTCGATGACGACGAGCTGGCAGGCGTCACCCGGCACATCCACCCCCTGCCAGAGCGACATCACCCCGAACAGGCAGCTGGCGCGCTCCTCGCGGAAGCGACGCACCAGCAGCGGCAGCGCCTCCTCGCCCTGGAGCAACACCGGCAGGTCGGTCCGCGCGCGCAGCAGCTCCGCCGCCTGCTGCGCGGCCCGCCGGGAGGAGAAGAGCCCGAGAGTACGACCACCGAGCGCCTCGACCAGCCCGAGGAGCTCCTCTCCGGCAGCCTCGGGCAGCCCGGAGACGCTGGGGCGGGGAAGGTGCGCGGCGACGTACAGGATGCCCTGCCGGGCGTAGTCGAAGGGCGAACCGACGTCGAGTGACCGCCACCCGGGGCCCTCGGTGGCCGGGACGAGGGCGTTCGGTGTGACGTCGCCGGCGAGGCGACGGCCCGGCGCCTCGGCAGCCGGCCGGCCGGGGCCGGTGCGGGCGGCCAGCGCGGCCGCGGCGGGGGTCGGCGGGGCGGGCGGTGGCGCGTCCAGCCCGAGGGCGCGGGCGACAGTGTCGAACCGGCCGCCCAGCGCCAGGGTCGCCGACGTGGCCACGACGGTGCGTTCGTCGTACAGGTGGGTGGCGAGGGTGCCGGCCACCGACAGCGGCGCGACCACCAGTGCCCGGCGGTTGCCGCTGTCGTTCTTCTCCACCCAGGCCACGTCGTGGTCGCCCTCCTCCAGTAGCCGCTGCGCGGTGGTGGAGAGCTCGTCCAGGGCGGCCTTGGCCTGCTGCTTGCGGACCGGGTCGGGGTCGTCGGCCTTGATGTCGCCGATCGCGTCCAGGGCGGAGCGGGTCGCCGCGTCGAGCAGCGTGCACGCCTCCCGCAGTGGCGTCGGCAGCCCCGCGGTGATCCGCCCGGCCGGCGCCTCGGCCAGCCCGACCGCCAGGGCGTCACCGGCGGCGGTGAGCGCCTCGGCGGTCTCCGGGCGCAGCAGCGTACGGGCCCGCCGGGTGGTCCGGTCGATCAGCTCCGGCACCAGCTCCGCCTGCGCGGCGGAGGAGACCCGGTCGGCCAGCTCGTGCGCCTCGTCGACGATGAGCAGCTTGTGCGGCGGCACGATGTGCCGGTCGGCGAGCATGTCGACAGCGAGCAGGCTGTGGTTGGTCACCACGATGTCAGCCTCCCGGGCGCGGGCCCGCGACGCCTCGGCGAAGCACTCCTGCCCGAACGGGCAACGGGCCGCGCCGACGCACTCGCGGGCCGGCATCGACACCAGCCGCCAGGCCTGGTCTTCGACGCCCGGGTCCAGCTCGTCCCGGTCGCCGGTGGCGGTCTTCTCGGCCCAGTCGCGCAGCCGCTCGACCTGCTTGCCCAGCCGGCCCGCCTCACCGAGCCACTTCGTCCCGCCGCCGGGGCGCGACGCGGGGGCGTCGAAGAGGGTGTCCTCCGGCTCCTCCTCGGTGGAGTTGTCCAGTCGGGCGAGGCAGAGGTAGTGGTGGCGGCCCTTGAGCACGGCGAAGGTGGGCCGACGGCCGAGCACCGGCTCAACCGCGTCGGCGAGCCGGGGCAGGTCGTGGTCGACCAACTGGGACTGCAACGCCAGGGTGGCAGTGGAGACCACCACCGGGCCGTCCACAGTGAGCGCCGGCGCGAGGTACGCCAGCGACTTGCCGGTGCCGGTGCCCGCCTGCACGAGCAGATGCTCGCCGCCGGCCACGCACTCCTCGATCGCCGTGGTCATCTGCAGTTGGCCGGGGCGCTCCGCGCCGCCGGGCACCGCGCCGACCGCCGCCGCCAGCAGCTCGGTGCCACTGGGTCGGGCACCCCGCCGCCGGCCCTTGGCACGGGCCGACGGGGTGGCGGAACCAGTGGCGGTGCGGGGCGGAGTCACCGTGCGACGGTACCCGGCGCCGCCGACACCGACAGCGCCCATCCGCCGCGTGGCGCGATGCCGACCGCGGCGGGCGTCGCGGCCGACCTCGTCCGGTTACGGCCGCGCTACGACGCGTGGGTGGTATCGGTTAGGGTGCGAATCATGCCGAGCGACATGGTCCGCGTGATCTACCGCAAGTACGACGGCAGCGCCCACCGCGACTACCCGGCCCGCCGGCTCACCGAGGACGACCTCGGCATCTGGCTCGGCGTGCCCGAGGGCACCGAGTCGGTCTACCACGGCCGGCCCTCGGTGGAGAAGATCCCGTTCGTGCTGTTGGTGCCACACCGCGCCTGGTGGACGGCCATGTTCAACCCCCCGCCCCGCACCAGCGAGGTCTACTGCGACATCACGACCCCGGCCCGCTGGGAGTCCGACGACACCGTCCACCTGATCGACCTTGATCTGGACGTCGTCCGGCGCCGGGCCACCGGCCTGGTGGAGCTGCTCGACGAGGACGAGTTCGCCGAGCACCGGGCCCGGTTCGGCTACCCGGACGACGTGGTGGCCGAGGCCGAGGCCGCGGCACAGCGGCTGTTGGGGGCGCTGGACGACGGCACCGAGCCGTTCGCCACCGCGTACCGCAAGTGGTTGGCTCTGGTGGTCTGAGGCCACCCGCCCGCCCGGTCGGGCCGGCTCACCAGCGTGGCGGCCAGCCGTCGTCGGCGTCCAGCGGCGGCAGGTCGGTCAGCTTCTCGGGGTTGAGCTGGTTGTAGATGGCGGTGATCCGGCCCTGGTCAACAGCGAACGCGGTGACCAGGCGGATCGGTCGCCCGTCGCTGTGCGTCGTCTCCAGCTGTAGGCCGAGAATGCCGTCGACGAGCACGGGCCGAGCCAGCACCCGGCCGGTGTACCGGCCGGTCCGGCCGAACAGGCCGAGCGTGAGGCGAGCCACGGAGTCCGCGCCTAGCACCGGCCAGCGGGCGGCCGGGAAGTGCCCACCCGAGTCACCGACGAAGACTACGTCCGGCGCGAGCACCTGAAGCAGCTGGTCCAACTCGCCGGACTCGGTGGCGGCGACGAACGCCTTGAGCACCCGACGTTGCTCGGCCGGGTCGGCGGTGTGTCGGGGTACGTCCGGCGAGGTGACCGCCCGTCGGGCCCGGGAGGCGAGCTGCCGGGCGGCGACCTCGGTGGTGCCGAGCACCCCCGCGACCCGGGCGAACGGCAGCGCGAACACGTCGTGCAGCACGAGGGCGACCCGTTGCTCCGGCGCGAGCCGCTCCAACACCACCAGCAGCGCCGTGCCGACCTGGTCGGTGCGGACCGCCCGCTCCGCCGGGTCGGGCGCGTAGCCGTCGGCCGGCGATCGGCCACCCAACGGGCTCACCACCGGCTCCGGCAGCCACTGCCCCGGGTACGCCTCCCGGCGGACCCGGGCCGAGCGGAGCACGTCCAGGCAGATCCGGGCGCAGGTGGTGGTCAGCCACGCGGACAGTTCCCGGATCTCGGCGCGGGCCGCCGGGTCGGCCAGCGCTCCGGCGTAGCGCAGCCAGGTCTCCTGCACCGCGTCCTCCGCCTCGGTGCGGCTGCCCAGCATTCGGTGGGCCACCGCGAGCAGCCGGCCCCGCTCGGCCTCGAACTCCGTCGCCAGCTCCCGCACGACCCACCACCCCTTCCGGTCGGCGTCCTGGCCCACATCCTCCCGCCGAATGGGCCCGCCGGCAGCCCCGAAACGGCCCGGTGGACCGGTGCCTGCCGTGGGCGGAGGTCGGTCGGTGCCGATCAGCGGGCCCAAGGTTCGGAGGTGGGCCTCGGCGGGCGGAACGGCTGTGGGTGGGCGATGATCCGTGCATGAGCGCACCCCAGCAAGGGCAGATCGTGGCCCCGGACGGCGGTTCCGTGCGGGAGCTGCTGCGGGTCACCGCGCCGGTGGATCTCGGCGCGATCGACCCGCGGTCCATGCCCGGCCTGCCGGAGCCCGCAGGCCGCGGCGAGCACCGTAAGACCTGGGCGCGGGAGCAGGTGGAGCTGGTCGGCGAGGAGTTGGGCCGGCAGCAGGAGATGCTCTTCGCGATGGCCAAGACCGGGTCGGAGCGGCCGGCGCACCGGGTGCTGCTGGTGCTCCAGGCCATGGACTGCGGCGGCAAGGACGGCACGATCAAGCGGGTGGCCGGCGCGATGAACCCGCTGGGCCTGCACATCCGCTCGTTCGGGCCGCCGACCCGCCAGGAGCTGCGGCACGATTTCCTCTGGCGGATTCGCCGGGAGCTGCCACCGCCGGGGTACGTGGGGATGTTCAACCGTTCGCACTACGAGGACGTGTTGATCGCCCGGGTCGGCTCGCTGGTGCCGGAGACGACCTGGCGCGCCCGCTATGACGAGATCAACTCGTTCGAGCGGGAGCTGACCGAGGGCGGCGTCACACTGATCAAGGTGATGCTGCACATCTCGTACGCCGAGCAGGGCGAGCGCCTGATGGACCGGCTCACCGACCCGCGCAAGCACTGGAAGTACAACCCCTCCGACATCGACTCGCGGGGGCACTGGGACGACTACCAGGCCGCGTACGCCGAGGCCCTGAGCCGGTGCGGCACGGACGCCGCGCCCTGGTTCGTGGTGCCGGCGGACCGCAAGTGGTACCGGGACTGGGCGGTGGCCCACCTGCTGCGTGAGACGTTCGACACGCTCGAGCTGGGGTATCCGGTTGCCGATTTCGACGTGGCGCGGGAGCGGAAGCGTCTGTTGGCTGGGGGAGCGGGTGCGGGTGGGGCAGCCGAGATGAACGGCAGGTGAACGACCGGTGAATGGTGCCTGGCCAGGGGTGGGCCGACGAATTCCCGGTTCTGCCGTTTTCTAGCATTCACCGAGCGGGCGCTCTCGGGCACCCGCCACCCTTCCACCGACGCGACGAGGTCTGTGCTGTGAAGTTTTCCTTCCGCCCCACCGAGGGCGCCTTCTACGAGCTCTTCACCAGGGCCGCGCAGAACCTGGTCCGGGGCACCGCGCTGCTCAACGAGCTGGCCCTGCCGGGCGTGGACGTGCAGTCGGTCAGCGAGCGGCTGACCGAGGTCGAGCACGACAGCGACCAGATCACCCACGAGCTGTATAAGAAGATCAACTCGACCTTCATCACCCCGTTCGACCGGGAGGACATCTACCGGCTCGGCTCGCTGCTGGACGACGTGATGGACCACCTGGAAGCGGTCGGCGACCTGCTCTACCTGTACGGGCTGACCGAGCTTCCGGCGCTGCCCCGCGAGCTGCACGAGATGGTCAACGTGCTCGACCAGCAGGCCAAGCTGACCGCCGACGCGATGCCCCGGCTGAAGTCGATGAAGGACCTCGAGGACTACTGGATCGAGTGCAACCGGCTGGAGAACGAGGGCGACCGGATCAACCGGCAGTTGCTCGTCCGCCTCTTCTCCGGTGAGTACGACGCGTTGACGGTGCTGAAGATGAAGGAGGTCGCCGACGAGCTGGAGGCCGCCTGCGACGCCTTCGAGCACGTGGCCAACACCGTCGAGACCATCGCGGTCAAGGAGTCCTGAACCTGTGACTGTGACACCCGAACTCATCGCCGTGCTGGCGGTGATCGGGGTAGCCCTGGCGTTCGACTACACCAACGGCTTCCACGACGCCGCCAACGCGATCGCGACAAGCGTCTCCACCCGGGCACTGACACCCCGGATCGCCCTCGGGCTCGCCGCCGTCGGCAACTTCGTCGGCGCCCACTTCGGCGCCGGGGTGGCCAAGACCGTCGGCGACGGCCTGGTAACCCTCCCGACCGGGGTGAGCAGCCTCGGTGTGGTCTTCGCCGGGGTTCTCGGGGCGATCGCCTGGAACCTCATCACCTGGTACTTCGGTCTGCCGTCGTCGTCCTCGCACGCGCTCTTCGGCGGCCTGGTCGGCGCGACCCTGCTGTCCGCCGGCGGCATCGTGCAGTGGGGCAACATCGGCGTGAAGGTCATCCTGCCGATGATCCTGTCGCCGATCGTCGGCCTCACCCTTGGCTACCTGCTGATGCTGGCCATCCTCTGGCTGTTCCGGAAGGGGCAGCCGGGCAAGCTCAACCGGGGCTTCCGCTGGGCGCAGACCCTCTCGGCGGCCGCCATGTCGGTCGGCCACGGCATGCAGGACGCCGCCAAGACCATGGGCATCGTGGTCCTGGCGCTCTACACCGGTGGTTTCCAGGAGAGCAAGACGCACATCCCGGGGTGGGTGTTCTGGACCTCGGCGACGATGCTGGCCCTCGGCACGTACGCCGGTGGTTGGCGGATCATCCGGACCCTCGGCCGTAAGATCATCGACCTGGGGCCGCCGGAGGGCTTCGCCGCCGAGACGGTGGCGAGCGCGGTGCTCTACTTCAACGCCCTGGTGCTGAAGGCGCCGATCTCCACCACCCACACCATCACGTCGGCGATCATGGGTGTGGGCGCGACAAAGCGGCTGTCCGCGGTCCGCTGGAACGTCGCCGGCAACATCGTGATCGCCTGGATCGTCACGTTCCCGGCCGCAGCACTGATCGCGTGCGTCACGTACCTGCTGGTCCGGCCGCTCTTCGGCTGAGTTTTCGAAAGGGCCCCCGGTCACGGTCTCGCCGTGGCCGGGGGCCCTTCCGCTGTTCAGACGTAGCGCACGCCGATCTGCTCGCGGACCGTGTCCAGCAGGGTCATCACCTCAAGGGTCGTGGCGTGCGGCACCACCGGGCTCTCGGTCAGGCCGGCGGCCAGGCAGCGCTGCACCTCGATCGCCTCGTACTGGTAGCCGTTGCCGGCCCCGTCGGCGACGATCGTCTCCGGCTCCGCGCCGGCCCGGTGCAGCGTCACCGAACCCGGCCGGAAGAACGGCTCCGGCAGGTCGATCCGCCCCGTGGTGCCGGTGATCGAGGCGGTCTGCCCGCTCAACCCGACCATGCCGCAGCTCAGGGTTGCCAGGGCTCCGGTGTCATAACCGAACAGCATTCCGGTGTTCTCGTCCGTCCCCTCCGGGCCGAGCTGTGCCCAGGACCGGATGTGCTGCGGCACCCCGAGCAGCAGGTGGGCCAGGCTGATCGGGTAGATCCCCAGGTCCAGCAGGGCACCCCCGCCCAGCGCCGCGTTGCGCATCCGGTGCTCCGGCGGAAACGGCCCGGCCACCCCGAAGTCGGCCCGCACGCCGGTCACCGTGCCGATCGCCCCGTCCGCGATCAACTCGACCACCCGCAGGATCATCGGATTCAGCCGCATCCACATGGCCTCCATCAGGAAGACCCCGGCGGCGCGGGCGGTGTCCACCAATTCGGTGCTGGTGGCCAGGTCGACGGTGAACGGCTTCTCCAACAGCACCGCCCGCCCGGCGGTGAGGCAGGTCATCGCCGCCTCGTAGTGCGCGGAGTGCGGGGTCGCCACGTAGATCGCGTCCACCTCGGGGTCGGCGGCCAACTCCACCCAGGAGCCGTAGGCGCGCTTCGCGCCGTACGTGTCGGCGAAGCGCTGTGCGCTCTCCGCGGCGCGGGAACCGACCGCGACCAACTCGGCGTCCGGCACCAGCCGGAGATCTTCGGCGAAACGGCTGGCGATGTGGCCGGTGGCCAGGATGCCCCAACGAGTCATGCCGGAACGCTAGCCGAGCCAGGCGAACCGCCCATTGCCCGGCCCGCGCTGTCCCAGCGACCACCCTCGTCGATCATGAAGTTGTTGTCCGGCGGCACGGCGTGTCGTGGCAACAAGTTCATGATCCCTCATCGCCTGGCGCCCGCCGGCAGTCGCGCTGTCGGGAACTAGGCTCGCGGGCATGACGATCGACAGTGACGGCTTCGCCGCCCCGGCCGCCCTGGTCGAGCATGCCCGCCGGTTCCAGGCCGAGGGTGGCACCCCGGCGACGCCGCGGGTCGCGGCCACCGTACTGCTGCTGCGTCCGACCGACGCCGACTTCGAGGTGTACGTCATCCGCCGGGTCGCCGCGATGACCTTCGGCGGGATGTACGCCTTCCCCGGAGGCGGGGTGGACCGCTCCGACTCGGAGGCGCACCTGGACTGGGCCGGCCCGACGCCGGGCGAATGGGCGGACCGGCTCGGAGTGGCCCCGCAGGCCGCGCAGGCGGTGGTCTGCGCCGCCGCGCGGGAGGTCTTCGAGGAGGCCGGCGTACTGCTCGCCGGTCCGAACCGGGAGACAGTGGTGGGCGACGTCAGCGGCGACGACTGGGAGGCAGCCCGGCAGGACCTGGAGGGACGCCGGCTGGGCTTCGCGGCGCTGCTCGCCGACCGTCAGCTCACCCTCCGGTCGGACCTGCTGCTGCCGTGGAGCCGGTGGATCACTCCCGAGTTCGAGCCGCGCCGCTTCGACACGTACTTCTTCATCGCCCTGTTGCCGGCGGGCCAGCGGACCCGCGACGTCTCGGGCGAGGCCGACCACACCCTGTGGATCCGCCCGGCGGACGCGCTGGCCCGCGCGCAGGCCGGCGAGCTGACCATGCTGCCACCGACAGCGGTCACGCTGGCCCAGGTGGCAGCGGCCGGCGACCTGGCCGGGGTTGCGCGGGCGGCGGCCGATCGAGACGCCGCGAGCCCGGTCACCCCGCGCCTGGACCTGCCCCCGGACGGCGAACCCCGCTTCGTCCTGGGCTGAGCCCACGCCCGCCCTCGCTCCACGATCTTGCGCTTTCTGTCGCGACACAAGGGGCATCCCACCCAGCTCGACAACCGAAACTGCAAGATCGGCGCGATCTTGCTCGACGCGCGGTGCTGGTGCTGGATATGGCACCGGCGCCCACGCCGGGAGGCGGGGCGCCGGTGACCGGACGTGGTCGGCTCAGCCGAAGCGGCCGGTGATGTAGTCCTCGGTCTTCTTCACGCTCGGGTTGCTGAAGATCTTCTGGGTGTTGTCGTACTCGATCAGCCGGCCCGGGTCGCCGGTCTTCTCGATCGAGAAGAAGGCGGTCCGGTCCGAGACACGCGCTGCCTGCTGCATGTTGTGCGTCACGATGATGATCGTGAACTTGTCCTTGAGCTGGAACATCAGGTCCTCGATCGCCAGCGTGGAGATCGGGTCCAGGGCGGAGCACGGCTCGTCCATCAGGACGACCTGCGGCTCGACCGCGATGGTCCGGGCGATGCAGAGCCGCTGCTGCTGACCGCCGGAGAGGCCCGCGCCGGGCTTGCCCAGCCGGTCCTTGACCTCGCCCCACAGGTTCGCGGCGCGCAGGGCCTTCTCGGCCGCGTCCTCCAGGATCGACTTCTTGCGGACCCCGTTGAGCTTCAGCCCGGCCACCACGTTCTCGAAGATGCTCATGGTGGGGAACGGGTTCGGCCGCTGGAAGACCATGCCGATGGTGCGTCGGACTGCTGTGACGTCCACGTCCCGGTCGTAGATGTCCTGGTCGTCGATGGTCAGGCTGCCCTCGACCCGGGCCCCCGGCAGCACCTCGTGCATCCGGTTGATCGACCGCAGGAACGTCGACTTGCCGCAACCGGACGGCCCGATGAGAGCGGTGACCGTCTTCGGCTCGACCGTCAGGTTGATGTTCTCGATTGCCTTGAAGCCGCCGTAGTACGCGGTGACGTTCGAGGCGGAGACGCGCTTGGCCATGGTGGTACCTCCGGGGTTCATCGGCTGAGCCTGTTGCGACGGGCCAGCAGCTTCGCCGCGATCGTCAGGATGAGCACGAGGGCGACCAGGGTGAGTGCCGCGGTCCACGCCCGTGCCGGGGCGTACTTCGACGCGTCGCCGGCCTGCTGGTAGACGAAGAGGGACAGCGACGACTGGTTGTTCTCGAAGGGGTTGGTGTTGATCGCGGCGCCACCGCCGGCGACGAGCAGCACCGGCGCGGTCTCACCGGCCGCGCGGGCGATGGCGAGCATGACGCCGGTGACGATGCCGGGCAGCGCCGTCGGCAGTACCACCCGCAGGATGGTCTTCCACTTGGGTACGCCGAGCGCGTACGCGCCCTCCCGCAGTGGCGCCGGTACGAGGCGGAGCATCTCCTCGGTGGACCGGACGATGGTGGGCAGCATGAGCACGCTCAGCGCGAGCGCCGCGGCGAAGCCGGAGAAGCTGGGCCGACCGTCGTTGAACCACGGCGACACGATCAGCACCCAGAACGCCAGCACGAAGAGGCCGGAGACGATCGACGGAATGCCGGTCATCACGTCCACGAAGAACCGGATCGCGAAGGCGAACTTGCCGCGCCCGTACTCGACGATGTAGATCGCGCAGAGAACGCCGAGCGGGACGGTGATCAGGGTGGCGATGCCGACCTGCTCCAGCGTGCCGACGATCGCGTGGTACGCGCCGCCGTTGGCGTCCCGGGCCCCGATGTTGTTCATCGAGGTCTGGAAGAAGTTGACGTCCAGCCGGTCGGCGCCCTTGCTGACCAGCGTCCAGACCACCGATACGAGCGGCAGCACCGCCAGCACGAAGGCGGAGTGGATCAGCGCGCTCCAAGTGCGGTTGCGGGCCGACCGGCGCCCCTCGACCGCGTTGGCGGCGGCGAAGAGCCCGACCAGGTAGAGGATCGCACCGAGGACGACCACGAGGACCGGGCCGCCGATGCTGGTGCCGTAGACGAGCACGGCGGAGAGCGCCAGGGCCGCCACGGCGATGGCCGGGGCGGCGTACCAGGGCAGCCGCTTGGCCCGCAGCGAGTCGGGTTGGGCCGGTGGCCGGGTGCGGTGGGAGGTGGCGGTTGTGGTCATGCGGCCGACTCCGTGAACTCCCGGCGGCGGTAGATGATCGCCCGCGCCGTGATGTTGACGATCAGCGTGATGGTGAACAGCACCAGGCCGGAGGCGATGAGCGCGCCCCGGCCGGTCTCGTTCGCCTCGCCGAACGCGTTGGCGATGTTGGCGGCGATGGTGTTGCCGCCGTTCTGGATCAGGTTGAACGAGATGCCGAAGGTGATGCCGAGGGTCAGCGCCAGGGCGATGGTCTCGCCGAGCGCCCGGCCGAGGCCGAGCATCATCGCGGCGATGATGCCGGGACGGCCGTAGGGCAGCACCGCGGTGCGGAGCATCTCCCAGCGGGTGGCGCCCAGGGCGAGGGCGGCCTCCTCGTTCGCGGTGGGGGTCTGGAGGAACACCTCGCGGGAGAGCGAGGTGATGATCGGCAGCACCATGATCGCGAGCACCAGGGCACCGAGCATGACGGACGCCCCGAAGGGGCCGTCGCCGCCGAAGAGCGGGATCCAGCCGAAGTGCTGGTTCAGCCAGACCGAGAAGTCCCGGACGGGGCTGCTGAAGACGTCCCGCCCCCAGAGGCCGAAGACCACGCTCGGTACGGCGGCCAGCAGGTCGACCAGGAAGCCGAGCGCGGTGCCCAACCGGCGCGGCGCGTAGTGCGAGAGGTAGAGCGCGATGCCGAGCGCCACCGGCACCGCGATGAGCAGTGCGAGCGCCGAGCTGAGCACGGTGCCGAAGGCGAGCGCACCGATGCCGAACTTCGGCTCTGTCTCGTTGGGGGACCAGCCCTCGTAGGACCAGAAGTTTTCGGTGTTGGCGCGTAGGGCCGGCACCGCCTTGGCGACCAGGAAGATCGCGATGGCGGCGATGATGACCAGAACGGCGGTGCCGGCGGCCAGTGTGAGACCGCGGAAGGCCCGCTCGGCACCGAACTTACGGCTGCGCGGCAGCGCGCCGCCGCCGCCCAGCCCGGTGCCGCCCGGGGAACGGGTGCTGACTGGTGCCTCGGCCACACGCGCCGAGGCACCGGCGGGCCACTCGTGACTCTGGGTCACGCGCGTCCCGCCGGTGCCGGCGTCGGCCGAGCGGTGAGGGGTTTCACCCATCTGCTCGCTCGATTCGATTGCGGAGGTGTGGAATCGGGTCAGGAGAGGTTCTTGACCGCGGTCTCGACCTTGGTGCGGACCGTCTCCGGCAGCGGGGCGTAGCCCAGCTCGGTGAGAGAGGCCTGGCCCTCGGCACTGGCGGCGTGGCCCAGCAGGCCCTTGACCAGCTTCAGCTTGTCGGCCGCGAGGCCCTTGCTGCAGACGATCTCGTACGTCGCCAGGACGATCGGGTAGGCTCCGGCCTCCTTGGTGTTGTAGTCGATCTTCAGCTTGAGGTCGTCGCCCTGACCCTCGATGGCAGCGCCAGCGATGGTCTTGCCGGCCGCCTCGGCGGTCAGCGCGGCGAACTCGCCGTTGCCGTTGCCGATCTTCGACATCTTCAGACCGGCGTTCTCGGCGAACGACCACTCCATGTAGCCGATGGAGCCGTCCGCGCCCTTGACCCGGCTGGCCACGCCGTCCGAGCCCTTGGCGCCGGTGCCGCCCGGTGCCTTCCACGCCTTGGCGTTGCCCAGGGTCCAGTCGCTCTCAGCGGTCTTCGAGAGGTACTTGGTGAAGTTGTCGGTGGTGCCCGACTCGTCCGAACGGTGAACGGTCTGGATCGTGGTCGCCGGGAGCTTGGCGTCCGGGTTGTCGGCCTTGATCGTGGCGTCGTCCCACTTGGTGACCTTGCCGGCGAAGATCTTCGCCAGGGTGGCCGGCTTGAGCTGGAGGTTGTCCACGCCGCTGACGTTGTAGGCGACGGCCACCGGGCCGATCACCATCGGCAGGTGGATGGCCTTGCCACCGACGCACTTGGCGTCCGCCTGCGGCTGCTCCTCCGGCTTGAGCGCGGAGTCGGAACCGGCGAAGTCAGCGGTCCCGGCGATGAACGCCTGGATGCCGGCGCCCGAGCCGGAAGCCTCGTAGTTGATCGTGGTGCCCTGGCACTTCTGCTGGTACGCCTTGATCCACTCGGCCATGGCGTTCTTCTGCGCCGACGAGCCCTGGGCGTTCAGCGTGCCGGTAGCGCAGTCGACCGCGGCGGCCGAGCCCGAAGCACTCGCGCCGGAGGCGGGCTCGTTGTTGTCCGAGCCGCATGCACTGAGGCCGAGCGTCGCGGCAAGAGCGAGGCAGGCAATAGTGCCGTACCGCTGGAGCTTCACCTGAGGGGTTTCCCTTCGCGTCTGACTTGGCGCCCCGATCCCGGGGCCCGAGGACCGGCACTGACCGGCTGACACGAAAGTTAGAAGTGCCAGGTAGCCGGTTCGCCGGTCGCAAGTGAACGCAAGGTGAACACGTACGGCCCCTGAGGTGACCGCTTGCCGAGGGTGAGTTGTCCGTTAAGTGAACCCGGGTACACCTGTCGGAAGTATCGGCATATTCCCGGTTCGGCGTTATCCCGCCGACGCTCGGCCGTTACCCGTCGGTGACGCGCTCGGAGCGACGGCCGACGGTCAGCCCAGGTGGTAGTTGATGTGCGCGGACCAGCGGGCGAAGCCCAGCCGCTCGTAGAGCGCGACGGCCCCGGTGTTCGAGTCGTCCACGAAGAGCATCACCCGGTCGAGGCCACGCTTGTCCCGCAGGTGTGCCAGCCCGGCGGTGGTCAGGGCCCGGCCGAGCCCGCCACCGTGCGCGGTCGGCTCCACCCCCAGGACGTACACCTCGCCGATCCGGGCCGACCCCGGCCGCTCGTGCACCTTGGTCCAGTGGAAGCCGAGCAGTCGGCCGGTCGCGCTCTCCTCGGCGAGCAGGAAGCCCGCCGGGTCGAACCACGGCTCGGCGAGGCGGACCCGCAGGTCGTCCGACGTCCACCGGCCCTGCTCGGGGTGCTCGGCGAAGGCCCGTGCGTTGAGGGCCAACCAGGCCGCGTCGTCCACTCCGGGCCGGAACGCACGCAGCGTCACCCCGTCGGGCAGGCGCGGCTCACCCAGCGGGGCGGCCAACGGCCGGCGCAACTGCCAGAGCACCCGGGCGCGGGCGAAGCCGAGGTCGACGGCGAGCGCGGCGGCTGAGGGGTGGTCGCCGTGCGCCCACGCCCGCAGCGGCCCGGTGGCCGAGGCGAGGACGCCCCGGGCGATCGCCCGCCCGGTGCCCCGCCGCCGGTACGCGGGGTGCACCACCAGTTCGACCCCGATCCCGCCGACCGGGTCGGTGGTGTCCAGGTGCGCGTACCCGGTGAGGGTGCCGTCGTCGGCGCGGGCGATCAGATGAACGGCGGGGGCGTCGGGGTCGCGCAGCCGCAGCAGGACGTGTTCGTCGAGCGGGTCCGCTCCGTCCGTGTCACCTGCGGCGCTGGCGAGGGCGAGTACGTCGGCGATCTCCGTCGGCGCCAGTTGGTCGCTCCGGGTCACCTGGTCGCTGGTCGGCTCCGCGCTGCTCATCCCGCCACCGTATCCGTTGCGTGTCGTGACGCCCCGAGCGTCGCCGTAAAGCCGCGACTCACGTCGGGTCGGTGGGGAGTGCCTCCAGATCGAACCGGGCGGTCAGGTCGGGCAGGATCCGGCGCAGTGCCTCCACCGTGCCCTGCCGGTCCCCACCGGCGTCGTGCAGCAGCACCACCGAGCCCGGTTCGGCCTGGCTCAGCACCGTCGCGGTGATCTTGCTGGCGCCGGGTAGCTCCCAGTCCGACGGATCCACCGACCAGTGCAGCGGGGTCATGCCGAGCTGCTGCGCCACCGACACCACCGGGTACGTCCAGGCTCCGCCCGGCTGGCGGTACCAGACGATCGGGGCGTTCGGCACCGCCGCGCGGATCGCCGCGTTGGTGCGCAGGAGGTCGGAGCGGATCGCGTCGGCCGACCGGGCGCCCAGGCCGACGTCGTGGTGCCAGGAGTGGTTGCACAGGGTGTGCCCGGCGTCCACGATCGACCGGACCAGTTCGGGGTGGTTCTGCGCGTTCTCGCCGACCACGCAGAACGTGGCTCGGACGTCGTATTCGCGCAGGAGGTCGAGGACCTGTGGCGTGTAGCGCGGGTCCGGCCCGTCGTCGAATGTCAGCGCGAGCCTCGGGGTGCCGGTGGTGGCGTGCGCGCCGAACAGCTTGTCGTCTCCGGCGTCCCGTCCGGACCCGTCCTGGCCGGCCTCGGCTGGGCCGGTCTCAGCCGCGTTTGCGCTGGCGCTCGGTGCTCCGCCCGGCTCGCCAAGGCCGGGTTGGTCGGCGTAGTGCGGTCCGTCGGCGCTCGTGGTGACACCGGTGGACTGCCGAGGCGTCTGGTCGGGGACGAGGCTGCGGCCCAGCACGTACGCGGAGCCGAGCAGCCCCGCCACCACCAGCGTCACGATCCCCGCCGCCCGCGCGGTGGAGCTGCCCCGCGTCACGACTTCCGCCTGGCTTGCCGGTTACGCCGGCCCGTCGCCCCCGTGTGCAATGCGCGCACCATCGCCCCTTTCTACGACAAACCCGGCAGTCAGAATAGAGCTGCCAAGCTGCGCAAAAAGGGCATATGGGAAATCGCCCGTAGTGGTCTTTGGATCAGACCGGCAGGGGCGCGTGCTCCGCCTCGGGAAGCGACCGCGACGGCGGAACGACGAACTTGTAGCCGACCTGGCGGACGGTGCCGATCATCGACTCGTACTCCGAGCCGAGCTTGGCGCGCAGTCGCCGGACGTGCACGTCCACCGTGCGGGTGCCGCCGAAGTAGTCGTAGCCCCAGACCTCGCGCAGGAGCTGGTCCCGGGTGAACACCCGGCCCGGGTGCTGGGCCAGGAACTTCAGCAGCTCGAACTCCTTGTAGGTGAGGTCGAGCGGACGGCCCTTGAGCTTGGCCGCGTAGGTGTCCGGGTCGATGGTCAGCTCGCCGGCCCGGATCGAGCCACCCGCGCCAGCGGTCGCGTTGCTGAGCCGGCCCACCGCCAGCCGCAGCCGTGCCTCGACCTCGGCGGGGCCGGCCGAGGCGAGGATGACGTCGTCGACGCCCCAGTCGGCGTTGAGTGCGATCAGGCCGGCCTCGGTCACCACCGCGACCAGCGGCACGCCGAGCCCGGTGGCGTGCAACATCCGACAGGTCGCACGGGCCTCGCTCAACTCCGATCGGGCGTCCACCATCACCGCGTCCGGGCTGGGGCCCGCGACCAGGGTGCGAACATCACGCGGCGCGGTGCGGACCGAGTGTGGCAGCAGGTCGAGCGCCGGCAGTACAGCCGACGGTTCTCCTGCGCGTGCGGTCACCAGCAGCAGGATCTCCACGATCACCTCCGTCCCGGCGGCGCGAGGCCGCACGCGACCAGTCGCACTCATCAAGGAGTGCGCTGAGAAATTGCGTGGTCCCGGCGTCGCTGACGGGCGGGTAACGCGTTGAGCCTAACCGATCGCCTCGGCCGCGCCGTCAGGCCATTTCCCGTTTGTCTACCTTGCCCCTGATCGTGGCCCGGATTTTAACGTCGCTGAAACCCGTGACCACCGCGTCGGGCCGTCGGTCTGGCACGATCGGGTCGTGTTTCCCTCCACCTCGCCCGAGGCCGGCCGCGAATCGTGGCCCGCAGGGCCCCAACCGGGTCCGGCCGCCGCAGCGACGCGCGGCCAACCGCCCGCGCCGCGTACCGGTCCGGCCACCACCGATGGCGACCGCCGCGAACGGGGTGGGCCTCGCCGTGCCCGTCGCGCCGGCGAGCCGGCCCGCCGATCCGAAGAAGAGATCGACGAGCCGGAAGAGGAGGTCATCCCCCCGGTCGCGGTGCACCGTCAACTGGCGCTTACCATCGCCGGCTTCGCCGCGCTGCTCGGTGTCGGCCTGGTGCTCGGCGCGCAGACGTCGGGCCCCGGTCACCGGCTGCCGTTCGCCTTCATCATCTTCGGCGTCCAACTGCTGTTCGTGCTCGCCTGGACGATGGCCATGCGTCCGCCCGCGCTGTTGGTGGTCGCCGGGATCAGCGCCGCGGTCGCGGCGCTGGTCGACATCGCCGCGGTGCAGACCGACGTCGCCGGCCTCGCGCCACTGGGCTACCTGGCCGCCGGCGGGTTCCTCGCCGCCGTGCTCGGCCAGCTGGTTCGTCGGGTCGACCGGGTCCGGGTCACCGACTCCCTCGGCGCCACGCTGCTCATCGTGGTCGGGGTGGTGGCCTTCGGCACCCTGATCGTGCTCAGCCGGATCCCGGCCGGCACCCAGGCGATCACCGTCTGCCTGACCGCGAGCGGTGTCGCGCTCACCGTCGCCCGGCTCACCGACGCCGTACTGCCCTGGCCCCGGCTCGCCCCGCAGGTGCCCCGGGGCGCCGCAGGCGTGGTGGCCGGCGCGATGGTCGGCACGCTGACCAGCGCCCTCCTCGGCAGCTACCTGGTGGCTCCCTTCACGCCGACCCGGGCCGCCGTGATCGGCCTGGTCGCGGCGGTCACCGCCGTCCTCTCCGACCTCGCCGTGGGGTACGCGGAGGCGGGTCGGTTGATGGCCGGCGAACCGCCCACGATGTGGGTGGCCCGGCACATGCAGGGCCCGCTCGGCGGCTTCGCCCTGGCGGCGCCCGCCGCGTACGCCATGTGCATGCTCTTCCTCTGAGTCACGGTTGAGCGCTGAGCCGGTCGGGTACCTACGGGTGCGCCGCCCTGCGGCGTCGGTACGAACGACCCGTCGCGGTGCGGCGGGCGGAGACAGGAGGCGGCGTGGCGCAGGACTATCCGGTGGACCAGGCGCGACCCCGACGGCGTGGCCGCAAGCTGCTCATCGGGCTGTTCGTGCTGCTCCTGCTACTGGCGGGGTTGTTGGTGGTCGCCGACCGGGTGGCGGTCGGGGTCGCCGAGCGGATGATCGGCGACCGCGTACGCCAGGAGATCGCCAAGCAGGGCGCGCAGTCCGCCCCACCTGAGGTGGAGGTGGGCGGAACCCCGTTCCTCACCCAGGTGCTGGATGGCCGTTACCAGCGGATCACCATCAACCTGCGGGACGTGCAGGCCTCGGTCGAGGGCGACGCCGTCCGGCTGCCGGTGCTCGACGTGACCGCCCGCAACGTTCGGGCCTCGCTGGACACCCTGCGCACCGGCCAGGGTGACGTCGTGGCGGACACCGTCAACGGTGCCGGCACGATCAGCTACGAGAGTCTGGCCGCGCTGCTGAACCGCCCGGGTCTCACCCTCGGCGAGCAGAACGGCAAGCTCACCGTCAAGGCCCCGGCCGACATCCTCGGTCAGAAGCTCACCATCAGCGGCACCGCCGACGTCACCGTCGCCGACAACGGCGCTGTCGCCCTGCGGTTCAACGACCTGGACGCCGCGGGTCTGCCGAACCTGCCGCTGGCTCGTGCCTTCCTGAGCAACTACGCCAAGAGCATCTCCATCGACGTTCCCCTGCCGGAGTTGCCGTTCCAGCTCGCGGTCCGGGAGGTCCGTCCACTGCCGGAAGGGCTGGCGGTCACCGCCGACGCGAAGAACGTGCCGATCAACTCCGCTGGCTGACGCCGGAGGCGCGGTGGGACGCCGAAATCCTCGGCGATCCCGGCGATTCCCGGATGGTGGTCGGCCCAGTGGCAGCACGGTCACTGGCTGGTAGGCTCCCTGGCCATGGGGACCCACCTCACCAAACGGCGCGCGGTCGACCTGTGCCGCGTGGCCACCTGCCTGTGTCGCCCCGTCATCTGACGGCGGGGCTGTCTCCGGCCGCCTGACGGCGGCCACCGGCACAGGGTTCTCGCACCCTCCGGTTATCCCACCGAACGCCCGGCAGCGGCGCCGTCGCACGAACCCGTGATCCCGTCCTTCCGCTGGGTCCCGCGCGTGGTGCGACAGTTACACCCATCGATTCGCGCGCGTTGGCTCACCATCCATCCTCACCAGGGAGTGATTCGATGAGTCGCGACACCGCACTCGTTTCGGCCGAGTGGGCCGAGAAGAACCTCGACGCCCCGGGCGTCGTCTTCGTCGAGGTCGACGAGGACACCTCGGCCTACGAGACCGGCCACATCGCCGGTGCCATCAAGATTGACTGGAGGACCGACCTCCAGGACCAGGTTCGCCGGGACTTCGTCAACAAGACGCAGTTCGAGGCGCTGCTCTCCGAGCGGGGCATCAGCAACGACGACATCGTCATCCTGTATGGCGGCAACAACAACTGGTTCGCCGCGTACGCCTACTGGTACTTCAAGCTCTACGGCCACCGTGACGTGAAGCTGCTCGACGGCGGCCGCAAGAAGTGGGAGCTGGACGCCCGCCCGCTCGTCACCGACGCGGTGTCCCGCCCGGCGACGCAGTACGTCGCGCAGGAGCCGGACACCTCCATCCGGGCCTTCCGCGACGAGGTCGTCGCCGCGATCGGCACCAAGAACCTGGTCGACGTGCGCAGCCCCGACGAGTTCGCCGGTCGCCTGCTCGCCCCCGCCCACCTGCCGCAGGAGCAGGCGCAGCGGGCCGGCCACATCCCCACCGCGATCAGCGTGCCGTGGTCCAAGGCGGCCAACGAGGACGGCACCTTCCGGTCCGACGACGAGCTGCGCAAGATCTACGGCGACGCGGGGCTCGACGACGGCAAGGAGACCATCGCGTACTGCCGGATCGGTGAGCGCTCGTCGCACACCTGGTTCGTGCTCCAGGAGCTGCTGGGTCACCGCAACGTCAAGAACTACGACGGCTCCTGGACCGAGTACGGCTCGCTGGTCGGTGTGCCGGTCGCGCTCGGCGACGAACCCGGGGAGGCCTGATCATGACTCTTCCCACCGCCGCGGGTTGCGCCGCACCGGACCAGGCCGCGCCGCTGCCGGCCAGCCTGGACCTGGAAAAGGAAACCGTCATCACCGGCATCGTCCGTTCCGCCGAGGCCGAGCCGGTGCCGGGCGCGTACGTCCGGCTGCTCGACTCGACCGGTGAGTTCACCGCCGAGGTGGTCACCTCGGCTGCCGGGCAGTTCCGGTTCTTCGCCGCGCCGGGTTCCTGGACGCTGCGGGCGTTGTCCCGGCACGGCAACGGCGACACCGCTGTCACTGCCGGCCGAGGCGTCAACGAGGTTGCCGTCACCGTCGCCTGACCCACTGCTCTGATCGACCGGGGCCGGTCACCCTCCCGGGGGTGGCTGGCCCCGGTCGTTTCTTCGTAGCGTGCCGGCACGCCGGGCGGGTGCCGAAATCCATCGGCATGCGTCACTATCTACTGGTGGATTTCAGGGATGAAAGCGGCGGGTCCGACGAAGCGGTCCCCATCGTCCTCTGCGTGGGCACGGACATGTCGCTGCGGGAGCGGGTGCTGAGCCAACTCGACGGGCGCGCCCCGGTGCACAGCTGTTCCGATCTGACCGAGCTACGCGAGCTGTTGTCGTCGCCGACGGGCTCGGCGCCGGTCAGTCCCACAGTCCTTCCGCTCACCGAGGCGCGGGGCCTGGTGAAGTGGGGTGAGCTGGTCGTCGACCGGGCCGGACACCGGGTCACCTGGCGCGGCGAGGTGCTCCCGCTGACCCCCACCGAACGGGACTTGCTCACACTGCTCATCGGCCCACCGCTGGTGGTGTGGAGCTACGAGCGGCTCTGCGTCTCCGCGCTGGGTGGTGCGGACACCGCAGCGCTGCAATCCACCATCAGACGGCTTCGTCGCAGGCTGCGGGGCCTCCCGGGCGGACCGCAGGTGCACACCGTGCGAGGCGTCGGCTACCGGCTCGACCCGCCGCCCCGGCTGAACGACCACTGACCCGCAGTCGCTGCATCGGGCCGACCGCCTCCGCTGCCGGCCCGGCGGCGGGCGCGTGACACCATGGCCGGGTGAGTGGTGCTGTCCAGACGGGTTGGGCCTCTTCGGCCGGCCCTGCCGCGCCGACACCGGCCCGGTCTCGGCGGCGTTGGCTGCTGGCCGTGACAGTGGCCTGGGCGGTGCTGCTGGGCGGGCTCACCTGGACATCGGTGCGGAACGACCCGCCGACCGTGCGCGAACAGCGTTCCCTCGACCAGGCCGGCCCGGTGGTCGACCGGGCGGTCGGCGAGTTGGCCCGTGCGGCAGGTGCGGCGGGTCTGCTGGAACTGGGCCCCGCGCGGGTCGCGTCCGGCTGCCGGGTAACCCCGTTCGCCGACGGGGCGAGGCTGCGGCGCGAGGTGGGGGTGCTCGCGGCCGCCGGTGACGAGCGGGCCGTGCTGGCCGGCATCGCCGAGCGGCTGCCGGCGAGCTGGCGCGCCGGAGTCGGGCCCGGCGTGGACGGCCCCGAGCTGCGCGCCGACGCCGGAGAATTCGTGGCCGTCGAGGGCCGGCCGACCGTCGACGGCCGGGTGCGACTGGTCGTCGACACGGGTTGCCGGCCGGTCGGCGCCGGCTACACGCCGCCCCCGGCCACCGTTGGCGGCCCGGAGACCGCTGCGCTGACAGCCGCGCTGCGGGCCCTCGACCGGCCGGGCGACGCCGCGTCGGAGCTGGTCATCGCGCCCTGCCCGGGCGGCGGGCTCGCCCGTACCGCATGGTCCGCGAACGGTCCCGGCCCGGCGGCCTCGACGGCCGCACTCGCCCCGCTGGCCGGCAACGCCCCACTGCTGGACCAACCCCCGGTGTACGCGTACCGCAGCGGTGCCGTCACGGTGCTGGCCGAGATCAGCCCGGACGCCACCCGACTGGCCGCCACCGTCGGCTGCCCGGGCTGAGCCGGGCGGCCCGCTCGGGTCAGCCGTCGGCCGGCTGGTCCTCCGGGTCACGGCTGCGGCCCAACGCGTCGACCATGCCCCACCGGCCGGGGATGTCCAGCAGCTCGACCCGGCCCATCCCCGGTGGCACGGCCGGGTCGATGATCAGGTGCTCGCCCTGCGGCTCCAACCCCAGCATCACCCGCAGCAGCAGCAGCGGGGTGCCGGTCGACCAGGCCTGCGGGCTGCACGCGGTCGGGTACTCCACCGGGAAGTCGGTGAGGTCGCGGGCGTAGCCGGCGAACGCCTCCGGCAACCGACCCTCGAAGTACCGGGACGCGGCCAGCATCGTGTCGCAGAGCAACCCTGCCTCCTCCCGGAAGCCGTACCGCCACAACCCCCAGGCGATGATCGAGTTGTCGAACGGCCAGACGGTGCCCACGTGGTAGCCGATCGGGTTGTACCGCCCCTCGTCCGTGGCGAGCGTCCGCACCCCCCAGCCGGAGAACAGTCGCGGCCCGAGCAGATGCTCGACCACCTTGCCGGCGCGGGACTCGTCCACGATGCCGCTCCACAGCAGGTGCCCGATGTTCGAGGTCAGCGCGTCCACCTGCCGACCGTCGGCGTCCAGCGCGAGCGCGTAGTACTCGCGGTCGGCGATCCAGAAGTCCCTGTCGAACCGCCGTTTGAGATCGGCGGCCTGCCGCTCCAGCTCGTCGGCGAACTCCGGATCGTTCCAGAAAGTCCGGGCCAGCCGGGCGGCCCGGACTTTCGCGTCGTACGCGTAGCCCTGCAACTCGCAGGTGGCCCGGGGGAAGCCGGGCAGCTGACCGTCGGCGTACGAGATGGCGTCCCAGGAGTCCTTCCAGCACTGGTTCTGCAGGCCGGTCTCCGGGTTGCGGGTCTGGTACCAGAGGTAGCCGGTGCCGAGCAGGTCACCGTAGGTGTCGATCCACTGCAACGCCGCGCGGACCTGCGGCTCCAGCTTGCGGACGAGTGCGGTGTCACCGGTCCACCGCTCGTACTCGTCGAGCAGGATGATGAACAGGGGAGTCGAGTCGGCCGACCCGTAGTACGGCGAGTGAGGTTGCTCCTCGAAGCCGGCGGTCTCCCCGTACCGCAGCTCGTGCAGGATCTTGCCGGGTTCCTCGTCCCGGAAGTCGTCCACCCGATGCCCCTGTAGTCCGGCCAGCATCAGGATGGTCGGCGGGACCAGCTCCGGCAGGAACGGCAGCACCTGCAACGAGGTGATGATGCTGTCCCGGCCGAACAGGGTCATGAACCAGGGGAGTCCCGCGGCGATCAGCCGTACGCCCAGGGCGATCGACTCGTAGCGCAGCGCGGCCAGGTCGTTGAGGCTGCGCCGGTACGCCCCGGCCAGCGGCTCGCAGTCGCAGCCGAGCTTCGGCGCCCGGTCGATCAGCTCCTGCTGTTCGGCCCGGATGGCGTCCGCGCTGCGGCTGCCGCCGTACGGGAGGGTGGCCCGGATGTCCTCGCCCCGGGCCCCGAAGACGACGCTGGACACGTGCAGCCGGGTGCTCCAGCTGTCGTTGCGGGCGATCCGGATCCGGAAGGTCATCCCGGTGTCGTCGACCTGCGCCGGCGCGGTGCTGCTGACCACCATCTCCCGGTGGAACGCCTCCCGCCGGTAGGTCAACCGCAGCTCGTTCTCGGCGACCGTGACAGTGGTCCGGCCCCGCTTCTGCCGAGAGTTCTTGATCTCGAACAGGTCGGCGAAATCGGCCCCGATCTCGATCCGGAGGGTGCACTCGACCTCCGCGCCGAGGTGGTTCAGCACTGTCAGCTCCTCCTCGAAGCTGCCCACGATCGCCCGGCTGCGGATCACCGACGCCTTGGCGTCCAGATAGTGCGTGGGTTCGCCGGGGGCTAGGAAGAACTTGGTGCGGTACGACTCGGCATCGTCGACGGAGAGGGCGTGCAGCCGTTCGCCGTCCAGGGTGAGCACCCACTTGGACAGGAAGCGGGTGTCGAAGGAGAACAGCCCGGTGGGGAAGTCGTAGGACGGTTCGATGTCCCCACGCCGGTCGCTCACCAGGAAGGTGTTGCCGTCCAGAATGCTGACGAGGTCCTTCACCTGAGTCGCCCGGCTGCTCGACGGGCCGTTTCGCGGGGGTCGCGGGTGCCGGGCGGGTTCGGAAAGAACCGGCGGAAGGCGAGGAAGAGCACCACGTTCCCGCTGAACGTGCTCTCGTTGCGCAGCACCGCCGCGACCCCCTGGGCCTCACCGGTGATCAGCCGGTCGAAGAGGGCGGCGCTGCTGTACCAGATCGCGTCGGCCGGGCCGCGTCCCCGGCTGACCTGCACCGACCCGGGCCGCATCCGGACCAGCCAGTGTTCGGTGCGGTGGTCCTCGCCGAGGTCGATCTGGAGGGTGCCGTCGGCCAGGCCGCCCAGGACCTCGGCGGCGCGCGACGGCAGTGCCTCGAAGAACCTCTCCGCCGCCTCGGTCACATCCGAATCGTAGGCAGCCGTCCGAGATGTCGGGTCGGTATCGGCACTCCGCTCGGATCGACCCACCGCCGCCGTGCGGTCAGTAGACGAGTGCCTGCGCGCCCTCGGCCAACGCCTCCTCGACGAAGACAGCGGCACCGGCGATCCGGACCCCGGGGAGTACGTCGTCCGGGCCGATGTCCCGTCGGGCCGCGCACTGCGTGCAGGCGGTCACCCGGCCGCTGGTCAGGATGACGTGCAACAGCTCGGCCAGGGGTGCGGAGTGCGGCAGGTCGAACTGCTGGGCGCGACCGGGCAGCGCGAACCAGGTGGACTCACCGGTCAGCCAGAGCGAGACGTCCACCCCGGCCGCCACCGCCGTCGCGGCGACGGTGAATGCCTGCGCGCACCGCTCCGGGGCGTCCGCCCCTGCGGTGGCCTTGACGACGAGAGTGCGGGCCATGTGGCCCAGCATAGGATGGCCGGGATGGTTACCGAGATCGGGTTTGTCAGCCTGCTGGTCGCTGGCCTGGGCGGGCTCGCCGGTGGCCTGGTCTACCTTGCCGTACGCATTTCGAGAGGACGCTGGTGAGCGAGAACCCGCTGCAGCCGCCGTGGCTGAACGCGCCGCCGGTCGAGGAGTACCCGTTCGAGGAAAGCCACGATCTGCGGGTCGGGCCGAAGCTGCACCCCGCGCTGGATGCCCTGCTGCCGTACATCGGTCTGTGGCGCGGTCGGGGCAAGGGCGGTTTCCCCACCATCGAGGATTTCGACTACGCGCAGGAGATCCGGATCAGCCACGACGGCCGACCGTTCCTGCACTACGAGTCGCGTGCCTGGATCCTCGACGAGCAGAGCAAGCCGGTCCGTCCGGCCGGCCGCGAGGTGGGCTGGTGGCGGCCGGTGCTGGTGGATGGGCGGGCGACCGACGAGCTGGAGGCGCTGCTGACCACCCCGACCGGGGTGATGGAGCTGCACCTGGGCAAGCGCACCGGCACGCAGCTCGAGTTCGCCACCGACGCGGTGATCCGGACTCCGACCGCCAAGGAGGTCACCGGCGGGCACCGGCTCTTCGGCATCGTCGAGGGGGCGCTGCTCTACGCCCAGGAGATGGCCGCCATGGGGCACGGGCTCAGTCCGCACCTCTCCGCCCGACTCGTCCGGGTCGGCGGCTGACCTCGACGGTCGGTGGCCGGCTAGACGGGGAAACCCAGCAGGGCCTGTAGGGCGGGGGTACGCGGGCAGCGAGCCCGCCGTGCCCCGTCCAGCGTGTGGACCTCGGCAGCTCCGCGCAGCGACGAGGTGAACCACACGCCGTCCGCCGCGTGCAGTTCGGCGGTGCCGACCATCCGTTCGGCGGCGCCCAGGCCCAGCTCGCTCGCGTGGGCGAGCAGCCAGGCCGCGGTGGTGCCGGCGAGGATGCCGGTGCTGGCGGCCGGCACCGTGCAGAGCGTGTCGTCGGTGAGCCACACCACATTGGCGGTGGGGCCCTCCAGCGCGTACCCGTCGGAGGAGATCCAGAGCACGTCGTCCACGCCGGCCCGGCGGGCCCAGCGGCGGGCGGCGCTGCTGACCGCGTACGACGTGGACTTGATGCCGACCGGCAGCCAGGTCAGCCCACTGCGAGCGGCGGCGGGCAGCCCCAGCGGCAGGGTGGCCACAGTGATTCCGTCTCGCCGGGCGGCCCTGGAGGCCGCCGGCACCGGGGCCAGCGTGGCGTAGATGGTGGGCGGACCGCCGGCCTCCGGGCCTCGGGTGCAGACCAACCGAAGTGCCCCCTCCACAGCTGCTGGCCAGCCTGTCCGCACCTGATCCAGCAGGTCGATCAGCGCGCTGGTGGGGGGCAGTGGCAGCTCGACGGCGGCGGCCGCCGTGGCCAGGCGGGCCAGGTGTTCGTCGCGTAGCCACGGTTGGCAGCCCCGCAGGTGCATGGTCTCGAAGAGGCCGTCACCGTGCAGCACCCCGAGGTCGTCACCCCGAAGCACCGGGTCGCCGGGCGGCACCGGGCCATGCCCCAGGACGGCGATCCGCGCGGGCGGGTCGGCCGCGTTCTTCCCGACGGATGACCTCACCATGACCGTCGAGCGTAGCGGTGATCGATCGCGGTGCGGGGAACAGCCGGGTGGCCGAACTATGATCGGACGGTGTCCGAATCCTCCCTCGCGGAAATGCTGCGGGCCCGTGGGCTGCGGCTGACGGCCCAGCGGCAGCTCGTCCTCCAGGCGGTGCTCGATCTGGGCCACGCCACCCCGGAGCAGGTGCACACCGCGGTCCGGGAGGTCGCCGCCGGCGTCAACATCACCACCATCTACCGCACGCTCGAGCTGCTGGAACGGCTCGGTCTGGTCACCCACACGCACCTGTCGCACGGCTCACCGACCTATCACGCCGCCGGTGAACACCAACACGTCCACCTGGTCTGCCGGGAGTGTGGCGCGATCGACGAGATCGATCCGGAGCTGCTCCGCCCCCTCGCCGACCAGTTGGCCGCGCAGCGCGGGTTCCGGGTGGACATCGGGCACGTGTCACTCTTCGGCGTCTGCGTACGCTGCGAGAACGGGGACGAAAAATGATCGACATCGCGGGTGCGGTGGCCGTCGAGGGCATCGACGAGGCCAGCCGTGACCAGCCGGATCCGGCGCACGTCGCGGCCGGGGTGCGAGGGGTGGCCGCGCACTACGGCGACCCGCTGCGCGAGCAGCGCACCCTCGACACCGAGGTCGGTCTGGTCGACCGGTCGCATCGAGGGATCATCGCGGTGCCCGGGGAAGAACGGGCCAGTTGGCTGCACACTGTCACCTCGCAGCACCTGAACGCGCTGGCCGCCGGTGAGGGCACCGAGTTGCTGGTGCTGTCCCCGCACGGCCACATCGAGCAGCACGCCATGGTCGCCGAGGACGGCGAGACCACCTGGCTGGACACCGAGCCCGGTGCGACCCAGGGCCTGCTGACGTACCTGGAGAAGATGCGGTTCTTCAGCAAGGTCGAACCCCGCGACGCGACGGCCGAGCGCGCGCTGTTGTCGCTGGTCGGGCCGGCGGCCATTGAGGCGCTCGGCACGCTCGGCGTGACCGGGCTCGCCGCACCGGACGTGGTCGCGGTGCCGGGTCCGAAGTTCCCGCACGGTGCCGTGCCAGCCCGGGCGAGCGCTCGGTACGACGTACGACCGCTGTCGATCGGCGGCTGGGCCCGACGTGGTCCGCTCGGGGTGGACCTGCTGGTGCCCCGGTCGGCGATGGACCAGGTGGTGGCGGAGCTGCGCGGCGCCGGTGTGCCGGTCGCGGGGCTGTGGGCGTACGAGGCGATCCGGGTGGCCGCCCGGCAGCCCCGGGTCGGGGTGGACACCGACCACCGGACCATTCCGGCCGAGGTCGACCTGATCGCCCCGGCGGTGCATCTGGACAAGGGTTGCTACCGGGGGCAGGAGACTGTGGCGCGGGTGCACAACATGGGCCGGCCGCCGCGTCGCCTCGTACTGCTGCATCTGGACGGGGTGACCACCGATCAGCCGCCGGTGGCCGGTACGCCGGTGACCCTCGACGGCCGGGCGGTCGGCTTCGTCGGCACCGCCGTGCTGCACCACGAGCTGGGCCAGGTCGCTCTCGCGGTGCTGAAGCGGAACGTCCCGGACGACGCCGCGTTGCTGATCGGCGAGACCGCGGCGGCGATCGACCCGTCCTGAGCGGGCCGTCTAGGATCGCCGGCATGACGACAGGGACGTTGATCACGGTGGCCCCGACCGGCGCTGAGTCGGCCAAGGCGGAGGTGCCGGCGCTGCCGGTGACCCTCGACGAGTTGCTGCTCACCGCCAAGGAGTGCGAGGCGCTCGGCGCCGCCGTGATCCACGTCCACATCCGCGACGACGAGGCCAGGCCGACGCTCGACCCGGTGCGGCTGGCCGACACGGTGGCGGCTCTGCGGGAGAGCACCGACCTGATCGTGCAGCTCTCCTCCGGCGGCGCGGTGACCGACCCGGAGGCCGCCCGGCTCGCCGTGCTCGACGCCCGTCCGGACATGGCCTCCTGCACCATGGGCACTGTCAACTTCGGCGAGGACGTCTTCCTCAACCGCTGGGAGTTCATCGTCGACCTGCACACCCGGATGCAGGAACGCGGGATCGTGCCGGAGTACGAGATCTTCGACCTCGGCCACCTGTCCGCGTTGCAGCGGTTGCTCGGCAAGTACGGGCTGCCGGCCGGCGGGCACGTGCACGTCGACTTCGTGATGGGAGTGCCGGGCGGGATGCCGGGCAACACCCAGACCCTGGTCGCGGCCCACCGGATGCTGCGGGACCTGCCCGAGGGCACCACCTTCTCGGCCACCGGCGTCGGCCGGAGCACCATCGCGGTGCTGCTGGCCTCGCTGTCGACCGGCGGGCACCTGCGGGTCGGCATGGAGGACACGGTGACGTACGCGAAGGGCCGCCCGGTGGAGTCCAACATGCAGTTGGTCGCCCGCGCTGTGGGTTTCGCCCAGCTCGCTCAGCGCCCGCCGCTGACCACCACCGAGGCCCGCGAGCTGCTCGGGCTGTAAGGCCGGGTCTGTCCCGCGCCCCTGTCACCCGGGCGGTGGACCTCCTGGTCACCCCGCCGCCGGGCACCCCCGGACCGTCGGTACCGTCCAGCGCGTGACGAAGACGTACGAGGGCGGCGCGCCGCTCGCCGAGGTGGTCCGGTCCGGGTTCGTGGAGGGTGCGCACCGCGGCTCGGTGGTGGTGCTGGACGCCGCCGGTGTCGCGGTGGCGTCCGCCGGGGACGTGACCTCGCCGATCTTCCCTCGCTCGGCCAGCAAGCCGATGCAGGCGATCGGGATGCTCCGGGCCGGCCTGGCCCTGACCGACCCGGCCGACGTGGCGCTGGTCTCGGCGAGCCACGCCGGCGAGGAATTCCACCTGGCCCGGGTCGGTGCGCTGCTGGAGCGCGCCGGGTTGGACGCGTCGGCGTTGCACTGCCCGCCCGACCTGCCGGTGGGGGCCGCGGCCCGGGAGGCGGTGCTCCGGGCCGGTGGCGGCCCGAGCCGGGTGCAGATGAACTGCTCCGGCAAGCACAGCGGGATGCTGCTGACCTGCGAGGCCGCCGGTTGGTCCCGGGAGGGCTACTGGCGGCCGGAGCACCCGCTTCAGCAGCGGCTGCGGGCCGCCATCGAGGAGTTCACCGGCGAGCAGGCGGCGGCGGTGGGGGTCGACGGTTGCGGAGCCCCGGTCCTCGCGGTCTCGCTGGCCGGTCTGGCCGGGGCGTACCTCCGGCTGGTCGACGCCGAGCCCGGCTCGGTGCCGCGCACGGTGGCGGACGCGATGCGGGCGTACCCGGAGATCGTGGGTGGCACCCAGGCCGACGACACCCGGCTGATGCGGGGTGTCCCGGGGCTGCTGGCCAAGGTCGGTGCCGAGGGCGTGATCGCCGTGGCGCTGCCGGGCGTCGGCGCCGTCGCACTGAAGATCGACGACGGCGCCGACCGGGCCCGGATGCCGGTCCTGGTCTCCGCGCTGCGCCGGCTCGGCGTGGACGCTCCGGTGCTGACCGAGTACGCCGAGGTGCCGCTCTTCGGCGGCGGGGTCCCGGTCGGGGCGGTCCGCCCGCTCTGGTGAGACCACCGGTCCGCCGGTCGGTGGTCCGGCTGCCCGGCCCGGCGGCCAACTCCGGAACGAGCGCTATACCTCACAGGCATAAATATGACTCTGAGGTATAGCGCTCGTCGCGACGTCAGGCCCGTCGGCGGCGGTGGCGGCTAGCTCAGGAAGTCGAGCAGTGCGGCGTTGACCGGCTCCGGACGCTCCAGCGGCAGCAGGTGCGCGGCGTCCGGCACGTCGGGCAGTCGTACCGCGCCGGGGACCTCGGCGGCGATCCGGTCGGCGAGCCGACTGATGTCCGGCACGTCCGCGGCGCCCGCGGTGACCAGGACGGGGATCTTCAACTCACCGAGACGACCGATCGCCGGTGGCGACAGCTCTCCCACCTCGACCGCGCCGAGCGCGAGCTCGGCGGCGAGGGCACGCTGGTCCATCTCCTGCGCGAACGCGACCAGCTCCGTGTCGACGTCCTCCGGCTGGCGGCGCGGGCCGACCACCCAGAACCGCACCTCACCGGCCGCGCCGGCGACGAAGTCGTCCGGGTCGACCTCGCCGACCAGGCCGTCCCAGAGGTCGTTCGCCTCGTCGGACCACTCATTGCCGGAGACCGCCGTGTCGAACAGTGCGAGCGCGCTCACCCGGTCGGGGTGGGCCAGCGCGGTGTCGATGGCGACCGCCCCGCCGAAGGAGCAGCCGACCAGGGCAGCCCGGGGCAGGTCGAGCGCGTCCAGCAGCCCGGCCACGTCGTCGTGGTGCGTGAACGGGGTCGGCGGGAGCTCCGAGTCTCCGTAGCCGCGCAGGTCCGGGACGATCACCCGGTGCCGGGCGGCGAGCGCGGACACCTGTCCTCGCCACATCCGCCGGTCGGCGATTCCGGCGTGCAGCAGGACGACGGGCGAACCGGTGCCGGCCTCGTCGTACGCGATGCTTGCTCCATTGACTGTGATCTTGTGCACGGACGGACCGTACGGATCGGCCGAGCGGCGCGCAAACGGGGTCCTGAGACCTTGCTAACTATGGTTAGCGTTTTGCTTGCAACAGCTAGCGCGGGCGGTTAGCGTCGCTGCCATGGCCACACCCAAGGACCTTCCCGACGTCGGCGGGTTCATCCGCGATCTGCGGCGCAACGCCAAGATCTCGCTTCGGCAGCTCGCCGAGCAGGCGGGGGTCAGCAACCCGTACCTCAGCCAGATCGAGCGCGGCCTGCGCAAACCCAGCGCCGAGGTGCTCCAGCAACTGGCGAGCGCGCTGCGGGTCTCCACGCCGGCGATGTACCTGCGCGCCGGCCTGCTCGACGACAAGGAAGGCCACGGGGTGCTCGCCGCCATCGCCGTGGACGCCGACCTGACGATGGCGCAGAAGCAGTCGCTCAGTCAGATCTACGAGACGTTCCGCCGGGAGAACACCCGGCTGACCGAGGCCCAGGCCGAAGCCGAGGCGGCGCAGGCCGACCAGCCCGCCAGCCAGGCTGCGGACCTGGCCAATGTGGCCGCCACCGGCCCCACCACCGTGGGCGGCACCCCGACCGAGGCCGTGCTCGAGTCGGTTGCCGTCACCGAGGCGGGCACCGCCCCCGCCCCGGGCAGCACCACCATCCCCCAGAAGAAGAAGGCCGCCGAGGCGGCCGAAGAGGAGACGTCATGAGCGAGCCGAAGACCAACCGCATCCCCGCCCCGATCTACGCCGCAGCCGGCGCCGGTGAACTGGCCATCGAGCAGCTGCGCAAGCTGCCGGCCGTGGTCGGCGTCCTCAGCACCCGGGTCGTCGCCGACCTGGGTGGCCGGGCAGTGCTGACCGGCTTCGAGCTGAAGCAGAAGGCCACCGAGACGCTGCGCACCGCCAACGAGACCGCCGACCTGGCGAAGCTGCGCGAGGTGGCCGACATCGACAAGCTGCGCGCCGCCGCGACCCGTAACGCCGCCCTGGTGGTCGCGGGCGCCCAGGTCGCCCAGGAGCGCGCGTTCGCCGCGTACGGCGCGCTCGTCGCCCGGGGCGAGCGGGTCGTCGGTGCCGGCGTGCTGGAGGCCGCCGAGACGGTCAACGCCGACATCGAGGCCACCGAGGCCGTGACGCCGGCCACCACCGCGGCTGCCACCACCCCCACCGTTGCGGCCCCCGCCGACGCGCCGACCCCGGCCGACGTGGCCGAGATCGCCGAGGCCAAGCCGGCTGCGGTCAAGAAGGTCGCCCGCGCGCCGAAGGCTGCCAAGCCGGCCGAGACCCCGTCGGCGAAGCTCCCCCGGGCCACCAAGCGGACCCGCCCGGCCGCCGAGTAGCTCGTCGGGTCGACGACCCCGGCGGCGTCCTTGTCGGACGTAGCCGGGGTCGTGGACATAAACTGGCCGACATGGCCAACGCCGCGCCGATCTTCGCGTTCGAAGTCCGCTACGTGATCGAGCTGATCCTGCTCGTCTTCGCGCTGATCATCCAGGGTGTCGCGCTGGTGCACGCCGTCACGCAGCGCTCCGACGCCTTCCCCGCCATCGGGACGCTGCCCAAGGGCGGCTGGATCGCCATCCTGGCGGTCTGCCTGGTGCTCACCCTGCTCGGTTTCGGTCCGATCAGCCTCTTCGGACTGATCGGCATCGCCGCCGCGCTCATCTACCTGCTCGACGTACGGGTCGGTCTGCGCGACCTGAGTGACGGCAAAGGGTTCTGGTGAGAGGTTTTCGCTGGCCGCCCCCACCCGACAGCGGGCCCCGCACCTGGGGGCCCGGTCCGGGTGGGCCGCGTACCGGCAGGCCGGCACTGCCGGAGCCGGAGACCGAGCTGGTCACCACCCCGCACGGCGTACGGCTGGAGCGGCTGGTCACCGGCACCGGTGATCCGGTCACCGTGTTCGCGCACGGGCTGGGCAACGGCATCGCCACCACCCGCCCGTTCGGCAGTGGGGTGAACGGCCGCAAGGTGTTCTTCCAGTTCCGCGGGCACGGCCGCTCCGAAGCCCCGGACGGGCCGTGGGATTACCTGGACCTGGCCCGGGATCTACGGGCGATCGCCGACCTCGGCGGCGCCAGCCGGGCTTTCGGCGCCAGCCTCGGCGCGGGTGCCCTCTGCCGACTCCTCGTGGAGAGCCCGGAGCGTTTCGACAAGCTGGTCTTCTTCCTGCCGGCGGTCCTAGACGAGCCACGCGGGCCGCTCGCCCGGGAGCGCGTCACCGACCTGCTGGAGGCGGTGGAGAGCGGGGACGCCTCGGCGGTCGCCGACATCGTCACGCTGGAGTTGCCCCCGGCGGTGCGCAACACCCCGGCCGGCTGGGCCTACCTGCGACAACGGCTCGACCAACTGCTCCGCGACGGTCTGGCCGACGGTCTGGCCACGCTCACCGACCAGACCCCGCTGCGCCAGATCGGTGACCTGACGGCGGTCACCGCGCCGGCGTTGGTGATCGGTTGCGCGGGCGACGACCTGCACCCGGTCGAGGTCGCCGAGCGGCTCGCCGTCGCGCTGCCCCAGGCCACCCTGCACGTGTACGACCGGCCCGGCGTGCTCTGGTCGGAACGCGCCGATCTGCGCGACCGCATCTCCGGCTTCCTGAACGAGTAACCTGCCCTGTCATGGGCGTCACACAGCACGGCCGAACGCACCGGCTGGACCTTGCCGACCCGACACTGCGCGAATGGACGTGCACGGTCCTGCACTCCGATGCGGAGCAGGGCATCGTGCTGGACCGTTCGGCGTTCTACCCGGGCGGCGGTGGTCAACCCCCCGACCATGGCGTGCTGCTCTGGCAGGGCGTGCAGACCCGGATCGTCGGCACCCGCAAGGGCGACGACCCCTACCTGATTCCCGCCGAGGGTGACCCGCTGCCGCCGGTCGGCACCGAGGTCGTCGGCGCTGTGGAGGACGAACGCCGCACCCGGCTGATGCGTACCCACTCCGGGCTGCACGTGCTCTGCGGTGTGGTGTTCCGCGACTTCGGCGCGCTGGTCACCGGCGGCAACATGGAGCCGGGCGAGGCCAGGATGGACTTCAACCTCCCCGAGGTGCCCCCGGACTTCAAGAGCCGCATCGAGGAGCTGGTCAACGCCGAGGTGGCCGCCGACCGCTCGGTCGCCACCCGGGTGCTGCCGCGCACCGAGGCGCTGGCCCTGCCGGACATCATCCGTACCCAGTCCAACCTCATCCCGGCGGATGAGCAGGAGGTCCGGATCGTCGACATCGTCGGGCTGGACGTGCAGGCCGACGGCGGCACCCACGTCGCCTCCACCGCCCAGATCGGCAAGGTCCAGGTGGTCAAGGTGGAGAGCAAGGGCCGGGCCAACCGCCGGGTCCGGGTCCGACTGGTCGATTAGATCAAGTACTGAATTCGGACGTCGGTTGTCAGGTATTCCTGACAACGTCGCAGGCATGACACAACCGCTCACAGGAAAGATCGCGCTCGTCGCCGGCGCCACCCGTGGTGCCGGGCGGCAGATCGCTGTTCAGCTCGGCGCGGCCGGTGCCACGGTCTACGCCACCGGTCGCAGCACCCGGGCCGGCCGCTCCGAGATGGACCGACCGGAGACCATCGAGGAGACCGCCGAGCTGGTCAGCGCGGCCGGCGGCACCGGCATCGCCGTTCAGGTCGACCACCTGGTGCCCGAGCAGGTCCGTGACCTGGTCGCCCGGATCGACGCCGAGCAGGGCCAACTCGACGTGCTGGTGAACGACATCTGGGGCGGCGACCCACTGGTCACCTGGGAGAAGCCGGTCTGGGAGCAGCCGCTCGACGCCGGCTTCCGTACCCTGCGACTGGCCGTCGACACGCACATCATCACCAGCCACTTCGCCCTGCCGCTGCTGATCCGCAAGCCCGGCGGCCTGGTGGTGGAGATGGGCGACGGCACCAAGGCGTACAACGACGAGAACTACCGGCTGTCGGTCTTCTACGACCTGGCCAAGGTCTCGGTCAACCGGCTCGCCTTCAGCCAGGCGCACGAGCTGAAGCCGCACGGCTGCACGGCCGTGGCGCTCACCCCCGGCTGGATCCGTTCCGAGGCGATGCTGGAGCACTTCGGCGTGACCGAGGAGAACTGGCGCGACGGTGCCGCCACCGACCCGAACTTCCTCATCTCGGAGACCCCGGCCTTCGTCGGCCGGGCGGTGGCCGCGCTCGCCGCCGACGAGGAAAAGGCCCGCTGGAACGGCGAATCCGTCGACGCCGGCACCCTGTCCAAGGTGTACGGCTTCACCGACCTCGACGGCAGCCAACCCGAGGGTTTCCGCTACATCACCGAGGTGGTCGACGCGGGCAAGCCGGCGGACGTGGCCGGCTACCGGTAGAGCGCGGCGAGCCGGTCGGCGCTCTCCGCGAACAACCGCCGCAGCTCGGGTGGGTCGATGACCTCGACCTCGGGGCCGAGCCCCAGCAGTTGGTGGTACGCCACCTGGACCGACTCGACGGGCAGCCGCGTCACCACCCAGCCCTGCCCGTCGGGCGGGCTGGCGGCGGCGACCAGTTCGTCGTACACGAAAGGGGCATCGACCAGGTGGCGGAGCTGGCGCAGGCCGGCGGGGCTCAGCCGGACGGCGATCTCGGCCCGCAGCATGGTCCGCAGGAACGACCCGGCCTGCTCGCGCCAGTGCCCGGCCAGGTCGAAGCCCTCGTCGCGGTCGAAGTGCTCGTCGCCCACCTCGACCCCGGTGACCCGGTCCACCCGGTAGGTGCGCACGTCGTCGCCGACCCGGCCGACCAGATACCAGACCCCGCTCTTGAGCACCAGGCCGTACGGCTGGACCTGGCGGGTCGCCTCCCGGTCGCCGCGTCGGTAGCGCAGCTCCACCACCCGGTCGCCCCAGACCGCCCGGGCCAGCTCCGGCAGCCAGACCGGTGGCGCGGTCTCCCGGAACCAGCCCGGTACGTCCAGGTGGAACCGCTGTCCGGCACGGGCCGGCGCGTCGCGCAGGGCGGGTGGCAGCGCGGCGAGCACCTTCAGCTCGGCGGACGCGACCGCGTCGGCGAGCCCCATCTCCCCGGCCGGCCCGGGCAGCCCGGCGAGGAAGAGCGCCTCCGCCTCGTCCCGGGTCAGCCCGGTCAGTCGGGTGCGGTACCCGCCGAGCAGGCGGTAACCGCCGGCCCGCCCCCGGTCTGCGTAGACCGGCACGCCCGCCGCCGAGAGCGCCAGAACGTCCCGGTAGACGGTCCGCTCGGAGACCTCCAGCTCCTGAGCCAGCTCGCTCGCGGTCATCGACCCGCGCGACTGCAACAGCAACAGCAACGAGATCAGTCGGGACGCGCGCACCCGCCCATCCTGCCCGGTGCCGCTCACCGCCCGCCGGGCGTCAGCAACCCCCGGTCGTACGCGGTGGCCACCGCGGCAGCCCGGTCGTTGACCCCCAGCTTGGCGTACAGGTGCAGCAGGTGCGTCTTGACGGTGGCCTCGCTGATGAACAGGCGGGTCGCCGCCTCCCGGTTGGAGGCACCCCGGGCCACCAGGGTGAGCACCTCCAGTTCCCGTTGACTGAGCGGCTCCTCGGCGGGAGCGCGCAGCCGGCCCATCAGCCGGCCGGCGACGCTCGGCGCGAGCACCGACTCACCCCGGGCCGCGGCCCGGACCGCCCGGACCAGATCCTCCCGAGGTGTGTCTTTGAGCAGGTAACCGGTCGCGCCGGCCTCGATCGCCGGCAGCACGTCCGCGTCCGTGTCGTAGGTGGTGAGCACCAGCACCCGGGCGGTGCTGCCGGCGCGAGCCAGCCTGCCGATGGCGGTCACCCCGTCCATGCCGGGCATCCGCAGATCCATCAGCACCACGTCCGGCCGCAGCGTCGCGACCAGGACCAATGCCTCCGAGCCGTCCGCCGCCTCGCCCACCACCTCGAAATCGGGGTCGCCGGTGAACATCCCCCGCAGGCCGTCCCGCACCACCGGATGGTCGTCGACGATCAGCAGTCGAACCGGGGCGGTCAACCGGCACCTCCGGGTAGCGCGGGGACGGACGCCGAGATGGCGGTGCCGCTGCCCGGCTCAGATTCGACGGCCAACTCGCCACCGACCCGGGTCACCCGTTGCCGCATGGCGGTCAGACCGTACCCGCCGCCCGGCTCACGGGGCAGCGGCTGGTCGGTGAGGTCGAAGCCCGCCCCGTCGTCACGGACGTCAAGCGTCACCACGTCCGCCATGTACGACAGGGTCAGCCCGACCCGTGACGCGGCGGCGTGCCGGGCCACGTTGGACAGCGCCTCCTGGGCGGCCCGTAGCAGGGTCACCTCGACCTCCGGGTGCAGTGGGCGGGGCGTGCCGGTGGTGGCCACGTCGGCCCGTACCCCGTTCAGGGCCGACCAGCGTCCGCCCAGCTCGACGAGGGCGTCCGGTAGCCGGGCCGTCTCCAACGGTTCCGGACGGACCGCCTGTACCGAACGGCGGGCCTCGGTGAGGCTCTCCCGGGCCAGGGCGAGCGCGTTGTCGACGTGGCGGCGCCAGTCGGCGGACCGGTCGCGGGTCTGCTCGGCCGCCTCCAACTGGGTGATGATGCCGGTCAACCCCTGCGCCAGGGTGTCGTGGATCTCGCGCGCCATCCGTTGCCGTTCGTCCAGCACGCCGGCCTCCCGGGCCTGGGTGAGTAGTTGGGCGTGCAGCCCGGCGTTCTCACTGGCCGTCTCGGTGAGTTGGCGGTTGGCGTCGCCGAGTTCCGCCACCAATCGCTTGCGTTTGGCGTCCTCCTGTTCGGCGATCATTGCGAACCAGGTCACCGAGCCGGCGACCACCAGATTGAACAGCACCAGCACCAGCCAGAGCGGCCAGTGCGACACCGCCACCGACAGACCACCGCCCTGAGATGTGGCGACGAGGGTGGCCGTGGTGACCACGCCGACGACCCGCCAGCGCCCGGGCAGCACCGGAAAGGCGTGGATGTAGCCGATCCAGGCGAAAAAGCCGTACCACGGGCTGGCGGCCACCAGCGCGGCGGCGAACGTGAGCAGGCCGGCGTAGTAGACAGCCATCAGCGTGCGCCGGCTCTGCCAGCCGGGGTGCACTGTGACGAACCAGGCGACCCAGCATCCGGCCGCCACGGCGACGGCGAGGGTGGGCAGCGCCCCGAGGTGCTGGGGTGCCGGTGCGACGAGGGCCAGCAGGGTGCCCAGGGTCAGACCCCCGAAGGGGAGCACGCGATAGAGGGCCGCCTCGCGCTCTCGCCAACTGGTCAGACGGTCGTGCCCACCGTTGCAGGTCATCGCATCTCCGCTCACTCCCAGCGGAACAGTTTCGCCGCGCCGGCGCCGGCCGACACGGCGATCACCGCCATTATCGCCAGGTGCAGCGGTTGCGGCGACGTGCCGGTCCAGGCGTCGAGGAGCGCCTGCACCCCGGGCGGCGTGTAGTCGCCGATCCGCGCCACGACGTCCGGGAGCAGGAACCGGGGCAGGTAGACCCCGCCGAAGAACATGGTGACCAGGAACAGCGGCACGGCCAGGGCCTGTGCCGCCTTCGGCGTCCGGGCCACGGCGGCGACCAGCAGGCCGAGCGACAGCAGGGCGGCCGTGCCGAGGATGAACGCCAGCGTGAAGCCGAGCGGGTGCCGGGGGAACGGCACCCCGAACGCCAGCCGGGCGACCACGATGAGCAGCAGCGCGCTGGCCAGAATCCCGGCCAGGGCCAGCACCAGTTGGGCGGCGAGCAGGGCCGCCGGGTGCGCCGGGGTGGTCGCCAGCCGACGCAGTACGCCGCGTTCCCGGTAGGTGGCGAGCACCGAAGGCAGGGTGTTCACCCCGACCATGGCGAGGGTGACCACCAGCAGCGACGGGGCGAAATAGCTGACGAAGGTCTGCCCGTCGAAGGTCGGATCCGGCTTGCGAAGCGAGGGGATCAGCCCCAGCACCACCAGGATCAGTGTGGGCAGCCCGATCGTGGTGAGAAGCGTCGGCAGGTCTCGCAGGTAGAGGCGCGCCTCGGTTCTCAGGATGTTGCGGAAGGCGTGCATGCTGGCTCCCTCTCAGTTGGCGGGCCGGTGCCCGGTCAGCTCGACGAAGGCGTCGTCGAGGGTGGACTGCTCCAGCCGCAGGTCCGCGGCGACGATCTGGTGGCGGGCGAACACCGAGGTGACCGCGTGCAGCAACTCACCGGTGCCGGTCACCACCACCTGGCTGCCGGTTCGCTGCACGGCGGACACCTCGGGCAGATCGGTGAGGAGCCGGTCGTCGACCGGAGCCGAGGGCCGGAACCGGATCCGCTGCTCCGGAGCCACCGTCGACACCAGGCCCGCCGGGCTGTCCAGGGCGACCACCCGACCCCGGTCGATCACCGCGACCCGGTCGCAGAGCCGCTCGGCCTCCTCCATGAAGTGGGTGACCAGCACGATCGTCACCCCGCTGTCGCGGACCTGTTCGATGAGGCCCCAGGTGTCCCGGCGGGCCTGCGGGTCCAGCCCGGTGGTCAGCTCGTCGAGGATGGCGATCTCCGGGTTACCCACCAGGGCCAGCGCGATGGAGAGCCGCTGCTTCTGACCGCCGGAGAGCTTCTTGTACGCGGTGTTCCGCTTGTCGCCGAGGCCCAGCTTGTCGATCAGCTCGTCGGGGTCGGCCGGGTTGCGGTAGAACGAGGCGTACAGCTCCAGTGCCTCGGCCACCCGCAACCGGTCCGGCAGTTGACTCTCCTGGAGTTGCACCCCGACCCGCTGGCGTAGCTGGGCCGCGTCCCGGCGGGGGTCGAGCCCGAGGACCGACACCCCACCCCCGTCTGGGACACGCAGCCCGGCGACACACTCCACGGTGGTGGTCTTGCCAGCGCCGTTCGGACCGAGGACGCCGAAGATCTCTCCGGCCTCCACGGCGAGCGACACGTCGTCCACCGCCACCAGGTCGCCGTACCGCTTCTTCAGGTGGGTCACCTCGATGACCGACATCGTGCCGCCTTCCGCCGCCGCTGACTTCGTACCCTTCAAGGGTTGTCGGGGTGGCTCGCCGGCGAATCGACCGGTCGGCGACGAACCTCGGCGTCCCCGGTGGATCACTGCCGTCCGTCAACCGGTTGATGTGTACGTGGTAAGTCGCTGCTAGCGCTCCGCCCGGCGGATGCGAGCACGGCTGGTTAGGCTGCTCGATCGTGGATGCCAGCAGAATCGCCAGCCCGGTGACCGGGGTCGTCGGACGCTTCCTCGCCGGGGCGGGGCTGCTCCTGCGTGGGTTGGGCCTCTACGTCCGCAGCCCGGGGCTGATGCTGCTCGGCATCGTGCCGGCGCTGATCTCCGGCGTGCTCTTCCTGGCCGCGCTCGCCACGCTCGTGTACTTCGTGGACGACCTCGCCGCGCTCGTCACCCCGTTCGCCGACGACTGGTCGAGCACCGGCCGCAGCCTGGTCCGGGTGATCGCTGGGCTGGCCTTCCTGGGGCTCGGCGGCCTGCTTGGCGTGCTCGCCTTCACCGCTGTCACCCTGGTCATCGGCGACCCGTTCTACGAGAAGATCTCCGAGCAGGTCGAGCAGCGGTACGGCGGCACGCCGGGCGCGGTGGACGTGCCCTTCTGGTCGTCGCTGCGCCGCAGCCTCGCCGACTCGGTACGCCTGGTGGCGCTCACGGCGCTGGTCGGCATCCCGCTCTTCGTCGCCGGCTTCATCCCGGTGGTCGGCCAGACGGTCGTCCCGGTCATCGGGGCGGCCGTGGGTGGGTGGTTCCTCGCCGTGGAGTTGGTCGGTGCACCCTTCTACCGACGGGGGATGCGGCTGCCGCAGCGCCGGACGATCCTGAAGGCCGACCGACCCACAGCGCTCGGCTTCGGAGTGGCCGTCTTCCTCTGCTTCCTGATTCCGCTCGGCGCCGTGCTGATCATGCCGGCCGCGGTCGCCGGTGCCACGCTGCTGGCCCGTCGCTCGATGGGCCAGCCGATCGAGGAGAGCTGACATGGAGATCACCCTGGTCGAGGGGGACATCACCGCCCAGCGGGTGGACGCCGTCGTGAACGCCGCGAACTCGTCCCTGCTCGGCGGCGGTGGGGTCGACGGTGCCATCCACCGGCGCGGCGGGCCGGCGATCCTGGCCGAGTGCCGGGCGCTGCGTGCGTCCCGCTACGGCAGGGGTCTGCCCACCGGTCAGGCGGTGGCGACCACGGCCGGGGAGCTACCGGCCCGCTGGGTGATCCACACCGTCGGGCCGGTCTGGTCGGCCAGCGAGGACCGGTCGGCGCTGTTGCGCGACTGCTACGCCAACAGCCTCGCGGTGGCCGACGAGGTGGGCGCGGCCACGGTGGCCTTTCCGCTGATCTCCGCCGGTATCTACGGGTGGCCGGTCGACGACGCGGTCGGTCAGGCGCTGGCGGTGCTGCGCGCGGCCACCCCGGCCACCGTCACCGAGGCCCGGCTGGTGCTCTTCGGCGCCGACACCCACGCCGTCGCCCGCCAGGTCTTCGACAACCCCGTCACCTAGGGGCTGGGTCGGCGAGCCTCCAGCTTGATCATCGGCGGCGGTAGTAGCTGCCTCGATACCCGCTCAGGTGGGAGTGTCGCTGGTGAGCCGTATGCCTGAGAGTCATATCTATGCCTCAGAGGTATATCGCTCACCGGAGCGACACCGCCCCGCCGGACGCGGAGGCCCAGGGGTGGTTGGCGGTCAGGTCAGGTCGGCCAGGCAGCTCCACTCGGCTGCCACCGGGCGGTAGCCCAACCGGGTGTTGATCGCGAGCATCGGCCCGTTCGCCTCGTCGTTCGAGGTGTACGCGACGCGCACACCGTTCGCGGCGGCCCGGTGCAGCGCGGCCGTCTTGGTGAGCCGGGCGAGGCCCCGCCCCCGGTACGCCGGGAGACTGCCGGTGAAGTCCGACCACATCCGGTCCCCGTCCCGCTTCACCAGGCTGAAGGCGGCGACCTCACCATCGACTTCGGCGGCGATGCTCGCCGTCTTGTCCAGACCGAGGTTGTCCCAGACGTCGTACTGCCAGCTCTCGTAGCTGATCGAGTCGACCGGCACGTCGCCCGGCTCGTCGGCGGCTGCGGCCACGTCGGCCGCGTACAGCCGGTGCGGGTCGAGGTCGGAGATCGGGAGCAGCCGTACGCCCGGGGGCGGGTCGGGCAGCGCGGGTGCCGGATTCAATTCGAGCGCAGAGAAGCGCAGCTCGCGACTGGGCTCGTAGCCGTGCCGACGGGCGAACGGCAGCGCGTCCGGCTGGGCGAAGGCGCGGAGCCGGCGGACCCCCAGCGGGGCGAGGTGACCGGTCGCGGTCGTCAGCAGCGCGGTGCCGATGCCGCGCCGCCGGTGCTCGGGGTGGACGTGCAGGAGGGTGATGTCACCGAAGTTCGCCGTCGAGGTCGAGGCGTTGCGTTGGGCCGTCACCCAACCGACGACCTGGGCATCGACCTCGGCCACGAAGGCGACCCAGTCCCTGCCCGGTACCGGTTCGGCGATCATTTTCCGGGTCGACTCGACCCCCCGCACCTGGTACGGGTAGACGATCGCCCGCAGGGCCACCACGCCCGCAGCGTCGTCCGGCTGCGCCACCCGAATACGCATGTCAGGCCCCCATCCGTACGGCGGCGACGGCCTCGACCTCGACGAGCTGGTCGGTGTAGCCGAGCACGGCCACCCCGAGCAACGTGCTGGGCGGATCATGGTCGCCGAAGAAGTCCCGCACCACCTCCCAGACGGTCACCAGGTCCTTCTGCTGCGACGACGCCACGTAGACAGTGGTCTTGACGACGTCGGTCAGCCGCGCGCCGGCCGCGTCGAGAGCGGTCTCCAGGTTCGTCATCACCTGCCGGGCCTGCCCGGCGTGATCGCCCGGCGCGACGGTGCGCCCCTCGGCGTCCAGCGGGCACGCCCCGGCGGTGAACACCAACCCGGCAGGCGACTCGACGGTGGCCGCGTACGCGTACTCGGCGACATCGGACAGGGCGGGGACGTGCAGAAGCGCGACATGATCCGGCATGTCGGCGAGGCTAATGACGATCGGGCTCCCGGTCGACGAATTAACGCTGCACACCTGCGCTGGCGGCGGAAAAAGCAATGAACAGGTCTGCGAGTGACGCGAAGCAGACCAGGGGAAATGTGAGAGGACTACTCGTCAAACTCGTCGCTACCGGTGCCACAGCTGGCGCGATCCTGGTCGGGACGGCAGGCGCGGCGCTCGCCCAGCCGACCGATCCGACCCAGCCACCGCCTCAGGTCAGCAACATCGACATCAACCCGGGCAACGTGCCCACCACCGCGGCCGCGTTCACTCAGAACTGCGACCCGAACCTCGGCGGTGGGCCGTTCCCGGACCAGGACGTGTGGGTGTTCAACCTGCCGGGCAACCCGGCGACCTCCGGTCAGTTCGTCACGGTCACCGGCACCTGGAGCATCCCGAACGACGGCACCGTGACCCGGACGATCCCCACCGACGGTGGGGCGATCGTCAACGACATGGGCACCAGCAAGGCGTGGATCCGGCTGCCCGCCGGCTGGACACTGACCGACGCCACCGCGGTGATCACCGGTACGGCGGAGTTCTTCGTGCTGACCCATACCTGTGCCGCCAGCGGTCAACCCACCACGCCGCCGCCCACCACGCCGCCGCCCACCACGCCGCCGCCCACCACGCCGCCCACGGCGACCCCGACGAAGAGCCACCTGCCGATCACCGGTACGTCGGCGGGCAGTGGGTTGATTCCGATGGCCATCCTCGGCATCGGTGCGGTGGCGCTCGGCGCCACGTTGATCGCGGTGCGCCGCCGCCGGGACGCGGAAGGCTGATCGGCCAGCACGGGCATCGGACCCGGAACTGCTAGCGGGTCCCGGGGGCTCTCCTCGTAGAGGAGGGCCCCCGGCTACGCCGAGGCGCGGCGGATCAGCTCGGTGGGGAGCATGACCGCCTGCTCGATGCTCTCCCCGGCGGCCAGCCGGAGCAGTTGGCGGGTCATCCGGCGGCCGAGTTCCACGATCGGCTGCCGGACGGTGGTCAGCGGCGGCTCGGTGTAGGCGGCGGTCTCGATGTCGTCGAAGCCGACCACCGCCACGTCGTCGGGCACCCGCCGACCTGCCTCGCGCAGCGTCCGCAGGGCGGCGTGCGCCATCAGGTCGGAGGCGGCGAAGACGCCGTCGAGGTCGGGATGCTCGGCGAGCAGGCGGCGCATCGCCGCCGACCCGGATTCCCGGGTGAAGTCACCGATGGCGATCAGCTCGGGCAGCCCCGCGTCGGCGACAGTGCTGCGGTAACCGCTGAGCCGTTCGATCCCGGCGACCATGTCCTGTGGCCCGGCGATGGTCGCGATCCGTCGACGACCGCTGTCGATCATGTGCCGGACGGCCGCGGTCACCCCGGCCACGTGGTCGACGTCGACGTACGGGACGGGCACGTCGCCGAGCGGGCGGCCGCTGACCACCACCGGGATGCCGAGTCGGGCAAGCGTGCCGGGCAGCGGGTCGGCACCGTGCAGCGACGCGAAGAGCACGCCGTCGACGTGCCGGCCGGTGGTGTACCGCTCGACCCGGTGGTGCCCGGCCGGCGAGCCGGCGAGCATCAGCACCAGTTGCTTGTCGGCCGCCTCCAGCTCCTGGCTGACGCCCCGGATGATGCCGGGGAAGACCTGGTCGTCGGAGAAGACCCGGGTGGCCGCCTCCGGCATGACCAGGGCGATCGAGTCGGTGCGCTGGGTGACCAGGCTGCGGGCCGCCAGGTTGGGGACGTACCCCAGCTCGGCGACCGCCCGGGCGACCGCCTCGCGGATCGGTTCGGCAACGGTGGTGGAGCCGTTGACCACCCGGGAAACAGTGGCGCGGGACACTCCGGCCCGCGCTGCCACCGCTTCGAGCGTCGGCCGCTGCGCCGTCGTCATCGCGCTTTCCCCCCGCTCGTCACAGCCCGTTCCGGGAGATCACCTCCTGGTACCACCGGGCGCTGGCCTTCGGTGTGCGCCGCTGGGTCAGGTAGTCGACGTGCACGATCCCGAACCGCTTGCGGTAACCCTCCGCCCACTCGAAGTTGTCCAGGAATGACCATACGAGATAACCGCGCAGGTCCACGCCCCGGGAGATCGCCTCGTGCGCCGCACGGAGATGCCCGTCGAGGTAGGCGATGCGATCGGCGTCGATCACCTGCGTCGGCCCGTCGGGCGAGTCGGCGCCGGGCTTGTCGGGGAACGCCGCACCGTTCTCGGTGATCAGCAGCGGCACTCCGGGGTAGTCGGCGGCGATCCGCTCCAGCAGCCGGGTGAGCCCGGCCGGTTCGATCATCCAACCCATGTCGGTGAGCGGTCCGGCCGGCGGCAGGAAGTGCACAGCGCCCTCGGTGCCCGGATACGCGCCGTTGCCGGCGCCGTCGGGCCGACCGGCCACGTAACTCGGGGCGTAGTAGTTGATGCCGAGCAGGTCGATCGGGGCGGCGATCACCTTCTCGTCGCCGTCGCGGATGAACGTCGGTTCGACGATCCGGGCCACGTGCTCCCGGACGTCGTCCGGGTAGCCGCCGGCCAGCAGCGGGTCGAGGAAGATCCGGTTGTGTAGGCCGTCGACCAGGCGGACCGCGGCGGCGTCGGCCGCGCTCTGCGGGTCGGCCGGGCGTACGTCGGCCGGGTTGACTGTGATGCCCACGCTGCGCGCGCCGGCCGCCCGCAACGCCCGCGCCGCCAGGCCGTGCCCCAACAGCAGATGGTGTACGGCGGTGAAGGCCGCCGCCGGATCCTGCTCGCCCGGAGCGTGCAGGCCGTTGGCGTAACCGAGGTAGGCCGAGCACCACGGCTCGTTGAGCGTGGTCCACACGTCGATCCGGTCGCCGAGGCGGGCGTACACCGCGGTGGCGTAGGTGGCGAAGTGTTCGGCGGTGTCCCGGTTGGTCCAGCCACCCCGGTCACCCAGGGCCTGCGGCAGATCCCAGTGGTAGAGGGTGACGATCGGGTCGATTCCCCGGTCGAGCAGCGTGTCGGTGAGCCGATCGTAGAAGTCCAGCCCACGGGGGTTGGCCGGGCCGGTGCCGTCGGGTTGGATTCGCGGCCAGGCGACCGAGAACCGGTACGCCCGCAGGCCCAGCTCGGCCATCAGCGCCACGTCGTCGGCGTACCGGTGGTAGTGGTCGCAGGCGACGTCGCCGGTGTGGCCCTGGTAAACCTTGCCCGGCGTACGGCTGAAGGTGTCCCAGATGGACGGACCGCGACCGTCGTCGCGGGCCGCACCCTCAATCTGGTACGCGGCGGTGGCCGCCCCCCAGAGGAAGTGTTCGGGAAACCGGATCTCGTTGCTGGACCGGTTGGTTGGCTCGCTCCGCTCGTTCACGCCTTGACCGCACCTTCCATGATTCCGCCGATGATCTGCCGGCCGAACAACACGAAGACCAGTAGCAGGGGCAGCGTCGCGATGGCCGTTCCGGTGAACACCTGCGACATGTCCTGGTAATACCCGTCCGACAGTGCTCGTAGGGACAGCTGCACTGTCGGATTCGCCGGATCGTTCAATACAGCGTACGGCCAGAGGAAGTCGTTCCAGGTGGTCATGAAGGTGAGCAGACCGAGGACTGCGGCGGCGGGACGCAGGGCGGGCACCACGACGTGCCACCAGATCCGGGCGGTGCCACAGCCGTCCATCCGGGCGGCCTCGATCAGTTCGTCGCTGATGGCCTGGCCGGCGTACTGCCGCATCATGAACACCCCGAACCCGGTGACCAGCACGGGGACGATGACCGCGGGCAGCCGGTCGTTCCAGTGCAGCTTGGTCATGAGCAGGTAGAGCGGGATCACGCCGAGCTGCGTCGGCACCATCATGGTCGCGATGATCACCAGCAGCATGGCGTTGCGGCCACGGAACCTGAGCTTGGCGAAGGCGAACCCGGCCAGGCTGGAGAAGAACACCACGGAGACGGTTACCGTGGTGGCCACGATCGCCGAGTTGATCAGGCCGGTCAGGAAGTACGCGTCGGTGTTGTCGAACAGGCGGGCGATGTTCGCGCCCAGGTTGCCGCCGGGAGTGACCGGGGGTGGCAGTTGGCCCATCGCGTCGTTGCTGCGGCTGGCGACGACGAACATCCACCAGATCGGGAAGACCGACAGGCCGGCGGCGACGACCAGGGCGAGGTAGGTGAGCGGGCTGGCCCGCCAGAGCCGGCTCATCGCGCCGCTCCCTTCTGCGGTCGGTTCCCGCCGCCGAGTCGGCGCAGGATCAGAACGTTGACCGCCGCGACGATCGCGATGAGCGCGAAGAGCAGCCAGGCCACGGCCGAGCCGTACCCGAAGTTGTAGTGCGGGGCGAAGGCGTTCTCGAACATGTACATGGTCAGGGTCTGCGACTCGCGCAGCGGTCCGCCCCGGATCGGGTTGGTGCCGGAGTGGAACATCCGGGGCTCGGTGAAGAGTTGCAGGCCGCCGATGGTGGCGATGATGGTGCAGAAGATGATCGTCGGTTTGAGTAGCGGCACGGTGACCGACCAGAACTGTCGGGCCCGGTTGGCGCCGTCGATCGCCGCCGCCTCGTACAGGTCGCGGGGGATGGCCTGCATGGCGGCCAGCAGGATCAGCGCGTTGTAGCCGGTCCACCGCCAGTCGACCATGGCGGAGATGGCCACCCAGGAGGCCAGCCGGTTGGACTTCCAGCCGATCGGATCCATCCCGACCAGGTCGAGCAGCCAGTTGATCATGCCGAACTCGCGGCCGAAGAGCACCCCGAACACGATCGCCACCGCGGCGGTGGACGTGACGTTGGGGACGAGCACCGCCATCCGCCAACCGGTGCGTGCCCGCAGGCCGCGGTTGAGCAGGTTGGCCAGCCAGAGCGCGGCGAGCAACTGCGGCACCGTGGAGATCACGAAGATGCCCAGCGTGTTGACAAGCGCGTGCCAGAAGTCGGTGTCGGCGAGCAGCCGGGTGTAGTTCTCCGCCCCGACGAAGGGGTGGTCGGCGCCGAGCAGGTCCCAGTCGTGCAGCGACACCCAGAAGGTGTAAGCCAGCGGGTACGCCCCGAAGATGCCGAAGATCAGGAAGAACGGGGCGATGTAGAGGTACGGCGAGAAGCGGGTGTCGAATCGACTGAGCCGACCCGAGGATTGGCGGGGGTTACCGCTTGCCGGTGTGGCCGGCGGACGGGCGTCGAGCTGGACGGTCATGCCCGAGGACTCCTTTCCGTCGTGCGGGCGGGACCTCTGCTTCCGAGGCCCGCCCGCACGCTCGCTCGGGGCTACTTGGCGGCGGCCTTCTTCGCGTTGGTCACCGCGTCGGTCCAGCCCTGCGCGGGGTTGCGCTGACCCAGCTCCACGGTCCGTACGGCGTTCTCCACCTCGGTCCGTACGGCCTGGTTCTTCGGGCCCATGTAGACCGGCTTCAGGCTCTTCGCGCCGGTGCCGAAGATGGCGCCGACCGGTGCCCCCGAGAAGTACGCGTTGGTCGCGCCGGTGATCGCCGGGTCGTCGAGCGCCTGCGGCGAGGAGGGCAGCGGACCCTTGGCCTTGAACGCCCCGATCTGCCCCTTGGCGCTGGTCAGGAACTTGGCTAGCTTGATCGCCTCGGCCTGGTGCTTGCTCTGCTTGGGAACGGCGAGGTGCGATCCGCCCCAGTTGCCGCCGTTGCCCGGCACTCGGGCGATGTCCCACTTGCCCTGTGCGTCAGCGCCGGCGTTGGCCTCGATGACGCCGGTCATCCAGGCGGGGCAGGCGATGGTGGCGAACTTCGACTGCTTGAAGGCGGACACCCACTCCTCCGACCAGGAGCCGTACTTGCCGGAGAGGCCCGAGTCGATGATGTCCATAGTGGTGTCGTAGGCCTGCCGCACGGCCGGGTTGCTGTCGACGACCAGCTTCTCGCTGGTGTCGTAGTAGCTGTAGCCGGTCGTGTTGCCGGCGGTCTGCAGCAGGATGGTGTTGAAGGTGTTGGTCGCCCCGTCGAGGAAGGACGCGCCGGTCTTCGCCGCGGTGAACCGCTCGCCGGTGGCGATGTAGTCCGGCCAGGTGGGCCAGAGCTTCGAGACCGCGTCCCGTTCGGTGGGCAGGCCGGCCTTCTGGAAGAGGTCCTTGCGGTAGCAGATGGCGATCCCGCCGACGTCGGTGCCGAGGCCGATGAGCTGCTTGCCATCGGCGGTCAGACCGGCGTTCCACTTCCACTCCAGGAAGTTGCCCTTGAGGTCGGCGGCGCCGTGGTCCAGCAGGTTGACGAAGTTCGCCGGATTGGCCTTGTACTCGACCAGCAGACCCTCCTCGATGGCCACCACGTCGCCGGCGCCCCGGCCCGCGGCTAGCCACTGCGTGAGCTTCGGCGAGTACTCGTCGAGGTTGGTGCCGGTGCCGCGCTCGACGATCTTCACGCCGGGGTTGGCGGTCATGTACTCCTGGTAGAGCTGCTCGTAGCCGAACTGGCCGAAGACGTCGACGGTCAGGGTGACCGGTCCGTCGCCCGGCTCGTCACTGCCGCCGCAGCCAGCGGTGACGAGCAGGGCGGTGGCGGCGGCGAGGGCCACCGCGGCGAGGCGGCGGCGCGGGAAGACAGCCATGGTTTATCGACCTCTCTCAAGGCGGGCGGGTGATGGCAGATGGCTAAGAGAGCGCTCTCACGACAGGGTGGTGGGTCGTCAACCCGCTGTCAAGAGAGCGCTCTCTCAGCGTTGTGGTCCCGTGATGGACGGCCACCGGAGCACAGCGCGCCCAGTGCGCCGAACACCGACGAGGGCGCCACCCCCGCCGGGGTGACGCCCTCGTTCGTGGTGGGTCGGTCAGCCGGTGCGCAGACCGTCCAACAGGGTGCGGTCACCGACGACGTCCAGCGTCTCGAAGCTCACCCGCCCCCAGAGCGCCAGCAGCAGGTCGCTCGCGGTGCCGCTGACCTGGGCGCGGGCGTGGTGATCGTCGTGGTCGAAGATGGTAGCGGTGTCGAGCAGCGCCACCCCCTCGCCGCGCAGCCGCAGATACCACTCCTGGGCCGTGTCGGTCGCGCAGAGCTGCACCACCCCGTGCCAGTCACCCGGCACCTGCCGCCGGCCCGCCGGCAGCCAGGTGTCCAGCACCTCACTCACCCCGTCGGCCGCGAGTTTCGCCTCGACCGGATCACCAGCCCCGATGGCGAGCTGGGCGTCCCAGCGGTGCACGGCCGTCTCGTGCGCCATCCGACGCGGCCAGAAACCGGCCTTCTTCGGCTGCGGGGCCCAGTTCCACGCCGGTGCCTCCGGGTCCATCCCGTCGAAAAGGGTCATCACCCGGTCGTAACCCTGCTGCCACAGCTGGAGCGCGTTCACACCCGGGTCGGCCTCGATCTTCTCCCGCCGAGGCGGCTGGCTGGTCTGGCCGGAACCGGCGAACGACGAAACCCAGTGGTAGATGCCGGCCATGTGCAGTGTGACGTCGTTGACCGTCCAGCCCGGACAGGACAGCACCGGTGTCTCCGGCGGCGCCTCGGCCACCGCTGCCGCGAAAGCCGGACCCTCCGTCCGGAGCGCCCCGATCCAGAAATCCTTGCTGCCCTGCAGTCTGCTCATCGCCATCCTCCCGGGGGTGCCGGGCGACCAGTGGGTGCCACGGCTACTTGTCAGCCTAAGGTGAAGGGCGTGCCAGACGCCTCCGCCCAGCCGACAACCGACGCCGATCGTGCCATCCCCGGTCCACTCGCCGGCTACACCACCCTCCGAACGGGTGGGCCGGCTGAGCGGATCGTGGCCGCCGGCAGTGCCGACGAACTCGTCCAGGCGGTACGCGCCGCGGTGGAGCCGGTCCTGATCCTGGCCGGGGGCAGCAACGTGGTGATCGGCGACGCCGGCTTCCCCGGCACCGTCGTGCTGGTGCGCTCCCGTGGCATGCGGGTCATCGCCGAGGACGCCACCTCGGTCACCGTACGGGTCGACGCCGGCGAGCCGTGGGACGACCTGGTCGCCGCCACGGTCGCCAACGGCTGGGCCGGGCTGGAATGCCTCTCTGGCATCCCCGGCTCGACCGGTGCCACCCCGATCCAGAACGTCGGCGCGTACGGCCAGGAGGTCGCCGAGACGATCACCGGCGTCGAGGTGTACGACCGGGTCGAGGGCACCCGTCAGGTCATCCCCGCCGCGGACTGCGGCTTCGCCTACCGGGGCAGCATCTTCAAGTACGTGGACCGCTGGGTGGTGCTCTCCGTCGACTTCCGACTCGCCAGGTCTCCGCTCTCCGGGCCGGTGCGCTACGCGGAGCTGGCCCGAGCCCTCGGTGTCGAGGTGGGCGACCAGGTGCCGCTGGCCGACGCCCGAGCGGTGGTGCTGCGGCTGCGGGCGGGCAAGGGGATGGTGCTCGACCCCAACGACCCGGACACTCGCTCGGTCGGCTCCTTCTTCACCAACCCGGTGCTCGACCGCGCGACATACGAACAACTCCTGGAACGCTCCGCCGAGCTGGGCGACCCGCCCGCCTGGCCGGGGGCGGACGGTCTGGTCAAGGTGAGCGCCGCCTGGCTGATCGACAAGGCCGGCTTCGCCAAGGGACACCCCGGCGAGGGTGGGGTGTCCATCTCCAGCAAGCACACTCTGGCCCTGACCAACCGCAGCGGCACCGCCCACACCAGCGACCTGCTCACCCTGGCCCGCGCCATCCGCGATCAGGTCCACGCCCGCTTCGGCGTAACCCTGCACCCCGAACCAGTCCTCATCAACTGCGCCCTCTGACCCTGCGGGGTCAGGGGAGGGGCCAGGTGAGGGTCAGCTCGCCCTGACGCCAGCGGGTGGGGTTGTCGTGGACGGGCCAGCCGGTTTCGCGGAGACGGGTCACCGCGTGCAGCCAGCGTTGGCGGGGGCCGAAGGTGGCGTACGGGGCGGCGGCCTGCCAGGCGTCGTCCAGGGCGCGAATCAGCGCGTGCACCGGCTCACCGGGAACGTTGCGGTGGATCAGCGCCTTGGGCAGCCGCTCGGCCAGCTCGGCGGGGCTGCCCAGCGTGGTGAGCTTCGCGGCCAGGGTCAGCGTCCGGGGGCCGTCGGCGTCGATCAGCAGCCAACTGGCGAGCCGCCCCAACTCGTCACACGTGCCCTCGACGAGCACTCCGCCGGGCGCGAGCGCGGCGGTCATCGTCTGCCAGGCTCCGGCCACCTCGCTCTCGTCGTACTGTCGCAGCACGTTGAACGCGCGGACCAGCACCGGCCGGAGCCCGGCCAACTCGAACCCACCCCGGGCGAACGTCAATCCGGGAGGGTCGGCGGCCGGGGCCGCGGCCGCCACCCGGGCCGCGTCGATCTCCAACCCGACCAGCCGTACGTCCGGACGAACCCCGGCCGCCAGTCGAGCGCGCAACTCCACAGCGGTCACCGGGGTGGCGCCGTAGCCGAGGTCGACCACCAGGGGGTCGTCCGCCGCCAACAGCCGGTCGGCGCAGGTGGCGACGATCCAGTTGTCCACCCGACGGAGCCGGTTCGGGTTCGTCGTGCCGCGGGTGACCACGCCGACCGGCCGGCGCCGCGCCGCAGGGCTCATGTCGACCTCCGGGCCAATCTCCGTTCGCGACTGCGGGGCTCGAAAACCCGGCTCACTTCTCCCTAGACCCGGTGCACCTTGTGCTGGGCGGCCTGTGCCCGGGGCCGGACCACCAGCCGGTCGATGTTGACGTGCTCGGGGCGGGTGGCGCACCAGGCGATGCAGTCGGCGACGTCCTCGGCGACCAGCGGCCCCGGCACCCCGGCGTAGACGGCGGCGGCCCGTTCCGCGTCGCCCTCGAAGCGGACCAGCCCGAACTCGTCGGTCTTCACCATGCCCGGGTCGATCTCGATGACCCGCAGCGGCCGACCACACAACTCCAGGCGCAGCGTGCCGGCGATGGCGGTCTGCGCGTGCTTCGCGGCGGTGTAGCCGCCCCCGCCCTCGTACACGGTCAGGCCGGCGGTGGAGGAGACCACCACGATGGTGCCGGAGCCGGATGCTTCCAGCGCCGGCAGCAGCGCCTGGGTGACCCGCAGGGTGCCGAGCACGTTCACGTCGTACATCCACTGCCAGTCGGCGACCGAGCCGGACTCCACCGGGTCCAACCCGCGCGCTCCGCCGGCGTTGTTGACCAGCAGGGTGACCGGCCCGGGTGCCTGGGCGGTGGCCTCGGCCAGCCGGGCCACCGACTCGTCCGAGGTGACGTCGCAGGTCACGGCGGTGGCCTGCCCGCCGGCGGCGGTGATCTCGGCGACCAGGTCGGTGAGCCGTTCGGCGCGACGGGCGGCGGCGAGCACGTGGAAGCCCTCGGCGGCGAGCCGGCGGGCGGTGGCCGCGCCGATCCCGCTGGATGCTCCGGTGACGATGGCGACTGAGGTCATCCCGACATTGTCACCCTGGGCGTACGAGCCGCCCCGACCGGGCGTACGGCAGCCATCGGCGGGCGTTCGGTGATGAGGTCCGTCACGCCGAGGGGCCGCGCTGGGGAATTTCCGAAGCCCGATGGGGAAGATGACATCCGGCGTACAGGTTGACCGAGAAGCGCCGGTCGTGCGAGACGGCATCAACCGTGATGAAGGAGCGGATGTGGCGGAAATGCACACCGGTGTCGGGCGTCAGCGAGGTGCCCGACCGTGGCCTCGGCCGCGCCGCATCGCCACCCTGTCGGTACACACCTCCCCGCTGCACCAGCCCGGCACGGGTGATGCCGGCGGAATGAACGTCTACATCCTCGAAGTCGCCCGGCGTCTCGCCGAGGCCAACGTGGAGGTGGAGATCTTCACCCGGGCCACCTCCGGTGACCTCCCCCCGGTGGTCGAGATGGCGCCCGGCGTGCAGGTCCGGCACATCACCTCCGGCCCCCTGGAGGGCCTCACCAAGGAGGAGCTGCCCGGTCAGCTCTGCGCCTTCACGGCCGGGGTGCTGCGTGCGGAAGCGTCCCGCCCGCCCGGCCACTACGACCTGATCCACTCCCACTACTGGCTCTCCGGCCAGGTCGGTTGGCTGGCCAAGGAGCGTTGGGGGGTGCCGCTGGTGCACACCGCGCACACCCTGGCGAAGGTCAAGAACGCCCAGCTCGCGGCCGGTGACCGGCCGGAGCCCAAGGCCCGGGTCATTGGCGAGGAGCAGGTCGTCGCCGAGGCGGACCGGCTGGTCGCCAACACCCGGGTCGAGGCCAGCGACCTGCTCGACCGGTACGACGCCGACCCGACCCGGGTGTCCGTCGTGCAGCCGGGCGTCGACCTCGCCCGGTTCCGGCCCGCGCCGGGTGACAGGTCCGCGGCCGCCCGCCAGGCCCGTCGCCGGCTGGGGCTTCCAGTCGACGGGTACGTGGTTGCCTTCGTCGGTCGGATCCAGCCTCTCAAGGCCCCCGACGTGCTGATCCGCGCGATCGCCGCATTGCGGGAGCGCGACCCGGCGCTGGCCGACAAGGTGACAGTGGTGATCTGCGGCGGGCCCAGCGGCAGTGGGCTGGACCGGCCGACCGCCCTGATCGAGTTGGCCGCCAGACTCGGGGTCAGCGACGGGGTGCGGTTCCTGCCGCCGCTCACCGGGGACGACCTTCCGGCCCTGTACCGGGCGGCGGACCTGGTCGCGGTGCCGTCGCACAACGAGTCGTTCGGGCTGGTCGCCCTGGAGGCGCAGGCCTGCGGTACGCCGGTGCTGGCCGCCGCCGTCGGAGGGCTGGTCACCGCCGTCCGGGACCAGGTCAGTGGCGTACTGATCGACGGGCACGACCCGGTGGACTGGGCCCGTGCGATGGGCGGCCTGCTGCCGAACCGGGCGCTGCGGTCGGTGCTGGCCCGAGGTGCCGAGCAGCACGCCCGGCACTTCTCCTGGGACCGCACGGTCGCCGGCCTGCTCGGGGTCTACGGCGAGGCGATCGCCGGGCACCGCGCCCGGCTCGCGGCCGACCTGGCGGGTGACCCGGCGCTCTCCTGCTCCTGGTGATCCGCGGCCCGTTGTCACCCGGTGCGCGAGCCGGGTCGGTCGTAGAGTGGGTCCGGTGAGCCCGAAGAGCGATCTTGCGACCCTGATCGAGTCGGTCTGCGCCGAGCGGGACCTGGCCTGGGAGTCGACCGGCCCCGGCTCGTACGCGGTGACGCTGCCGGGCACCCACAAGCTCAAGACGATCTGCAACCTGATCGTCGGCGAGCACGCGCTGCGGATCGAGGCGTTCGTGATGCGCCAGCCGGACGAGCGCCGCGAGGAGTTGTGGGCCTGGCTGTTGCAGCGCAACGCCCGGATGTACGGCGTCTCCTTCTCCACAGACGCGGTTGGCGACGTGTACCTGACCGGTCGGGTCAACCCGGCCGGCGTGGACGCCGACGAGTTGGACCGCCTGTTCGGCGCTGTGCTCACGTACGCCGACGAGTCGTTCGACACGATGCTGGAGATCGGCTTCGGCAGTTCGATCCGGCGCGAGTACGAGTGGCGGGTGAAGCGGGGCGAGTCGACAGCCAACCTGGCCGCCTTCGCCCACCTCTTCGAGCCCTCCGGCGCCGGCCCCGACCCAACCTGACCCACCGACGCGGCGATGCCACTCGATCCTGGCTCCAGCACGAGCATGGCGAGTTGACTGTGGTTCGGAGTGCTCCTGACGGGTATGCCGCACCGCGCGGTGCGGCGAGGGACCCCCGCGCGCCGATGACGGAGTGCCAAGGAGCGGAGCGTCCCATGGCTCAGCGGAACAGCTCAGGTCGCGGCGCGACTGCGACCAGGACGAAGCGACAGGCCGGCAACCAGACGCCGGGTACGCCCAGAGTCTCCGAGTCGGAGATTTCCCGGATGCGGGTGGACGACATCCGCGGGCAGCTGCGTAAACGCGGGGTCTCCGGGATCTCCGCACTGCGCAAGCCCGAGCTGGTGAAACAGCTGGTGCGCTCGATGCGGGCCGGCGCGGGTCGGAGCAGCACCGGCCCGTCGGGCCGGGCCGCCGGCACCAGGGCGTCGGCGGGTCGTGCCGCCGCCACCAAGAAGTCGGCGGCCAGGCCGGCGTCGAGCCGCGCGAAGGCCGCGCCGGCGAACAAGAGCGCGCCCGCGAAGCGGGCCGCCGCAACGAAGGCGACCGCCGGGCGGAAGTCGACGGCGGCGGCCAAGAGGGCGCCGGCGAAGAAGGCGACCGCCGCGAAGAAGACCACAGCGGCGACGTCGACGGCCGCCCGCAAGAGCACGGCCGCGAGCAGGACCACCGCCGCCCGGAAGACCGCCGCAGCGCGGAAGACCACGGCGGCCCGTAAGACAGCGACGGCGCGTACGGCGCCCGCGCGGAAGGCGCCGGCGAAGAAGGCACCGGCGCGACCGGCGGCGAAGCGCGCGACGCCGGCCAAGAGCGCGGCGGCCAAGCGCACGACGGCGAAGCGCACGGCACCGGCCAAGAGCGCGGCGGCGAAGCGCACCACAGCGAAGCGCACGGCACCGGCCAAGAGCGCGGCGGCCAAGCGCACGTTGACGCCGTCGACCGGTGGCGGGACGGCGGCCGGCGGGATCCGGACCGGACGGGGTACGGGTCGGTCGGTCCGCAGTTCGCAGGTGATCTCGTCGATCGCGGATCGGCCGGAGCGGCCGGGGCGGAGTTTGATCACGGCGAACCATGAGGTGATCCAGCGCTGGGCCCAGGAGCGCGGGGCGAAGCCGGCGACCATCGCGGGCACCGAGCGGGATGGCCGGGCGGGTGTGTTGACCTTCAACATTCCCGGATACCGGGAAAGCAGCCGGATTCGCGAGATCACCTGGGATGAGTGGTTCTACACGTTTGACCTGCGGCGGCTGAACCTGATTTATCAGGAACAGTTGCGGGACGGCCGGCAGAGCAACTTCTTCCGGACCGAGTCACCTGATCGGGAAGACGGTTGAGGTGTTTGCGGGAATGGCCGACGGGTACCCGGCTGTTGCCAACGGACGAGGCCGGAGCAGCGGATACTCGCCAGTTGTGACCGGCGAGACAGCCGTTCTGGGTTGAATCCAGAATCCGGGCGAACTAGCTTTATTGCACCGCGCCACGTTTGGAAACGTTCGGGGGAGCGGCGGATCGATCAGATCCGCGCACCAGACGAGGCGCGAGGGGACGGGTGGAATAACCGTTGGGGGACGGTTCCCACCTGTTTGGACCGGCGGCGTGAGCGGGCGATGCTTACGGGGGTGAGTGTTGCCCGCCGCCGCCGGCCCCGCCGGCGGGCGCCCACCACGACCTCTCAGGGACGTGGTGGGCGCTTTGCGTCGGTTATCCGGTCGGTACGCGGTCTGCGGGGGTTGCCGGCCCCGGGTCGACAACCCGGCGCAGCGCGGCGACGTGCCGCTCCCGGGGTGGTCCGGCGAGCAGGTGCCCGAGCGCGGCCAGCAGGCCCAGCCCGCCCACGATCAGCCAGTGCCGGTCGCCGAGGTGCTGGAGACTCACCCCGCCGAGGGTGGGTGCGACGAACGCCGCGGCTGGGAACGTCAGGTAGAAGACCGACTGGTAGCGCGCTCGTAGCTGCGGTGGCGCCAGGTCCGCGTTGATCTGCGCGTTGGGCGGGGCGGCGAGCATCGAGCCGACCGTCCAGACCACTGCGGCACCCAGGTAGATGGCCAGTTCGTCGGCGATGGCGAGCGCTCCGAAACCGAGCGCGAGAAGCGCCGTGGAGGCGGCCAGCACGACGTCCTTGCGGTGCCGGTCGATCAGCCGGGGCACGAACAACTGCCCGACCACGATCAGCGCGCCGCCGAGCGCCACCACCAGCCCGTACGCCGATGGGCCCAGGCCGTCCGCGCGCATGGCCAGCGGCATGATGGTCGACGTCTGCATGGTGAGTACGGCCAGCACGAAGGTGAGCCCGACGAACACCAGGAAGGTGCGGTCGGTGAGCGCGGTGTGCAGTCCCGGCCGACGGGTCCGGATGGATTTCGGTGCCGCTGTGGCGGGCGGTGGGTCGGCCGCTGGCCGGGCCAGCCGCAGGGTTTCGGGCACCTTCCAGGCGATCACGGCTGCGGCGGTCAGGGTGGCGCCCGCGTCGACCAGGAACAGTGCGGTGAAGCTGGCCTCGGCCAGGACTCCGGCGAGCAGAGAGGCGACCGCCATGCCCAGGTTGAACGCCCAGAACTGAAGGTTGAACGCCCGCGAGCGACGCTCGGCGGGCACCACGTCGACGATCGCCGCCACGAACGCCGGGCTGGGCATCGAGTGGACCACGCCGATCAGCGCGGAGAGCACCGCGATCAGCAGCAGGGGTCGGGTGAAGGCGAGCGCCACCATCAGGCCGACAGTGGCCAGGTGCGCGGCGAGCAGGGTCGCCCGGCGTCCCCACCGGTCGGCGAGCACCCCGCCGAGCAGCACGCCGGCCGCCCCGCCGGCCCCGTACGCGCCGACCACGGTGCCGGCCAGCCCTTCGCTCGCGCCGCGTACGTCGGTGAGGTAGAGCGAGAGGAACAGCATGGCGAACGCGCCGGCCCGGTTGATCAGCAGGCCGGCCCAGAGGTACCAGAAGGTGGCGGGTAGTCCGCCTGCGGTGTCATGCCACCAGCGCCGCAGGGCGTGCACCCGACCTCCCGACAGTTCAGGTTGTTAACTGTTTCCACTGCACAGTAGGAACTCCGGCACGGCCGCGCCACTCATTACGCCTCGGCGGGCTGTGGGGCACGGGACGCGGTGGCCGGTGCCAGTGCCTCACCGGAGCGGCGCAGCGCGGCCGCACGCCGTTCCCGGGCCGGCCCCGACACCAGGTGGGCCACCGCGGTCAGGAGGCCGAGCGCGGCGCAGCCGTACCAGAGAATGTCGTTGCCAGCGTGCTCGCGCACCAGGCCACCGAGGATCGGCGCGCTGGCCCCGGCGATCTGCCACGAGAGGGAGAACACGCCCTGGTAGCGACCGCGCAGCTCGGCCGGGGAGAGCTCGGCGATCAGCGTGGAGTTGGAGGGCGAGTTCAGCATCTCGCCGACCGTCCAGATCAGCACTGTCAGCCCGTAGAACCAGGGGGTGCCGGCGAACGCGGTCAGCCCGAACCCCACGCCCATCACCACGGACGCCAGCGCGAGCACGTGCGAGCGGCTCCGACCCCGGATCAGTCGGGGCACGAAGAGTTGGCCGACCACGATGAGGATGCCGTTGAGCGCGATCACCGAGCCGTAGGTGGCGGGGCTCAGGCCGTCGTCGCCCATCGCGATCGGCAGCATCGAGATGTGTTGGAGGAACACCAGCGCGGCGAACAGGTTGAGTGCCACGAAGCCGAGGTAGACCCGGTCGGTGAGGATCGTGCGCAGCGCGCCGCGCGGAGCCGCTGCCGCCGTGGCGGCGGTGGCGGGGCCTGTCTGTCGGGTCTCCGGCACCTTGCTGAAGATGATCAGCGCGGTGATCAGCATGGTGGCCGCGTCGACCACGAACAGCAGCAGGTAGTCGGCCTGGGCGGCCAGGCCGGCGAGGACGGCCGCGCAGGCGAAGCCCAGGTTGATCGCCCAGTAGTTGAGCGAGAAGGCGCGCAGCCGGTCCTTGGCCGGCACCACGTCGATCATCATCGCCCCGAACGCGGGCCGGGCCGCCTCGGCGAACATGCCGAGCAGCAGCGCGCCCAGCGCCACCGCCCAGAGATCCCGGGCCAGCCCGAGGCCGAGCATCATGGCCGCCGCGCCCACGTGGGCGGTGAGCAGCGTCGGCCGGCGGCCCCACCGGTCGGCCAGAGTGCCGCCGGCTGTTGTGCCGAACGCCCCGCCGACACCCCAGAGGCCGATCACCAGGCCGGCCTGCGAGGCCGAGAAGCCACGTTCCTGGGTCAGGTAGATGGCGAGGAAGACGAGGACGAACGAGCCGAGTCGGTTGATCAGGGTGCCGGACCACAGGTACCAGAAGGTGGTCGGTAGGCCGCCGGTGGTGTCCCGGAACCAACTCCGCATCGTCCGCATATGGCGCCCCGCTTGCAAGTAATGACCGATGTGACTGGCGTGCCTTACAACCCTAGTGGCGGCCGGATCCGCTGGTCATCAGCTTTTTCACGTGGTGGTCGTCACGACGGCTGCCCGCGTGTCCGTCGGGCGGTTGAGGCAGGATGATCCGCATGACTGCGAGCGAAGGGCCCACCGTCGGGACGCTGGTCCTGCTGCGACACGGTGAGAGCGACTGGAATGCCAAGAACCTCTTCACCGGCTGGGTGGACGTCGACCTGACCGAGAAGGGCGAGGGCGAGGCGCGGCGCGGCGGCGAGTTGATGCGCGAGCACAGCCTGCTGCCGGACGTTGTGCACACCAGCGTGATGCGCCGTGCGATCCGCACCGCCGAGCTGGCGCTCAACGCCGCCGACCGGCACTGGATCGCTGTGCGCCGGTCGTGGCGGCTCAACGAGCGTCACTACGGCGCCCTGCAGGGCAAGAACAAGAAGCAGACCCTCGACGAGTACGGCGAGGAGCAGTTCATGCTCTGGCGCCGGTCGTACGACACGCCACCGCCGCCCATCGACGACAACGACGAGTGGTCGCAGGTGGGTGACCCGCGCTACGCGCTGCTGCCGACCGAGCTGATGCCCCGCACCGAGTGCCTCAAGGACGTCGTCGACCGGATGCTGCCCTACTGGTACGACTCGATCGTGCCGGACATCCTGGCCGGCCGGACGGTGCTGGTGGCCGCGCACGGCAACTCGCTGCGCGCCCTCGTCAAGCACCTCGACCAGATCTCCGACGAGGCGATCGCCAAGCTGAACATCCCGACGGGCATCCCGCTGCGCTACGACCTCGACCCGCAGCTGCGCCCGCTCACTCTGGGCGGCACCTACCTCGACCCGACCGCTGCGAAGGCAGCCGCCGCGGCGGTGGCCAACCAGGGGCGCTGAGCCACCAGAAAAGGGCCCCTCGTCATCGCGAAGAGCGATGGCGAGGGGCCCCTTCCGTTCGGTCAGTTACTGCTGGGCGCGCTCTCCCCGGTGATCAGGTAGATCACGTGCTCGCCAGCGTTGACCGCGTGGTCGGCGAAGCGCTCGTAGAAGCGGCCCAGCAGGGTGGCGTCGATCGCCGTCTCCACCCCGTACGGCCAGTCGTCGCCGAGCAGCACGGCGAACAGGTTCTTGTGCAGCTCGTCCATGGCGTCGTCGTCGCGGTCCAGCTCGCCGGCGAGGTCGGCGTCGGGCTTCGCCAGCACCGAACCGATCTTCACGGCCATCCGGTCGGCGATCTCGGACATCTCGGTGAAGACAGTCCGCAGCTCGGCCGGGACGGCGGGGGAGGGGTGCCGGCGCAGCGCGGTCTTCGCCACGTGCTCGGCGAGATCGCCCATCCGCTCCAGATCAGCGGCCACGTGCAGCGCGGTGATCATCGCCCGGAGGTCGGAGGCGACCGGCGCCTGTCGGGCGAGCAGGTCACAGACCCGCTCCTCGACGTGCCGGTAGAGGTCGTCGATCTCGGCGTCCCGCTCGATGACCGTCTCGGCGGCCTGCCGGTCGGCGGTGAGCAGGGCCCGGGTGGCCTGGCGCATGGCGGCGCGGACGCCCTCCGCCATGTCCACCAGCAGTTGGCTGACGATCTGGAGGTCGGCCCGGAACTCGTCGCGCATCATCACGTCCTGTGGTCGGTCGCCGCCGACGGGTGCCGGCGCAGGGGGTTGAGCAGGTGCGACGCCAACGGTAGGGCGCGTGGACGGATCCCGGATGAACCACGGTGAACGACGCCAGACGTGGGGGTGAACACTTCCGTAAGTGAGGGTAGTTCGTCCCGTTCTGTGTGGTAGCCAGGTTAACAATGACCCTACGATCGCCGGGTGGAGTGGGCGGTGGCGGTCGTGGTGGCCCTGGCGTTGGTGGCCGGGATGGCCGCCGGTCTGCTGCTGCCCCGGTTCCTGCCGAGACGGGACGGTCACTCCACGTCGACGGGGAGCGTCAGCTTCCGCTGGAGCAGGGGGAGGCCCGCGATAGCCGACGAGCAGCAGGCCGGGCTCGGCCGCCGGACGATCGACTCACTCCGGGCCGGTGTCGTGGTTCTGGACAACGACGACGTCCCCGTGTTGATCAACCCGGCCGCCCGCGCGATGGGGCTGCTGCGTACCGGCAGCACTCCGGGCTCAATCGCCGCGCACCCGCTGATCCGTACCCTCGCCGGCCAGGTGCGACGCACCGGCGTGCGACGCGAGATCGAGCTGGACCTGCCCCGAGGTCGCGACAGCGCGGGGGAGAACCCGCTCGGCGTGCACCTGCGGGCGATGGGTCTCGGCAACGGCTTCGTCGCGGTCGAGGCGGTCGACGTGACCGAGTCGCACCGGCTGACCCGGGTACGACGAGACTTCGTGGCCAACGTGAGCCACGAGCTGAAGACCCCGATCGGTGCCCTGCAACTGCTCGCCGAGGCGTTGCTGGACGCGACCGAGCCGGCCGACGCCGCAGTACCCGACCTCTCCGAGGACCTGGTGGCCGCCCGCCGGTTCGCCGAACGGATCCAGCACGAGTCGACCCGGCTGGGTCGATTGGTGCAGGAGTTGCTGGAGCTGACCCGGTTGCAAGGAGCTGAGCCGCAACCGCCACCGGAGCCGGTCGCGCTGGACTGGGTGATCGCCGAGGTGGTCGACCGGACCCGCACCACGGCCTCCGCCCGGGGTGTCGCGGTGACCGTGGACGGGGCGCGTGGTCTCACCGCTTACGGCAGCGACTCCCAACTCGCCACGGCGGTGGCGAACCTGGTGGAGAACGCCATCAACTACTCAGGCGAGGACACCACGGTGCGGGTGACCCTCCGCGGCGACGACGAGCACGTCGAGGTCGCCGTCGCTGACCAGGGCATCGGTATCGCCCCCACCGACGTCGACCGGATCTTCGAGCGGTTCTACCGGGCCGACCAGGCCCGCTCGCGTGCCACCGGCGGCACCGGGCTCGGTCTGGCGATCGTGAAACACATTGCGAGCAACCATGGCGGACGGGTCGAGGTGTCGAGCACTCTTGGTGGTGGATCGACGTTCACCCTCCGGCTGCCCGCCAGTCCACCGGATGACCTCCTGGCGACACTGCCGCCGGTTGGGATCGAGTCCGGTCCGACTGGGCTACGGCAGGTCTGACAGCAAATGGAAAGGAAATCCCCGTTGAGCCGCGTTCTCGTGGTCGAGGACGAGGAGTCGTTCTCCGACGCCTTGTCGTACATGCTCCGTAAGGAGGGCTTTGAGGTTTCGGTCGCCGCGACCGGCACCGACGCCCTCACCGAGTTCGACCGGACCGGCGCCGACATCGTGCTGCTCGACCTGATGTTGCCCGAGATGTCGGGGACCGAGGTCTGCCGGCAGTTGCGGCAGCGCTCCGCCGTACCGATCATCATGGTCACCGCTCGGGACAGCGAGATCGACAAGGTGGTCGGGCTGGAGATCGGCGCCGACGACTACGTCACGAAGCCGTACTCGCCGCGGGAACTGGTCGCCCGGATCCGGGCGGTGCTGCGCCGGCAGAGCCCGGAGGTGGCCGAGGCGGGTGCGCCGACGCTGGCCGCCGGGCCGGTGCGGATGGACATCGAGCGGCACGTGGTGACCGTCGACGGCGGGGCCGTACAGCTGCCGCTGAAGGAATTCGAGTTGCTGGAGCTGCTGCTGCGCAACGCGGGCCGGGTGCTCACCCGCGGCCAGCTCATCGACCGGGTCTGGGGCGCCGACTACGTCGGTGACACCAAGACGCTGGACGTGCACGTCAAGCGGCTGCGCTCCAAGATCGAGCCGGAGCCGTCCGCGCCGCGCTTCATCGTGACCGTGCGGGGTCTGGGCTACAAGTTCGAGCCGTGATCGGCGTACTCGAAGGGGGTCTGCGCTCGACGCAGGCCCCCTTCGGCCTGTCCGGACGGTGGCTGGGGTGGTGTTCGTTCGGGTGCCGTTCAGAACAACTTGTGCAAGGCGGCCGCGATGTCGGCCACCTCCGTCAGCCGGCTTTCCGTGACGCTGATGACCAAGTCGTACGCGATGTCCTGGTCGACCTCGTCGAGCTGAGCGATGGTGACGGCATGATTCTGGAGCAGGAAGGTGATCGACACGATCCAGCCGATCCGCTTGTTGCCGTCCACGAACGGGTGGTTGTTGACCAGTGAGTGCAGCAGTGCCGCCGCCTTGGTCCACAGGTCGGGGTAGGCGTCTTCCCCGAACACGCTCGTCTGCGGCCGGGCCACGGCCGACTCGACGAGGCCGGCGTCCCTGATCCCAACGCCGATCTTGCGGGCGATGCTCGCCACGTCAGCGAGCGTGGGGTAACGGATCTCCGTCATCACTCCGCCAGGCGAGCGAGCAGTGTGGCGTGGCGTTCGATGATCTCGTCGGCGAGGTCGCCGAACTCCTTGGCGTTCCGCCGGGCCAGGTAGTCGTCGATCGCGGTGACGACGACGGCGTGCATCGACCGTGCCTCTTCGTCCGCAACGAGACGGAGTCGCCGTTCGCGGTCGTCGTCAAGTCGCAGCGTCATGGCCATGCCGAAAATGGTAGCAGGAGTGCTACCAAGATCCGCTAGAGTTGGTCGGCGGGGTGCGGGGCGATCATGCCCTGCTTCGTCCTGGTCGCGCACAGCTCGGCCAGCCGCTCGTAGGCGGCAGCGCCGATCAGCGCGGTCAGCTCCGGGGAGTACGACAGGTACATCGGCTCGGTGCCGACGTGCGCGTCTGTCGAGGAGGTGCACCACCAGTCCAGGTCGTGCCCGCCGGCTCCCCAGCCCCGCCGGTCGAACTCGGACAGGGTGGAGACCAGCACCTTGCTGTTGTCCGGTCGCTTCACCCAGTCCTGATCGCGGCGGATCGGCAGCTGCCAACAGACGTCCGGCTTGTATTCCAACGGGTGCACCCCGTCGCGCAGCGCCTGGGCGTGCAGGGCGCAACCGCCCCCGCCGGCGAAGTCGGCGTCGTTGAGGAACACGCACGGACCGTCGGCGCCCTGGGTGGCCGTGCGGCGGGCCGGGTTCTTGCCGTCGATGGTGTCCTCGTCGGTCCAGTTCTTGAACCCGCGCCGGAAATGCTGCCAGGTCGACGGGGTGAGTCGCCGGACGGCGTTGCGAACCCGCTTCTCGTCGTCCGAGTCGGTGAAGAACGCCCCGTGCGAGCAGCAACCGTCGGCGGCCCGGCCGGCGATGATGCCGTGGCAGCCCTTGCCGAAGATGCAGGTCCAGCGGGAGAGCAACCAGGTCAGGTCGGCCCGGATCAGGTGCGTCTCGTCGGCCGGGTCGGTGAACTCGATCCACTCCCGAGGGAAGTCCAGGGGCACCTCGCGACTGCGCGGGTCACCCGGGTCGTCCACCAGCACACGGAGCTCCATCGTCACTCGGCCCAGCGTACGCGCGGTCACGTCCGCAGGCCGGTGAGCCGCGCAAACGTGTTGCGCCTAGGGTCTTCACCATGCGACTGGGTGTCCTCGACGTCGGATCCAACACGGTGCATCTCCTTGTGGTGGACGCGCACCACGGTGCGCACCCGTGGCCGGCGCACTCCGAGAAGGTGGTGCTCCGGCTGGCCGAGCAGATCGGCCCCGACGGCGCGCTGACCGAGGCGGGCGCGGACGGCCTGGTCAAGGCGGTGGGCATGGCCAAGGCGGCGGCCACCGGGTTGGCGGCCGACGACCTGATCGCTTTCGCCACGTCCGCGGTGCGCGACGCCACCAACGCGGCCGAGGTGCTGGCCCGGGTCCGGGACGAGACCGGCGTACGCCTGGCGGTGCTCTCCGGGGCGGACGAGGCGCGGATGACGTTCCTGGCGGTACGGCGGTGGTTCGGCTGGTCGGCGGGCCGCCTGCTGGTGCTGGACATCGGTGGCGGCTCGTTGGAGATCGCCGCCGGCATCGACGAGGACCCGGACGTCGCGGTCTCCCTGCCACTCGGGGCCGGTCGGCTGACCCGCGAGCGGCTGCGGGTCGATCCAGCCAGTGCGGCCCCGCCGTCGGCGGAGGCCGTCGACAAGCTCCGCGAGTACGTGGACGGCCGGCTGGACAAGGTCGTCGACCAGATGACGGAGGTGGGCTGGGGCCGGGCGGTGGGCACCTCGAAGACGTTCCGCACCCTGGCCCGACTGGCCGGGGCGGCCCCGTCCGGCTCCGGGCTGTGGGTGCGACGCAGCCTGACCCGGGCCGGCTTGCGGCAGGTCATCGGTTTCATCCGGCACATCCCACCGGCGCAGTTGATGGAGCTGGAGGGGGTCAGCGCGGGTCGGGCCCACCAGTTGCTGGCCGGTGCCGTGGTCGCCGAGGCGGTGATGCGCCGCCTGGATCTGGACTCGCTGGACATCTGCCCGTGGGCGCTGCGGGAGGGTGTCATCCTCCGCCGCCTCGATCAACTGGAGCCGATCTGATCCGGCGGCCGTTTTCGGTCGATTTGCCGGCGCTCGTCACGATGCCCCCGGCGCTGCCGGGCTACGCTGGCTGATGTGACTTCCCGCGTTCCCGTGCTCCTGTCCAGCTCGTCGGTCTTTCCCGAGCCGACCGCGGCGGCGTTCCAACTGGCCGCGGCGCTCGGCTACGACGGCGTCGAGGTGATGGTCTGGACCGACGTGGTCAGCCAGGACGCGGGCGCTCTGCGCGGCCTCTCCACGCACTACGACGTGCCGGTGCTCTCGGTGCACGCGCCCTGCCTGCTGGTTACCCAGCGGGTGTGGAGCCCGGACCCGTGGGAGCGCCTGCGCAAGGCCGCCGAGCTGGCCGAGACGCTGGGCGCGCCGACCGTAGTGGTGCACCCACCGTTCACCTGGCAGCGCGACTACGCGCGCAACTTCGCCGAGGGTCTGGCCACCGTCGCGGACCGGTTCAGCGGGCTGCGCTTCGCTGTGGAGAACATGTACCCGGTGCGGATGGCGGGCCGGCAGTTCGTCCCGTATGTGCCCGGCTGGGATCCGACCGACGCCGGCTACCCGTCGTACACCCTGGATCTGTCGCACTGCGCGGCGTCGCACAGCGACCCCCTGGAGATGGCCGACCGGATGGGCGCCGGGCTGGCGCACGTACACCTCGGCGACGGCACCGGCGAGGGCCGCGACGAGCACCTGGTGCCCGGGCGCGGCACCCAGCCCTGCGGGGAGCTGCTCTCCTCGCTGGCCGGCCGGGGTTTCACCGGGGCGGTGGCGGTGGAGGTCGCCACCCGGGGCGCGAAGAGCCGCGCGGTGCGCGAGGCGGACCTGCGCGCCGCGCTGGAGTTCGCCCGCCAGCACCTGACCGCGTCGTCACCGGTCGACGCCTGACCCGTCCGCCCACGATCGGGCGGCAACGGTGTCAGCTGACCGGTGAGAGGGAATCGGCGGCGGAGGTCGGCTGCGGGGCGACAGTGACCTGCTCGCCGACCGCCGCCCGCTTGCGAGCCCGGTGCGCGGCGACGTGCGAGCGGGTGGCGCAGCGCTCCGAGCAGAACCGCCGGCAGCAGTTCGACGACGTGTCCAGGTAGACGTTGCCGCACCGCTCGTCGGCGCAGACCCCGAACCGGGCGCTGCCGTACTCGCAGAGCCAGACCGACAGCCCCCAGACCGCGCCGGCCAGATATTCGGCACTGACCGAGGCGCCCCGACTGGTCACGTGCATGTGCCAGTCGCTGGAGTCGTGCCCGGAGATGCGCGGCTGCACCGGGAACGCCTCGAGCAGCGCGTTCAGCTCGGTGACCGCCTGGGCGTCCCGCCCCGAGGTGCCGTACTCGAAGACGTCGCGCAACCGTTTCTGCGCCCGGCGGAAAATCGCCACGTCCCGGTCCGCGACCTCGTCGCGCATCCAGGCGTTCTCGTCGGGGAAGAGGGCCCGCAGGTCGTCGAGGTCGTCCAGGCGGGCGTTGACCAGGTCAACGCCGGTCCGGGCGTACGCGTCGAAGTTCACGCCCCCAACGGTAGACGACTCAGCGGTTGCGCGGCGCGTCGATGTAGTGCGGCAGGAAGCGCGCGTAGCCGTCGGTGATCAGACTCGCGCTCTCCCGCACACCCACGCCGGCCGATTCGCCGTCGACGATCCAGCTGCCCAGCACCATCCGGTTGCCGGCGAACTGCGGCAACGCCCGGAACTCCTGGTAGCACCAGCCCTCGTCGCCGTAGATCCCCGGGTTGGTGATCTCCTCATCGGCGGTGACGATACGCACCGATCCGCCCTCGCGGCCGAGCAGCGGCTTGGCGACGTACTCCCGCATGCCGCGCGGCGAGTCGAGGTACGCCGGGAGCAGGTACTCGTGGCCGGGGTACAGCTCCCAGAGGACCGCGAGCAGCGCCTTGTTGGAGAGCAGCAGCTTCCAGGCCGGCTCGATCCAGGTGGTCGGGGTGCCCGGGGCCAGGGCCGCCGGCCCGTACGGCTCGGCCAGCATCCACTCCCACGGGTAGAGCTTGAAGCAGGTGGTCACCGGGTTGTCGTCGGCGTCGACGAAGCGTCGGCCGTCCCAGCCGATCTCCTGGATGGGTTGGAGCTCGACGCTCAGGCCGGCCTGTCGGGCGGTCTCGGCGAGGTACCCGGCGGTCATGTGGTCCTCGCCGGACTCCTCCTCGTTCGACCAGAGCACGTGCACCCGGGGGTCGTGCAGCCCCGCCCCGATCTTGGCCCAGGCGCCGACCAGCCGCTCGTGCAGGCTGTTCCACTGGTCCAGCTCCGGCCGGGTCTGCTCCAGCCAGTACCACTGGATGATGCTCGCCTCGACCAACGCGGTGGGGGTGTCCGCGTTGTACTCCAACATCTTCGGAGGCCAGGTGCCGTCGTACGCGAGGTCGAAGCGCCCGTACAGGGTCGGTGGCGCCTCCCGCAGCGACCGGGCCACCGCCTCGGCCGCCCACTCCGGGATGCCGAACTCGGCGTACCGGCGCTGCGCCACCACGTGCTCGGCGGCGGCCACCGACATCCGGTGCAGTTCCTCGGTGGCCTCCTCCAGGCGCAGCACCTCGTCCAGGTCGAAGGCGTACGCGGCGGTCTCGTCCCAGTACGACATGATCCCGCCGTCGGGCAGCTCGGTGTCGACGTAGACCAGCCCCTGCGACCGGATGGTGGCGTCCCAGTCGGGGCGCGGCGTGACCGTCTCGCGGCGCACGTCAGCCGCCGCAGGCGGCGAGGTGGGTGCCGAATCCACCGCGTTCGGGCAGGGCGGCGGTGGTCGGCTCCGGGGCGGTGCGACCGGCGGCCGGGTCGGTGACGCGCATCGCCAGCGCGACGGTGTCGCCGCCGCCGACCGGCCCGAGGGCGCAGTCGTCGTCATCGTCGTCGTCCGAGGTCATGTTGCAGCCGGAGAGGGCGAGCGCGAGAGCGGTGAGCGCGCCGAGCTGCACGGAGGCCGAGCGGAGTCGGCGGCGGGGGCGTTGGTCCACGGCATCGTTGTAGCCGATCGACGCCACCGCCGCCGCCCCGCCCCCGGGCCGAGGTGCCCCGGCCGCCCCTCGGCGGGGCCCCTGGCAGGGGCGTTACGCTCGGCTCATGCTCCGTTCCGTCATCCTCGCCGCCTCCCGGTCATCCCAGGTCGAGCGGCTCGTCGCGACTGCCCCGTACACCCGGGACGTCGTCCGCCGGTTCGTCGCCGGCGACGCCACCGACGACGCGTTGCGCGCGACCCGCGGGCTCGTCGACGACGGCCTCGCGGTCACCCTCGACCACCTCGGTGAGGACACCGTCCGCCCCGAGCAGGCCACCGCCACCCGGGACGAATACCTGAAACTGCTGAAGATGCTCGGCGCCGCTGGGCTCACCCCGGCCGCCGAGGTGAGCGTGAAGCTCTCCGCCCTCGGCCAGATGTTCGACGAGCAGTTGGCGTACGACAACGCGCGGGCGATCTGCGCGGCGGCCGACGCGGCGGGCACCACTGTCACCCTGGACATGGAGGACCACACCACCACCGACTCGACGTTGGAGGTGCTGAGCCGGCTGCGCAAGGACTTCCCGTCGACCGGCGCGGTGCTCCAGGCGTACCTGCGGCGGACCGAGTCGGACTGCCGGGAGCTCTCCTCGGCCGGGTCGCGGGTGCGGCTGTGCAAGGGCGCCTACAAGGAGCCGGAGTCGGTGGCGTACCAGTCGGCCCGTGAGGTGGACAAGTCGTACGTGCGCTGCATGAACATCCTGATGTCCGGCGACGGTTACCCGATGCTGGCCACCCACGACCCGCGGATGATCGCCATCGGTGAGGACCGGGCCCGGTGGTTCGACCGGGGTCCCGAGCGTTTCGAGTTCCAGATGCTCTACGGCATTCGCCCCGAGGAGCAGGCCCGGTTGGCCGGGGACGGCTACACCGTGCGCACCTACGTCCCGTACGGGGACGAGTGGTACGGCTACCTGATGCGCCGGCTCGCCGAGCGCCCCGCCAACCTGGTCTTCTTCGGCCGTGCCCTGATCTCCAAGAAGTAGTTCCTCCGGTTCGGCGAAACGGGCCGGCGGCGACCCCTCGGGTCACCGCCGGCCCGTTTCCGGTATCCGGCTTGCCAACGTTGGCTAAGTGACTTAGCTTTAAGGCTATGACAACTAGCCAGGTGCGGCGGGGCGGCGGACACATCGCGTACGAGGTGCAGGGCGAGGGGCCGTTGGTGGTCCTCGCGCACGGCATGGGCGAGAACAGGGCGAGCTTCCGGCACCTCGTGCCGCTGTTGGTGGCCGCCGGTCACCGGGTCGCCTCGGTCGACGTCCGGGGCCACGGCGAGTCCAGCGCCAGCTGGCCCACGTACGCCCCGGCGGAGGTGGGCGCGGACCTGCTGGCCGTGGTCCGCGACCTCGATGCCGGCCCGGCCGTGCTGGTCGGCAGCTCGTCCGCCGCTGCGGCGGTGGTCTTCGCCGCCACCGACGCGCCCGAGCTGGTCACCGGCATCGTGCAGATCGGCGCGTTCGTCGGTCAGCCGAAGCTCAACCCGCTGCTGCGGATGGCGATGTGGTCCGTGCTGCACAGCCCTCGACTGTTCGGGATGTTCCACAACACACTGTTCCCGGTGCACCGACCAGCCGACGACGCCGCGTACCGCCGCTCGATGGTGGCCAACCTGCGCGAGCCCGGTCGGATGGCCGCGACGCGCGGCGTGATCGCACCGGCCGAGCCGCATTGGACCGCCCGCGCCCCGCAGGTGCGGCAACCGGTGCTGGTGCTGATGGGGTCCAAGGACCCGGACTTCCCCGACCCGGGAGCCGAGGCGCGGGCCGCCCGGCGGCTCTTCGGCACCGCCGAGGCCCGGATGATCGAGGAGTCCGGCCACTACCCGCACGCCGACCGGCCGCAGCGCACCGCCGAGGAACTGCTCGGCTTCCTGGCGGTGTGCGCCGGTGCCTAGGGTCGGCCTCAACCAGCAGACCGTCGTACGGGAGGCGGCCCGGCTGGCCGACGAGGTCGGCTTCCAGCAGCTCACCCTCGCCGCGCTCGCCAGCCGGCTCGGGGTGGCGCTGCCCAGCCTCTACAAGCACGTGCGCGGGGCGGACGCGTTGGCCCAGAAGCTGGCCGTCCTGGCCACCGCCGAGCTGGCCACCGAGATGACCACCGCCGCCGTCGGCCGCTCCGGTGGCGACGCGCTCCGGGCCCTGGCGGACGCCTACCGTGACTACGCCCTCCGGCACCCCGGCCGCTACCCGGCGACGCAGCGGGTGCCCGACCCGGCCGACCCGGAACACGTCGAGGCGGGCGAACGCGCCGTCGGTGCCATCTTCGCGGTGCTGCGCGGGTACGGGCTAACCGACGACGACGCGGTGGACGCGACCCGGGCCCTGCGCAGCGCCCTGCACGGCTTCGTGACCCTGGAGGCCGCGGGCGGCTTCGGTCTGCCCCGCGATATCGACCGCTCGTACCACCAGTTGGTCGCGAGCATGGACATCTCGTTTCGCTCCTGGCCGCGCACCGGCGGGTGAGCGAGCGGCCGGGCCGATCGGCCCGGGGCGGCCTCGTCGCATCCAGGTAGTGGTCGTACCCTTCGGCGGGTGACTGACGAGGTGCAGCAGCCAGCACCACGGCGGCTCTGGCCGCTGTGGACGGTGCTCGTGGTGGTCCTCCTGCTGCTGGGCTGCGGCCTGCCGGCGGCGCTCGTCGTCGGAGTGATCCGGGAGACAGGCTCGCGCCCCACTGTCAGCCGGGTCGGCTCCTCGGCGGCCGACGACCCGGCCACCGCCGTGGCCCGCGGGCTGTCCGACCGGATCACCGCCCAGCTCCACCGGCAGTCCGCGGCACTCCTCGGCGGCGACCGCGCCGGTTTCCTCGCCGTCGCCGATCCCGCCGCCCACAACGACCTGCGCCGACGCTTCGCCGCGTTACGCGAGCTCAAGGTGACCGGCTGGCGCGCCGAGCCGAGTGGCCTGCCCGTGCCGATCATCGGAAAGCCCGGCGAGTGGCGGCTGCTGGTGCGCTTCCAGTACTGCTTCGTCACGCCGAACTGCCGGCCCAGCCCGGTGCTGATCGGCACCCGGTGGCGGGAGAACGGCGACCAGCCCCGGATGGTCGCCATGGAGGAATCCAAGTCGGTGGAGACCGGCACGCGACCGTGGGAGATCAGCGACCTGGCGGTCGCCATCGGCGCGCGGACCATCGTCGCCACCACCCCGGCGCTGCGCGGCAAGCTGCCCGGCCTGCTCGCCCAGGCCGAGGCGGCGGCGAAGGTCGCCGACGGGTACGCGGTGACGGGCTCCCCGCCGGACCGATACCGGGTCTTCTACGCCGGGCGCACCGAGTGGCAGCGTTGGTACGGCGGGGAGCGCCCGGAATGGACCGGCGGGTACGCGGTCACCGTGGGCGGCGGCCACCACGAGGTGGTGCTCAACGCCGAAGGGCTCTCCAACAGCGGCACCGACGACCTGCTGCGGCACGAGCTGACCCACGCGGCGTCGTTGCCGGAGCGCGGCTACCCGGGCAAGCTCACCTGGTGGTTGGTCGAGGGCCTGGCCGAGTTCGCCGGTGCCGGCGGCCAGGCGGTCGACCGGTACGAGGGGATCGCGGACGTGCGCAAGATGGTCCGGGGCGGCTGGGACGGCAAGTTGGAGGGCGTCAACCCAGCCGACGATGCCTCCGCCGAACGGGTGGCCGCCAGCTACGGCATCGGCTACCTGGCCGTCCGGCACCTCGTCGACCGGTACGGGCCGCTGCGGCTGCTCACCTTCTTCAAGACCGTGGTGCACGACGGCAGGACCATCGACGCGGCCTCCGAGAAGGCGTTCGGTGAGCAGTGGTCGACGCTGCACGACGAGTGCGTGGCGTATGTCCGCGCCACCGCCGCCTGACGCAGCTCGGAGGCGGTGCGGCGGTGCGCCGTACCATCGATGGGTGCGCCGTCCTCAGTCGTCACGGCCCGCCAGCACCATGCGGCCCCGCCTGCTCATCGCCCTGACCGCCGTCGTCGTCCTCACCGCCACCACCGCCGCCTCCTGCGGCGACGAAGGCCCCGATCTCGCGCTGGCGTCGGCCGCCCGCAACCCGGTCACCGAGGTGATCGACGCACCCGCCACGGTGACCGCCCGCGCCGCCGCCACCCTCACCGCTCCCGCCGACGGCACCCTGTCCGGCCTGCGCGTCCAACCCGGACAACGGGTCAAGCGCGGTCAGGTGCTGGCGGTGGTCGACTCACCGAGCGCGCAACAGCGTCTCCGTCAGGCCAAGGAGGCGCTGGCCGCCGCGAAGCGCGCCGGCCGGGGCGTCGGAGCGGGCAGCCTGACCAGCAGCCGGCGTGGCACCGACAAGGCCGCCGACGAGGCGTTCGACGCGGCCCGGAAGGCCGCCGAGAAGATCGCCGACCCGCAACTGCGCGACGCGCTACTTACCCAGGTGACGTCCGCGCAACGCCAGTACGCGGCCGCCGCGCGCAGCGCCGACCAGGCGGTCCGCGCGGTGCAGCGGGGGATCAACGGCTTGAGTTCGGCCGTCGGCGCGCTCTCCGCGGCGCAGCGGCTCCAGGCCCAGCAGGCGTACGACCTGGCGAAGGCGACAGTCGACGCGCTGACCCTGCGTGCCCCGATCGCCGGGGTGGTGCAGCCCGGCGGCACGCGGGCCGGCGGTGGCGCGAATGCCGGTCTGGCCGGGGTGTTGGAGCAGGCCGGCGGCGCCGGCCTCGACCCGTCCGTGCTGGCCCCCAGTCAGGGCGGTCCGCCGGCCGGGGTGGACGACGCCGTGGTGGTCGGTGGGCTGGTCACCGCCGGCGCGCCGGTGCTGACCGTGGTGGACACCGGGCAGTTGGGTCTGCTCGCCGAGGTGGACGAGACCGACGTGCTGCTGGTCAAGGCCGGCGTGCCGGCCACTGTCGAGTTGGACGCCGTCACCGGCGCCAGCTATGACGCCACCGTCCGCTCGGTCGACGTGCTGCCCACCAGCTCCGCGCAGGGCGGGGTCACCTACCGGGTCCGCCTCGCGCTGGGCGCCGGGAAGCTGGCCGAGGACGAGCCGGCCCCGACGCCCCGCCCCGGCATGAACGCGATCGTGCACCTGCGGGTACGCGAGGCCGTCGACGCGGTGACCGTCCCCGCGTCGGCGGTGTTCTCCGCCGACGGCCGGGACGCGGTCTGGGTGGTCCGTGACGGCAAGGCGGGCCGGGCGCCGGTGACAGTGGGCGTCCAGGGGTCCGACCTCGTGCAGATCCTCAACGGCGTGCAGCCCGGCGACCGGATCGTGGTGCGCGGTGCCGACCAGGTCCGCGACGGCCAGGAAGTCCAGTGACCGAACCCGCCGTCGCAGATCGGTCGGCAGGGGAGCGGGTTCCGGCCATCGAGGCGGTGGACGTGTCCCGGACGTACCAGCTCGACGGGGTGTCGGTGGAGGCGCTGCGCGGGGTGTCGCTCACCGTGCAGCCGGGGGACTACGTGGCCCTGGTCGGTCCGTCCGGCTCGGGCAAGTCCACCCTCATGCACCTCCTCGGCGGGCTGGACCGGCCCACCGGTGGTCGCCTGGTGATCGGCGGGCGGGACGTCAACGCCCTCGCCCCACCGGAGATGGCGACCCTGCGCAACGAGACGATCGGCTTCGTCTTCCAGGCGTTCCACCTGTTGCCGCGTACCTCGGCGGTGGAGAACGTGGCGTTGCCCCTGGTCTACCGGGGGGTGTCGGCCCGGCAGCGGAGGGAGCGGGCGGCGGCGATGCTGGGCCGGGTCGGCCTCGGGCACCGGCTGGATCACCGGCCCAACCAGATGTCCGGCGGTGAGCAGCAGCGGGTGGCGATCGCCCGCGCGCTGGTCACCGAGCCGACGGTGCTGCTGGCCGACGAACCCACCGGCAACCTGGACAGCGCCACCGGCGCCGCCGTGCTGGAGCTGTTGGAGCAACTGAACGCGGAGTCGGGGGTGGCGCTGGTGATGGTCACCCACGACCAGGAGGTGGCGGCCCGCGCTCACCGCCGGATCACCATGCGCGACGGGGTGGTCGTGGCGGACAGCGCCGACCCGCGCTCCGCTCATGATCGACCGCCGTCCGTTGATCACGGTCGACCTGCGACACTGGTCCCCGCTCCCAGCGCGGAGCCCCGGTCCGCGTCCGGAAGCGGTCCGGGGCACCCGTCCGGTGGCTCCGGTGGCGCCGCCGGAGCCACCGGGCGCCTTCCGCGCGAGGTCGAGCGGCCCGGAGGTACGACGTGAGAGTCGCCGAGGCGTGGCGGGTGGCGCTGGACGCCCTGCGGGCCAACCGGCTGCGTAGCGCGCTGACCATGCTCGGAGTGATCATCGGGGTGGCCTCGGTGGTGCTGCTGGTGGCCATCGGCACCGGCACCAAACAGAAGGTCGAGCAGCAGGTCGAGGGCCTCGGCTCCAACCTGCTGCTGGTCGTCCCCGGCCGGATCGAGGTGGGCAACGCGCCGGTCGTCTCGCCGCTGACCCTCAAGGACGTGGACGCCGTCACCCGGGTGGTCGGCGACCCAGATCGGGTGGCGGTCACCGTCGCCTCCGGGGCGACCGCGCGGGCCGGCGCCCGTTCCGACTTCACCACGGTGCAGGGCGTCCTGGAGACGACCCCGGCGGTGTTCACGCGCTCGCTGGCGCGGGGACGCTACCTCACCGGCACGGACGTGGACACCAGCCGACGGGTGGCGGTGCTCGGTGACTCGGTCGCCCGTGCGCTCTTCCCCGACCGGGACCCGCTCGGTCAGCAGGTGGCGCTGGCCGGGGTGCGGTTCCGGGTGATCGGAGTCTTCGCGCCCCTCGGGCAGAGCCTCGGCGTCGACCGGGACGACGAGGTGCACGTGCCGGTGACCGCCGCGCAACGACTCTGGGGCACCCAGCGGGTCGACGGCATCGCGGTGAAGGCGCCGGACCGGGAGCGGATCGACGAGCTGGGCGAACGGATCGTCGCCGAGCTGAACCGCCGCCACCCGGACACCGAGTTCAGCGCGGTCACCCAGCAGCAGATCCTCGGCGTGCTCGGCGACATCCTCGGTGTCCTCACCGGCGTGCTGGCGGCCATCGCCGGCATCTCGCTGCTCGTCGGCGGCGTCGGCGTCTCCAACATCATGCTGGTCAGCGTCCGGGAGCGGACCCGGGAGATCGGGCTGCGCAAGGCCGTCGGCGCGCGTCCCCGCGACATCGGCGTGCAGTTCCTGCTGGAGGCGGTGCTGCTCACCACGATCGGCGGGCTCACCGGGATGGCGCTGGGCGTGGGAACCGCACTGCTGGTCGACGCGCTGTCGCCAATTCCGGCGGCGATCACCTGGTGGTCGTTGGCGCTCGCCTTCGGCGTTTCGGCGGTGGTGGGCATCGTCTTCGGGGTGGTCCCCGCGCAGCGCGCCGGTCGCCTCGACCCGGTGGTCGCGCTGCGCACCGAATGAGCACCCGGACCAACCGGACGACGGACGCGCACGGGCGGATACCAGGAGCACGGATCGGGTGAACAGGCCACCGAAGCATGATCAGTTGCAGGAAGGGATCGCGCCGGTCACAACCGTCCCGCTACCGTACTGGTAACACGCGCGTCGTCGGCCCGGCCCGGAGCATCCGTCGGGTTGGCACGCGCCGGGCATGGGATGGGTCGGTGAGCCATGGCCGGGTCACAGTCCGACGGACGGCTGTCGGAGGTCAAGTTCCTGACCGTCGCGGAGGTGGCGACGGTCATGCGGGTGTCAAAGATGACTGTCTATCGCCTGGTGCACAGCGGTGAGCTCACCGCCGTCCGGGTCGGCCGGTCATTCCGGGTGCCCGAGCATGCGGTGCACGAATATCTCCGGGGTGCCTTTCAGGAGACCGCCTGAGCCACCGCCCCGCCCACCGATCGCCAGTTGACCGGCATCGGTGGGCGTAAGGAGTGAGCTTGCGGGCCGCGCTGTCGCGAACCAGAGGCGGCCGCGACGGGGGCGCGTTGGTCCGGCTGACGCCCTCCGGCTACCCTGGAGCCCGACCGAGACCCCACCGGTGCGCCCCGCCGCCCAGACTGGTCCGGTCCGTTGTCCGCAAGCGGTCGCCGTCGCCACCTGCGTGGTGTCATCCGGTCCGCCCCGCACGTTGTATCGAAAGGCTGTCGTATGGGCTCGGTGGTCAAGAAGCGCCGTAAGCGCATGGCTAAGAAGAAGCACCGCAAGCTGCTGCGCAAGACCCGCGTCCAGCGTCGCCGTCTCGGCAAGTGATCGCCGCCGGGCTGTCGGCCCGGCGTTCGGCGTCACTTGCCAAACTGTCGACCTCCGGAGGCTCAGGTGATCAGGCCGTGGTCGTCCCGGCTCGGTCCATCCTGCCGGCGTAGGTGCGTCAGATGACCCCCGGTGGCACCTCAGGTGCTCCGGGGGTCGTCGTCGTCACCGGAGTGGGCCGTTACCTGGGCGCCCACGTGGCGGCCCGACTGGCCGCCGACCCGCGCATCGAACGGGTCATCGGGGTCGACGCACCGGACTCCGGCAGCGAGTTCACCGACCTGCTGGACCGGGTCGAACGCATCCGCGTCGACAGCGGCTCCCTCGGTGGCCTCCTCGCCGACCTGGACGTCGACGCGGTGGTGCACCTCGCGCTGGTCACCTCACCCGATCCGGCGCATGGCGGCCGGTCCGCGATGAAGGACCAGAACGTCATCGGCAGCATGCAGATGCTCGCCGCCTGCCAGCGGGCACCTCGACTGCGAAAGCTCGTGGTCCGCTCGTCGACCGCCGCGTACGGGGTGTCGTTCCGGGATCCGGCGGTCTTCACCGAGGAGACCGAACCCCGCGAGGTGCCGCGCGGCGGTTTCGGCCGCGACATCCTCGACCTTGAGGGGTACGTGCGCGCCTTCCGCCGCCGCCGATCCGACGTCACCGCCACGGTGCTGCGCTTCGCCCCGTTCATCGGCTCGAACGCCGACACCACGTTGACCCGCTACTTCTCGCAGCCCTTCGTGCCGACCGTCTTCGGCCGTGACCCCCGCCTGCAGTTCCTGCACTTCGACGACGCGTTGGAGGTGCTGCACCGGTCGATCGTGGAGGACCATCCCGGCACGTACAACGTCGCCGGCCCCGGGGTGCTGTCGCTGTCCCAGGCGATCCGACGTGCCGGACGGGTCGCCGTCCCGGTGCTGGAGCCAGGTCTGTCCGGGGCCGCCGCGCTGGCCCGCACCATGGGCTTCGGCCGCTACGGCCTGGACCAGGTCGACCTCTTCGTGCACGGCCGGGTGGTCGACACCAGCCGGCTCGAGCAGGAGTACGGCTTCACGCCCCGGTCGACCGCCGAGGCGTTCGAGGACTTCATCCGGGCCCATCACGGTGGGGTGGTGGTCACCCGGGGTCAGCTGGCCGCCGCCGAGCAACTCGTCCTGGACGGCATCCGGCAGGTCCGTTCAGCGGTCCGGGAGCGGTCATCGTGAGCGCGAGGAGTGAGCCGGTCTTGCGAGCCCCGCAGCCGCGAACCGAGGCGGCATCATGAGTGGGCCGGAGGAGGGGCGCGACCCGCAGTCGGTCGGGCGTTTCGACGTACCGCAGCAGGTGCCCACGCCGGACGCGGAGCCGGCGCGGCGCAACGGACATCGACCGGCCGCGCAGGCCGCGCCGACCCCGACGGAACCGCCGGCCTCGACCACGCCGCCGGCCTCAGCCCCGACCCCGACCTCAGCCCCGACCTCGACCTCGACACCTTCCGACGAGGTCAACGCCGGGTTGCCCGGCGGCACCGAGCCTGCGGTGTCGGACCGGCCCGGGGACCACTGGGACCGCAAGGTCGCGAACGGGTTGGCGTTCCTGCGCCGGCGGCTCTCCGGTGACTACGAGGTCGACGAGTTCGGTTTCGACTCGGAGTTGACCGACGCGGTCTTCCACCCGCTGCTGCGGCTGCTCTACCGGGACTGGTTCCGCACCGAGGTCAGTGGGGTGGAGCACGTCCCCGTGGACGGGCCCGCGCTGGTGGTCGGCAACCACTCCGGGACCGTGGCACTGGACGCCCTGATCCTCTCGGCGGCGCTGCACGACAAGCATCCCGCCCACCGCTACCTGCGGCTGCTCGGCGCCGACCTGGTCTTCCGGATGCCGGTGGTGTCCGAGCTGGCCCGCAAGACCGGCGGCACGGTGGCCTGCAACCCGGACGCCGAGCGGCTGCTCGGCGGCGGCGACCTGGTCGGTGTGTTCCCCGAGGGCTTCAAGGGCATCGGCAAGCTCTACGCCGACCGCTACAAACTGCAACGCTTCGGGCGGGGCGGGTTCGTCTCGGCGGCGCTGCGCACCGGCACCCCGATCGTGCCCGTCGCCATCGTCGGCGGCGAGGAGATCTACCCGATGCTGGCCGACATCAAGCCCCTGGCGCGGCTGCTGAAGCTGCCCTACTTCCCGGTCACGCCGACGTTCCCGCTGCTCGGCCCGCTGGGCATGGTGCCGCTGCCCAGCAAGTGGCTGATCGAGTTCTGCCCGCCGATCCCCACCGCCCACCTGACCGACTCGGCGGACGACCCGCTGGTGGTCTTCAACCTCGCCGACCAGGTGCGGGAGACCATCCAACAGACCCTGCACACGCTGCTGGAGCGACGGCCTGACCCGTTCGGCCCATAGGGTCTCTCAGCCGGCGCGGCGGCGGCGCTGTAGGGCCAGGCCGGCAGTGACCGCGCCCGCGACCAGTCCGGCGGCCGCGGTCGACGGTACGGCGATCTTGACCGCTCGGCGGCCGGTGCGGAAGTCCCGCACCTCCCAGCCGTGCTGGCGGGCCTGCCGCAGCAGGACGCCGTCCGGGTTGACCGCCACCGCCCGGCCCACCGCCCAGAGCAGCGGCAGGTCGTTCGCCGAATCGCTGTAGGCCGCGCAGCGGAACAGGTCGAGCCCTTCCACGGCGGCGAGCTGGGTGACCGCCTCAGCCTTGGCCGGCCCGTGCATCAGGTCACCCACCAACCGCCCGGTGTACGCCCCGTCCAGCACCTCGGCCACCGTGCCGATGGCACCGGTCAGGCCGAGCCGGGCGGCGATCACCCGGCCGATCTCGACGGGGGCGGCGCTGACCAGCCAGACCCGCTGACCGGCGTCCAGGTGACGCTGAGCGAGCTGGTGGGTGCCGGCCCAGATCCGAGGGGCCATCATCTCGTCGAAGATCTCCTCGGCGAGGTGTTCGACCTCGTTGACCCGCCAGCCCTGAACGAAGGCCAGCGCCGCCTCCTTGGCCACTGACATGTCACCGGCGTGCTCCCGGGCCAGCAGCCGGAAGCGGAGCTGTTGCCAGGCGAATCGGGCCAGGTCCGCGGTTGTCACGTAGTTTCGGGAGGCGAGACCACGGGCGAACCAGTAGATCGACGCGCCCTGCATCATCGTGTTGTCCACGTCGAAGAACGCCGCAGCGGTCGGGTCGGGTGCGCTGACCGGGGCCAGGTCGGTCTCCGCCCAGGCTGCGGTGTGCCCCTCGGCGTCGGTGCTGACCGTCACCTTACGGCTACGCGCCACGCGAATCCCTTCCTCACCGGTACGACGGATGCTCCCCCGCGAGGGTATCCGCCGCAGACGGGCGACCGGCCGGGCACACAGCGAACTGTGGCGCGGCCGGTCGGACGTGCGGTATGGGGACGCGGGTCAGCGGGCCCCGGGGCAGGTGCTCGGGTTCGGCCCGAGAGCGTCGCTGGCGGTCGGTGCGGGCAGGCCGCAGGCGATCGCCGCGCGCAGGTCGTCCGAGCGTTCCCGGATGCTGTCCAGCAGAACCAGCGACCGCTGGGTCCGTTCCCGGTCGACCCGGGTGCTCCCGTCGAGCAGACCGCGTACGGCCCGGCGCTGGCTCGACACGAAGGTGTTGAGAGTGTCCAGGCTGCCCGGCTCGGCTCGCTGCACAGCGGCCGAGGTCAGCAGGCGTACGCCCTGCCGACTGTCGGCGTCCATGTCGTCGAGGACCGCGCTGTAGCCGATCCGGTCACCGCGCAGCTTGGCGGCTTCGCCGACTCTGGTCCGGGCGAAGTCCAGGAAGAGCTGGCCCCTGCTGATGTCGGAGCTGGCCAGAGCGAGCTGTGCCCGTTCGGTGGAGCGCTTCATGCCGTACAGCGCGTCACCGGGCACCGCGTTCTCGCTGGCGGCGGAGATCCCGGAGACGGCGATGGCCCCGGCGGCGATGCCGACCAGGATCGCACCCCGGGCTCGGGCCCGCCGTGCGGTGACCGCCGGCAGTAGCCGCCCGCGGGTGGTCGTGGCGGCCGGTTCGCTGACCGCCGCTGGTGCGCTGCCCAGCCCTTCCCGCTCGGCGGTTGCGAGCAGCATCGCCCGCAGGCCGGTACGGAAGTCCTGGTCCACCTCGACAGCCGGGGGGTCGACGCTGAGCCGCTGACCCACTGCGACGAGCGGCGCCAGTTGGCCGTCCACCCGGGATCGCACGTGGTGTCGTCGAGCGCCGTTGGCCTCGTCGAGAAGCTGCGCGAAACGCTCCGCGCGCCGGCGGGAGAAGAGGGTGTTGTCCACCGCAGGCACCTCCTCTCGCTGGTCACGGCCGGTCGGCCGCCGTCGTTGCCAGCGACCGGGCGGCAGTGTGACACCACGGAGGTGAGGTGCCGCCGGCATGCCGGTCGGACCTCGGTGACCCGGGCCTGCCGGGACATCCACCGGTCGCACCCGGAGAAACGCGGCGGACCGGGCACGGGTTACGGGCCTGGCGGGCCGGAAATTACAGAAAGTGATGGTCATCACCGGGCGGGACCGACTTTGAGCTGCGCGGACGTTGATCGACGCCCGTCGGTCCCGCCGTAACAAACTACGGCTGGAAGCCGTCGGGCAGCAGCCGGGCCAGGGCGCGGACGGCGCGGTACTGGAGGGCCTTGATGGCTCCCTCGTTCTTGCCCATCGCGCGGGCCGTCTCGGCGACCGAGAAGCCCTGGAGGAAGCGGAGCACGATGCACTCCTGCTGCTCCGGGTTGAGCTGCTTCACAGCGGTGAGGAGCGCGACGTTGGTGATGTGCTCCACCACCGCCGCCTCCGGGCTGCCCTCCGGGCCCCGGTCCTCCCGGTCGGCGTCGAGCACGTCGCCGGTGGTGACCTCCAGCCGGTACCGGCCCGACTTGAAGTGGTCGGCGACGAGGTTGCGGGCGATCGTCACCAGCCAGGCGCCGAGGTCGCGGCCCTGCCAGGTGAAGCTGCCGATCCGCTTGAGCGCGCGCAGGAAGGTGTCCGAGGTGAGATCCTCGGCGAGTTGCCGGTTGCCGACCCGGAAGTAGACGAACCGGAAGACGGTGTCCACGTAGCGGTCGTAGATCAGGCCGAACGCCTCGGACTCGCCGGCCTGGGCCCGCTCGATCAGCGTCCAGACCTCGGTTGCCGGGTCGGACGGGTCCGGGCGGCTCGGGAAACCGGTCGGGGTGGTCGCGGTGGTGGCCGGCACCGCCGGGATCACCGCTGTCTCACCCGCCGCCGGGTCGGTGGTGACCGCCGGTGTGTCGCTTACCCGACGACCCTGCACAGGCATTGTGGGACGGGACGGTACGGCGACCCGGCCGCCGGCCGGCTTCGCGTTTCCACCGGGCACCGCGGGTCGCGGGGGTGGCTCGTTGTGGTGTGGCCGGCTGCGGATCCGCTGCGCCGCGCCGTCACCCCGCACGACGCCGCCGTGCTGTTCGTCCGATGGGGCACGGGCCGCTGGCCGCTCGTTGACGTGGGAGCGGGCGGGTTGACCGGTCAGGCCGACCGGGCGTTCCGCGTAACCGAAGGTGGTCACCGCGTTGCCCCCGTCCCGTCGGTCGCCGGGCGGGCCGGTCTAGCTCTCGTCGGGGCGAACCGACCGGGTGACCGGTCGGGCAGGACGGTCACGGGAGTTGCCGACGGGCGGCAATTCCCCTGGAGGTGCTGGTCCAATGCGCTCACAGGCACGGGGGCCTCCTCGGGCTGAGGGGTGTCGACTCACGGCAAATGGGGTGAGCCGACCCGAGTGATGATAGGGCCAACGTCACCCGCGCGTGGCAAGTCCGTTACACAAGGCGGAAGTATTTCCCGCTCCGTCGCACCGGTGGCGGACCGGTTGTCCGTCGTGTGCGATTGACTTTCCGTCGACCCGGTGTTCCAGGATGGATCCCCAGGTCGGAGGTGCGCGCCCGTTCGGCTGACAGGCCGCGCCGGCCGGCCGGACGGGGGCGGCCGAACTGCCGGTGGCCACCGTCGTGCGTCCCATCGACAGGACCTGATCGGATCGCCGGTGGCACACCGGACAGTCCCGTGGATGGGACTGTCGCGGTGTCGACCGCCGGGCGTGGCCCCAACCATCGGGCGTGGCCCGTCGCCGTCCGCTGTGCCAGACTCGATCACCGTGCAGGACGCCTCGGAAAGCCCCGCGCCGAACCTCGCCGACCGGGTCCGCCGGGCGGCTCTCGACCGCGCCGACCGGCCCGCGCTGCACTGGCGTGAGCACACGGTGAGCTGGTCCGAACTGGACGCCGCAGTGGACGCCGCCGCCCGCGGCCTGTCCGCCGCCGCGCCACCCACCGACCCCGGCGGTACGCCGCCACGCGTCGCCATCGCGCTGCCCAACACACCGGACTTCGTGATCGCCTGGCTCGGCGCCCTCCGCGCCGGCCTGGTCACCGTGCCGGTCAACCCCGGCCTCACCGCCCCGGAGCTACGGCACGTGCTGGCCGACTCCGGCGCGTCGGTGCTCATCGCCACCGACCACGTCCGAGGCCTGGTCGCCGACGTGGCCGTCGAACTGCCCGCGCTCGCCTCGGTGCACGGCACGCCACCGACCGCCGAGGCGCCCGGACCGGCGCCCCGCCCCCGACGCGGCGGCGCCGACCTTGCTGTACTGCTCTACACGTCCGGCACCGAGGGACGACCAAAGGGGGCGATGCTCTCGCACCAGGCGCTGCTCGCCAACCACGAACAGGTCGCGGGGATCGAGCCGCCGGTGGTCGGGCCGACCGACACTGTTCTCCTGGCGTTGCCGCTGTTCCACGCGTACGGGCTCAACTCGGGGCTCGGCGCGGTCGTGCACCACGGCGCGACCGGCGTGCTGCTCGACGAGCCGGGCCCGACGGCGGGGCTGGACGAGATCGCGCGGCACCGGGTCAGCGTGCTGGTCGGCGTACCGTCGATGTTCCTGACCTGGGCCGGTGCGGCCACGGCCCGCGCGGCGACCGCGTCGGTGCGGGTGGCGGTCTGCGGCGCGGCACCGCTCGAACCCGCTGTCGCGGCGCGCTTCACGGAGGTCACCGGGCATCAGGTGCACATCGGGTACGGCCTCACCGAGACCGCGCCGGTGCTCACCTCCACCCTGGTCGGCAGCCTGGCCAAGCCGGGTTCGATCGGCCGGCCGCTGCCCGGGGTGCGGCTACGCCTGGTCGGCGCCGACGGGGCGGACCTGTGGCGCGACGGGCTGGCCGTCCCCGACGACGACCCGGACGAGCTGGACATCTCCGACGTGGCACCGGGCGCCGACCCGGGGCAGATCGTGGTGTCCGGCCCCAACCTCTTCACCGGCTACTGGCCCGACGGTCGGGGCGGCCCGGACGCCGAGGGTTGGTGGGGCACCGGAGACATCGCGTACGCCGACGAGGACGGGGACCTCTTCCTGGTCGACCGGCTCGGCGAGTTGATCCTGGTCAACGGGTTCAACGTCTATCCGCACGAGGTCGAGCTGGTGCTCGCCGGGCACCCCGGGGTGGTCGAGTCGGCGGTACTGGGTGTGCCGCACCCGCGGACCGGCGAGACTGTGCGGGCGTACGTGGTGCCGGTGCAGGGCCGACCGGTGACCAGCGAGGAGTTGCTCGCCCACTGCGCACGGAACCTTGCCCGGTTCAAGTGCCCGACCGCTGTCGAGTTCGTCGACGCCCTGCCGCACTCGGCGATCGGCAAGGTACGCAAGACCCAACTCCGGTCGGCGACGCCGACCGACCGCACGGAGGTAACCGATGGCCAGTGACGCCCGACTCGCCCTGATCACCCGACCCGGCTGCCACCTGTGCGACGACGCCAAGGCGGCGCTCAACCGGGTGGTCGCGGTCACCGGCGACAAGTGGGTCGAGTGGGACGTCACCGGCGACGAGGGGCTGGAGCGGGAGTACGGGGACCGGCTGCCGGTGGTGATGCTCGACGGCAAGGAGCACGGCTACTGGCGGGTCGAGGAGGACCGGCTGCTGCGGGACCTGACCACGCCGCAGCTCTGACGGGTGCCTATGGTGCTCTGATGACCTCTGCGCCCCCGCACCTCGTCTGGGACTGGAACGGCACCCTGCTCAACGACCTCAGCCTGGTGGTGTCCGCCACCAACGTCGTGTTCGCGAGCCTGGGCGGGCCGACGGTCACCCCGGACGAGCACCGGGTGCGGTTCCGCAGGCCGATCGCCGAGTACTACGCCGAGGTGCTCGGGCAGGCGGTGGACGACGACGAGTTCGGCCGACTGGACAAGATCTTCCACGACGCGTACCGCACCGGGCTGACCACCTGCGAGCTGGCCGCCGACGCGCGCGCCGCCATGGCCGCCTGGCCGGGCAGCCAGAGCCTGCTCTCCATGTGGTTCCACGAGGAGCTGGTCCCGACCGTGCACACGTACGGGTTGACCGGCCACTTCACCCGCGTGGACGGGCTGCGGGCCACTGTCGGCGGCGGCCACAAGGCCGAGTCGCTCCAGCAGCACGTGGCCGAACTGGGCGTGGACGGCGCCTCGGTGGTGCTGATCGGCGACTCCATCGACGACGCGGACGCGGCGCTCGCGGTGGGTGGCCGTGCCGTGCTCTACACCGGCGGGTTCACCGACCCGGCCCGGCTGCGCGCCTCCGGTCACCCGGTGGCCGACACCCTCACCGACGCGGTGGCCCTGGCCCGGGAGGTCAGTTCCGCAGATAGGTGAGGACGGCCAGCACCCGCCGGTGCTGTTCGGTGTCCGGCGGCAGGGTGAGCTTGGTGAAGATGTTGCGCACGTGCTTTTCCACCGCGCCGTCGCTGACCACCAGGGCGCGTGCGATGGCGGTGTTCGAACGCCCCTCGGCCATCAGGGCGAGCACCTCGCGCTCGCGGGGGGTCAGCTCGCGCAGCGGGTCGTCCCGGCGACGCCGGGCGAAGAGCTGACCGACCACCTCCGGGTCGAGCACCGTGCCGCCGCCCGCCACCCTGCGCAGCGCGTCCAGGAACTCGTCGATCGCGGCCACCCGGTCCTTGAGCAGGTAGCCGATCCCGCCGCCGGCGCCGCCGGTGGTGGCGAGCAGATCATCGGCGTACGACACCTCGACGTACTGGGAGAGCACCAGGATCGGGGTACGCGGCACCAGCCGGCGGGCCTCCACCGCAGCCCGCAACCCCTCGTCGGTGTGCGACGGCGGCATCCGGACGTCGACGATCGACACGTCGGGCCGGTGCTCGACCACCGCCTCGACCAGGGCGTCACCGTCCCCGACGGCGGCCACCACCTGGTGCCCGCTCTCGGTCAGCAGCCGGACCAGCCCCTCCCGGAGCAGGACGGCGTCGTCGGCGATCACGATGCGCATGGCTGTGTTGTCTACCACGTCCGGCCCGTCGTACGGGCTCGGCGCGGTGCGGGACCGCTCACAGCGGCAGCTCGGCGCGGATCTCGGTGGGGCCGCCGGTCGGGCTGACCACCACCAGTTCGCCACCGGCGGCCCGGACTCGGTCGGCGATGCCGGCGAGCCCGTGCCCCTTCGCCAGGTGCGCGCCGCCCTGCCCGTCGTCGCCCACCCGCACCCGCAGGTGGGTGCCCTTCCGGGCCACGGCCACTGTGGCCTCGGTGGCCCGGCTGTGCTTGGCGACGTTGGTCAGCGCCTCGGACACCACGAAGTACGCGGTGTTCTCCACCGCCGGGTCGAGCCGTCCGGCCGGTGTGCCGAGCTGCGGGTCCACCTGGAGCTCGATCGGGATCAGCCCGCGGCCGGCGATCGCGGCCAGCGCGCTGGGCAGGCCCCGGTCCACCAGGATCGGCGGCGCGATGCCCCGGGACAGCGCCCGCAGCTCGGCCAGCGTGTCCCGGGTCTGGGTGACGGCCTCGTCGATGGTGCGGCCGGCCGCCTCCGGGTCCGAGGCGAGCTGCATCCGGGCCCGGCTGAGGTCCATTGCCAGCCGGACCAGGCGCTGCTGGGGGCCGTCGTGGATGTCACGTTCCAACCGGCGTAGCGCGGAGGCCTCGGCGGACACGGCGGCCCGCTTCTGCTCCTCCAGCACTGTGATCCGGTCGCGCATCTCGGCCACCCCGGTCAGCATCGCCTTGGCGAAGCTGGCCTGGAGCAGCGCGCAGCCCCGCACCACGATCGGCAGGGTGATCAGGAAGAACACCCCGAGCGCGGTGTACAGGCCGATCCGGGCGGTGGTCGAGTCGCCCAGGCCGAGCAGCTGCGCCAGGTCCTGATCACCTTCGCCATCGGCCCTGGGCAGGGCCCAGTCGTACGCCCAGTAGAGCGAGCCGGCGATCGCCGCGGCCCACCAGGACACCGTCACCACGAAGGTGCCCACCGCCGCGATCAGCCGCAGGATGCCGTGCGCCAGGTCGAGCCAGGACTGGGCGTCCCGCATCGGCACGAAGATCCGCCGCCAGGCGTTCGCGCCCGCCTCGGGCAGCCGGTAGTGCGGCCGGATCCGGGGCTGGTGGAGCACCGCGGGCAGCCGCAGCCGCTCGACGTCGGCCAGCCCACGGGCGGTGTACAGGGTGCCGCTGAGGATCGGCAAGCCGATCACAGTGACCACCAGGCCGATGCCGACCGCGAGGCCGACGATGAGGACGACGAAGCTGGCCACCGCCAGGGGCAGGCCGAGCAGCACGTACCCGGAGTCGACGAAGAGTTGGCGGGGGATGCTCGGTGCCAGCGTCGGTCGGTCGCTGGTGGCGGCAACGGCGGTCATGCTCAAAGGCTAGGCATCTGGGCTCGGCGTCCCCATCCCGAAACCCCGCCTCTCCTCCGTAGTGCTGCCCCTACCACCGCCTCTACCACCGCCGTGACGACCCCGGCGCGGGATTGGTCAGAGAAGTCGGGATTGAGCAATAATCGCCCGGGCGGTGAGCGGACCAGGCCGTTCAATCGATCTTGTGGAATGGAGGGGCTGGTGAGGTCGCGCCACGCAGCGACAAGATCGCGATTTGTGCACGTCTTCACAAGCGCCTACGCTGTGACTCCGACGCGCCCTGCTAGCACAGCCGGCAACCTCGGTCGCCAGCGGGAGTCCACAAACGGCCGACCAGCGGAGTTGGCCGAGGATCGCACCGCACGGAGTCTCATGAGTCAGCACCGTCACCCAGGCGCGCCCGGCCGCGCCGGTGCCGTACCGGCGCTCCCGGATCTGCCCGAGGCGACCGTCGCTCGGCTCCCGGAGTACCTGCGCGCGCTGCACAATCTCGCCGACGCCGGGCACGAGACGGTCTCCAGCGAGGGCCTCTCCGCCGCCGCCGGGGTCAACTCCGCCAAGCTCCGCAAGGACCTCTCCCACCTCGGCTCGTACGGCACCAGGGGCGTCGGCTACGACGTCGCGCTGCTGATCGAGCAGATCGAGTATGTGCTCGGGCTCACCCAACGCCGGGCGGTTGCCCTGGTCGGCGTGGGTAATCTCGGTCACGCTCTGGCCGGCTACGACGGCTTCGCCAGCCGGGGCTTCCGGATCGCCGCACTGCTCGACGCCGATCCCTCCCGGGTCGGTGAGGAGATCAACGGCCTGGTAGTCCGGCATGTTGACGACCTGCCGACGGTCGCCGCGGAGGAATCCCTCGCGATCGGCGTGATCGCCACCCCGGCCGCCGCCGCCCAGCAGGTCGCCGACCAACTGGTCGCCGTCGGCGTGACGAGCATCCTCAACTTCGCGCCGTGCGTACTCTCGGTTCCGGAGGGGGTCGACGTGCGCAAGGTCGACCTCGCCATCGAGCTGCAGATTTTGTCCTTCCACGAGCACCGCAAGGCGTCGCTGACCGCGCTGCCCGCCACCGGCGGGACCGCTCTCACCGCCCTGCCGGGCGGGTTCGCGGCCACCGACACCCAGGAGGCGATAGGCACGTGAAACTGCTCGTCGTCGGCGCGTCCTACCGGACCGCCCCGGTCGCCACGCTGGAGCAGCTGGCCGTGCCCCCCGCCGACCTGACCCGAACACTGGACCGCCTGGTCGCCCAGCCGTACGTTTCCGAGGCGGTGATCGTCTCCACCTGCAACCGGGTGGAGGTCTACGCCGCCGTGTCCGGTTTCCACGGTGGGCTCGGCGACGTCTGCGCCGTGCTGGCCGAGCAGGCCGGCAGCTCGCCGACCGCGCTCGCCAGCCACCTGTACGTGCACTACGACACCGCAGCTGTCGATCACGTCTTCCGGGTCGCCACCGGTCTGGACTCGATGGTGGTGGGCGAGGCGCAGATCCTCGGCCAGTTGCGTGACGCGTACCACTGGGCCACCGGCGCCGACTCGGCCGGTCGGCTGCTGCACGAGCTGATGCAGCAGGCGCTGCGGGTCGGCAAGCGCGCCCACGCCGAGACCGGCATCGACCGGGCCGGCCAGAGCGTCGTCACCGCCGCCCTGGAGCTGGCCGCCGGGCACCTCGACGGCGACCTCGTCGGCCACCCGGCCCTGGTGGTCGGCGCCGGTGCGATGGGTTCGCTCGGGGTGGCCACGCTGTCCCGGCTGGGCGCCGGGCCACTCACCGTCAGCAACCGGGGCGCCGACCGGGCCGTCCGGCTCGCCGAGTCGTACGGGGCGACTGCCGCGCCGATGACCGAGCTGGCCGACACCCTCTCCACAGTGGACATCGTAGTGGCCGCCACCGCGTCCACCGAACCGGTCCTCACCCGGTCGGTGGTCACCGCGGCGCTGGCCGAACGCGACCCGTCCCGGGGTCCGCTGGTCCTGCTCGACCTGGCCGTTCCGCGCGACGTCGAGGAGGGCGTCGCCGAGCTGCCCGGCGTCGAGGTGATCGACATCGACCGGATGGCGGCGCTGCTCGCCGACGGTCCGGCGGCTGCCGACGCCGCAGCCGTCGAACGCATCGTCCTCGGCGAGGTGGAGGGCTTCCTCACCTGGCTGCGCGGCGCAGACGTGGCACCCACAGTGGCCGCGCTGCGCGGCCGGGCCGACGACGTGGTCACCGCCGAGCTGCGCCGACTGGCCCAGCGTCGCCCCGACCTCGGCGACGACCTGCGGGCCGAGGTGGCCCGCACCGTGCACCGGGTCGTGCAGCGGCTGCTGCACCAGCCCACCGTCAAGGTCCGCCAGTTGGCCGCGGAGCCCGGCGGCGACCAGTACGCGGCACTGCTGCGCGAGCTGTTCGACCTCGAGGTGCCGCAGACCTCGCCGGTGGACACCGTCCCGGACGTGCTGACCCCCGACCTCGGCATGGCGCTCCCCGGCACCGACCCGGTGTCCGGAGCCGACGCCGCCGAGCCCACCCCACCCACCGGAGGTGCGCGATGACCGCCCCCCTGCGCCTCGGCACCCGGGGCAGCGCCCTGGCGATGGCCCAGTCCGGCCAGGTCGCCGAGGCGGTGACCGCCGCCACCGGCCGCCCCGTCGAGCTGGTCGAGGTGGTCACCGCAGGCGACCGCTCCAACGCGCCGGTGCACCGGCTGGGCGTCGGGGTGTTCGTCTCCGCACTGCGTGACGCGCTGACCGCCGGGACGATCGACTTCGCGGTGCACTCGTACAAGGATCTGCCCACGGCCGCCGCCGGTGGGCTGCACATCGCGGCGGTACCGGCCCGGCAGGACCCGCGCGACGCGTTGGTGGCCCGCGACGGCCGGACGCTCGCCGAGCTGCCGCCCGGGGCCACCGTGGGCACCGGAGCGCTGCGTCGGATCGCCCAGTTGCACGCCCTCGGCCTGCAACTGGAGGTCACCCCGATCCGCGGCAACGTCGACACCCGCCTGGGGCGGGTGCTCGGTCCCGAGGCCGACCTCGACGCCGTCGTCCTGGCCCGGGCCGGTCTGGCCCGACTCGGCCGGCTCGACGTGATCACCGAGTCGCTGGACCCGATGCTCATGCTGCCCGCTCCCGCTCAGGGCGCGTTGGCAGTGGAGTGCCGGGTCGACGACCAGGACCTGGTCGAGCTGCTCGCCGTGCTCGACCACGCACCGTCGCGTGCCGCGGTCACCGCGGAACGTGCGTTTCTGGCAACCCTGGAGGCCGGGTGCAGCGCACCCGTCGCCGCCTATGCCGAACTCGCCGAAGGCGAGACCGGCGATGAGATCTACCTGCGCGGGGCGGTGATCAGCCCGGACGGCACTCGTGACCTCCGGCTGTCCCGCACCGGAACGCCCGCCGACGCGGCGGAGATCGGTAAGGCACTCGCCGCCGAACTCCTCGACCTCGGCGCCGACTCGATCCTCGGCCACGAAGGACACACCGGCCCGGGGACCCAGCAATTTGGGAGCACAGAATGACCCGCACCCGTAAGCCCGTCGGCCGTATCGCGTTCGTCGGGGCTGGCCCCGGTGACCCGGGCCTGCTGACCCGTCGGGCCCACGACGCCCTGGTCGACGCCGACCAGGTGATCTACGACCGGGGAGTCCCGGAGTCGTTGCTCACCGTCGTTCGCGCCGAGGCCAGGGACGATGCCGAGTTCACCCCGGCCGAGGGCGCGCCGGGGGACGTGGCGAAGGTGCTGATCTCCGCGGCCCGCTCCGGGCTCAACGCGGTGCACCTCGTCGCCGGCGACCCGTTCGGGCACGACTCGGTGGTCAAGGAGGTGCAGGCGGTGGCCCGCACCGCCGCCCACTTCGAGGTGGTGCCCGGCGTCGGCCAGGCCGAGGGTGTGGCCACCTACGCCGGGGTCCCGCTGCCGGGTGTACGTACGGCCGCCGACGTCGAGGACGTCAGCGCGCTGGACTTCGAGGCGTTGGCCACGGCCGTCGGCCGGGGTTCGCTCGCGCTCGCCGTGGACGCCGGTGACCTCGCCGCCGTCCGCGACGGGCTGCTCGCCGCCGGGGTCGACGGCACCACCGGCGTCGGGGTGACCGGCGACGGCACCGGCGAGACCCAGTACACGACCACGTCGACAGTGGACAGCTTCGTGGCCGCCGCGCTCGGCTTCACCGGCCGGGTGGTGCTCACCGTCGGTGTCGGCGTGGGGCAGCGCGACAAGCTGAGCTGGTGGGAGAACCGCCCGCTGTACGGCTGGAAGGTGCTCGTGCCCCGCACCAAGGAGCAGGCCGGCGCGATGAGCGCCCGGCTGCGCGCGTACGGGGCGATTCCGTGCGAGGTGCCGACCATCGCGGTCGAGCCGCCGCGTACCCCGGCGCAGATGGAGCGGGCCGTCAAGGGCCTGGTCGACGGCCGGTACGCCTGGGTGATCTTCACGTCGGTGAACGCGGTCCGCGCGGTCTGGGAGAAGTTCGCCGAGCACGGCCTCGACGCCCGGCACTTCGGCGGCGTCAAGATCGCCTGCATCGGTGAGGCCACCGCGGACGCGGTCCGCGCGTTCGGCATCCAGCCGGAGCTGATCCCCGCCGGGGAGCAGTCCTCGGAGGGCCTGCTGGCCGAGTTCTCGCCGCACGACGAGATCCTCGACCCGGTGGGTCGGGTGCTGCTGCCGCGCGCCGACATCGCCACCGAGACGCTCGCCGCCGGGCTCACCGAGCGCGGCTGGGAGGTCGACGACGTGACCGCGTACCGGACGGTGCGGGCTGCTCCGCCGCCCGCCGAGATCCGCGACGCGATCAAGTCGGGCGGGTTCGACGCGGTGCTCTTCACCTCGTCCTCGACCGTGCGCAACCTGGTCGGCATCGCCGGGAAGCCGCACGCCCGGACGGTTGTTGCCGTCATTGGGCCCAAGACGGCGGAGACCGCGACGGAGTTCGGCCTTCGCGTCGATGTCCAGCCGCCGCACGCCTCGGTGCCTGACCTGGTGGAGGCGCTCGCCGCCTACGCCGTCGAGCTGCGGGAGAAGCTGGCCGCCATGCCGGCCAAGCAGCGCCGTGGCTCGAAGGTGCAGGGCCCGACCGCTCTGCGCTTCCGGTAGTCGTTCGAGGAGGGCCTGCCATGTCGTACCCCGAGATCCGGCCCCGCCGGCTGCGCCGCAACCCGGCGGTCCGCCGGCTGGTGTCCGAGACCCGGGTCGACCCGGCCGAGCTGGTCGTGCCGATGTTCGTCAAGGAGGGGCTGACCGAGCCCCGCGCCATCGGGTCGCTCCCGGGGGTGCTCCAGCACTCCCGGGACTCGCTGCGCAAGGCGGCGGCCGAGGCGGTCCAGGCCGGTGTCGGCGGGATCATGCTCTTCGGCGTGCCGGAGCAGCGGGACCCGACCGGCTCCGGCGGCATCGACCCGAACGGCATCCTCAACGTCGCCATCCGCGACGTGGTGGCCGAGGTGGGCGACGCCACTGTGGTGATGAGCGACCTGTGCCTCGACGAGTTCACCTCGCACGGGCACTGCGGGCTGCTCACCCCCGACGGTGAGGTCGACAACGACTCCACCCTGGCCGCGTACGCCGAGATGGCGGTGGCCCAGGCCGCCGCCGGGGTCGGCATGGTCGGGCCGTCCGGGATGATGGACGGCCAGGTCGGCGTGGTACGCCGGGCCCTCGACGCCGCCGGCTACCAGGACGTCTCCGTGCTGGCGTACGCAGTGAAGTACGCCTCCGCCTTCTACGGCCCGTTCCGGGAGGCGGTGGAGTCGGCGCTGGAGGGCGACCGGCGCACCTACCAGCAGGACCCGGCCAATCTGCGTGAGTCGCTGCGCGAGGTCGCGTTGGACGTCGCCGAGGGCGCCGATCTGGTGATGGTCAAGCCGGCGCTGCCCTACCTCGACGTGGTGTCGGCGGTGCGGGCCGCGGTCGACGTCCCGGTCGCCGCCTACCAGGTCTCCGGGGAGTACGCGATGGTCGAGGCGGCCGCCGCGAACGGCTGGATCGACCGCGAGCGGGTGATGCTGGAGACGCTCACCTCGATCAAGCGGGCCGGTGCGCAGGTCATCCTCACCTACTGGGCCGTCGAGGCCGCCAACCTGCTCCGTCAGCGCTACTGAGCGGCCCCGCCCGCACGCGGGCCCCGACGATTCGATCGCGCTGAAACAAGGAAATAGTGGCCTCGTCCTCAGGGGAGGCCACTATTTCCAGGATCGAGCACGATCATCGCCGGGCCCTGAGGATCAGGGCAGTTGCCCCGGGCGGTCGACGACCGCCATCTGGGTGACGGCAGTGCTCGTGTACGGCGACTCCTTGCCATCCCGCACGATAAGACGGCGGGTGCCGAGGTAGGCGTGGGTCTCCCGGTCGAAGATCAGGTCGATGTGTGCACCGAACACGCCCGGCGTCCGCAGTGCCACCCCCCGCCGGCCGGCCGCGTCCCGAATCTCGCCGGGCAACACTGTGGCCCCGGGCACCTGGGCCATGGCCTGGAACAGTGCACCGAGCGACTGCGGCGGCACGTACCCCTCAAGCATCCACATTCCGTCGCCGAAGATCGTCGCAGGGTCGTTGCGGATGGCCTCCAGGTCCGCGCCGGCGGGCAGATCCACTGGGATCGGGTGATCCCGCAGGTACTGCGCCATCTGCTCCGGCTCGGTGGGCAGGCCCTGGAAGTAGCCGGGCGGCGGCGCCAGGTGCGAGACGTTGTCGGTCCGCCACTCGTCGGGGCGGCTCTCCAGCCTCCGCCGCTGCTGCCAGGTGGGTTCGTCGCCGACCGGCACCCAGCGCTGGAGCCGCTCCTGGGTGTACGGGCCGGCATCCGGCCGATCCCGCGAGGTGAGTCGCAGTTCGATGAAGAGGAACTGGCCGGGGCGCGCCACCAGGTCGGGCTGCTGCCGGGCCGTATCCGCGGCGTCGGTCAGGATCTCGGCCGCGCTCGCCGTCGGTGGCGCGTCGTCCACCGTCTGCACCACCAACCCGCCGATGGTCAGCAGGGCGGCCAGCCCACCGACCCCGGCCAGGCGCCAGCCCGGCGTCCGCCACCGTGGGCCTCGGCGGGCTGCACGAACGGGAGGCGCGGTCGGCGCCGGGTCGGAGGTCTGGTTCGTGACGTGGTCCCGCAACTCGCCGAGGAGTCGTTCCTCGAAGTTGCCCAGTGGGGTGTGGGTCATGGTGATCATCCCTCCGATCAGACGAGTGCGGATTCGGACTGTGCGAGCGCGAGGCGTACCGCGCGGCGCGCCCGGTGCACGCGGACCCGGGCTGCGACCGGGGAGATGCCGAGCGCGTCGGCGGCGTCCGCCACGGACAGGCCGTCGACGGCGACGAGTTCCAACAGGGTGCGGGTGCGCTCCGGTAGGCCGCGCAGCGCCTGGTAGGTGCGGCGGGCCAGCGCCTCGGCGTCGATGCGTTCCTCGATCCGGGCGATGTCGTCGGCATCGAGCAGCCGTCGTCCCGCTATGCGACCGCTGGCCCGCAGGAGTCGGGTCGCCCGCCGATGTTCGGCCGCGATGACGTTGCGAGCCACGCCGAAGAGCCAGCCCAACTCGCTGCCCCGCTCCGGCCGGTAACCGGTCGCACTGTCAATCACCGCGAGGAACACCTCGGCCGTGAGATCGGCGGCAGTGTGGGGGTCGTCAACACGACGGGCGACGAACCGGCTGATCGTCTCGACGTGCCGCCGGTAGAACCGCTCGAACGCCTCGGGGTCCGCGCCGATGGCCGCCAGGCCATCCCCGCCTGGGCTCGGGATAGTCACAGGCCGTCCTCTCGTTGGCCGTCCTTACACCCCTTCATTGGCTCGGCGGCGGCACTGTGTTACGTCCCGGGGCAAGGTCATGCCGAAACGCGGATGTAGTGGCCTCCTGGTCCGCGGAGGCCACTACATCCTGGATCGAGCGCGATCACGCGCGGCTGAGCGGAAACCGTCAGTCGTCGTTGGTGATCGTTCCGGTCGCGAGTGGATCAGCCAGCCGCAGGCCGGGCACGCCGGCCACCAGCAGCGTCAACTTCTCGTCCGACTCCCGCTTGCGGTCACCGCGCACCGACACCGGGAACGCCACCGACGTCTGCCCGGCGGCCAACACCTTGCAGCCGGCGTACGGGTCGAAGTCCGAGCCCGCCTGCGCCGTGAGGCCGACGGTGGCGGCGCAGAGCAGCACCGACTGGGACAGCGGCCGGGACACGGTGGCGGTGAAGGTGAGCTGCCGGGTGCCCTGGTTGCCCTCGGCCACCGCCGTGTCGGCCACTGTCAACGACGCTCGGGACCGGAACCGGGCCACCTGCGGGTCGTGGTCACTGGAACCGCGTGACCCGTCACCGGCGAACTCCGCCGGCCAGTCGGCGTTGATGTGCGCTGCCCGTACCTGCACCAGGTCGCCGTAGAACGCGTCGTTGACGAACAGGTGGTCGAGTGTCTGCGCCTGCCCCTCGAAGCTGTACGAGTAGGCCGAGGCCGGCACGTCCGCGACGAGGTTGTCCCACAGGTTGTGCAGGCCCGCCTCGTAGAGCGGGGCGAGCTGGTCCGATGGCGTGGGCTGCTCGCCGGTGGCGATGGGATCGTCCGGGCGGGGGAACACGTTCAGGTCCCCGCCGTAGACCACCCGGGCGGTCTGGTCGGCCGCCTCGATCGCGGTCACAATCGCCGCGCCGTAACGCGCCTGCTCCCGCCGCTGCCCGACCCGGCTGTCCGGGCCGGAGGAGTAGTGGTTGCTGAGCGCGTACAGGGTGAACCGCTCGGTCGAGCCGGGCGCTGCGGCCACGCTGAACTTGCCCAACTGCGGGGCACGGGTGAAGACGTTGCTCCCGTCCCGACCGGTCGAGGTGTCCACATCCGCCGGCAACACCGCGTTGAGGGCCTTCGGGTTCTGCACGTCGGCGTTGGCCGGCAACCCCGCAGCCCGGTACTGGACGGTCGGTGCCGACCCCAGCAGGGGGTCCGCCGCCGTCGCGGCCGCCAGCGACACCCGGTCCGTGCGGTACAGGAAGGCCGCTGTGATACCGCGGGCGTCCGCGCCGGTCCGGTCATAGGCGGCGGCGTACGCGGGCCCACCGGCCGCCGCGACCGTCAGCGCCAACTCCTGGATGCTGTCCGGAGCACCATCGGCGTTGTTGGTGTCGCCGCAGCTCAGCGCCGCAGCGGAGACCGTGCAGATGTCCTGGTCCTCGGCCTCCTGCACCAGGATCAGGTCCGGTGCGTGCAGGTCGGTGACGATCTGGTCGGCGAGCGCGGCCAGTTGCTCGCGGTACTCCGCCTCGCTGCTTGGGACGTAGTCGAACGGCGGGTCGACGCCCACGCAGCCGGCGTTACCGGCGAAGTCGCAGCCGTCGAACGGGTCATCGCGGTAGTCGTACAGGTTCTCCACGTTGTAGGTGGCCACGGCCACCTCCTGCGACCGGTCGGCCGGCTTGGGCGGGTTGTTCTTCGACGGGTCGGCCCCGGCGGCGAACTCCGCCCGCTCGACCTGGACGCCGTACTTCTCGAACGAGTAGTAGACCCCGCCCACCGCGTCCGCCCGCAGCGTGTCGAAGGTGTGCGCCGGCGGGAGCAGCGCGGCGCTGTCCCCGGCGGTGGCCTTCACGCCCATGCTGCCGAGCAGCGTCCGCTGGCCGTTGCCGTCGTCGAAGAGGCGGGTCGGGTCGTTGTCCAGCGGGTGCGAATCCCGGAAGACCCGCCGGGAGTACGGGTCGGTGCGGTCCAGCAGCGGGTCGTCGCGGTCGACCACCCACAGCTCCGCGTCGGCGGTGGAGGAGAAGACGTCCCGGCCGCTCACCGCGCCGCTGCCCGCGCGTACCCGCATCCGGGAGCCCTCGTGCCGCTCCCAGAAGCGCTGCGCGTCGGTCAGCACTGCCGGCGGCACCGCGTCGGCCACCGCGACCGCGGTGTCCACGACCAGCCCACCGCCGATCCGGCGGACCAGCGACGCGCCGGAGAGCTGGGTGAAGTTGAAGTACTCCGACACCCGGGCCCGCAGCACCACCTCGTCGCCGACCGTCGGCACGTAACCGCCGATCAGCGAGGTGAACGTGCCCATGAACACGAAGATGCCGTCGGAGCTGGTCGGGTCGCCGTCGGTGTCACCGACACGGCTCTGCAGGAAGAAGCCGTGCTGCTCCGCCCCGGCCGAGGTGCGGGCCAGGGTCAACTGCGTGATCACGCCGCGTACGTCGTACAGCGTGCTGCTCGTGCCGTTGCCGCTCGCCGGTGCGAGCGGTGACCGGTCGCTCGGACCGGACTCGGTGTCGGTGGTCGGACCCTGCACCTCGCCGACGGTCAGCTCCCGGGTCACCTGCACGGCGAGCGCGCAGCTCGCGGTGCCACCGCCCGTGTCGGTCGCGGTGAGGGTGACTGTGTACGCCCCGGCGGCGAGGTCGGCGCTCACGCCGACCGTGGCGCGGGCGGTGCCGCCCGCCCCGTCGGCGGGGGTGAACGCGGTACGGGTGATCGAGCCGGAGGTCGGGCTCGGGCTGATCGCGGTCACCGCCAGGTCGACGATCGTGTCGTCGAGGTCGGCGGCGGTCACCTCGCGGCTCGCGGCCGTGCCGGCGGCGGTGACCAGCGGCCCGCCACAGGTCAGCGTGGCCGGCACGTCGACCGGGCCACCGCCGTCCACGGTGTGCGCGCCCAGCCCGTCGAACGTGTCGACGGGGAAACCGGCCCACTGCGTGGCGGGGTCGAACGCGTCCGACGGGTCGGTGTCACCGGCGGTCACGTTCGGCAGTCGGCGCAGTGTGTTGTCAGCGGTGCTGGTGACGCCGGCGCCCCACTCGGTGCCCGGGTCGACGCCCACCTGGCCGATCGAGTCGAGCACTGTGGTGCCCCGGCGCAGCACGATCGCGTCGTCACCGTTGAAGAGGCTCGCCCCGGTGGTCTGGTCGGCCTGGGCGAGGATGGCGGCCCCGGCCGAGGCGCTGGCGAACACGAACGCGTCGCCGGCCGCCACGCTGCCGGTCAGGGCGATCGTGGTGGCCGTGGTGGAGCCGTTGAAGTAGAGCTGCAACTGGTAGCCACCGGCCGCCAGGTCGACGGCGGCGCCCGTGCCGTTGAACAACTCGATCGCCTTGTTGTTCGACGAACCCTCGACGTACTCCGAGATGAACAGGTCGGTGGGTGCGGCGCTGGCCGCGGTGGGTGCGACGCCGAGCGCCGTGACGGTCACGGCGGCGGTGGCGGTCGCGAGCGCGGCGATTGAGCGGCGCGGGCGCATAGGGCCTCCACGATGGGTGGATGGGGGTCAACGCACGTTAAGGTGCGCGACTGTCCACCGTCCATCCCCTAATGGACAGTTTCGTGAATTTCTCAGCGCGGCGGATCGAGGCGGTGCACCAGCTCAGCGACGTCGACGCTGTATTCGCACCAGTCCCGGTCGGGGCGGTAGCCCAGCTCCGCGTTGACCTTCAACATCGCCTCGTTGGCCTGCGCGTTCCAGGTCTGCACCTCGATCAGCTCCGGCTCGGCGGAGCGCAACTCCAGCAGCATCCGGGCCTTGATCGCCCGATCGATGCCGTAACCCCGGTGATCCTGCGCGACGATCGTGTCGTACTGGTCGGCGCGGGTCGGGTGCTGCGCCGGCACCACCACCTCGGTCAGGCCGGCCACCTCGCCGCTCTGGTCGTGCCGGGCGAGCACGATGTACGGCTTCATGCCCCGCCGGTGCAGCGTGTCGAGGCTGTCCCGCAGCCGCTCCGGGTCGTAGGAGCTGGGGCGCAGCTCACCGTCGTCGACGTCGCGCACCTCGGCCTTGGCCCGCGCGTACGCCTCGATCAGGTCGTCCGGCGGCCCGCCCGGAAAGAACTGCAGCTGGTAGCCCGCGCTGATGCCGGTGGCCATCTCGGCCAGCTCGGCCCAGTCCACCGCGGTCAGGTCGAGCACGCTGCGCGTCTCCACGTACTCCCGGTTGAAGCCGAGCGACTCGTAGAACCCGACCGCCGGCGTGTCGCCGACGACCTCGACCCCGATCGACTGGAAGCCCTCCTGATAGACCCGGCGTGCGGCGCGCAGCACCAGGTCACGGCCGAGGCCGGTGCGCCGGGCGGACGGGTGCACCAGCACCTCGAGCACGCCGATGTCACCCAGAAGGAGTACGTGCACCTGGCCGATCACCTCGCCCGTGTCGCCCGGGGCGGTCGGCTCGGCCTGGGCGATCCAGGAAATCCGCCGCTCGCCGGGCATCACCTCGGCGAGGTACTCCCGCAGCGAAGCCTCCCGCCAGGGCGGATCCTGCGGCAGATCGGCCGCCAGAACCGCGTTCAGCGTGGCCAACAGCGACGCGATCTCGGCGGACGACGCGGTCCTGGGGTCCCACTCGCGCACCATCACCCGTCTAGCTTGCCGCTAACAGAGGCCCGGGGGAAGTGTCCAGTTCTCCAACGTATCGAGACGATCACTTCATGACCGACTGGCCCGTCCGTACCGGTTCGCGGTGTCGTAGACGTCCTGGGCGTACCGCCGTACGTCGTTGTAGGAGAGGATCGCGTTCCACCAGTCGCCCGCGATGCTCAGGTTTCGGCCGCCCTTGCAGAGGTAATTCCCCGCTGCCAGGGCGGCGTCGTCCAGGTCGTGCGGGTCCTTGCGGCCGTCGTTGTCCGCGTCCGCGCCGATCTCCTGCCAGGTGGTCGGGATGAACTGCATCGGCCCGATGGCGCGGTCGAGGGTCGAGTCCCCGTCAAGCGCCCCACGGTCGGTGTCGATGATCCGCATCCGACCCTCCTTCCCGTCCAGCGGCAGCCCGATGATGTTGGGCACCGCCTTGCCGTCCTGCCCCAACCGCGCGCCGTTGGCCGAGCCGTGTCCCGATTCGACCTGACCGATCGCGGCCAGCGTGGTCCAGCTCAGCGCACAGCTGCGGTTGGTCTGGGCGAGCACCAGTTCGGCGTAGCCGTACGCCTGCATGGCGACCGCCGGGACGCCGACCTTGGCACCGACCTGCTGCGCCCAGCCGGCCAGGGCGTCCGACGGTCGGCCACCGATCACCGACCCGGTCGGCAGCCCGTTGCCGGGCAACCCGCCGGTGGGCAGCGGCAGGGTCGGCAGCGGCCCGGTGGGCAGCGGGCTGGTGGGCAGGCCGGACGGCAGCCCCGGCGCGGCGATCCCGCTCGGCGTGGCCGAGGCGTCGACCGCCACTGGGCGCGGTGCGCGGATCGCGGCCGGTACGAGCAGCGCTCCCGCCGCTGCGGTCGCGGCCACCAGCGCCAGCAGGAAGACGCCCGGCAGGGTCAGTCGACCGCTCGGCCGGCGCGCCCAGGCGCGGGTCGCCCGGGCTGCGGCGGCCGCCGCCCGGCGCGGCGGCAGACGTACCGCGTGCGCGAACTGCACCCGCCGCCGGCGGGCCGGGTCGGACGCCGGCACGACCGGGATCTCATCCACAGTGGTCTTCGCCGGCCCCGCGGCACCGGTCTTCGCGTCGTCGGCTGGCGTGTCGGCGCTCGACGCCCCGGCTGACTTCGACGCGGACGAGCCGCTGGCGCTGCCGTCCGCCTTCGAGGCATCGGCTTTCGCGTCGTCGGCTTTCGCGGCGTCGGCCTTGGGGGCGTCGGCCTTCGCGTCCTCGGCCTTGAGGGTGTCGGTCTTCTGGTCCTCGGGTTTTGCAGCGTCGGCCTTGAGGTCCTCGGCTTTACCAATCTCGGCCTTCGCGGCCTCGGCCTTGGGTGCCGCGGCCTGGGGGGCGGCTGCTGGGCTTGCGGCCGCCGGGACGGGTTCGGCCGGAACCTTCGTGCCGGTGGCGCTCGCGTCCGGTTCGGACCCGGCGGAGTCGGACGCGGTGGGCTTGGCCGCTGGCGGAGCCGGCGCGGTGGCCGCTGGCGTGGTGGCTGGCGGCGTGGTCGGCGCACCCGCGGAACGCCCGCTCAGCCAGGGGCGGCGGGGGCGGGGCACCTTGCGCACCGGGTCGGGCGCAGCCCCTGAGCCTTCGAGCGGCCCGTCCAGCGGCGCGGCCGGTCGTAACGGTTGCACACGCGTGTCGTCCTCGCCGTCCACCACCTGTCGAGTATCACCCATGCTCCGCGAACCGCCAGATCCACGTACCCTGGGTGCCATGCCCCGGTACGAGTTCCGCTGCCGCGCCTGCGGCGACACCTTCGAGGTCAACCGTTCGATGGCGGCGGCCGGTGAGCCGGCCAGCTGCCCACAGGGACACGCCGACACGGTCAAGCTTCTTTCCGCGGTCGCGGTCACCGGCCGCAGTGGTGGTGCCGGTGGTGCCCCGGCACCCGCTGGTGGTGGTGGCTGCTGCGGCGGCGCCTGCGGCTGCTGATCGGGCCAATTCGGCGCCGCCTGGTGGGCCGGCCTTGCCGGGAGCGGGTCCGAGTGGCACGTTGAGGCGGCACTTGCCCGGCCGTTCTCACGATGTGTGATCGTTCGGATTCAGGCAGCATGAACCCGACGTCACGGGCGGAGGTTCCTCGCATGTCGCCACGGATCCAGCTCCCGAGCGGTTGGGTGACCTTCGTATTTACCGATATCGAGGGCTCGACCCGGCTGGCTCAGCTGCTCGGCCCGGACTACCGCCCGGTGCTCGCCGAGCATCGACGGCTGCTGCGCTGCACGCTGGCCAGCACGGGTGGCGCGGAGCTGCTGACCGAGGGCGATTCGTTCTTCCTGGCCTTCGAGGAAGCGACCGCGGCGATGACCGCGTGCCTGACCGCCCAGCGGGCACTGTCCAGCCACGACTGGCCCACCTCCGAGGCCGCGCCCCGGGTGCGGATGGGCCTGCACACCGGCTATGCCGAGCCACGCGACGGCGAGTACGCCAGCCCCGAGGTGCACCGGGCTGCCCGGGTGGCGGCCGCCGCGCACGGCGGGCAGGTGCTCTGCACCGCGTCCACCGCACGGCGGGCCGAGCCGATGCCGCCGGGTGCGACTCTGCTCGACCTGGGCCTGCACCGACTGCGCGGCTTCGACGACCGGGAACGACTGTTCCAACTGGTCGCCCCGGGTCTGGAGCGGCAGTTCCCCCGGCCCCGCACCGCCGACGCGGTGGCGCACAACCTGCCCACCCAGGTGACCTCGTTCGTCGGCCGGCAGGCCGAGCGCATCGAGTTGGGCCTGCTGGTGCGTCAACACCGCCTGGTCACCGTGCTGGGCGCCGGCGGCGCGGGCAAGACCCGGCTCGCGGTGGAGCTGGCCAGCGGAGTTGTCGAGGCGTACCCGGACGGGGTCTGGTTCGTCGACATCGCCTCGGTGACCGACCCGGGGCTGGTGGCGTTCGCCATCGCCGCCGTGCTCGGCCTGCGTCCCGAGCCGGGCCGGCCGATGCTGGACACCCTCGTCGAGTACGCGGCCGGCCGCCGGATGCTTGTCGTACTGGATACCTGCGACACCCAACCGGCCGCCTGCGCAGAGGTGATCGCGCGTCTGCTGTCCGGCGGGGGCGGCGTACGGGTGCTGGCCACCAGTCGCGAGTCGTTCAGCCTGCCCGGCGAGGTGGTGTGGCGGATTCCGCCGCTCTCGGTCGACCCGCGGGCGGACGGTGCGGAGAGCGACGCGGTGGCGCTGCTGCTGGACCGTACGGCGGCGGCGCGCGGTGGTCGGCAGCCCGACCCGGCCGAGTCCGCCGACCTGCGCCGGGTCGTGCAGCGGTTGGACGGTCTGCCTCTCGCCATCGAGTTGGCCGCCGCCCGGCTGCGGGTGCTCTCCGTCGGCCAGCTCGCCGAGCGGCTGGACGACGTCCTCGGCACCCTGGACGCCGGCCGGGAGGACCCGGATCCGCCGCCGGTGGAGCGGGGTTGGTCCGGCAACCAGCAGGACACCGTGGACCTGGTCGCGGCGGCGGCCGGGGCGTCACCGCCCACGCCGGCGAGCCGAGCGGTGCAGCGCTCGGCCACCGAACGACATATGACCATGCAGGCCACCGTCACCTGGTCCTACCGGACGCTGGGGCCCCGGGCCGCCCGCCTGCTGCGGTGGCTGGCGGTCTTCGCCGGCCCGGTGGATCTGGCGACTGTGGAGTGGTTGCTGGGTGACGATCCGCTGGATCCGCTCTCGGTCCTGGTGGACAAGTCGATGGTGTTGGCCGAGCCGCGTGCCGCCGGCAGCACCTACCGGATGCTCGACCCCATCCGGGCGTACGCGGCGCGGCGGTTGGCCGAGGCGGGTGAGGAGCAGGCCGCTCGGGACCGGCACGTGGCCTGGTCGGCGCACGCCTTGGACCGGGCCCACCTGGGCCAGGACGGGCGGCCGGTGACGCTGTCGTTGTATGCCCTCGATCCACTGGCCGGGGAGCTGCGCGCCGCGTTGCGCTGGTGCGCCACCGGCGGCAGCGCGCGTGCCGGTCTCGGTCTGGCGGGTGGGCTGGACCAGTGGTGGCTGGAGCGGGGCCTGGCCCGGGAGGGCCGGCTGTGGCTGTTCCGGCTGTACGGGCGGATCGCCGAGACGGGGGAGCGGATCCCGGAGGCGGAGCTGGCGGCGGCGTACCACATGCATTCGCTGCATGCCAGCGCCGACGGCGAGTTCGCGGAGGAGCTGCGCTACTCCCAGCGGGCGGAGGCGGCGGCCCGTCAGGCCGGCGACGCCGGGTTGTTGGCCCGGGTCCTCGCCGGCCGGGCGGCGCCGCTGGTGGACATGGGGCAGTTCGTCGAGGCCGAGCGGGTGTGCCGGGAGGTCATCGACTGGGCGCACGGGCAGGACGTCGTCGGCGAGGCGCTGTTCGCGGTGTTCAGCCTGGCCGAGCTGCTCTGGCGGCGGGGCGCCCTGGAAGAGGCGGCCGAACTGCTGGGCGCGGTACGTCCGGTGGAGGCGGTCCGGCCCGTGGAGCGGGGCCGGCGTTCGGTGGACATGCTGCTCGGCATGGTCGCGCTGGCCCGCGGCGACGTGATCGCCGCACACGAGCATCTGCTGGTGGCGTTGCGCTCCCGGATGGGCCACGGCTACCACGGGCGGGCGTGCGACACCTTGAACGCGGTCGCGGTGCGCTGCGCGATCGGCGGGGAGCGGTTGACCGCCGCCCGCCTGTTCGGGGCCGCGCAGGCCACCCGGGCGAGCATGCGTGCCACCCCCGGCATCTTCGGCGGTTACTGGGCCGAGCAGCAGGGGGAGTTGCGCGCGGTGCTGGGCGACGCGGCCTTCGACGACGCGTACGGCGAGGGTGCGGAGCTGGGGCTGGACGAGGCCGCGGCGCTGGCACTCGACGTGGAACACCCGGACCTGGCGGCGGACTCGACCCGCTTCAGCACCGGCCTGTCCCAACCAACCCCCCGCCGTCCCGCCGACCCCGACCGCCATCCAGCCACCCGAACCGAACGCGCCTAACCCACCCCACCCCCTGCCCTGCCCCGCCCCGCCCTGCCCTGCCCCACCCCGGCGATCTTGCACTTTCTGTCGTGAGATAACGGTCCCAAAGCGGCAAACCGACAACCGAAAGTGCAAGATCGCGCGGTGCGGGCGCGGCGCGGCGCGGGCGCGGGTGGGGTGGGGTGGGGTGGTGGGGGTGGGGGTGAGGGGTGGGGTTAGTTGGTTGTGGCGTTGGCTTCGGCTTGGGCCTTCATTCGGGCGGCGCGGTCGATGTCGGCCTGCTGGACGGCCGCTACCGAACCGAAGATGCTGACCGCCTGGTAGTAGGTCCAGGCCAGGCTGTAGCAGGCCGGCCGTACGACCGAGTTGTACGTGGTGCAGACGCGCTTCAGGTCCTCGTAGAAGGCACTGTCGAGGCGGGACTTGTTGGCGGAGAACTGGCCGACCGCCTTGTAGTTGCGGTAGCCGAAGTCGTGCCGGTAGCAGCCCAGGTTGAAGGTGAAGCCGAGCGGGTTGTCCGGGCTGGACGAGCAGTAGTCGGTGGACCAGTTGAAGTTGTACTCGGCCCAGGGTGCCCGGTTGACCCGGGCGCTGTTCCACGAGTTGTAGCTGGACGCGCTGGTCTGGGTCCAACTGGACAGCACGGAGAGCCGTTGGGCGGGGGTGACGGCGGCGGCGGGGGAGGCGATGGCGAGGGTGGCGAGCAGCGCTAACGCGCCCGAGGCGATCAGGGTGGCGAGACGTCGGGGCACGGGTTACCTCCGCGGGGGTGAGCGGGTGGGACGGAAGTTACCGGCGGGTTACCGGATGTCGATGAGTGTCGATCAGCTGATCAACTAGGCGGTATGCGCATCGCCAACTATTGGTGACATACGTTGAAACAGACGAATGCCCCGGACGCGCGAGGCGTCCGGGGCATTCAGAGAGGCGGTCAGCGCAGGACGAATGCCGGCGGGCTGGCGGGGCTCTCGTTGGCGGACCGGTCCAGGGCGGTCAGCTGGTAGGTGTAGCGCCGACCGGGCTCGGCCGAGGTGTCCACCCAGGACTGGGTGCCACCGGGCGTGGCCCGGACGGTGTCGACCAGGCGCGCGGCGTCGGCCGTGGCGCACCTGCCGGGCAGCGTGGTGCCGTCGAAGCGGTAGATCGCGTACGAGGTGGCGGTGCCGAGCGGGCCGACGCCGTCGGCGGGCTGGCGCCAGGTGAGCCGGACCCCGTCGGCCTGCCGGGTCGCCTTGCTGACCACCGGGAAGAGCAGCGGCCGGGCCGGCAGGTGGGGCATGGCCGGCACCAGCGCCGGGCGGGAGTAGTGCTCGCCCGCGTAGATGTCGGTGGCGCCGAGGCGGTTGGCCCGAACCTGCACCGCGGAGAAGTGCACGTTGCCCTGCACCTCCGGGTACGACCGGTTGAGCGTCAGGTGGTCGGAGAGCTCACGCGGGTTCTGCCAGTACGGCCCGTACGCCGGATCGCCGCTCTTGTAGTCCGCCTGGCCGATGTAGAGCTGCACGCGGGTGCCGCGCACCGTCTCGGCCCACCACGGCACGAGGCGCGCGTAGTCGGCGGCCGGGTACTGGCCGATGTACCAGTAGAGCTGCGGCACCACGTAGTCGATCCACTCCTGCTTGATCCACTTGCGGGTGTCGGCGGAGATGATGTCGTACGACTGGCTGCCGGTGGTGTCCGAACCGAGCGGGTCGGCGGTCTTGTTGCGCCAGATGCCGAACGGGCTGACGCCGAACTTCACCCACGGCTTCGCCGCTTTGATCTTGCCGTTCATCTCCTGGATCAGCAGGTTGATGTTGTCCCGCCGCCAGTCGGCCCGGTCGGTGAAGCCCCGGTTGTGGGCCGCGAAGGTCGCGTCGTCCGGCACCTGGTGGGTGCCGCTGGGGTAGGGGTAGAAGTAGTCGTCGAAGTGGACGCCGTCGATGTCGTACCGCTTGACGGCGTCCATCATGGCGGTCTGGACGAACTCGCGGACCTCGGGAATTCCGGGGTTGTAGTAGAGCCGGCTACCGGCCACGCCGGCCGGCGGGTAGGCGAAGGTCCAGTCGGGGTGCTGCTGCGCCGGGTGGCCGGGGGCGAGCTGGGCGAGGTCGGCGCCGGCGCCGCCGGGGGCCGGCATGGAGACGCGGTACGGGTTGAACCAGGCGTGGAACTCCAGGTTCCGCTTGTGCGACTCGTCGACCAGGAAGGCCAGTGGGTCCCAGCCCGGATCCTGACCGCGTACCCCGGTCAGATATTCCGACCAGGGCTCGTACGGCGAGGGCCAGAGCGCGTCGGCGGTGGGCCGGACCTGCACCACGACGGCGTTGTGGTGCAGTCGCCCGGCGAGATCGAGCAGCTCGCGGTACTCGGCCTGCTGGGCCGCGATCCGATCCGGGCTGGTCTGGGATGCCTTGCTGGGCCAGTCGATGTTGACCACCGAGGAGATCCACATGGCCCGGAACTGCCGTTTCGGGGTGGCGGGGTCGGTGGCGCAGGTGGCGGTGGTGGTGTCGGCCGCGCTGGGTGCGGCGCTCGCGGGGGTGGCGCTGACGAACGTGCCGAGCAGGGCTGCGACCAGCCCGGCGACTCCGAGTCGGGTGGCTTTCATGCGGTGTGTCCCTTCGTTGGGGCTCCCGGATGCTTCGCGCGGTGCGCGGCAAGATTCGCCGTCGATGTCCGCGTTGCTGGTAGGAAATTTTCACAATCTGGCCATCGCCGCAAGAGTTCGTGGTTGACCAATCGCGCCGGTGGGTAGCAACGGCGGTCACCGGCCGCCACGGAGGTGGTCGCACGGTGGGAGGGGTGACCGGGTGTCCGTGCTGCGCACAAAACCAATCAAGGACGTGATAGCCCAGGGTGAGGCGGACGGCAGCGACGGCCAGCTGGGGCTGAAGAGGCGGCTCGGCGCGGTCGACCTCACCGGCTTCGGCATCGGCATCGTGATCGGCACCGGCATCTTCACTCTCACCGGGATCGAGGCCCGGGACAGCGCCGGGCCGGGCGTGGTGATCTCCTTCGCCATCGCCGGCGTGGTGGCCCTGCTCGCCGCCCTCTGTTACGCCGAGCTGGCCTCCAGCGTGCCGACCGCCGGCAGCGCCTACACCTACGCGTACGCCACGATGGGCGAGATCGTCGCCTGGATCATCGGCTGGGACCTGCTGCTGGAGTTCGCGCTCGGCGCCGCCGTGGTGGCCCGAGGCTGGTCCGGCTACCTCGCCGAACTGCTCGACCTGCCGACCCGCTGGTTTGGCGAGGAGGGCAGCACTGTCAACGTGGGCGCCATCGCCATCGTGCTGATCCTCGGCATCGTGGCGATCGTCGGTATCCGGGAATCCGCCCGGATCACCAACCTGCTGGTGCTGGTCAAGGTGGCGATCTGCGTCTTCGTGGTGGTGGCCGGGCTGTTCTTCGTCAAGGCCGCCAACCTCACCCCGTTCATCCCGCCGGCCGAGCCCGCAGGGAGCGGCGACGACGGCATCAAGCAGCCGGTCACGCAGGCGCTCTTCGGGCTGGAGCCGTCGGTCTTCGGCTTCGTCGGGGTGCTCAGCGCCGCCGCCGTGGTCTTCTTCGCGTACACCGGCTTCGAGGCTGTGGCCAACCTGGGCGAGGAGACGAGGAAGCCCAAGCGGGACCTCACCCTGGGTCTGCTCGGCACGCTGCTGATCTCCACAGTGCTCTACATCGGCGTCTCGCTGGTGGTGGTCGGGATGGTGCCGTACACCGAGATCGACCGGGGCGCCCCGATCGCGTCGGCCTTCGAGTCGGTCGGCGCGGGCTGGGCGGCCGTGCTGGTCTCCATCGCCGCTGTCGCGGGCCTGACCAGCGTCATCCTGGTCGACCTGGTGGCGATGGGCCGGATCGGCTTCGCCATCGCCCGGGACGGGTTGATCCCGCCCTCGATCGCGAAGGTGCACCCGCGCTGGGGCACCCCGTACCGGATCTCGGCGATCATGACGGTGGCGGTCGCGCTGCTGGCCGGCTTCCTGCCGCTGTCCGCGCTGGCCGACCTGGTCAGCATCGGCGCGCTCTGTGCGTTCGTCCTCGTGTCGGTGGCGGTGCCGATCCTGCGCCGCAAGCGGCCGGACCTGGAGCGGCCGTTCCGAGTGCCGTTCTCACCGGTGCTGCCGATCGTCTCGGCGTTGGCCTGCTTCTACCTGATGCTCAACCTGTCGGTGGAGACCTGGCTGCGGTTCCTGGCCTGGATGCTGCTCGGCGCGGTGATCTACTTCGGTTACGGCCACCGCCGCAACCGGCTGGCCCAGCACGAACCGGCGGTCGCCCCTGCTCCGCGCGAGCCGACCGACTGACCTGCGAGGTGCGGAGGGGCCCCGTCCCGGGCTCCTCCGCACGACCAGCTCAGGGGCGGGGCTGCGGCGTGGCCGTCGGGCCCTTGACGACCGGCTTGCCGTCGACCCAGGTGACCTCGTCCAGCCAGGTCTGACGACCCGGGTCGGTGCTGCCCTCCTGGCCGGGCGGCCAGGCGTGGTACAGCAGCCAGGTCCGGCCGTCCTTGACCACCATCGACGCGTGGCCGGGGCCCGAGGCGGCCTCGCTGCTCTTCAGGATCGGGTTCTCGGTGGCCTTCACACACGGGCCGGTCGGGCTCTCGCACACCGCGTAGCCCTCGGCGTACTCGGCACGGTCGTAGGCGTTGGCGGCGAAGAAGAGCAGCAGCCGACCGTCCTGGCGGTGGAAGAACGGCCCCTCGATCAGGGTGCCCTCCCACGGCTCGGTCTGCTTGAGCAGCTTCGTCGGCTCACCGACGAGGGTCAGGCCGTCGTCGGCGAGGCGCTGCGACCAGAGCCAGGTGTCCACCCCGATGGCGTTGCCGTCGTTCTTCCACAGCAGCCAGAGGCTGCCGTCGGTGTCCCGGAACGGGCTGGCGTCGATCGCCCCGCCCAGTTCGGCCTGGCAGATCAGCGGGTCGGCCGCGTCGTCGGAGTACGGCCCCTGCGGGGCGCTGGCCACCGCCCGCCCGATGCACTGCCGTCCCGACTCCCGGCCGGCGACGGTGTAGTAGAGCAGGAAGCGGTCCGGCGCGAGCTGGATCGCCTCCGGCGCCCAGGTCTTGCCAGCGTCCGCCCAGTCCGGCAGCGCCGGCAGGGCGTCACCGGCCTCGGTCCAGTCGACGAGATCCGTCGAGGTGAGCACGGGGACGTTGCGGCCCCCGGAGTTGGTGTGGAACAGGTACCAGGTGTCGCCCACCTGGATCGCCTGCGGGTCCGGGGCGTCCGTCTTCACGACCGGGTTGGTGAACATGCTGAAGTCGCTCCCGCTGCTCGTGGTGGGGGTGGGTTCGGTGTCGTCGGAGCAGCCCGCAACGAGCAACGCGGCGGCGAGAACGATCGCCGCCGCGCCACGTCGCCGGGCGGTAACGCGCGTCATCCCTTCAGACCGCTGCGGGAGACACCCTGGATGATGTGCCGCTGGGCCAGCACGAAGAGGACCAGCACCGGCAGGCTGGCCAGCACCGCGCCCGCCATGATCACCGGGTAGTCGGTGACGTACGAGCCCTGGAGCAGGCCCAGGCCCGGCGGCAGGGTGAGCTGCTCCGGGCTGAACAGCACGAAGATCGGCCAGAGGAAGTCGTTCCAGTTGGTGAGGAACGACAGCACGGCCAGGGTGGCCAGCGCTGGCCTGGACAGCGGCAGCACCACCTTGTAGAAGATCTGCCACTGGTTGGCGCCGTCGAGCGTGGCCGCCTCCTCCAACTCGTTCGGGAGCGAGAGGAAGAACTGCCGCAGGAAGAACACTCCGAACGCGCTGGCCGCGCCGGGCACCACCACCACGGCGAGGGTGTCGATCCAGTTGAGCTGGTCGACGATCAGGAAGTTCGGGATGATCAGCGAGGTCGGCGGGATGAACAGCGTCCCGACGATCAGGGCGAAGGTCACCCCGCGACCGCGGAACCGCAGCCGGGCCAGGGAGTACGCGGCCATCGAGGCGGTCACCAGCACCAACGCCGAGTGCAGCGTGGCGGCCAGCATGCTGTTGAGGAACCACCGCAGCACCGGGTTCGCCGAGTTGTTGAGGATCTGTTCGTAGCCGTAACCGGCGAGCGGGTTCGGCAGCCAGCTCGGTGGGATCTGCTGGGCGGCGGTGTAGGTCTTCAGTGAGGTGATGACCATCCACACCAGCGGGGTCAGGAAGATCAGGGCCAGGGCGACCAGGGTGGCGTAGAGCCCGACCCGGCGCAGCCCCGGTGTGGAGCCGTCGGTGGTCGGCGTGGGCGTCGTCATGGCGGTCCCCTCAGTCTTCCTTGTAGCGGAAGAGGCGGAAGTTGGCGATGCTCACGACCGCCAGCAGCAGGGCGAACACGATGCTCATCGCGGCGGCCTTGCCGGCGTTGTTGTTTCGCAGGCCCTCCTCGACGATGAACCACACCACAGTGCGGGTCTCCGTGCCGGGCGCACCCTGAGTGATCAGGAACGACTGGCCGAACATGTTCGCCGAGGCGAGCACTGTCGTGGTGATCACGAAGAGCAGCACCGGCCGCAGCCCGGGCAGTGTGACGTTGCGGAACCGCTGCCACGCGTTCGCGCCGTCCATCCGGGCCGCCTCGTACAGCTCCGGCGAGATGTCCTGGAGACCGGCCAGGTAGATCACCGCGTTGAAGCCGGAGGTCCACCAGACGGTCACCCCGACCAGGGAGATCCACGCCCACGGCATGTTCGTCACCCAGGGGGTGTCCGACGGCAACCCGACCACGCCCAGGAGCCGGTTGACCAGGCCCAGGTTGGCGTCGAGCAGGAACCGCCAGAGCAGGCCGATCACGGCGACACCCAGCACGTACGGCGCGAAGTAGATGGCCCGGAAAAACGTCCGGCCCGGGAAGGAGCGGTTGAGCAGCAGTGCCAACCCCAGCGGTACGACCACCAGCAGCGGCACCGACAGCACCGTGAAGATCGCGGTGGCCCGGACGCTCTGCCACCAGTCGCCGTAGACGGCGGAGTCGCTGGAGAAGAGCTGCTTGTAGTTGTCCAACCCGACGAACGGCCGGTTGGGCAGCTGGAAGTCCCACTGGTGCACGCTCAGCCAGACGCCGAGGACGATCGGCAGCAGGCCGAACACCCCGAACAGGACCAGGTAGGGAGCGAGGAACAGATATGGCGTCGCCCGTCTGGTCCGACCCGCCGAGGCGGACCGGCGGACTGCGTTGGCCGCCGGGGGCGGCGCGTCACCGCGCGCCGCCCCGACCTCGATCACGTCCGCCACGGGGTATCAGCTCCCGTACTTCTTGCGGTTGTCCTCGAGCTGCTTGTTGGCCTTGGCCACGCCCTCGTCGAGCGCCTGCTTCGGCGACTTCTTGCCCAGCGCTGCCACGTTGAAGGAGTCGTAGAAGGTCTTCATGACCTCGCCGAGACCCGGGGCCGCCGGCGGGAAGGCCGCGTACTCCAGCTCGGGGGCGAGCGCCGAGATCTCCGGCAGCGCCTTGAACTCGGCGCCCTCGCGGACGGCCTTACGGGCCGGGACCTGGCCGCCCTTCGCCCAGTCCAGCGAGTGCTCGCTGAGCCAGTTGATGAAGACCTTGGCACCGGAGACCTTGTTGGCGTCGTTGGCCCGCTGCTTGACGATGGTGAAGTTGTGCGAGTTGGCCCAGGCGGCCGGCTTGCTGCCGATCTGCGGGAGCGGAGCCACGCCCCACTGCACGTCGGGGCTCTTCTTCAGATCGTTGATCTGCCAGATGCCGTTCCAGGTGAAGGCGTTCTTGCCGCTCTTGAACGACAGGTAGTCGGCGTCCTGACCGACGTTGGCCGGCGAGAAGCCCTGCTTGATCATGTCGACCAGCCAGGTGCACGCCTCGACCGCCGGGTCCGAGTTGAAGGTGGCCTTGGCCACGTCCGCGTCGAACAGGGTGGCACCCCACTGGTTGAGCAGCGAGTAGAAGGTCATGCCGCCGGTGAACTGGAACGGGCTGACCCAGAAGCCCTGGATGCCGGCCTTCTTCAGCTCGGTCAGCGCGGCGACGTAGTCGTCCTTCGTCGTCGGCGGCTTGTTCGGGTCCAGGCCGGCCTTCTGCATGACGGTCTTGTTGTAGTAGAAGCCCAGCGGGTGCATGTCCAGCGGGATGCCGTACCGCTTGTTGTTGTAGAGCCCGCCCTTCCACACAGTGGGGGCGAAGTCGCCCTCGGCGAGTTCCAGATTCTTGGCGACGTCGTCGAGCTCGGTGATCACGCCGCGGGCGGCGAAGGTGGCGAGCTGGTCCATGTGCATGACCGCGATGTCCGGGCCGTTGCCGCTGGAGGCCGCGCCGGGGAGCTTGTTGTAGTAGTCCTCCCACTGGTACGTGGCCACCGACACGGCGATGTTCTTGTGCTCGGTGTTGAACTGGTTCACCAGCGTCTTGAAGATCTCGCCGTCACCGCCGGTGAAGCCGTTCCACAGCTTCAGGTCCACCTTGGGACCGGTGTACTCCTTGCCCCCGTTGCCGGCGGCCGGCCCGGAGGCGCTGTCATCGCCGCCGCCGCAACCCGCGAGGGTCAGCGAGGCCGCGGCGCCGAGTCCGAGACCGAGGCCGAGCAGGCGACGCCGGCTCATGTCGTTCTGGATCATGCTTTATCTCTCCTTGAGGGGGAACGGAATGAATTGTGCCTGCTCAGAACCGGTGTGACACCTACGCGTTGGCCGGGCCGAAGCGGAGCACGCTCCAGGACACGGCGGGCAGGCGCACTGTGCACCGGCCGCCGTCGGGGGTGGGGGTGGGCAGGTCCCGAGGCGTCACCCGGTCGGGCTCGGCCTCGGTGTTCATCGCCGACGGGTCAGACCCGGCCACGATGCTCTGGAAGGAATAACCGGATAGTCCTGGCAGACCGCGCAGGTCGATGTCCAATGCGAGGTCCGTTTGGTCCCGGTTGACCGCGAACACGGTCAGCTCGCCGGTCTCCTCGTCGTGCACGGCGACGGTGTCGAGCACCGGCACGTCCCCGTACTTCTTCGTGTCGTAGCGCGGCGACACCGGGTCGGTGCGCAGCACGGTGCCCCGGGCGTACCGGGCAGTCAGCGCAAACGGGTGGAAGATGCTCTGCCGCCAGGCCGGGCCGCCGTTGCGGGTACGGATCGGCGCGATCACGTTGGCCAGCTGGGCCTGCGCGGCCACCCCGACCCGGTCCGCGTGCCGCAGCAGGGTGATCAGCAGGTCACCGACGACCACCGCGTCGACAGCTGTGAAGTCGTCCTCGATCAGCGCCGGGGCCTCGACCCAGCCGCGCCGGTCCAGGTCGGCCTGGAGGCGGGACTCGTACCAGACGTTCCACTCGTCGAAGGAGATCTTCAGCTTGCGCTTGTGCCGCTGCTTGGCGGCCACGTGGTCGGCGGTCGCGACGACCTCGGTGATGAAGTTGTCCATGTCGACGGCCGAGGCCAGGATGCTGGCCTGGTCGCCGTCGGACGGGTCGTAGTAGGTGTGCGCCGAGATGTAGTCGACGTGCTCGTAGGTGTGCTCCAGCACCGTCGCCTCCCAGGAGGCGAAGGTGGGCATCCGCCGGTTGGAGCTGCCGCAGGCGATCAGGCTGATCGACGGGTCGATCATCTTCATCGCACGGGCGGCCTCGGCGGCGACCCGACCGTACTCGTCAGCGGTCTTGTGGCCGACCTGCCACGGGCCGTCCATCTCGTTGCCCAGGCACCACAGCCGCACCCCGTACGGGTCCTCGGCGCCGTGCTTGCGCCGCAGGTCGGAGAGCTCCGTGCCGCCCGGGTGGTTGGCGTACTCCAGCAGGTCCAGTGCCTCCTGGACCCCGCGTGTGCCGAGGTTGACCGCCATCATCGGCTCGACGCCTGCCTCTGCGGCCCAGGTCATGAACTCGTCCAGCCCGAACGCGTTGGTCTCGATCGTCTTCCAGGCCAGGTCGAGCCGGCGGGGGCGGTTCCCGACCGGGCCGACCCCGTCCTCCCAGCGGTAGCCGGAGACGAAGTTGCCACCCGGGTAGCGGACCACCGAAACGCCCAGCTCGCGGGTCAGGTCCAGCACGTCGCGGCGCAGGCCCCGGGAGTCGGCGCTGGGGTGGCCGGGCTCGTAGATGCCGCCGTAGACGCACCGCCCCATGTGCTCGACGAATGAGCCGAAGAGGCGTCGGTCGGCCGGGCCGATGGAGAAGGCCGGGTCGATCGTCAGCTGCGCGGTCCGCAAGGAAGTGCCACCTTTCCTGGTGCCGATGCCCGGGTGAGCGCGGTCACTGTTCACCCGGTGTCCACCGTTTCTACAACGTTGTAGGCAACGTTGTAAAGAGCTGGTGACGAGGTATGGTGCGCTGGGTTACATCGGGGAGGTTGGGGAGTGCGACACAGGCTCAAGGACGTGGCTGAACGGGCCGGGGTGTCGGTGAAGACCGTCTCCAACGTCGTCAACGGCTACGTGCACGTGCGGCCGGACACTCGTGCCCGAGTCGAAGAGGCAATCGCCGAGCTCAACTATCGGCCCAACCTCTCGGCCCGCCACCTGCGTAAGGGCCGCACCGGCGTGATCGCGTTGGCCGTTCCGGAATTGGACATCCCGTACTTCGCCGAACTGGCCCGCTACGTGGTCACCGCCGCCGCCGACTACGGCTGGACGGTGCTGATCGACCAGACCGGCGGTCGGCGGGAGCAGGAACGGGTGGTCGCCTCCGGTATCACCGACCACCTGATCGACGGGCTCATCTTCAGCCCGTTGGCGCTCACGGCGGAGGACCTGGCCGGCCTGGACGGCACGCCCATGGTGCTGCTCGGCGAGCGGGTCGAACACGGCCCCGCCGATCGAGTGGTGATCGACAACGTGACCGCGGCCCGGGAGATCACCGCTCACCTGATCCAGCTCGGCCACCGCCGGATCGCGGCCATCGGCTCCCAGCGAACCGACGAGGGCGCCAGCGCCCGACTGCGCCTGGCCGGCTATACCGACGCGCTGCGCGCCGCCGGGCTCGACTACGACGAGACCCTGGTGGCGCCCGCGTCGGCCTGGCACCGCGCCGACGGTGCGGCCGCCATGCAGGGCCTGCTCACCTCCGGTGTACGCCCCGACGCAGTCTTCTGCTTCAACGACACCCTCGCCCTGGGTGCCCTCCGCGCCCTGCACGAGGCAGGGCTGCGGGTGCCCGAGGACGTGGCGGTGGTCGGCTTCGACGACATCGAGGACGGCCGGTTCTCCATCCCCACCCTGAGCACCGTCGCCCCGGACAAGGAGAAGATCGCCCAACTGGCGGTCGAACTCCTCGCCAACCGCCTGGACGGCGACCGCACCGCCCCGGCGAAGGAGCTGTCCGCCCCCTACCGCCTGGAACTTCGCGAATCCACCCAGGTCCCCTGACCCCCGGACCGGGTGGGGTCAGTCGAAGAAGCGGGCCAGGTGGGACTGGGGTGCCGGGTCGGCGTCCGGGGGGAGGGGCGTCAGGTCGGCGAAGATCGAGGCGCCGTCGCAGCCCGCGTGCAGTGGGTACCAGCGCGGCGTGCCCGGTGGCCGCAGCTGGCAGATCCCCTTGAACGTCTGCACGTCCATCAGCCGGACGTGGGTCGGGTCGGCCACCGCGTTCACGTGCCCCCACCAGGGGCTCATCACGTGCAGCACCCCACCGGGGCGGAGCACCCGATGACACTCGTCGACCAGCGGCAGGAAGTCGATCAGGTGCTCCAGGATGTGCACCGCGAAGAGGACGTCCACCGAGTTGTCGGCGAGCGGCAGCGAGCCGGACAGGTCCGCCACGGCATCCACTCCGGGCGCCGGGTAGATGTCCAGCCCCAGGTTGCTCGACCACTGCTTGGTCGGCCCACAACCGAGGTCCACCACCACCGGCGCCCGCCCGCCGATGCCGACCCGGCACCAGACGCCGTAGACACCGGCCAGCCGCCCCACCAGCTCCCGCACCAGCCGTAGCTGGGCGGGATCGGCCACGTCGCCGCTCAGATGGGCCACCCCCCGGTCGAACCGCACCTCGACCGCCAGGTCCCGCAACCGATCATCGTGGCGGACCTGGTCCGCCCACGCCTGTGCGAGGGAATCGTCGATCGCCCGCAGCCGGTCGGCCGAGGGCGGAGTCTGTGCCAAAGCGACCATTCGGGCCACCTCCCGCCGCGCGATACCCGCAATCGCGCCCGGTATGCCCCACTCGTCCACCAGATCGGCGTGGCCCGCGCAACAGTGCGGTGGGCGTGTCGCAGCCCGCCGGCGCCCCAGGCTCGGCCCGCGCCCGGGTCAGCCGGAGAGAGTGCGGCGGCCCCCGCGCATCCGCTGGCGAGGCGGCGGGTCGGCGGGCTTCGGCCGCTTGAGGTGGTAGCGGTGCAGTTCGTTGTTGCCGGGCAGGGACGGGTCCTCGCTCATCGCGACCAACTCCCAGCCCTGGTCGCCGGCCCGGTTCAGGTGTGCCAGGGCGGTGTCGCCGTACGGCGTCACGTCGACCATCGAGCCGTCCGGGCCGTACCAGACGAAGACGACCTCCCAGCCGAGGTCGTTGGTCGCAGCCTGGCGGCGGCGGACCAGCAGGGCGTACTCCCACTTGAGCATGGAGTCATTCTCACCCCGCGCCGACCCGCGGGCACGGATCAATCCTCGGCGATCCGCCCGGCGTCGACCCGCAGTCGCCGGTTGGTCTCGATGGCGGCCAGCATCCGCCGGTCGTGGGTGACCAGCAGCAGCGTTCCGGGGTAGCTGGCGAGCGCCGATTCGAGCTGCTCGATGGCGGGCAGGTCCAGGTGGTTGGTGGGCTCGTCCAGCACCAGCAGGTTGACCCCACGGCCTTGGAGCAGGGCCAGCGCGGCCCGGGTCCGCTCACCGGGGGAGAGGGTGGCCGCCGGTCGGGGCACGTGCGCCGCCCGCAGGCCGAACTTGGCCAGCAGGGTCCGCGCGTCCGCCGGCGACAGGTGGGGTACGGCCGCCTCGAACGCGTCGATCAGCGGCACGTCGCCGAGGAACAACCCGCGGGCCTGGTCCACCTCGCCGACCACCACGCCGGGCCCGAGCGAGGCGGTGCCGGCGTCCAGCGGCAGCCGGCCCAGCAGCGCGGCCAACAGGGTGGACTTGCCCGAGCCGTTCGCCCCGGTCACCGCGACCCGGTCCGCCCAGTCGATCTGGAGGTCGACCGGGCCGAGGGTGAAACCACCACGGCGTACCACGGCTCCGCGCAGCGTGGCCACGACGGCGCCGGCGCGGGGCGCGGCGGCGATCTCCATCCGCAGCTCCCACTCCTTGCGGGGCTCCTCGACCACGTCGAGCCGTTCAATCAGCCGTTCGGTCTGCTTGGCCTTGGCGGCCTGCTTCTCGCTCGACTCGCTGCGGAACTTGCGGCCGATCTTGTCGTTGTCGGTGGCCTTGCGGCGGGCGTTCCGCACGCCCTTCTCCATCCACCCACGCTGGGTGCGGGCCCGAGCCTCCAGCCCGGCCTTGGTGTCGGCGTACTCCTCGAAGTCCGCGCGGGCGTGCCGACGGGCCACCTCGCGCTCCTCCAGGTAGGCCGCGTAGCCGCCGCCGTAGTGGTGCACCTGCTGCTGGGGCAGGTCCAGCTCCACGACCCGGGTCACCGTGCGGGTGAGGAACTCCCGGTCGTGGCTGACCAGCACCGTGCCGGCCCGCAGACCGGTGACGAACTCCTCCAGCCGCTCCAACCCGGCCAGGTCCAGGTCGTTGGTCGGCTCGTCGAGCAGGAACACGTCGTACCGGCTGAGCAACAGCGACGCGAGCCCGGCCCGGGCCGCCTGACCGCCGGAGAGCCCGGTCGTCGGGTGGTCCAGGTCGACCGCGAGCCCCAGGTCGGCGCTCACCTGCTCGGCGCGTTCGTCGAGGTCCGCGCCGCCGAGGGCGAGCCAACGCTCCAGCGCGTCGCCGTACGCGTCGTCGGCACCCGCCGCCCCGGCGGTCAGCGCCTCGGTCGCCGCGTCCAACGCCGCCTGCGCGGCAGTCACCCCGGTCCTGCGGGCCAGGAAGTCCCGTACCGTCTCGCCCGGCCGCCGTTCCGGTTCCTGTGGCAGGTGGCCGACGCTCGCGGTGGGCGGGCTGAGCCGCACGCTGCCGGCCTCGACCGGCAACAACCCGGCGAGGGTACGCAGCAGTGTCGACTTGCCGGCCCCGTTCGGCCCGACCAGCCCGACCACGTCGCCGGGGGCGACCACCAGGTCCAGTCCGGCGAAGAGCGGGCGGTCGCCGTGCCCGGCGGCCAGGTCCTTGACGATCATCGTGGCGCTCATCAGGACGGCAGCCTATCCGGCCGCCCGCATACGACCGGCCGGCAGCGGGCAGACTCAACGACGTGGTGACCACACTGGCGATCGACTGTGGCGGCGGGGGCATCAAGGCGTCGGTGCTCGACGAGGCGGGAACGATGCGGGCCCGGCCGTTGCGGGTGCCCACTCCGTACCCGTTGCCGCCCGCGCTGTTTGTCCGGACCCTGCTGGATCTCGGCGGGCGCCTGCCAACGGCGGACCGGATCACTGTCGGCGTACCCGGGATGATCCGGCACGGAGTGGTAGTCAGCACCCCGCACTATGTGACCCGCAACGGCCCCCGCACCCGGGTCGACCCGGACCTGCTGGCCGAGTGGTCCGGCTGGGATGCGCGCGGCGCGCTGGCCGACGCGTTCGGGGTGCCGGCGCTGGTGCTCAACGACGCCGAGGTGCACGGCGCCGGAGTGGTCGCCGGCACCGGCTGCGAGCTGGTGCTGACCCTGGGGACGGGGCTGGGCAGCGCGCTCTTCGACGGCGGGGTGCTCGCACCGCACCTGGAGTTGTCGCACGCGCCGGTGCGCTGGGGCACCACCTACGACACGTACGTCGGCGAGCCGGAACGGCGGCGGCTCGGCGACGCCTTCTGGTCTCGTCGGATCCGCCAGGTGGTGGACGGGCTGCGCCCGGTGTTCCGCTGGGACCGGCTCTACCTGGGCGGGGGTAACTCCCGACTGATCCGGCCCGAGCAACTGACCCGGATGGGCGACGACGTGGTGGTGGTGCCGAACACCGCCGGAATCGTCGGCGGTGTCCGCGCCTGGGAACTTTCCGCCGGACGCCGGGACGCCCGTACCTGACCCTTCGGCGGCCGTCGGGGGCCGGAACTGACCTGATCTCGACCCCGGGAACAGTCGCCAAACTCCCGGTGTTGTGCCAGCGTCGGAACAGGTGACGGTGCGACCCGAGGAGGTGGCAGATGGATCTTCTGGCGGACTACCGGCGGGCGACCATGTTCTTCGAAACCGGTGACCCCAGTGGGGCAGCCCGACTGCTGGAGCCGATCATCGACGCCGAGCCCGGCAACGCGGCGGTCCGGCAACTGCTGGCCCGGGCGTACTTCCAGTCGGCCCAGCTCAACCGGGCCGAGGAGCATCTGCGCGAGCTGGTCGAGCGGGACCCGAGCGACCACTACGCGCACCACGTGCTCGGTCGGACGCTGGAGCGGCTGAACCGACACACCGACGCGCTGCGGCACCTGCGGATCGCCGCGGCGATGTACGCGGCCAACGACGACTACCGGACCGCGCTGGAGCGGGTGGAGACCCGCCTCGGCGGCAGGCGCTGAGCCTGACCCGGTGACGCGTGCGGGGCGGCCCTTCGGGGCCGCCCCTTCGTCGCCTGGCGGGCGACCTGCCGGGCGTGCCTAGGATGGCGGACATGGGACCTGACCGGCCGGGGGCTGCGGCATGAAGCTCAAGCTGGACCTGCACGAGATCTTCAACAAGGGCCAGGACATCGACCGGGCGTTGCGCGGGATCATGGACGAGGCGGTGGCGAAGAAGGCCACCCTCGTCGAGATCATCCCCGGCAAGGGGTCCGGCCAGCTCAAGAAGCGGGTGCTGCGGTTCCTCGACCAGAAGGACGTCAAGCAGCTCTACCACCGCGTAGAGAAGGACTCGAAGAACTTCGGCCGCCTCTTCGTCCACTTCCGCTGGAAGTAGGAACGACATAGCCTCTGACCTGCATAGCCGGCTGCCGGCAGGGCCGATTAACCCAGCCAAAGTGGCTTAGGGGTGATCCAGTCTTGTGAGAACTTTCTGTACGGGATTTCAAGGCGGCCCGCTTCGCAGGCCGCTCGCGCCGCCGAACCTGGGCCGGGCCGATGGCCCGCCGCTGCGCCTTTGGCCTTCGGCCGCCAGCGCGTCGGTGATAGCCCGCCGGCGGCGCGACGTACGAAGAAGCCCCGGGCCGCCATGGTCGATGGCGGTTCCGGGGCATCGATTTGGTCGAGACACGAGCAGTGCCTCCGGCGGGGCGCTCAGGCGCTCCGGGATGGCTGGAAGGCACAGCCGGGGAGATGCGGCGGGGGCGACTACCTGGTGACGACCGGGAGGTTCACCGCTCCTCTGCCGGCCAGCGGGCATCGACTTCCTGGGCCGCAGCCACACAGGCGGCACATGCGTTGGGCCGTGATGGATCGAAGTGAAGCCGATACACCGTCACCTGGTGTCGTGGAAGACCGCATAGGGTCCCGTCGCCCACGGCGTGAAGCTTGGCACTCGGGTCCGACGAGTCTGCGGTGGCTGGGTGACCGGCCGCCCATTGCTGGTCTATCGGGGCGCGCGGCCCATAGAAGGACTCACCGGTCTTCTCGACCTGGTAGAACTGCGCTGGGCAGTGAGAGCACGAGTACCACCGGGTTGGCCCACGTCCATGGAGGTTGGTCACGCCGTTGAGAACCAGCTCACGTCCGCATATCTCACACGTCACCCGCGCAGGATTCCACAAGGCTTGACCGACCGGCCATCGTTGACCATCCATGCCAGGCGTAGCAGCAGCTCGGAGCCGCAGTCGTCCGTTTTGATCGACTACACTCCGTCCCTAGATCAATACCGCTGGAAATGGCGGCGGCTTAGCCTTTGACCTCAGGCCCCGATCTCAGCGACCATCGTGTCCGCGTCCTCGAACGACTCGACTGTGCGGAACCCCTCGGCGGCGTACAGCCTCGCAGCGAAGTTCGCCCGCTCCACGCTCAGCGACACTGTGCGGATGCCACGTTCTCGTGCGGCGTCCAGAACTGCGCGCAAAAGCACCCGGCCCACACCTCGGCCCCTCCAGGTTTCCACCACCCCGATAGTCAGCTCTGGCACGTCGTCACTCACATACCCGTAGCCCGGATCGGCCGCGGTCAGGTATCGGAACCAGGCCGCGCCGATTGACCGATCAGCTCGGTCCACCGCAACCAAGCCGAAGTCGTTTGGCTGCATCCACCCAGCGACATAGTGAGCCAGCGCGGGATTCGCCAGGATCTGCTCGCGAGACCAGTTGCGCTCAGGCAGCCAGTTCACGGCCTCCACGAGCATGTCGACCAGGAATTCGGAATCAGCCGAACTGGCTGCGTGGATGCCGACGTCAGTCACCGCCGAAGCCTCGCACACACGATCGGACAGAGCCAAGATCATGCCGTCTCGAGGCCGTTCATCGCGAACCAACAGCGACCATCATTGGCCATCGACGCCTGATGCGGGTGCCGCTCGCGGGTTGTCTCGTCCGATTCGATCGAGTACCTCCACGAACTGGATCAATGCCGCTGGAAGTAGGGACCGCCATGATCAGCGAGAGCGGTTAGCGTGCGTGGTGCACCACGATCCCGCCGGCCCGCACGGTCTGCCTCAGCTTGTTGGGGTCCAGATCGTCGAGGTCTTGGACTTCTACGACGGGCCGCTGGACGGGCTGGCCCGCTACGAGGATCGGGAGTACTGGTTCTCGGCCGGACCCGACTGGGTTCCGTCACAGCCTCGGCCGCTGATCCTGCGCGTGGTCACGGCCGAACAGGCGGATGAGGTGCGCGCGCAAGCCCGCCAGTTCACGGCTTTCGCCGCTGGCGGCGGCAACGGAGATGCGTGGGAGCGGGCATGGGAAGCCCGATCGACCTACGAGCGGGAGGCGGCGATTGGTTGGTTCATGGCCGCAGGCGCGTCAGGCCGCCATGCCGTCGCGGGCGTCGACGGTGATCGTTGACCCGTAGGGTGTCCTGATGTCGACGATGAACCTGCGGCGATCGGCGCGTGCGGTCGTCGTCGATGAGGACGACCGTGTTCTGTTGCTACGACTCGCCATTCCCGATCCGGCCGGCACGATCGCCGTTTGGATCACTCCCGGGGGTGGCGTCGAAGACGGCGAGACGCCACTGGCCGCCCTGCGGCGAGAGCTGCGCGAAGAGGTCGGTCTTGCTCTCGATGCCGACCCGCCTCAGGTCTGGCACCAGGAGATAGTCGCCGCCGGGTTCGCACCCGGTCACGATGGCGTCGTGAACAACTACTTCCTCGTTCGGACCGCGTCGTTCACGCCGCGTGGTTCGATGAGCGATGAGGAACTCGCCGCCGAGCACGTCATCGGCTGGCGTTGGTGGTCGCTGTCAGAGATCAGGGAACACCGCGGTCCGGAACTGTTCTCGCCACGTGACCTCGCCACGCCGTTGGCCGCATTGATCGCTGACGGAGTGCCGACCCAACCCGCCGCGCTCGGCCTGTGAACGTCTGAGGGGCGACGGGAGCACTGGCCTCTCTGTGGAGGGTCAACGCGCGAGGGCGTCAACGCGGGTGCCGTGGCCGCCGCCCTCGCCGACTAGCTGATGGGCCGCTACGACGAGAGCCGGGTCTTTCCCCGTCGTTGCCAGGTGCCGGCAACCCGAACCGGTGGGCTGACTGGAAGAGATGAAACGGTGGTCCGGCGGAGCGCTCTTTCCGCCGGACCACCGTTTCATCTCAGATGGGATAGGTGCGAGCCACCGCCAACATCTCCGAGCTGTGCGATCCGACGACGCCGACAGCCGGCGGCCGGGGCCGGAAGCCGGGCAGCGCGTCCAGCCCGTCACTGGCGTCCATGGCCCGCAGCGCGACCTGCCCGGCGATCGGGCGCACTGTCAACGTGACCTCGACGCCCTCCGCTGGCGGGGCGTGGAACACCAGCCCGAAGCCCCACTTCCCCGCGCGGGGCTCCACCGGCACCGACCGTCCCGCCACGTCGGCGCGCAGCACGGTGGCGGTCGACGTGTCGACGTGCAGGGTGGCGAGCCGGGCCGCCCGCTGCGGGGTGAGCCGCAGCCGCAGCGTGCGCTCGCCACCCGCAGTGGCGTCGGCCACCACCTCCAGTTTCGGTGCCGGCAGGTTCGCCGACTGCGCCGGGCCCGCCCGCAGCTCGCCGTCGCCGAGCCCGGGGAAGTCGTCGCCGACGTCGGTGACCCCATCCACGTAGCCGTCCGTCCACGGCTGCGGGTCGCTCTCGTGGCTGAGCCAACGGGCCTGGCCGGTGCTGGCGTCCATGGCGTACATCAGGTGGGTCGGGGCGGGGTGGGCGGCGTCGAAGCGGTCGACACCCAGGCCGACCCCGGCGAGCACCACCGCCGCCACGGCGGCGGCGCCGGCCGGCAGCACCGCGAGCCGCCGGGCCCGCAGCGCGAGCAGACCGCGCTGGCCGCCGGCCTGCGGGTGCAGCAGGTCGACCACGGGCAGGGCGACCAGGCCGAGCAGCACCGCGACCAGCGCGGCCACCCCGCCCATGGCCATCCCGAGCGCGGGGAAGAGCAGCACCACAGTGGGCAGCAGGATGACCACACCCACGGCCGCGGCGGCCGTCACCGCCACCACCGGCCACGGTCCGGTCTGCCGGGTACGCAGCGCGACCAGCCCGCCGAGGGCGCCGGCCAGCGCCGGCACCGTGGTGAGGTACGCCCCACCCGGCACCGCCAGGGCGAGCAGCACCCCGAGCAGGGCCAGCCAGGCCAGCCCGCCGACGGCGAGCGCGGCCGGGCCGATCCGGCGGCGGGTCAGCGCGTACCAGGTGAACAGGATGGCGGTGGCGAGCGCCAGGACGGCCAGGCGGTACCAGATCGGCCGGTACGGGTCGAGCAGCTCCGCGTACCCCGGTCGGATCGTGGTGATGGCCAGCCAGAGCAGCTGGGCGGCGACCGGCGCGGCGACGATGGGCACCAGGGCCAGCGCGAAGCCGGCGGCCAGCCGGCCGGTGCTGGCCCGGCCGCTGCGGCGGGTCAGCCAGCCCAGGGCGGCAACCAGGGCCACCGCGAGCAGGGCCAGCGGCAGTGTGAGCCAGCCCGGGTAGCGGACCAGCCCGCCGGGGACGGGGAAGTAGGTGGCGTCGTGCCCGGAGCGCAGGTCGGTCAGGTCGGTGCCGCCAAACTCCCGGGCCAGGCCCAACGCGTTGTCCCCGTGCTGCTGGAGGCTGCCCCGGTCCATGGCGGCCGGGGTGTCAAGCGGCGTGTGGTAGATCGCGCCGCCGTCGATGTACGCCGAGTTCAGCCCGACGAACTTCTTATCGAGGAAGGCGGTGAAATCGGTGTCGTTGGGCAGCGCGCGGTAGATCTCCACAGCGAACGAGGTGCCGACGGGGTGTGGGGCGGCCCGGCCGAAGATGTCCACCAGCTTCGCGTTGTTCCGGGAGGTCTCGAACATGATCACCGGCCCGGTGGAGCCCCGCGCCTCCAGGTTGAGCACCACACCGCCGTCGGCGGCCAGCGGGTGGCTGGCAGCGAACGCGGCAGCGCCGCAGAGGCACGCCTCCTCGGCGTCGGTCAGCACGAAGACGATGTCGTTGCGCGGCCGGGGGCCGGTGGTCAGCGCGCGGGCCACCTCCAGGATGGTCGACGTGCCGGCCGCGTCGTCGTTGCCGCCCGGCCCGGTCTGTACGGAGTCGTAGTGGGAGACCAGGAAGACCCGACCCGTCGAGCCGGTGCCGGGCAGCCGGGCCACCACGTTGCGGACCCGGGCCAGTGTCGCCCCGCCCGCCGCCCCGCTGAGCTGACCGGCCTCCGGTGCCACAGTGTCCTGCACCTCGGTCTCCAGGCCCAGCCCCCGCAGCTGCTGCTCCAGGTGCGCGCGGACCTGTTCGTTGGCCGGGCTGCCGGCGACGTGCGACCGGGCGGCGATCACCTGGACGTCCTCGTACGCGCGGCCGGCGCTGAACTCGCCAGCCGGCGCGTCGGCCGACTTCGGGGCCGGGGTGCGCAGGTCGAGCAGACTGCCGGCGCCGACCGCGGCCAGCGCGACCAGCGCCGCCGCGGCGGCCACGAGCCGCCGACGCGGCCGGGTCAGCGCGCGGCTGGCAGGGTGTACGCCCGGAATCGGACGGGGCGGCGTGCCCGTCGTGGCCGGGGTGGTGGGTGCGCCCACGGGAACTCCTCGGGGGGTGGTGGGGCCTGGGGTGGGATCATCCTGCCCGTCGGGGGCTGCGGATGGGATGGCCGGTGGGTCCCGCGTCCATCAGCCGCCCGGTTTGTCCACGGCCGAGCAGTGATGCGCCCCATCCCCGGCCGCGCCGCAGGCGTCGTGTTGTGTGCGACCGTTGTCTAATACAGGATCAGCAGGGCACTCGGAAGGAGCCCGACATCACCAGCGAACTCCCGCGTCTGGCGGCGGTGACCCGGCCGCACCGGGGGGCCGGCTTGGCCGGTTCCCCAGTTGTGCCGTACCCGCACGGTGGCCTGGCGCGGCACGCCAACCTGCCGCCGGGTGAGCGGCTGCGGGTGCTGCTGGTGGAGGACGACGAGGGCGACGCCTTCCTGGTCGGTGAGCTGCTCGCCGAGACGAACTCGATGATCGACCTACTGGTCGCCACCAGTCTCCGGGAGGCGCGGCAGCGGATCAGCGACGTCGACTGCGTCCTGCTGGACCTGGGCCTGCCCGACGCGCAGGGGCTGGACGGGCTGCGCCAGGTGTTGGAGATGTCCAGCGGCGCCGCGGTCTGCGTGCTGACCGGCCGCACGGACGAGCACCTGGGTGTCGTGGCGGTCGCCGAGGGTGCCCAGGACTACCTGGTCAAGGGCCAGGTCGACGGGGTGCTGCTGACCCGGGCGCTGCGCTACGCCGTGGAGCGTAAGCGCGCCGACGAGAACGCCCGCCGGTTGCGCGAGGTCGAGCTGCGCCAGGCCGAGTCGGCCCGACTCGAACGCGGCCTGCTGCCCCAACCGCTGATGACGACCGACCAGGTCGCGGTGCACACCTTCTACCGGCCGGGCCGGCACGCCGCGTTGATCGGCGGAGACTTCTTCGACGTGGTGCAGACCCACCCGGACCGCCTCGACCTGATCGTCGGCGACGTCTGTGGGCACGGTGTGGACGAGGCCGCGCTCGGGGTCGAGCTGCGGGTGGCCTGGCGCGCCCTGGTGCTCGCCCGGGTGCCGGACGACGAGGTGCTGCCCGCCCTGGAGCAGGTGCTGATGAGTGAGCGCCGCCTCCAGGAGATCTTCGCGACGGTGGCCACCGTCAGACTGGACCTGGACGCCAACCGGGCCACCGTCCGACTGGCCGGGCACCCGCCACCGCTGCTGCTCTCCGGCGGCCGGGTCGCCCCGGTGCCCGCGCCCGGCGGCCTGCTGCTGGGCGTACGACCTCGCCGGCCGATCGCTTACGACCTGGAGTTCGACACCGATGACTGGTCCCTGTTGATGTACACCGACGGCCTGATCGAGGGGCGGGTGGGTGCCGGCAACGAACGGCTCGACGTGCCGGGCCTCAGTGGCTTGCTGGACGAGCCGGCCAACCGTTCGGTGTCGCTGCCCGAGCTGCCGGCGTGGCTGGTCGGGCGCGCCGAGCGGCTCAACGGTGGCCCGCTCGCCGACGACGTGGCCATGCTGCTGGTCAGCCGGGGCGGTGGCCGGTGAAGCCGGTGGTCGGCGGCTGGAGTCTCCGCCGCCGGGTGATCACCCTGCTCACCGTCGTGGGCTTCCTGTTGATCGGGCTGGCCAGCGCGGAAGCGGCGATGGCCGCCCGCAACCGCACCCAGATCGACGCGGTCCTGAACGAGACCGGCCCGTTGCGGGTGCAGTCCCAGGAACTGCTCAACGCGCTGCTCGACCAGGAGACGGCGATCCGCGGGTACGCGGTCAGCGGCGACCAGGACGACCTGAACCCCTACCGGGAAGGGCTCGCCCAGGAGCAGAGCGTCATCGTCTCGATGCGGACGCTGCTCGACGACTATCCGCAGATCAGCCAGGAGCTGCGGACCGTCGAGGAGCGTGTCACGCAGTGGCGACAGTCGGTCGCGGAGCCGGTGATCGCCACCACCGAGCAGAGCGGCACCACCGCCGGCCAGGCGTTGGTCACCGAAGCGGCCCGGCAACAGTTCGACGAGGTGCGCTCGGCGGTGAACGACCTCCAGGCGGAGGTCCTGGCCGCCCGGGAGCAGACCGCCACCAACGTGCGTACCAGCAGCAACGTGCTGGTCGTCCTGCTGATCGTGGCCGCCCTGGTGGTGGTCGTGGCCGGTGCGGTGCTGCTGCTCTCGCTGGACCGGATGGTGGTCCGGCCACTGACCGGCCTCGCCACCCAGGTCCGCGAGGTCGCCGAGGGCGACTACCAGCACCGCATCGCCACCGTCGGCCCGCCGGAGTTCATCCAGCTCGGCGAGGACGTGGACGCGATGCGGCAGAAGATCGCCGCCGACCTGGCCGAGGTCCGGGCCGCCCGCGAGCGCATCGAGTGGGTCAACAGCCAGCTTCAGAAGCAGGCCGAGGAGCTGACCCGGTCCAACCGCGACCTGGAGCAGTTCGCGTACGTGGCCTCGCACGACCTGCAGGAGCCGCTGCGTAAGGTCGCCAGCTTCTGTCAGCTGCTCCAGCGCCGTTACGCCGGGCAGCTCGACGAGCGGGCCGACCAGTACATCGCGTTCGCGGTGGACGGCGCGCAACGAATGCAGCGCCTGATCAACGACCTGCTCGCGTTCTCCCGGATCGGGCGGCTCACCACCGGCTTCGTCGAGGTCGACCTCAACAAGGTGATGGGCGACGTGGCTGGCCAGACCGAGGCCGCCCGGCAGTACGCGGACGCCGAGTTGACCTGGGACGAGCTGCCGGTGATCTCGGGTGAGGAACCACTGCTCACCAACCTGCTGGCCAACCTGGTCAGCAACTCGATCAAGTTCCGCCGCCCGGATGTGCCGTCGAAGGTGCACGTCTCGGCCCGGTTGGTGGGCGCCGAGTGGGAGATCACCTGCCAGGACAACGGCATCGGGATTGAGCCGGAGTTCGCCGACAAGATCTTCGTGATCTTCCAGCGGCTGCACTCGAAGGACGCGTACCCGGGCACCGGCATCGGGTTGGCGATCGTCAAGAAGATCGTCGAGTACCACGGCGGCCGCGTCTGGGTGGACACCGACGTGCCGGAGGGCACCGCGATCCGGTTCACCCTGCCGGCACTTCCCGAGGACGTCGCGGCAGCTGCCGACGCCGATTCCGCGGGGGAGCCGAACGTCCCGGCCGTGGACGACGCGACGCCCTCGACCGAGGCCCCAGCAGCGCTGACGGAGCAGGCCGACGGGCCGGACCAGCCGGACCGGGTCGACGAGACGCTGGAAAGCGGTAGAACGGGTGACATGAGGGAGACGGTGGGATGACCGCGCCGGCGGATGGCAAGAGCCCGATCGAGGTCCTGCTCGTCGAGGACGACCCGGGTGACGTGCTGATGACCCAGGAGGCGTTCGAGGAGCACAAGCTGCGTAACCGGCTGACCGTCGTCTCCGATGGGGCCGAGGCGCTCGCCTACCTGCGCCGGGAGGGTCAGTACGCCGACGCGGTGGCACCCGACCTGATCCTGCTCGACCTCAACCTGCCCCGGCGCGACGGCCGGGAGGTGCTGGAAGAGATCAAGAAGGACCAGGAGCTTCGCCGGATCCCGGTGGTGGTGCTCACCACCTCGCAGGCCGACGAGGACATTCTGCGCAGCTACCAGCTGCACGCCAACGCCTACGTGACCAAGCCGGTGGACTTCGAGCGCTTCATCTCGGTGGTCCGTCAGATCGACGAGTTCTTCGTCAGCGTGGTCAAGCTGCCGCCGCGTGGCTGACACCCTGCTGGACCACGTCGGCGGCCTGCTCTGGGAGGCCGCCGACCAGGTCGTGCTGCCACTGTTCCGCAAGCTCGACGACGACGACGTGTCGGAGAAGGCGCCCGGCGAGGTGGTCACTGTCGCCGACCGCCGGGCCGAGGAGCTGCTCTCGGCGGGGCTGCGCCGGCTGCGGCCGGGTTCGATGGTGGTCGGCGAGGAGGGTGTCGCCGACGATCCGGGGCTGCTGCGACACCTACGTGACGGCGGGGACGTCTGGCTGGTCGACCCGGTCGACGGGACCGCCAACTTCGCCGCCGGTCGACGGCCGTTCGCCCTGATGGTGTCGCTGCTGACCGACGGGCGGCCGACCGCGGGCTGGATCCTGGACCCGCTCGCCGGCACTCTCGCCGCCGGCTCGGCGGACGAGGGCACCCTGCTCAACGGTCGGCCGGTGGACGGCACCGGCACGGTGCCGCCGCTCGGCGAGCTGCGCGGCGCGGCGATGACCAAGTTCCTGCCGCCGGAGACCCGCGACCGGGTCCGCGCCGGCGGTCGGCGGCTCGGTGAGCTGCTGCCCGGCCTGCACTGCGCCGGTCGGGAGTACCTGGACATCCTCACCGGCGAGCAGCAGTTCGCCCTCTTCTGGCGCACCCTGCCCTGGGACCACGCCCCGGGCACGGTGCTGGTCCGCGCCGCCGGGGGTGTCGCCCGCCGGTTCGACGGCGTCGACTACCACCCCGCCGACGACGGCCGCGGTCTGCTCGTCGCGGCCAACGAGCAGGTCTGGCTCGAGGTGCGTGACGCGCTCCTGAGCACCTGATCCGCGCGCTGCGCGACCACGTTGGGACGCTCCGTCGACATCCAGGCGGTCCGAGGGTCAGCGGGCTGGTCACCGGCCCACGATCCGGTATCGTGACCGGCGGTCTCCGCCAGCAGGCCGCCGACCGGCGCCGCAGTGCAGTGTTCATCGGGGGCCGGCGGTCGACGGAAGGACGCTTTCGTGCCCAGGACCAGGCTCAGCCCGCGGCTCGGTCGCCGCGCTCTGTTCGCCCTGCTCGCCGCCGTCGCGCTGGTGCTCGGCGGTGCCGCCGTGCCCGCGTACGCGGAGCCTGGCGAGGGCGGCAGCAAGAAGTTGCAGGACGCGCTGGAGCTGACCGCCAAGGGCCACATCGAGGCCAAGGCCAAGCTGGACAACTCCAAGCGTCGCCAGACGGCGCTTACCGGTGAGCTGGCGACGCTGGAGGGTCGGCTGGTCGGGCTCAGCAGCCAGGTGGGAGAGGTGGCCGCCCAGTCGTACCGGGTGGGTCGGCTGAGCGCTGTCTCGATGCTGCTCAACACCGCCACGCCGGAGGCGTTCCTCCAACGCGCGGGCGACCTCGACCTGATGGCCCAGCGGGACAGCAAGCGGCTGCGTGACCTCACCGAAGCCCGGCAGCAGGCGCAGCAGGCCAAGGTCGCCATCGACGCCGAGGTCCGCGAGCAGCAGAAGCAACTCGCCGTGATGGCGAAGAAGAAGAAGGAAGCCGAGGAGGCGCTCGCCGAGGTCAGCTCCGGCGGCAGCAACGGTTTCAGCGGTGGCAGCTCCGCCTCGGCGAAGCCGGCGCCGCGTAACTCCGACGGGTCGTGGCCGCCGGAATCCTGCTCGGTGAAGGACCCGACCACCTCCGGGTGCATCACTCCGCGCACCCTCAACGCGCTCAAGCAGACCCAGGCGGCCGGCTACAAGCGGCACGTCTCCTGCAAGCGCAGCGGTGGCAGCGGCGAGCATCCGAAGGGCCGGGCCTGCGACTTCTCGGCCGCCACGAACGGCTTCGAGGACAAGAACGCGACCGGCGGCGACAAGGCGTACGGGGACAGCCTGGCCGCCTGGCACGTGCGCAACGCTGACCGGCTGGGCGTGCTCTACGTGATCTGGTACCGGCAGATCTGGCATCCCGGCACCGGTTGGCGCTCGTACAGTGGAAGCGGCTCTCCGGCGGCGTCTCACACGAACCATGTTCATCTCTCGATGTACTGACCCGAAGCACCAGCTTCGCTGCGTACCATCGCGACGATGAGCTCCCCACCGTCCGACGTAGCGGCCCTGCCGGCATCCCCGGCCCCGCCCGTGCCGGTCACCGGCCGGGCGCTGCCCAACGGCCTGGCCGCCTTCCTGGTCTTCTTCTCCAGTGGTGCCGTGCTGGTGCTGGAGACCGTCGCCCTGCGCCTGGTCGGCCCGTACGTCGGGGTGACCCTTCAGGTGACCAGCTCGGTGATCGGCATCGCGCTGGCCGCGATCGCGTACGGGGCGTGGTCCGGCGGTTGGCTGGCCGACCGGCGCAACCCGCGGGGCCTGCTGGCACCGGCGTTGGTGCTGGCCGGCATCGCCACCGCGATCACCCTGCCCGTCGTCCGGTACGCCGGTGAGGTGTTGCGCGGTGGTGCGGCCAGCGGCATCCTGCTGCTTGTCGCGTTGGCGGTGTTCGTGCCGGCCGCGCTGCTGGCCGCGGTCACCCCGCTGGTCGTGAAACTCCAGCTCGCCGACCTGCGCCGCACCGGCCAGGTGGTCGGTCGACTCTCCGGGATCGGCACCCTGGGCGGCATCACCGCAACCCTGCTGACCGGGTTCGTGCTGGTCGCCGCGCTGCGCAGCACCGTCATCCTGCTGGCCCTGGCGCTCGCGCTCGGACTGGTCGGCATCGGCCTCGGCTGGTACCTGCGCCGGCAGGAGCGCACCGAGCTGCCCGGTCCGGCCCGGGCCCGGGCCGCGCTGGCAGTGCTCGGCCTGGCCGGGGCGGGGCTGACCACCGTGGCGCCCAACCCGTGCGACATCGAGACGGCGTACCACTGCGCCCGGGTCACCGCGGACCCCGCCCGGCCCAGCGGGCGGACGCTGCTGCTCAACTCCGCCCAGCACTCGTACGTGGACCTCGCCGACCCGAAACACCTGGAGTACGCGTACACGAAGTGGATCGGCGCGGTCGGCGACGTCGCCGCGCCGGCCGGTCAGCGCCTGGACGCGCTGCATCTGGGCGGCGGTGGTTTCACAGTTCCGCGCTACCTGACCGCGACCCGACCGGGCACCGACAACCTGGTGTTCGAGATCGACGGCGGGCTGGTCGAGCTGGGTGAGCAGGAGTTGGGCGTACGGCCGGGGCCGGAGCTGCGGGCGGTGGTGGGTGACGCCCGGATGCTGGTTGCCGGTGAGCCGACCGACAGCCGTGACCTGGTGGTCGGTGATGCGTTCGGGCACCTGGTGGTGCCCTGGCACCTGGCCACCCGCGAGATGGCCGCCGACGTGCGACGGGTGACCCGCCCCGGCGGCGTGTACGTGCAGAACGTCATCGACTACCCGCCGCTGCGGTTCATCCGTGCCGAGTTGGCCACCGTGGCCGCCGAGTTCGGGCACGTCGCGTTGATCGCGCCGCCGGAAGCGCTCGCACAGGAGCAGGGCTCCAACTTCCTCATCGTCGGCTCCGACGCGCCGTTGCCGCTGGAAGCTGTCCGGGCCCGGCTGGCCGAGGTGGACCCGAAGGTCAGCCTGTTGTCCGGTGGGGCGCTGACGGACTTCGTCGCCGGGGCGATGGTGTTGACCGACGACTACGCCCCGGTGGACCAACTGCTGGCCACCGCCTGATCGGGTGACAATCCTGACCGATTCCGATACTCCAGGTGTAGGCGGGCCGTTCCTGGGCAACATCGCTCACCATGGGTGGTGGGGACCGAAACGGCGCGCAACTGCTCGATGAGCGGTACCGGCTGATCGAGCAGCTCGGCGCGGGCGGCATGTCGGTGGTCTGGCGTGGCTACGACGAGGTGCTCGGCCGCCAGGTCGCGGTGAAGGTGTTGGCCTCACGGCTGGCCAGCGACCGGGCCTTCCGTCACCGCATCCGGATCGAGGCGCAGGCCGCCGCGCGGCTCTGCCACCCCAACATCACCAACGTGTACGACTACGGCGAGTCCGAGCAGGTCGGTCTGACCGTGCCGTACGTGGTGATGGAGCTGGTCGACGGCGCTTCGCTTGCCAGCCGGTTGGGTCGGGAGACCCAGCTGCCGTGGCGGGAGGCGGTGACCATCGGCGCCGAGGTCAGCTCGGCGCTGGCCACCGCGCACGCTCGCGGGGTGGTGCACCGCGACGTCACCCCGGGCAACGTCATGCTCACCTCGACCGGGGTCAAGGTGGTCGACTTCGGCATCTCCGCGCTCGTCGGGGAGAGCGAGAAGGGCCCCGACGGCGCGCTGTTGGGCACTCCCGCGTACCTCGCCCCGGAGCGGCTGGACAACGGCCAGGTCTCCCCGGCCACCGACGTGTACGCCGTCGGGCTGCTGCTCTACCGGATGCTCACCGGCCGACTGCCGTGGCTGGCCAGCACGACCACCCAGATGCTGCGCGCCCACATGTACAACGACCCGGAGCCGATGCCCACCGTCCCGGGGCTGCCCGACGGGGTGGCCGACCTGGTCGGACGTTGCCTGGCCAAGCGGCCCGCGGACCGGCCGGCCACCGCCGAGCTGACCCGGACGCTCGCCGAGGCAGCCGGCATGCTCGCGGCGGTGCCGGTCTCCCCGGCCGCCGGGCCGCTGGACGCGGCCATGCTCGGCAGTGCGCGTACCACGATCCTGCCCTGGTCGGCGGCGACCGACGCGTTGCCGCTGTCGCGGACCCGCAACCGGGACCGTCGGACGCAGCAGCGGGTGACCCGGCGTCGGCGGGTGGAGGCCGGAGTGGCGGCCGTCGGGCTGATCGCGGTCACCGGGGCCATGTGGGGGTTCACCTCGCGCAGCCCGGCCAGCGGCGGGGACCGGCCGACGACCGAGGCTCGGATGGGTCTGCCGGCGGCGGCGCCCTGCGAGGTGGCGTACGCCTTGCGCACCGACTCCGGCACCGAGTTCGCCGCCGAGCTGACTTTGACCAACACCGGTGGTCGTGAGCTGCGGGACTGGGCGATGAGCTTCACCTTCCCCGGTCAGCAGAAGGTGACGAAGGCGGAGCCCGCGCCGGTGCACCAGCAGGGGAGCACGGTGCTGATCCGACCGGCGGCCCAGCGCACCACGCTGGCCCCCGGTGCGGCCGAGAAGGTGATCCTCACGGGTAAGTACAGCGGGGCGAACCCCTTGCCGGTGGAGTTCCGGCTTGGCGAGGCGACCTGCGGGGTTCGGGTGTCCGGTGTCGCCGGCAGTGCGCCGTCGACGGCCCCGCCGAGCAAGGCCGCCACGACGAAGGCTCCGCCCAAGGCGGCGAAGGTGCCCAGCGGCTCCGGTTCGGGCGGCGGCGCGTCGAAGGCCAAGCCGCCGAAGCCTGCGAAGGCTCCGGCGAACCCCGCGAAGGCCGCCGGTGGTGGTAAGGGAAAAGCGGAAAGGTGACCAAGGGGCCGCGTGGTCACCGGAAGTGAGCAGGCCACATTGTGTCGCCACACTTCGGGGCCGTCAGACCAGTTGGTCCGACGGCCCCGATCGGTCTCGCCCTGGGGAGCAGGTCAGCGCATCCCCGCGAATTGCTGCACCTGGTCGATCCCACCCTCGACGATGAGCACCCCGCCCTGGGGGAGCGCCGTGTCGTCGGAGGTGTACCGGAAGCGTTCGCCCGGCAGCTTGGCGCCGACCACGCGTACCCCGAAGCGCTCCTCCGGTTTCAGATCGAGCAGGGTGCGCCCGACCAGTGACTCCGGCACCCGGACGGCGGCGATGGCGAAGTCGTCGTCGAACTCGATGAAGTCGAGCAACCGGCTGACGATCAGGTGCGCGACCCGGTCCCCGGTCTCCGCCTCCGGAAAGATCACGTGGTGCGCGCCCACCGACGCCAGGATCTTGGCGTGCTTCTGCGAGGTGGCCCGTGCCCAGATCTGGGGCACACCCAGCTCGACCAGCGCCAACACGGTGAGCACACTCGCCTCGACCGAGGCCCCGATGGCCACCACCGCCCGCCCGAAACTGGTGATGCCCAGCTGCCGCAGCGCCCCCTCCTCGGTCGCGTCGGCCTGAACCACCCGGTCAAGCTGCGCCGACCAGCGCTGCACCTTCGCCGGGCTGCGGTCAATGGCCAACACCTCGCGGTTCATCCGGCTCAGCGACCCGGCCAGGTGGCAACCGAATCGACCCAGCCCGATCACCACGATGCCGCCGCTGTCCGCGCGTCTAGCCGACACCTCGGCCCTCCCTGCTTCCACGGGTGCGTCTCCGACGTGTGGGTCGGCCGACACTTCCGAAACACGCCCTAGCCGACAATGGGTTGCTCCTGGGGATAGCGGTAGAGCCGGCGTCGGGTGTTCAGGGCGATCGCCGACCCCAGGGTGAGCGTCCCGACGCGTCCGATGAACATCAGCACGGTCAGCACCAGTTGGCCGCCGGCCGGCAGTTCGGCGGCCAGACCGATGGTCAGACCTGTGGTGCTGAACGCCGAGGTGATCTCGAACAGGGCCGCGACGAAGCGGACGCCCTCGGTGAGCAGCAGCAACAGCATGGTTCCGGCCGTCACCAACGCGACGCTGAGCAGCGCCACGGTGATCGCCTGCCGCTGGCTCGCGGTGGCCACCCGCCGGTGTCCGATCGTCACGTCGGGCTCACCCCGCAGCTCCGCCCAGATGGTGAACGCCAGCAGGAAGAACGTGGAGACCTTGATGCCACCGGCCGTGCTGGCGCTGCCGCCGCCGATGAACATCAGCACGATCAGCAGGGGATAGCTCTCCTCCTGGAGAGCGGCGATGTTCACGACGCTGTAGCCGCCGGTGCGGCTCAGCGCGATCTGGGTGAACGACGCGAGGACCTTCCCGGGTACGTCGTACTGGCCGATCGTGCTCGCGTTGGTCCACTCGGCGGCGAGCAGGCCAGCGAAGCCGACCAGCAGCAGCGCCGCGCTGCCCCAGATGGTCAACTTCGTCGCCACCGCCCAGCGGGTGGGTTGCCGCCACTCGCGGACCGCCTCGAAGAGCGCGGGAAACCCGAGACCGCCGATGATCGCGCCGATCGCCAGGGGCAGCGACACCCACGGGTCACGGCTGAAGGCCAGCAGGCCCTCGGTGTAGAGCGCGAATCCACCGTTGTTGAACGCCTGCACGGCGTGGAAGACGCCCGACCAGAGGGCCTGCCCGAAGGGATAGTCGTAGGCCAGCCAGAGCCGACCGGCGACCAGCACTGTCATCACCGCCTCGCAGGCGAAGACGGTCAGCGCGATCCGGCGGAGCAATCGACCCACGTCACCGATGCCGAACTCCCCCGTCTCGGCCTGCACCAGCAACCGGTTGCGCAGCCCGAGCTGACTGGAGACCACCAGGATGACCAACGCCGCGACGGTGAGGATGCCGAGGCCGCCGAGCTGGGTGAGCAGGGTGATCACCACCAGTCCAGCGTCGGACCAGTAGTTCGGCGTGTCGGTGATGGCCATGCCGGTGACCGACACGGCCGAGGTGGCGGTGAAGAGCGCCGTGACCACGGGTGGGCGTACGTGTTCGGTGGTCGCCCAGCGCGTCATGAGCAACCCGGTACCGAGCAGGATCGGCACCAGGAACGCGAACGGCACCAGCCGCACGGGATTGCGGAAAAACCGGCGCACCAGACAATCTTCCTGTCCGCCCACAGTCCTGGAGTGGGAACGGGCATTCCGGAGATTCATCTGCCGGCCAGCCATCGACCAACTCCTGGCAAATCACGGGCGGTCTGCTTACCCGGACCATCGATGACAGGAGACGGCGTTGCGACGTACCCTTTCGACCCTCGGCGTGGCCAGCGCTCTGCTCGCCGCCGCCGTGGCCCTGCCGGCCGTGGCCGCGGCCGAACCAACGGCCAACGCGGACCGCTCCCGGGCCAACGACCGACCAATCGTGATCGGTCACCGTGGCGCCAGCGGCTACCGGCCGGAGCACACGCTGGAGGCGTACCGGTTGGCGATCCGGATGGGTGCCGACTACATCGAGCCGGACCTGGTCTCCACCTCCGACGGCGTGCTGGTCGCCCGGCACGAGAACGAGATTTCCGGCACCACCGACGTGTCGACCCACCCGGAGTTCGCGGCCCGCAAGGCGACGAAGACCATCGACGGTGTCGCGGTGACCGGGTGGTTCACTGAGGACTTCACCCTCGCCGAGCTGAAGACGCTGCGGGCCAAGGAGCGGCTGCCGCAGGTCCGCGTGGCGAACACCGCCTTCGACGGCCGCTTCGAGGTGCCCACCCTCCAGGAGGTCATCGACCTGGCCCGGACCGAGGGGCGGGCACGGGGCCGCACCATCGGCATCTACCCGGAGACCAAGCACCCGACCTACTTCGCCTCGATCAAACTGCCGTTGGAGGAGCCGCTGCTGCGGGTGCTGCGGCAGAACAAGCTGGACCGGAAGAACTCGCCGGTCTTCATCCAGTCGTTCGAGACGGCCAACCTGCGCCGCCTGAGCCGCCTGACCGACGTGAAGCTGGTCCAACTGCTCGACGCGACAGGCCGTCCGTACGACTTCACCGTCGCCGATGACGCCCGCACCTACCAGGATCTGGTCACGCCGGCCGGCCTGAGGTGGATCGCCGGGTACGCCGACGGCATCGGCGCGAACAAGAACCTGCTCGTCCCCCGGAACGCCGCCGGCGCCCTGCTCGCCCCCACCAACGTGGTGCGCGACGCGCACCGTGAGCGGCTGCTCGTGCACTCCTGGACGTTCCGCGCCGAGAACCAGTTCCTCCCGGTGGACTTCCGGATCGGCACCGACCCGAACGCGCGCGGCGACATCACCGCCGAGTACGAACTCTTCCTCGGCCTGGGCCTCGACGGTGTCTTCAGCGACCACCCGGACACTGCCGTCGCCGCCCTCGCCGGCCGCTGACCCACATCTCGGCCCGGAGCTGATCCGCTCCGAGTCGACCACCGGGCCGACCAGGACCGGCCCACACGCTGGCCCGCCTTCCGCCACCCGGACGGCGGGCCAGCGGCACGTTCGGGCGGCCCACGCCGCAAGATCGCACTCGATCCAGGAAGTAGTGGTGTCGCGGCGGCCAGAGGCCACTACAACCAGGATCGAGCACGATCTTGACGGGGTAGCCCTGCCCGAACCGGGCGAATGGTGCGGGGCGACACACGGCTCGGGTGGTCCGTGGGGGTTCGGGCCATCGAGGGCGTGGGCTCCCGGCTGGTAGTGCGGCCCGCTGTAACCTCCGGCCACCTCATTCCTGTTACTTGTGTGTTTCTGCCACATAGCTCGTGGGTGACGTCACTTCTAGCGTGAGCCGTCACGAAGAAGTTCTCTCCCTCTGAGTCCTCATGTGGAGTCGCAATGACGGTCCGGACGACGCGGCGGGCGTTCCTCTCCGCCGCCACGATGATGGCCGCGGCGCTGGCCGCCACGGCCTGTGGCAGCCCGCAGGACACCGCCACCGGCGGCGGCGACAGTGCCGCGCCGGTCAAGGTCGGCCTGGTTTACTCCCAGTCGGGAGCCCTGGCCAGCTATGGAAAGCAGTACATCGAGGGGTTCAAGGCGGGGTTGGACTTCGCCACCAAGGGCACCGGCAAGGTCGGTGACCGGAAGATCGAGCTGACCGAGGTCGACGACGCGGGCGACCCGGCCAAGGCGGTCTCCGCGGCGAAGGACCTGATCGGCAAGGGCACGAAGATCATTGCTGGCTCCACCGCCTCCGGTGTGGCACTCCAGGTGGCGCCGATCGCGGCGCAGAACAAGGTGCTGTTCATCTCCGGCCCGGCCGCCACGGACGCGGTGACCGGCGCGAACAAGTACACCTTCCGCTCCGGTCGGCAGTCGTACCAGGACGTGGTGACCGCCAAGTCGTTCATCGGCGACCCCACCGGCAAAAAGGTGGTGGTCTTCGCCCAGGACGGCGCGTTCGGCGACGCCAACGAGGCTGCCGTCAAGGCCGTCATCGGCAGTGCGGGCGCGACGGTGAGCAGCGTCCGGGCCCCGGCCAGTGCCACCGAGTTCACCCCGTTCGCCAGCCAGATCAAGGCCGCCAAGCCGGACCTGCTCTTCGTGGCGTGGGCGGGCACCACCGCCCCGGCCATGTGGCAGACCCTCGACCAGCAGGGCGTCCTCTCGTCCACCACTGTCGTCACCGGCCTGGACATCCGCGCCTCGTGGCCGACCTTCGGTGCCGCCGGCGCGAAGATCTCCTTCCTGTCGCACTACTTCGACGGTGCCAGCGACACCGAGGCCAGCAAGGCGCTGAAGGCCACTGTCAACACCATCGACCTGTTCCACCCGGACGGCTTCGCCGCCGCGCAGATGGTGGTCCGGGCCGCGCAGGAGGGTGGGGACGACGTCGACAAGATGGCCACCGCGCTGGAGGGCTGGAGCTTCGACGGGGTCAAGGGCAAGATGACCATCCGGGCCGCCGACCACGCGCTGCTCCAGCCGATGTTCCAGGCCAAGCTGACCGGCAGCGGCACCGCGTTCACCGCCACCGCGCAGAAGAGCCTCACCGGTGACGAGACCGCGCCGCCGGCCGTGGCCATGAAGGGCTGACCATGCTCGCCACCCGCGGTCTGACCTGGCGGATCGGTGAGGTCGCCATCGTCGACAGCGTCTACCTCGATCTGGCGCCCGGGGAGTTCCTGGGCGTCATCGGGCCCAACGGCGCCGGTAAGACCTCACTGTTCAACCTGATCACCGGTCTGCGCCGGGCAACCGAGGGCCGGATCGTCCTGGACGGGCAGGACATCGGCGCGCTTCCGCCGCACCGGCGGGCCCGCCTCGGTCTGGGCCGTACCTTCCAGGCGTCCTCGGTCTTCGGCTCGCTCAGCGTGCGGGAGAACGTCCGGCTCGCCGTGCAGGCGCACCGCGGGGGCTCGATGGCGCTGTGGCGGCGGGCGGCGGCCGACCGGGAGGTCGCCGCCGCCGCCGACGCGGCGCTCGACCGGGTCGGCCTCGCCCACCGGGGTACGGCCCTCGCCGGCACCCTGGCCCACGGCGAGAAGCGCAAACTGGAGATCGCCCTGCTGCTCGCCGGTGAACCGCGGGTGATGCTGCTGGACGAGCCGATGGCCGGGGTCAGCGCCGAGGACGTGCCGGAGCTGGTCGCCGTCATCAAGTCGTTGACCGGCGACAGCGGCCGGGCGGTGCTGATGGTCGAGCACCACATGGACGTCATCCTGGAACTGGCCGACCGCATCGCCGTCATGCACCACGGCGCGCTGCTGGCCTGCGACACCCCGGAGACGGTGATGGCCAACCCCACAGTGCAAGAGGCCTACCTGGGGGAGTCGCTCTGATGGAACCGATCCTCAGTGTGGAGGAGCTGTCGGTCCGGATCTCCGGGCTGCACATCCTCCAGGGGGTGTCCTTCACTGTCGCCCCGACCGGCGTGACCGTCCTGCTCGGTCGCAACGGCGTCGGCAAGACCACCACGCTGCGCGCGATCGTCGGCCTCACCCCGCCCGCCGGGGAGGTCCGCGGCACCATCCGGATGGGCGCGCAGAGCCTGCTGGCCCGGCCGACGCACCGGCTGGTCCGCGGTGGGCTCGGCTACGTGCCCGAGGACCGCTGCGTGTTCGCCGGGCTCACCGTCGCGGAGAACCTGCGGCTCGCCGAACGGCGCGGCACCACCCCGGCGTACGACAAGGTCTTCGCGCTCTTTCCGGAGCTGGACCGGCGCGGACGGCAACGGGCCGGTTCGCTCTCCGGCGGGCAGCAGCAGATGCTCGCCATCGGTCGGGTGCTGCTCAACGACAACCGGCTGCTGCTCGTCGACGAGCCGACCAAGGGGTTGGCGCCGAAGGTGGTGACCGAGGTGGCCGAGGTGTTGGAACGGGTCGCGGAGTCGGTGCCGGTGCTGCTGGTCGAGCAGAACCTGGCCGTCGTACGCCGACTGGCCCGCGACGCGGTCGTGCTGGCCGCCGGCAAGGTGGCCTGGACCGGCGACGCCCACGAGTTGCTGTTGGAGACCGCGTTGACGAAGTCGCTGCTCGGTGTCGGCTCCGCGGAGGTGGCCACGCCGAGCGCGAGGAGTGAGCTTGCGAGCCCCGCAGCCGCGAGGGAGGACCAGCTCTGATGGGCACAGTGATCCTGTTGGCGTTGACCGGGCTCGGTCTGGCGGCGCTGTACTTCCTGGTCGCCTCCGGCCTGTCCCTGGTCTTCGGCCTGGCCGACGTGCTCAACTTCGCGCACGGGCTGTTCCTCGGCGTCGGCGCGTACGGCACCTGGTGGGCGGCGGGCAACCTGCCGGGCGCCGGCCCGGACGGGTTCGGCTTCGTGTTGGCTGTCGCCTTCGGGGTGGCCGCCGGCACGCTGGTCGCGATCCTGGTCGAGCTGGTGCTGATCCGCCCGCTGTACTCCCGCACCATCGAGCAGGTGCTGGTCACCGTCGGGCTGTCGCTGGCCGGGGTGGCGTTGCTCCAGGCCACCTGGGGTGCGGACGCCCGGCCGTTCCCGCGTCCGGACTGGACCCGGCAGGTGACCGGGATCTTCGGCGCGCAGGTGCCGAACGGTGGCCTGCTGCTGATCATCGCGGCGGTGCTGGTGCTCGGCGCGATCCTGGCGTTCCTGCGGTGGACCCGGTACGGCCTGGTGATCCGGGCCGGGGTGGAGAACCGGGAGATGGTGACCGCGTTGGGCATCGACGTCCGCAAGGCGTTCACGCTGGTCTTCGCGATCGGTGGGGCGGCCGCCGCGCTCGCCGGCGCGCTCGGCGGGGTCTACTTCGGCACCGTCTCGCCCGGGCAGGGCGGCTCGCTACTGATCTTCGCGTTCATCGTGGTGGTGATCGGCGGAATGGGCTCGGTGGTCGGCTCCGCGTACGCGGCGGTCGTGGTCGGGCTGGTGCAGCAGTTCGTCAACTACTACGGCACGTCCGGGCTGGGCGACATCTGCGTGGTCGGGCTGCTGGCCGTGGTGCTGCTGCTGCGCCCGCAGGGCATCGCCGGAAAGGTGGCAACGGCATGACGGTGATCGACGCGCCTCGCGCACAGGTGCCCGACGAACTGAGCCCGCAGCGGGGGCGATGGCACCGGGTCCGCCCGTTCCTGCCGCTGGTCGCACTGGTCGTGCTGGCGATCCTGCCGTACTCGACGATCTCCCTGCCGGGGATCTTCGAGGGGCCGGTCAACTCACCCGGCACCCTGCAACTGCTCGCCATCTGCCTGATCTTCGGCGGGCTGGCGGCCGGGTACGACCTGCTCTTCGGCCGGACCGGGATGCTCTCCTTCGGGCACGCGCTGTACTTCGCCGCCGGTGTCTACGGCACCGACATCCTGGTCACCCGGGCCGGTCTGCCGCTGTGGCAGGCGGCGCTGCTGACCGTCACCGGCGGCACCATCCTCGCCGCGCTGCTCGGCGCGGTGGCGCTGCGGACGGTGGGCATCGCGTTCGCCATGGTCACGTTGGCCTTCGCCCAGGTCGGGGCGATCCTGGTGGCCCGGGACTTCGGCGGGCTCACCGGTGGCGAGGAGGGCCTGCCGCTGGACGTGTCGGGGCTGCCCGCCGGGCTGGTGGGGGTGACCAACACGGTCAACCTGTACTGGTTGGCGTTGGCGTACCTGACCCTGGTGGTCTTCGTGGTGCACCGGGTGAGCGGCTCACCGACCGGTCGGGTGCTCGCCGGGCTGCGCGACGACGAGCGGCGGATCGGTGTGCTCGGGTTGGACCCGTACCGCTACAAGCTGGTGGCGTTCACCCTGGCCGGCGGCTTGGCGTCGGCGGGCGGGGTGGTCTACGTCCTGATCGTCGGCGGCGCGTCGCCGCACATCACGTCGTCCGAGCTGACCCTGTCGCTGCTGGTCATGGTGGTGCTCGGCGGGCCTGGCACCCGGTGGGGTCCGGTGCTCGGTGGTGTCCTCTACATGTACCTGGATCACCGGCTCACCGCCTTCGGCACGAGCGACGCGGTGGACAACCTACCGGCCGTCCTCAGCCGTCCGCTGAGCCAGCCGCTGTTCGTCCTGGGCACTGTCTTCATCCTGGCTGTCTACTTCTTCCCAGGTGGCCTGACCAGCCTCGCCCCCCGCCTGTCCCACCTGACCCGAGCGCTCCGTCCCCCACGACGCGGCTGAGCGCGTTGACTCCACGTCGACCCTGTTGATCAAGAGGTTTGCGTCGGAATCCGGCCGAATGATGACGCAAACCTCTTGATCAACAGGGGGATGACGGACGGCGCTGGTAGAAATGCCGGGTGGAGACAGCAGAGCGGGCAGCGGTACGGGAACGGGCCGAGGCGGTGCTGCGCCGGCTGGCCGGTGACCACGCCCGGCTGCGCGAGGATCAGTGGCGCGCCATCGAGGCGCTGGTCGTCGACCGGCGACGGGTGCTCTGCGTCCAGCGCACCGGTTGGGGCAAGTCGGCTGTCTACTTCGTGGCCACCGCACTGCTCCGGGACCGCGAGCAGGGCCACCAGGCCGGGCCGACCGTCATCGTCTCGCCGCTGCTGGCGTTGATGCGCAACCAGGTCGAGGCCGCCGCGCGGGCCGGCATCCGGGCCCGCACGATCAACTCGGCGAACCTCGACGAGTGGGACGAGATCACCGCCGAGATCCAGACCGGCGCGGTGGACGTGCTGCTGATCAGCCCGGAACGCCTCAACAACCCGGATTTCCGCGACGGCGTCCTGCCGAAGTTGGCCGCCACCACCGGCCTGCTGGTGGTCGACGAGGCGCACTGCGTCTCCGACTGGGGGCACGACTTCCGACCGGACTACCGGCGGCTGCGGACGTTCCTCGCCGAGCTGCCCGAGCGCACCCCTGTGCTGGCGACCACCGCCACCGCCAACGCCCGGGTCACCCAGGATGTCGCCGAGCAGCTGGGCGACGCCCTCATCCTGCGCGGCACCCTGGACCGCGAGTCGCTGCGCCTCGGGGTGCTCGACCTGCCCAGCCCGGCGCACCGGCTGGCCTGGCTCGCCGACCACCTGGACCAGCTGCCCGGCTCGGGCATCGTCTACACGCTGACCGTGGCGGCAGCGGGGGAGACTGCCGAATTCCTGCGCTCCCGGGGCTACCCGGTCGCCTCGTACAGCGGGCAGTCCGACGACGCCGACCGGCGGGCCGCCGAACAGGACCTGCTCGACAACAAGATCAAGGCTTTGGTCGCCACCAGCGCCCTCGGCATGGGCTTCGACAAGCCGGACCTGGGCTTCGTCGTCCACCTCGGCGCGCCACCCTCGCCGATCGCGTACTACCAGCAGGTCGGCCGCGCGGGCCGCGCCGTCGAGCACGCCGAGGTGCTGCTGCTGCCCGGCGTCGAGGACGCCGCGATCTGGCGTTATTTCGCCTCGCTCGCGTTCCCACCGGAGCAGCAGGTCCGGGCCGTGCTGGCCGCCCTGCACACCGACCGCCCGCTCTCCACCCAGGCTCTCGAACCCCTCGTCGACCTGCGCCGGGCCCGGTTGGAGCTGATGCTCAAGGTGCTCGACGTGGACGGCGCGGTCCGCCGGGTGCGCGGTGGTTGGCTCGCCACCGGCGAGCCGTGGGTCTACGACGAGGCCCGGTTGCGCCGCGTCGCCGAGGCACGCACCGTCGAGCAACAGGCTATGCGGGAGTACGCGACGACGTCCGACTGCCGGATGCGGTATCTACGGGAACGCCTGGACGACACCGAGGCGGCTGACTGCGGCCGATGCGACAGGTGCGCCGACCCACTCTTCGCCGCGGACGTGTCGACGGCCGCGCTCTCCGCCGCGCAGACCTTTCTGGGTCGACCCGGCGTGGAGATCGCGCCGAAGAAGCTCTGGCCGACCGGGCTCGACGCGGTGGGCGTACCCCTCAAGGGCCGGATCGCCCCCGCGGACCAGGCGCTGCCGGGTCGGGCCGTCGGGCGCCTCTCCGACCTGGGCTGGGGTGGCCGGCTGCGCGCTCTCGTCGGCCCGGAAGCGCCCGACGCGCCGGTGCCCGACGACGTCGCCGGCGCGGTCGTGGAGGTGCTGAAGGCGTGGGCGCACGGCGACGCCCCGTGGCCCCGTCGGCCGGTGGCGGTGGTCGCCGTCGGTTCCCGGCGGCGGCCCCGGCTGCTCGGCTCGCTGGCGGAGCGGATCGCCACAGTGGGCCGGCTGCCGCTGCTCGGCGAGGTCACCGCGACCGGCCCCGATGGCCCGGCCGGGCCGCGCGGCAACAGCGCCCAACGGGTACGCGCGCTGCACGACGCCTTCACAGTGCCGACCGACCTGGCCGACGCCCTGGCCGGGCTGGACGGCCCGGTGCTGCTCGTCGACGACCTGATCGACTCGGGCTGGACGATGACGCTGGTGGCCCGGGCCCTACGCCGTGCCGGCGCGACCGACGTGCTCCCGCTCGCCCTCGCCGTGGCCGGCTGACCCGCTGCCGTCCGGTTGGGTGGGAAAGTTCCCGGGCGGTGTCGAATGCGACCGTCGCCACGCTGTCCGGGCGTCGGCCTGACGCGGCCGGACGCGGCGGTACCGTGGGCGGCATGACCGACCAGCAGCCCGTCCGCCGCGCGTGTGCCGGCACGGACCCGACCGCCGGCACGGACCCGACCGCCGGCGGCGAGGCCGGTCAGGCGCTGGGCGTCGGTCGTGACTGACCAGGGCCCCGCCGAGCCGGACCGGAGCACTATAAGGCTGGCGCTGGTGGTCGGCGGGCTGGTGCTGGCGGTGCTGCTCGGCTTCGGGCTCGGCCGGCTGAACGCCAACGGTGCCGTCACCGGCAGTCCGTCGTTGGCCGCCGAGCACACCGACCCACCGGGCGTCGCGCCGCACAACCACGGCAGTGCCACCACCACCGATCAGGGCGCGGCCACCGAGCCGGGCGGTCTGGCGGTCAGCTCGGCCGGGTTCACAGTGGTGCCCCTGGCCACCGAGTTCGCGGCGGGTCGCCCCGGTCAGCTCCGCTTCCAGGTGCGCGACGCACAGCGCCGGCCGGTGACCCGGTTCGCCATCGTGCACGACAAGCCGATGCACCTCATCGTCGTCCGGCGGGACCTGACCGGTTACCAGCATCTGCACCCGACCATGGCGACGGACGGCACCTGGTCGGTGCCGTTGACCCTCGCACAGCCCGGCCTCTGGCGCGCGTACGCCGATTTCACAGTGGTCGCCGACAACGGCGCCCAGACCGCGGTGACCCTCGGGACGGACCTGGTGGCACCCGGCGACTATCGGCCCCGTCCACTGCCGGCGCCGACCACCTCGACGACCGTGGACGGCTTCACCGTCGGCTACCAGGGCACGCCGCAGGCCGGGGCGACAGTGCCGCTGACCTTCCGGGTCGACGGTGCTGGCGGCGCAGCCCCGCTGGAGCGCTACCTCGGGGCGTACGGGCACCTGGTGGCGTTGCGCGAGGGCGACCTCGGCTACCTGCACGTGCACCCGGAAACCGAGTTGGTGGACGGTCAGATCAGGTTCTGGTTGACCACCCCCGGCCCAGGCCGCTACCGCCTCTACCTCGACTTCCAGGTGAACGCCGAAGTCCGAACAGCCGAATTCACTCTGACCGTCCCCTAGGCGCCCCGGCCCTCCGTCGCCTTCCTTGCGTTGATCATGAAGTTCTTGCCACTCGCCGCGGCGTGTCTTGGCAATAACTTCATGATCAGCGGGAGCGGGAGCGGGGTTCAGCCGGCTCGGCGGATGGGGCGGCGGGCCAGGTAGCGGAGCAGGTCGCGGATGTGGTGCTTCTCCTCGGCGGGGACCGTGGGGTCGGCCAGCCGGTCCAGGATGGCCCGGACGTCGGCCTCGACCGGGCCGTCGTCGTGGCGGCGGCGAGGCGCGGGGCCGGCGTCGGGCAGCCCGAGAGCGCGGAACGCGGCGGCGACCGGCAGATCCAGTGCGGCGCAGAAGCCGCGCACCTTGGCCAACTCGGGATAGTCCTGCCAGTCACCGGCCAGCCAGCGGAAGACGGTGGAGCGACCCACGCCCGTGTGCGAGGCAAGATCAGTCACGGTCCAGCCACGTTCGTCGCGAGCGTCATCGATGGCGCGCCGGACGAAGCGGGCGAAGGCCATCTGCGGTGATACGTCGGCGGATCCCATCCCTGTGTGTCTTCCCCTCCCACCGGAGCACCGGGACGATGCGCCTTCCGAGGGTAGTACGCCAGGAGCCGGAAACAATTGACTGACCGCACAAACTGTCCCGTGGACGAGACTTTCTCCGGAAGCGTGTGTGCAGAACGAAAATTGCATCGAGCGATCTTCATCGTTCTTCCATTAGGCTCGGTGCCCGTCCCGACATCGCGTCTGTCGCTGCCGCCTCCGACCGGACCACCGCCGAGGAGCACCATGGCCGAATCGAGCCGCCCCCAGCCGTACCAGCCCGGTGCGGTGAGCCTCTTCTTCGTCGCCAAGGCCGGCGTCTTCGCCGCCGCGTTCTGGATCTGGTTGCTGGTCCTGGTGCTCCGCACCGACTCCGCGACCGGTCTCCAGGTGCTGGCCGCCACCGGCACCATCACCACCACGCTCGTCGCGGTCCTGCTCGGCGCCCGGATGGCGTTGCAACAGAACGCCGCCATCCGGCACGCCGAGGTGAAGAAGCTACTGGTCGACATCTCCTGGAACGCCTTCGCGGCGGCCGGCAACGCCGAGACCGGGGGCAAGGTCGTACCATTCCCGACCGCACCGGGCGACGGTGAGTGGGCCACCCAGCGACCCGCCGCGGACCGGGTGTCGGTCCTCGACCGTGGTGCCAGCGAGCGCAACGGTGGCCGGGACCGCCGACGCCAGCCACCCAGGAGCTAGGACGCCTCTCCGGTGGCCAGCAGGGTCTCCAGCCGGGGAGTGACCTGCCACTGGTCCACCAGCTCGCGGTACTCCGCGCGCTGCGGCTCGGTTGCCCCGGCACCGGTGCGACGGGCGCGGATCAGCAGGTTACGCGGGGTGTGCTGCGAGTCCACGAACTCCACCACCTCGGTCCGGTACCCGTGCACCCGCAGCAGCCCGGCGCGCAGCGCGTCGGTGAGCACGTCGGCGAAGCGCTCGCGCAGGATGCCCTGCCGGGTCAGCAGCTCGTACGGGGCCGGGGCGGGGTGGGCGCGGAGCTGCCTCGCCAGATCGTGGTGGCAGCACGGCGCGGCCAGCACCCAGCGGGCCTCCCAGCGCACCGCGCGAGCCAGCGCCTCGTCGGTGGCGGTGTCGCAGGCGTGCAGCGCCAGCACCAGGTCGGGGGCGGGGTCGACGACGGCGTCGGCGATCGTCCCGGCCACGAAGCTGATCTGCTCGGCCCAGCCCAGCCGCTGCGCCAGCTCGGTGTTGCGCCGCCGCTGGTCCTCCCGGACGTCCACGCCGACCAGCTGGACGTCGAGCCCCCGACTCGTCAGGTAGCGGTACGCGGCGAACGTCAGGTAGGCGTTGCCGCAGCCGAGGTCGACCACCCGCAGCGGACCGGTCAGGTCGTCGGGCAGGGTCGCGGCCAGGGCCCGCAGGAACGCGTCCACCTGGCGGCGCTTGGCCGCCGAGCCGCCGATCTCCGCGAAGATCGGGTCGCCGGGGTCGAGCAGGTATTCCTTCGTCCGGTCGTTTCCGGTGGGCGTCGCCGCCGGGCGGGACGTCGCGGCCCGGTGCACCTGCGCCTCGCCGGACTTGGTCACCCGCAGTTGGAGAGTCGCGTCAGCCGTCTCGACGTGCCAGTTGCCGAACGGCTCGGCGAGCAGTTCGTCGATCGCCGCAGCGGCCTCCGGACCGGAAGCGAGGTTGCGGGTGTAGGGGCGCGCACCGTCGGACGTGGTGATCTGCATCCGGGGCCCGGCCTTGAGCCGCACCGGCCGCAGCTCGGCCCGGTCAACGGTGGGGCGGCGACCGCGTCGACGTCCGGCGGCGACCGCCCGGGTCAGGGCGGGGTCGAGCAGCAGCGCCCGAACCTCGGTCAGGGCGGCGTCCAGTGGTTGCGGCATCGTTCCATCTTCGGCAGGTGGGGTGGGAGAAGGGAACATCCCCCGCGCCGCGCGAGGCGGTGCGGGGGATGTCAGGTGTGGCTGGTGGTCAGTCCGCGGTCGCCTCGGCCGGCGTGTCCGCACCGGAACCGCCACCACGGCGGCGGCGTCGGCGGCGCGGCTTGGACGCCTCGCCGTCGGACGCGGTGGCCGGCTCGGAGGGGCCGGCGTCGGCGGAGATCACCGCGGTCGCCTCGGCCGCGACCACCTCGCCGGCCCGGCGACGACGCCGGCGGCGGGGGGTACGGGTGCCTTCGTCGGCGGCGTCGGCCGCGGGTGCCTCGGCGACGGCCGGCGTGTCGGCGTCGGAGCGGTCGCGGCGGCCATCGCCCCGACCACGGCGCTCGCCGCGACCCTCACCACGGCTCTCGCCGCGTCGGGGGCCCCGACCACCGCTGTCGCCCCGGCGGGAGCGGGTCGTCCCACCCAGATCCTCTTCGATCTCGGCGGACAGCCCGGCCCGGGTGCGCTCGGCCGTGGGCAGCGTGCCGCTGACCTCGGTGGAGATGTGCAGGTCGGTGTAAAGGTGCGGCGACGTGTGGTACGTCTCCGGCGGCTCCGGCATCTCCAGACCGAGGGTCTTGTCGATGATCCGCCAGCGTGGCATGTCGTCCCAGTCGACGAAGGTCACCGCGACACCGGTCGCGCCGGCCCGGCCGGTACGACCGATCCGGTGGGTGTAGGTGTCCTGGTCTTCCGGGCAGTCGTAGTTGATGACGTGGGTGACGCCGGTGACGTCCAGCCCACGCGCCGCCACGTCGGTGGCGACCAGGATGTCGATCTTGCCGGCCCGGAAGGCCCGCAGGGCCCGCTCGCGGGCGCCCTGGCCGAGGTCACCGTGCACTGCGGCGACCGCGAACCCGCGGAAGTCGAGGTCCTCGGCGACCCGGTCGGCGGCTCGCTTGGTACGCGTGAAGATCATGGTCAGCCCACGCCCCTCCGCCTGGAGGATGCGCGCCACCACCTCGACCTTGTTCATCGAGTGGGTGCGGTAGACCAACTGCTGCGTCTGCGGCGACGGGCCGGTCTCGGCGGTGTGCCCGGCGTGGATCGTCATCGGCTGGCGCAGGAAGCGCCGCGACAGGGTGACGATCGGGTCCGGCATGGTGGCCGAGAAGAGCATCGTCTGCCGGTCTTCCGGAAGCATCGCCAGGATCTTCTCGACGTCGTCGAGGAAGCCCAGGTCGAGCATCCGGTCGGCCTCGTCGAGGACGAGTGCGTGCACCCGGTCGAGCCGGAGGTGCTTCTGCTTCTGCAGATCCATCAGTCGGCCAGGCGTGCCGACCAGGATCTCGACGCCCTTGCGCAGCGCGTCGATCTGCGGCTCGTAGGCCACGCCGCCGTAGATCGGCAGCACCCGGACGCCACGCGTCCGGCCGGCGGCGGCCAGGTCCTTGGCGACCTGGATGCCCAGCTCACGGGTGGGGACGACAACCAGCGCCTGGGGAACACCGTCGCTGCCCTCGCCCGGGGCGAAGACCCGGTCGAGCAGCGGTACGCCGAAGCCGAGGGTCTTGCCGGTGCCGGTGGGCGCCTGACCGATCAGGTCGACGCCGCGCAGCGCGATCGGGATCGCGTACTCCTGGATGGCGAAGGCGCGGGTGATGCCGGCCGAGGCCAGGGCCTCGACGGTCTCGGCGCGGGCGCCGAGTGCGGCGAACGTGGGGGCCTCCGGTCGAACCGGGGCGGTGGGGGCCAGTTCCTGGCCGTCCAGCAAATCTTGAGTCAGGTCGCTCATGTGGATGTGGGGGTGCCCTCTCGTGGGTGCGCCCGTCATGTCCTCAGGGCGCGTTCGGTATGACGCGGGCCACACGGTCGGCGGCAGATTGCCGAGCCGGACCGGGCCGCACGCGCGCCGCGGGCTGAGCTTCGATCAGATCGGCGCCCACGGCAACTGCTCCATGTTACCTGAACAGGCATGTCCCCGTCGCGATTCCCGGTCGGCCACTCGCCACGCGGGGCAAGTAAATGTGACCTACGCCACACCAATTACGCGCCGCCCATCCCGTCGACCTTGATCGTGAAGTTGCGCTGGGGTGCGCGGGACGCCCGCCAGGGCCGGTGCGCGATAGCCTGCCGCTCGTGTCCGGTTCCGCGTACGCCGACCTGCTGGGTCTGGTCGCCTTCGGTGAGCTGCTCGCCTTCGAGCGGATGGCGGGCGATGCCCGGCTCGCTCCTGACCTGCGCCGCCGGGCCGCACTGAACGAGATGGCCGCGGCCGAGATCGCCAACTACCGGCGCATCGCCGACCGGCTCACCGCGCTGGGCGTACCGCCGGAGGCTGCGATGGCGCCCTATGTCGAGCCGTTGCAGGCTTACCACGATTCGACCGAGCCACGGGACTGGGCGGAAGTGGTCACCAAGGCGTACGTGGGCGACGCGATCACCGACGACTTCGTTCGCGAGATCGCCGATGCGCTGGAGGAACCGGACCGGGCGCTGGTGCTGGACGTCCTGCACGACTCCCGGTACGCGGATTTCGCCGCGGCGGAGATCCGGGTGGCCGTCGCCGACGACCCCCGGGTGGCTGGTCGACTCTCGATGTGGGCCCGCCGGCTGGTCGGCGAGGCGTTGTCCCAGGCCGGCCGCGTCGCCGCCGAGCGGGCCACCCTCACCGCGCTGATCGCGCGCGACGGCCGGGTCGACGTGCCGGGGCTGTTCGGCAGGCTCACCACCACGCACACGGCGCGGATGGCCGCCGCCGGGCTGAACAACTGACCACCCGGGCGGGTCGGCCGGTGCCGGCCTGCGGCAGGTGGGCCGAGTGCCGACCTGCCGCGATGGCCGGACCGGTCAGCGGACGGTGAACCCGACCGCCCGGGACGACGCCTCGGCGATCTCGACGTAGGCGACCTTCTCGACCGGAACGATGACCCGCCGGCCCTTCTCGTCGGTCAGGGAGAGCGTGCCGCCGTTGCCGGCGAAGGCGTCGGTCACGATCTGCTCGATCTCGGCCGGCGACTGCGCGCTGTCCACTACCAGCTCGCGTGGCGCGTACTGCACGCCGATCTTGACCTCCACTGTGCCTCCTCAACTGGGGCGAAAGAACCGCCCTGCGAAGGCTATCCGATCACGGGGCCGGCGGTCAGGCTGACTCACCTTGCAGCGGGAAGCTCGCGATACCCCGCCAGGACAGCGCGGCCACCAACGCCTCGGCCTCGGCCTTCGGCACCTGCCGGCCGCCGGCCAGCCAGAACTGCGCGGCCGTCTCCGCTGCGCCGACCAGCCCGGAGGCGAGCAGTTCGGCGTGCGCCCGGCTCACCCCGGTGTCGGAGATGATGGTGTCGGTGATCGCCGCGATGCAGCCCTGCTCGACCCGCTCCACCCGCTGCCGCACGGCCGGGTCGTTGCGCAGATCCGACTCGAAGACGAGCCGGAACGCCTCGCTCTCGTGGTCGACGAAGTCGAAGTACGCCCGTACCGACGCGCTGACCCGCTCCTTGTTGTCGCTGGTACCGCGCATCGCGTCCTGCACCTGAGCGACGATGGCGTCACAGTGCGTGTCGAGCAGCGCCAGGTAGAGATCCATCTTTCCGGGAAAGTGTTGGTAGAGCACCGGCTTCGAGACCCCCGCCCGCTCGGCGATGTCGTCCATCGCGGCGGCGTGGTAGCCCTGCGCGACGAACACCTCCTGCGCCGCAGCGAGAAGCTGCTTACGACGCGCGGAGCGGGGCAGGCGGGTGGGCCGGCCAGCGGTCTGTGCACCGTTCCCCGCAGCGGTCATGGGATCCTCCGAGTTCTCCGTACGAGCCGGCATTTTCCCCCCAGACCGGGCGAGGCCCGTGACCTCGGTCGTGGAAATGGCCCGCCGCTGTAACTTATCGCCACTCTCGGCACACGGTAGCCTCAGCGGGGGCGACCAAGGAGCGCGCGGTGAGTGAAACAGGGCAACCCGGAGCCGCCACCCCGGGAGAGCACGGTGACGGAGCGGGTCAGCACGACGACCCGAGCCGTTCCGTCAGTGGGTGGGCGCCTCCGACGGGTGGGTGGCCCCGAGCCGCCGACCGCGAGGACGCCCGGGATGAGGCGCCGCGCTGGCAGCCCGACCCCGCGTCGGGCTGGCGGACCTCCTCGACACGGCACGGCGATCTGCCATCGCCGCTGGTCGGACGGTCAGGCGACCCCGAGTCGCCGGCCCGCACCAACGGCCACCACGTCAACGGCGCGCACCACCCGGACGACGTCAACGGCGTCCACCACCCCGGTCTCGAACCGCCCGCGGGACGCGCCACGCCGGTGAGCGCCCCGCCCGGGCTGCCCGCCGAGGGTCGCCCCGGGGCGGCCAGCGACCGGCTCGTGGTGCCCGCCCAACGTCCCGCACCGCCGACGGAGCAGGGTGCCGTCGAGCCCGACCAGGGCCCCGCCCCACACTCCACCGTCGATCCGGCTGCCACGCACCGTGCCCGCTGGGCCGAGCCCGGGTTGCCCACCTCGGCCCCACCGGCCGTCCAGGTGCCGCCCGTCGGCACCGCGGCATCGGGTTTCGAGGTGCCGCCCGGTTTCCACGCGCCGACCGGCGAGCGGCTGGCCGCCGACGAGAGTCCGACCGCGCCACGCGACTGGCGGGACCCGCTCGCACCCGAGCCCGCAGCGGCCTCGGGGCGCACCCCGGGCCCGGCCGCGTCCGCCGACGAGGGCGAGCCCGGCCGCGCTGGCGAAGGCTCCCGACCGGCAGAGACGCATCGCGCCGGGGACGCGCACCGTCCCGGCGAAACTCACCGGGCTGGGGAGTCGTCGGCCATCGAGCCCGACTGGTCGGGGCCGAGCTGGAACCGCCCGAGCTGGGGTGGCGGGTGGGCCCCGCCCTGGTCCCGGCAGGACGACGAGCCGGCTGGCCCGACAGCACGGGACGAGCCGGCGCCGGACTGGGTCGGCGAACCCCACCAGCCGTACGAGCCGGTGCGTGCCGAGGTGCCCCGCCCGTACGAGCCGGTGCGCGTCGATCCACCCCGGGCGTACGAACCCGGCCGGGGCGAGTCCGAGTCCACCCCGGAACACCCCGCCGAACCGACCAGCGCACCACCGGCCGACCGGCCGTCCTGGGCGGGTGGTGCGACGCCGACCAGTGGTCCGCCGGCCGACCGTCCGTCCTGGGCGGGGTCCGGGGCGACCGGCGGACCCCGGCCCGACCGTCCTTCCTGGGCTGGCGGGGCCGATCCCGACCCCACCAGCGCGTCGCCCGCGCGGCCCTCCTGGGCCGGGGGGTCCGATCCGACGCCGACCAGCGTGCCGCCGGTGCGGCCGTCCTGGGCCGGCGGGTCCGAGGCGGCGACCGGCGTGCCGCCGGTACGACCGTCCTGGGCTGGCGGGTCCGAACCGCCCGCGACCAGCGCGGCGTCGACGCGACCGTCCTGGGCCGCCGGTGCCGATCCGGCACCGGTCAGCTCCCCGTCGACGCGACCCTCCTGGGCCTCCAGCCCCGCCTCGGCCGACCCGCCCGCACCGGCCGAGGCGATACCTCCGGCACCCGCCGGCCCGCCTCCGGCTCCGGCCGGGCCACCTCCCACGCTGACCGACACGCCACCGGCTCCGGCAGGCCCGTCGCTGGTCGCCGAGCGCGCGTCCTGGACCGGCGGTTCGCCGACGGCGAGCAGTTCCCGGGCCGAGCGGCCGGACTGGTCCGAGGGCCGGCTCCCGGCCACCCCGGTGGAGCGCCCGTCGTGGCCGGCCAGCCGGTCGGCCAGCGCCGGTGGGGGCGACGGAGGCGAGACGCCCGGCCGGTCGCGGCCCGACGTCCGGCCGACCGCACCGTTCCGGCTCCGGCCGGCGACACCCGAGCCCGGTCCGTCACCCGTCGAGCCGCCCCCACCGGCCGCGCCGGTCAACGGCTTGCCATCGACTGACGCCACCCCGTCCTCCACCGCGGCGGTCCCGCCCACCGCCACCAAAGGTTCCGGCCGCCGCGATCAGCCCGCACCGGCGTCCGCCTCCGCCTACGCGGCGCGCCGATCCGCACCCGACCCGACGTCGCCGGCCGACGATGGCCGGCCGTCGGCTGCGAGCGCGGCGGTGCTGCCGCAGCGCGTCCCCGCGGAACCGGACGTGCCCGTCGTGCCGGAGCCGCCAGCCGTGGATCCACCCGCCGAAACCCCGGAACTCGCCCGCATCGCCACTCACCTGCGCCGGGACGACGAGCCGGCCCCCCTGCGGGAGCGCCCCGAGGGGTTCGATGTCAACGCCATCCTGGACGCCGTCCGGGAGGTGGCCGGTGTCCGCGACGCGGCCCTACGCCGTACGCCGGCGGGAGCGCACAGTCTGCGACTGGACCTGGCCGACGGCGCCGACCCGGCCGAGGTGAGCCGGCAGGTGGCCCGGCTGCTCCAGGAGCGGATGGGGTTGGCCGCGGCCCCGCAGAACGTGCCCGGTCTGCCCAGCACGCCACCTCCACCGGTTCGCCGTCGCGCGGCTGAGCCCGCCGAGCGGCGTACCCCGGAGACTCGAAACGCGGCTTCGCGCGATGGCGGCGAGGTTCGGTCGGCCGAGTCGCCGACGGTCGTCCGTCCGTCCTGTGGTCGGGTCGAGTCCTCGCCGTCCGGCCCGGAGCAGCGGAGCGGCACGGATCCGACGCGCCGCCGCCGGTCGAACGCTCCGCACCGGGGGCGCGCCACGGTGGAGGAACCCGGGTCGGTCTCGTCCGCGCCGACCGGCGGCGCGACCGGTAGCCCGGCGACGCTGGGCACGTCGTACTCCGGTGGTCAGGTGACCACGACGGAGTCGGCGCCGTCCCGGCCGCTGGAGACCGGCGGTACGCCGGGGCCCCGAGTGGTGATCGACCACGTGCAGGTCAGCACCTTCGGGCTGGACGCGAACGTGGAGGTCCGGCTGCTGGCCGGGGGCGACAGCGCCTCCGGGTACGCCACCGGGCCGGCGGTTGACGGCTACGTGTTGCGGCTCTGCGCGGTGGCGGCGGCGGCCGCGGTGGACGAGTTGCTGCGCGGCGCCGAGAACGCCGAGCGGGGGCGCTGTTTCGTCGAACACGCGGCAGTGGTGCCGTTCGGCAATTGCGAGGTGGCCACCGTGGTGGCGCTGCTGGTCTGTGAGGGCTGGGTCGAGCAGCTCGCCGGGTCGGCCCTGGTCGCGGGTGATCCGCGTCAGGCGGTGGTCCGGGCGACGCTGGCGGCGGTCAACCGTCGGCTGGAGGCGCTGCTGTCCTGAGTGGTTCGAGGCAGACTGGAGCGATGAGACGCGCCACCCTCTGGCCGGACCACCTGCTCCCCGACGACCGCGTTCCGCCGCCGTGGCCGGGCCGGGAAGTCCGCCTCGACGGCCGGGTCACGTACGTCCGGGACACCCCGGCCACCGCCGTTGGCGCGGAGCCGGCGCTGTACGTGCACGGGTTGGGCGGGTCGTCGCAGAACTGGACCGACCTGGCCGGGCTGCTCGCCGACCGGCTGGACGGTCAGGCCATCGACCTGCCCGGCTTCGGCCGTAGCGAGCCGGGCCCGAGCTACACGATTCCGGCCTTCGCGGATCTGGTCGTCCGCTGGATCGAGCAAATCGGTCGAGGGCCGGTGCACCTGTTCGGCAACTCGCTGGGTGGCGCGGTCGCGGTCCAGGTCGCCGGGCTCCGGCCGGATCTGGTCCGCACCCTCACCCTGATCTCCCCGGCGCTGCCGTTCCTGGATTTCCGGCGCTCGTTGCAGGGGCGGATGCTGCCGGTGCTCGCCATTCCCCGGGGTGAGCGGCTGGTCGCCCGGCACCTCACCCAGCTTGCTCCCGAGGTGATGGCCCAGCAGGTGCTGGAGGCGTGCGTCGCCGACCTCAGCCGGATCTGCGATCAGCGCCGGGCCGAGGCGCTGGAGGAGATCCGGGTGCGGTACGAGGCCGAGCACTACGCCGCCGCGTACGTCCGGACGTTCCGTGGGCTGGTCTCCAGCTTCCTGCGGGCGTACCTGCCGGGGCCGGGGTCGCTGTGGCGCCTCGCCGAGGCGGTACGCGCACCGACCCTGGTGGTGGGCGGTCTGCAGGACCGTCTGGTCGACGTGCGGGTCGCGCCGCAGACGGCCCGGGTCATTCCGGACAGCCGATTGATGATGCTCCAGGGCGTCGGCCATGTGGCGCAGTTGGAGGTTCCCCGGCTGGTTGCCCGCGCGGTGGTCGGCCTGCTCGCCGAAACGGAGGACGCCGCGGGGCGGTCTGATCTGGCAGGCTGACGTGGATGCCCAGCTCAGCCCGCCATCCTGCTCGCCGTCGGCGACGTTTCGCACTGTTCGCCCAACTGGTGGCGGTGGTGGTGGCCGTCGGCGCGGCGGTGACCGTGATCGCCGAGGGGCCGGGTGGGCATCCCGGCGCTGACCGGTTGGCCGCCGAGGAGATCGGTGCGCCGCCGCTGGTGGCCGGGCCGCTGCCGCCCGACCCCTCGCCGTCTGCCGCGGTTCCGTCCAGCCCGCCCCCGGTGTTGCGGGTGCCCGGCGCGGTTCCGAGCGCCGGCACGGGCGGGTTCGGCTACGACGCCCGTTCCGGCCCGGTGCTCGGTCGGGCGGGTGAGCTGCGGCGTTACCGGGTTGCGGTGGAGTCGGGCAGTGCTGAGGACGTCACCGAGTTCGCCCAGGCGGTTGAAGCGGCGCTCGCCGGGCCGGGCAGTTGGGTCGACAGCGGCAGGTTGCGGCTACAGCAGGTGCCGGGGGCTGCGCCTCGGGACTTCACCGTCTACCTGGCCACTGCCCGCACCGCGGGTCGGATGTGCGCGAAGGGTGGGGTGGACATCCGGATCAACGGTCGTCCGTACACGTCCTGTCGGGCGCCCGGCCAGGTGATCATCAACCTGGATCGGTGGCGGTTGTCAGTGCCGCACTTCGTCTCGGCCGGCGTGCCGTTGGCGGTCTACCGGACGTACGTGGTCAACCACGAGGTGGGTCACCAGCTCGGGCATCGGCACGAGCGCTGCCCCGGTGCGGGCCGCCCGGCACCCGTGATGATGCAGCAGACGCTCTTCCTCAACGGTTGCCGGGTCAACCCGTGGCCGTACCTGAACGGGCGTCGATACACCGGTCCCGCCCTGTGAGTTGATCGGCCTGACACGCTGACCATTGACCCCTCCATCAGGCGTCTTGCGGTAATAGCGATAAAAATGGAGAAATGCCCGAATAATCTGGCAGGCTTGATCCCATGACGCCGTCGTCCCCTTACGGCCCGCCCCGGCCGCCCGAGCCCCGGTCGGCATTGCGGGGCGTGCGTCCCGCGTTCGTCCGGATGCACCGGCGTCGTCGTCGCAGCATGCTGCTCGGCCTGCTCGTGCTCGCGGCCGCCATCGGGGTGACGGTGAGCCGGGGCGGCGAGCCGTCGTCCGAGCCTCCGGCCACCACCCAGGGCGGGATGGGCCACGGAGGTGGGGTGGCCGCGCACCCGGCGCCCACCGGCTATCCGTCGGTCGGAGCGGGACGCTTCACGGCAGCCGACGGCGAGACGCCCGTGCACGGTGCGGACGGGCCGCTGCACCGATACCGGGTCGTCGTCGAACGAGGTGCCGGCCAGGACGCCGACGTGTTCGCCGCCAGTGTGGACGAGGTGCTGGCCGACCCGCGCAGTTGGATCGCGTCCGATGAGCTGCGGGTGCAACGGGTGGCCGACGCCGGGGCCGCCGACTTCACCATCTACCTGGCCACCCCGGTCACGTCCGAGCGGATGTGCGCCGAGGGCGGGTTGACCACCGAGCGCTACACCTCCTGTCGGCTGCCCGGTCAGGTCATCATCAACCTGGCCCGCTGGATGGAGGCGGTCCCCGACTACGGCGCTTCGCTGGACACCTACCGCACCTACGTCATCAATCACGAGGTGGGCCACGAGTTCGGTGAGGAGCACGAGGCGTGCCCCGGCCCGGGGGAGCCCGCCCCGGTGATGCAGCAGCAGACGTACGGGCTGGAGGGCTGCGTCGCCAACGCCTGGCCGTACCTCGACGGTCGTCGCTACGCGGGGGACATCGTCCCCTGATCTGCCGGCTCGTCGGTTATTCCCGCTCCCGCATACCGGACCACGTGTCGTCCCTCATGGCCGAGGAGGGCTCCCGCGAGCAACAATGGCGCGGTTCACACCGCCGATCCCGGGGAGTCCACCGTGTCGTTGCCCCCGCTCGTCGAGCCCGCCGCCGAGCTGACCGTAGACGAGATCCGCCGCTACTCACGTCACTTGATCATCCCGGACGTCGGGGTGACCGGCCAGAAGCGGCTGAAGAACGCCCGGGTGCTCTGCGTCGGCGCCGGTGGCCTCGGGTCGCCCGCCCTGTTGTACCTCGCCGCAGCCGGGGTCGGCACGCTCGGCATCATCGACTTCGACACCGTCGACGAGTCGAACCTCCAGCGCCAGGTCATCCACGGCGTCTCCGACATCGGCCGTTCCAAGGCCGAGTCCGCCGCCGCGTCGATCCGCGAGATCAACCCTCTGGTCAACGTGGAGATCCACAACACCGCGCTGGACCGCGAGAACGTCCGCGAGATCTTCGCCCAGTACGACCTGATCGTCGACGGCACCGACAACTTCGCCACCCGCTACATGGTGAACGACGCGGCGGTGCTGCTGGGTAAGCCGTACGTCTGGGGCTCGATCTACCGCTTCGACGGCCAGGCGTCGGTGTTCTGGGCCGAGCATGGCCCCTGCTACCGCTGCCTCTACCCGGAGCCGCCGCCGCCCGGCATGGTTCCCTCCTGCGCCGAGGGTGGCGTGCTCGGGGTGCTCTGCGCGTCGATCGGTTCGATCCAGGTGAACGAGGCGATCAAGCTGCTCACCGGCATCGGTGAGCCGCTGGTCGGTCGCCTGATGGTCTACGACGCCCTGGAGATGGAATACCGCAAGATCAAGGTCCGCAAGGACCCGAACTGCGCGCTCTGCGGCGACAACCCGACGGTCACCGACCTGCTGGAAGACTACGAGGACTTCTGCGGCGCGGTCTCCGAGGAGGCCCAGGAGGCGACGCTCGACTCGACCATCACCGCCCTGGAGCTCAAGGAGTGGCAGGACGCCGGCAAGGACATCTTCCTCGTCGACGTACGCGAGCCGGCCGAGTACGAGATCGTCCAGATCCCCGGCGCCACCCTGATCCCCAAGGGCGACATCATCTCCGGTGAGGCCCTCGCGAAGCTGCCGCAGGACCGGCAGATCGTGCTGCACTGCAAGTCCGGCGTCCGCTCGGCGGAGGCGCTCGCCGCGCTCAAGGCAGCCGGATTCAAGGATGCCGTGCACGTGCAGGGCGGAGTGCTCTCCTGGATCAAGCAGATCGACCCGTCGCTGCCCGCGTACTGACGATCGAGCCGGGGCGGCCGCGTAGCCGCCCCGGCGAATCGACGCAGATGACGCCGAGCGGCTGTCCGGCCGGAGCGACGCAGCCATTCCGGGCTGGCCGATTCTCCGAGGCGGCATCGCGTCTGCGCAGGTAGCGTCTCCGCCGTGGTCGACTTGGAAGCCGCGATCGGGTTCGTCGTGGCGCATGGGGATGCGGTGGAACGCGCCCGCCTCTCCTGGCTCCGCAACGGCACCGCCGTGCCCGCCGAGTTGCTGGAGACGGCCGAGGTCGGCCAGTCACCGGACGGCGGTTGGCCGGCCACCTGGGGCGGCGAGGTCGCCTCGATCGACGCCACCTGCTTCCGGCTCGTCGAGCTGGACGACCTGGGCGGGCTGGGCCGTCCCGCCGCCCGCCGAGCCCTGGACTGGCTGGCGTCCCGGCAGCAGGCCGACGGCGGTTGGGAAGAGGACGCGTCGCTCGCCGACTCGGCACCGGAGTGGGCCCGTCCCGGCGACCCGGAGGCCGGGTTCCTCGTGTCGGCAAACGCCGGCTTCTGGCTCACCGTCGCCGGCCTGGACGCCCGGGCCTCGGGTCCGCTCGACCATCGGGTCGGTGGGGCGTACGCCGGGGTGGTGCAGGCGGCGGCCCACTCGCTCGCCGCGCGGCTGCGCCCGGACGGTAGCTGGCCGTCGTACCTCGCCGCTGGCTGGCTGAGCGCGGCCGTGCTGCACCGGCAGGAGATGTTCCAGGAGTCCGCCCGGATCCAGGTGGTGCTTGCCGAGCGGATGCCGAAGATGTCCCCCGGGGACGTGGCGTGGCTGGCGGCCACGTTGCGCCGCGCCGGCGTCGACCCACAGGACTGGATCATGGTGCGGGCGCTGCGCCGGCTGACCGAGACCCAGCGCAGCGACGGCGGCTGGGAGAGCGACGACGGCCACCAGTTCGACGTGCACGCCACGCTGGCCGCGATCCGGGCGGCCCGGCCCGCGCCGCCCGGCTGAGCCGCCCCGCCGCTAGCGCACGTGCCCGTCGCCGGTGACGACGTACTTGGTGCTGGTCAGCTCGGGCAGGCCCATCGGACCGCGAGCGTGCAGCTTCTGGGTGGAGATGCCGATCTCCGCACCGAAGCCGAACTCGCCCCCGTCGGTGAACCGGGTCGAAGCGTTCACCATCACCGCCGCCGCGTCCACCCTCGCGACGAAGTCGCGGGCCGCGCTCGCCGAGTCGGTGACTATCGCCTCGGTGTGCCCGGTGCCGAAGCGGCGGATGTGCGCGACCGCCGCGTCCAGCGAGTCGACCACCGCCACCGAGATGTCGGCGGACAGGTACTCGGTGGCGTAGTCCTCCTCCGTCGCCGGGACCACGGCGGCGGAGTGGGCGGCCACCTCGGGTGAGCCGTGCACCGTCACCCCCGCCTCGGCGAACGCGGCCAGCACCGGCGGCAGGAACGCGTCGGCGATGCCCGCGTGCACCAGCAGCGACTCGGCCGTGTTGCAGGTGGACAGGCGTTGCGTCTTGGCGTTCAGCGTCACCGCGACGGCCTTCGCCAGGTCGGCGGCGGCGTCGACGTAGACGTGGCAGTTGCCCACCCCGGTCTCGATCACCGGCACTGTCGACTCCTCGACCACGGTACGGATCAGCGACGCGCCACCGCGCGGAATGAGCACGTCGACGAGACCCCGGGCGCGCATCAGCTCCTTGACCGAGTCTCGGGAGCTGGCGTCGAGCAACTGCACCGCGTCGGCGGGCAGACCCGCCCCGGCGACCGCGTCGCGCAGCACCGCGACCAGCGCGGCGTTCGAGTGCGCGGCCGACGACGACCCGCGCAGCAGCGCCGCGTTGCCGGACTTCAGGCAGATCCCGGCGGCATCCACCGTCACGTTGGGCCGCGCCTCGTAGATGATGCCGACCACCCCGAACGGCACCCGGATCTGGCGTAGCTCCAGGCCGTTGGGCAGGGTGGACCCGCGGACCACCTCGCCGACCGGGTCGGGCAACGCGGCCATCTCACGCAGCGCGTCGGCGATGCCGGCCACCCGACCCGCGTCGAGCGCGAGCCGGTCCAGCACGGCCGCGCTCAGCCCGGCCTCACGGCCGGCCGCCAGGTCCGTCTCGTTCGCGGTCAGGATCTCCGGGGTACGCGCCACCAGCGCGTCGGCCATCGCCACCAGCGCGGCGTCCTTGACCGTACGCGTGGCCACGGCCAACTCCGCGGCGGCGTCCCTCGCCCGTCGCGCCTGCTCGGTCACGCTCATGCCGGCACTCCGCTGCGCTCCGTGCCGGCCTGAGGCACCAAAGCCCTGAGCCGATGATTCGCTCGCTGACGCCCGCTCATGCCGGCACTCCGCTGCGCTCCGTGCCGGCCTGAGGCACTAAAGCTCTGAGCCGATGATTCGCTCGCTGGACGCTCACTCATTGTTGACTCCTTAGAGCAGCACCAGGTCGTCGCGGTGGACGACCTCTCGTTCGTACGCCGGGCCGAGCGCCGCGGCGAGTTCGGACGTGGAGCGGCCGAGCAGCCCGGGTAGCTCCACCGCGTCGTAGTTGACCAGCCCTCGGGCGACCGGTGCGCCAGCGGTGTCCACCAGGTCCACCGGGTCGCCGGCCGTGAACGTGCCGTCCACGGCGGTGATGCCGGCCGGGAGCAGCGACTTGCGCCGCCCGACGACGGCGGCGACAGCGCCCGGGTCGAGGTGCAGCCGCCCCCGGGGCGAGGTGGCGTGGGCCAGCCAGAACAGCCGGGCCGTCGGCCGTCGCCGCTGCGGGTGGAAGAGCGTGCCGACCGGTTCGCCGGCCAGCGCCGGCGTGGCCAGGTCGGCGGCGGTGAGCACCACCGGGATGCCGAAGCCGGTGGCGATCCGGGCGGCCTCGACCTTGGTCACCATGCCACCGGTGCCGACGCCGGACCGACCGGCCCCGCCGATGGTGATGCCGGCGAGGTCCGCGTCGTCGCGCACCTCGGCGATCCGCGTCGAGCTTGGGTTGGTGGGGTCGCCGGTCCAGAGCGCGTCCACGTCGGAGAGGAGCAACAGCAGGTCGGCGTGCACCAGCGCGGCCACCAGGGCGGCCAGCCGATCGTTGTCGCCGAACCGGATCTCCTGGGTGGCCACCGTGTCGTTCTCGTTGACGATCGGCACCGCCCGCAGGTCGAGCAGCTTGCGCAGCGTCCGGTACGCGTTGCGGTAGTGCGCTCGCCGGGTCACGTCGTCGACGGTGAGCAGTACCTGCCCGACGGTGCGGCCGTGCCGGGCGAAGCTGGCCGCGTACCGGCCGATCAGTAGCCCCTGCCCGACGCTGGCGGCGGCCTGCTGGGTGGCCAGGTCGCGCGGGCGGCGGGACAGCCCGAGCGGGGCGAGCCCGGCGGCGATGGCGCCGGAGGAGACCAGCACCACCTCGCGCCCTTCGGCGGTGAGTCGACCGAGGGTGTCGACCAGCGTGTCGACGCGCTCGTCGGCCAACCCGCCGGTGGCGGTGGTCAACGAGGAGGATCCGATCTTGACGACGACCCGCCGGGCCGTCGTGACTGCGTCGCGCACCCGACCATTCTGCGTGGTCACTGCCGCACCGCCCGGCGGCGTTCCCATATGGTGGCGGATTGTGACTCCAGACGAGTACGTCGAGGCGGTGCTCGACCTGGTCGAGCGGATCCCGGAGGGCCGGGTCATGTCGTACGGCGGGGTGGCCGACGCGCTGTCCGAGCGCTCGGGGCGTGCCTCGGCCCGGTTGGTCGGCAACATCATGGCCCGGCACGGGGGCTCGGTGCCCTGGCATCGGGTGGTGACCGCGAGTGGGCGACTGCCGCCGGGGCACGAGCGGGAGGCGCGGGCCCGACTGCGGGCCGAGGGAGTGCCGCTGCGCGGCGAGGGAGTGGACATCGCGGCGGCGGGCTGGTCGCCGGACGAGGTTCGGTGACCATCGCCGAGCGGGTGCGGTCGGTGGCGCGGATCGCGAGCGGTGCGGTGCCCCTTCCGGGTTAGGGACGGGGCACCGCGAGGTGGATCAGAGCTTGAACGGGAGATCGACGCTGTTGTCGTCCCTTTTCAGATCGGGCCACTCGCGGTCCTGGGCGTCGTGGTGGGCGACCCAGAATCCCCGGATGTGCGCGTCGGGCCCGGGCTCACCCGGCACCAGTTGCACGAACGTGTAGCGCCGCGACCCACCGGCCGGTACTCCGGGTAGCAGGCACGACCAGTTGGCAGTCTCGGCCGCGTGCTTCGGGTCGCACTTCGACCAGTCCCCGCCCGCCGCCTCGAAGCCGAAGCCACGGATAGAGATTTGGGGCGCGTCGAGCGGCCCGGCGTTGGTGACCGTGAGGACGGTGGTGAGTTTGCGCCGGGTGTCGGTACCGGGAACGTCGACCAGTTCGTGGGTCATGCGCAACCTCAGGTCGGTGAGTCGGGGGTCCTTGCCGAATGCCGTGGGGCCGTCGGTCTGACCGAATCGCTTCCCGTCCCACTGGTACGTCCGCACCTGCTCTCGGCGCAGGTAGACCGGTGTGCCACAGCACGGCACGATGTCGGCCACGCGCACCTCGACCGACCCGTTCCGGTGGACTTCCACGGCGCGAATGTCGTCGAACCCGTCGCCGGTCCGGACCACCCTGCCGACAGTCACGATTCGACCGCCCGGGTCCCGGTCGAAGGCCACCACCTGCTTCGCCGACGCCTCGCCGTACCGGCAGGCGACGACGGCGAGGGTCTCGACGGCGCCGTCGTCGTCCAGGTCGCCGTACCTGAACGGGGCGTCCGCCAACATCGACACGAAGGTGTCCGTCGTGTCGGTCTTGAGCCGAACCTTCGAGGTGGTGCAGCCGCCCTCCGCCATCCCCGACGGCCAACTCGGTAGGTCGACCCGGGTGGCGAGCAGTTGGGCTCGACTGATCCGCCCGTCCGGGGCGTTCGGAGTGCTCGTGGTCGCCGACGGCGACGCGTTAGGAGTGGGCGTTGGCGGTGCCGAGGTCGACGGGGCGGTGGGTTGGACGGACTCCGCCGGCACCGGCCTGTTCTGGTCACCGCGCAGTGCGGCGTTGGCGACGACGGGGGCCACCACCAGAACGACCGCCGCGGCGGCCACGGCCACGGCTGTCATCCGCCGGCGTCGGCGCAGGAGGTGCCGGGCCTGGTCGGGGCCGGGGCCGGCGACCTGGGTGACCACATCATTGCGGTACGCGGTGAGCCGCTCGCGCAGTCGCGGGTCGAGGTCAGACATCGCACACCCCCTCGGTGTTCTCGTCGAGCAGCCCGGCCAGGGCCGTCCGGCCACGGTGCAACCAGGACTTCACGGTGCCCTCGGCCACCCCTTCCTGAGCGGCGATCTGACTGACGGAGAGGTCGGCCAGGTAGTGCAGGATGACCGCTCGGCGATGGTTGGCGGGTAACTGCGCCAGCGCCGCGTCGATCGCCACCCGGTCGGGGGTCGGGCCGGCCACCTCCGCCTCGGTGCGTCGTTGCCGCAGCAGATGGTTGCGGGCGGTACGCAAGCGTCGCCAGCGGCTCCGGGCCAGGTTCCAGGCGACCTGCCGGACCCAGGCCACCGGGTCGTCGTACCGGACCAGGCGGTCCCAGCGGGCCAACGCTCGGTAGAACGCCTCCTGGGCGAGGTCCTGCGCATGCCCCAGATCCCCGGTGTACGCACACAGTTGGGCGGTCACGCTGCTGAAATGCGCGTAGTAGAAGTCGTCGAAGGTGATCGTCGCCGCGACCACTCCACCGGCCGGTCGTGCCGCCGGTGGCTCATTGGCGCGGGCTCCCATCGTTGCTGTCACTGCCCCTCCCCGTTACCGCCAGGCTGGTCAGCCCTGGGCACCGGTAACACTCCGACACGGTGACGGCGGTTGCGGGCCCGTACTGCCGTCAACCTGACTGTTCGGCTGTGCGTACCAGGGCCGGCAGGTTGGTCAGTCCTCGAAATAACGTGAGTAACATTCGGGCCCATGAAAACGCCGCCGGGCGCCGGCTCGTCAGCCACCGGCTCGCTGCCCCGGTCGGTGCACGCCGGCTACGCGCTCGGTTCACTGGCGACCGGAGCGTTCGGCACCGTGCCCGGTCTGCTGCTGCTGCCGTACCTGACCGACACCCTGGGCGTGGCCGCCGGGCTGGCCGCCCTGCTGGTGTTGCTGCCGAAAGCCTGGGACGTGCTGGTCAACCCGGTCGCCGGGCGGATCTCCGACCGCACCCGGTCACGGTGGGGGGCTCGCCGGCCGTACCTGCTCGTCGCCGGCCTCGCGCTCGCCGTCCTGTTCGCGTCGATCTTCGCCGCGCCCTTCGGTAACGGTCCGGCCGCCGTGGCGTACGTGGCGTTCGCGTTCCTCGCCACCGCCACCGCGTTCGCCTTCTTCCAGGTGCCGTACGTGGCGATGCCGGCGGAACTGACCGGCGACTACGCCGAACGCACCCGGCTGATGACCTGGCGGATCGCGGTGCTGGCGCTGGCCATCCTGGTCTCCGGAGCGGTCGCGCCGCTGGTGGTGAGCGCCGGTGGTGACGGCGTGGCCGGGCACCGCTGGATGGGCCTGTTCGTGGCGGTGCTGATCGCCCTCGGCGCCCTCGGCGCGTTCCTGGGCACCCGGTCCGCGCCGACCGGCACGGTGGGCGAGAGCGAGCCGACGCTGCGCGCCCAGCTCGCCGTGGCCGGTGCCAATCGCCCGTTCCGGGCACTGCTGATCTGCTTCGTGGTGCAGTCCGCCGGGGTGGCGACGATCCTGGCCGGGGTCAACTACTTCGCCGGGCAGATCCTGCGTGACGAGGAGAGCGGGCCGACCCTGCTCTTCGTCTGCTTCGTCGGGCCGGCGCTGCTGGTGATGCCGATCTGGAGCCGGATCGGTGCCCGGCTGGGCAAGCGCACCGCGCTGGTCGTCGCCTCGCTGATCCTCGCCGTCGGCGCGTTCGCCCTGGTCGCCGCCCCGGTGCTGCCGGCGGTGGCCGTCTATCTCGTGGTCGCGCTGATCGGCGTGGGGTACGCCGGGCAGCAGGTCTTCGCGCTGGCCATGTTGCCGGACTGCATCGCGCACGAGACGGCGCGCACCGGTCGACGGCAGGCGGGCGTCTTCACCGGGCTGTGGACCGCCGGGGAGACCTTCGGCCTGGCGCTCGGCCCGGGCATCTACGGACTGGTGCTCCAGCTCTCCGGCTACGTGTCCTCCGACACCGGCTCGGCGGCGGCCCAGTCCGACACGGCGAGGCTGGGTGTCCTCCTCGGCTTCACGCTGATCCCGGCCCTGCTGATCGCCCCTCCGATCCTTCTGCTCCGCCAGTACACCCTCACCGCCCACAGCGACCTGGCAGATCGTGGGGTTGTGCTGGGGGACGAAAGTCGTTGACCGTCACGAGAAGGGCACCGTAACTCCATGATCGACGAGAACAGGGTTGAGGCTGGGGCGCTCTCCGCTACCGGGGTTCCGGCGGAACGGGTTCTGGAAGAGGTGCGGGAGCTGCGGGCGAGTGACGCGCCCACCCACGGGGGACGGCTGTTCGCGTACGTCTACGACCCGGCGGTGCCCGGCCTGGACGAGCTGGCCGCCGCCGCCCACCGGGAGAGCGCGCACGTCAACGGGTTGGACCCGACCGCGTTCCCGTCCCTGCTGGCCATGGAGAACGCGCTCGTCGGCGCCGCCAGCCGGGTGCTTGGCGCCGGCCCAGGCACCACCGCCCCGGACGTCGTCGGCAGCGTCACCAGCGGCGGCACCGAGTCGCTGATCCTCGCCGTCAAGACAGCCCGGGACGCGCACCCGGAGATCGCCGCACCCCGGATCGTGGTGCCGTCCAGCGCGCACGCCGCGTTCGCCAAGGCGGCGCATTACCTGCGGGTGGCGCTGGACGTCGTGCCCGTCTCCCCGGAGACGCTGCGTCCCGACCCGGCCGCGATGGCCGCCGCGATCCGCCCGGAGACGGTACTGGTCGCCTGCTCCGCGCCGTCGTACGCCCACGGGGTGGTGGACCCGGTCGCGGAGATCGCGGCCGCCGCGGCCGAGGCGGGGGTGCGCTGCCACGTGGACGCCTGCTTCGGCGGCTGGACCCTGCCGTACCTGCGTCGGCTCGGGGAGCCGGTGCCGCCGTTCGACTTCGCGGTGCCCGGGGTCACCTCCATCTCGGTCGACCTGCACAAGTACGCGTACGCGCCGAAGGGGGTGTCCGTGCTGCTGCACCGCGACGCCACGCTGCGCGCTCCGCAGTACTTCGCGTACGCCGACTGGCCGGGCTACACCATGATCAACCCGGTGATCGCGTCCACCCGCTCGGGCGGCCCGATCGCCGCCGCGTACGCCACGTTGCGGCACCTCGGAGACGAGGGCTACCTGCGGCTGACCGCCACCACCCGGGACGCGGTAACCGGACTGGCCGACGCGGTCCGCGCCGTCGACGGGCTTCGGCTGATGGCCGAGCCGGAGTCGACAGTCGTCTGCTTCACCGCCACCGAGGGTGGCCCCGACCTGTTCGTCCTGGTCGACGAGCTGACCGCGCGGGGCTGGCACACCCAACCCCAACTGTCGTACGACGGCCTGCCCGCCAGCGTGCACCTCACGGTGACCGCCGCGGTCGCGCCCCGGGTCGCCGAGTTCGGACCGGCCCTGACCGACGCGGTGGCCGCAGCCCAGACGGCCGGTCCGGTCGCCCTTCCGCCTGAACTGATGGCGCTGGCGACGTCGCTGACCCCGGACGCGCTGACCCCGGAGCTGGTCGCCGGCCTGGCCGCCGGGCTGGGCATGGGCGGCGAGCCCGATGGTGCGCCGCTGCCGGAGCGGATGGCGGTGGTGAACACGCTGCTCGACGCCGCGCCGCCGGCCCTGCGGGAGCGGCTGCTGGTCGAGTTCGTCGGGCTGCTGCAACGTCCCACCTGGTGATCGGAGCGCCGGCCGCTACGTACGCCCCCGTGGCGTACGTAGCGGCCGGCGACCGGATGCTCAGCGGTAGGTCATCCGCACCTGGTTGTCGGCGTCGTTGACGTCCAACAGGAAGTCGAATCCGGCGTCCATCGCCCAGACCCGCACGTCGGCCTTTCCGGTGCCCAGCGCGACCCCCTTGGCCACCCGGAAACTGAGGTCCAGCCGCACCTCCGCCCCCGCCGCCAGCCGACCGAGGGTGCAGGTCACCGGCTCGCTGGTGTCCTGGGGCTCGCCCCCGCACGGGGCCCATCCGTCGACGTCCGGCCGCACCGCCGCGGGTACGCCCAGCCGCAGGTCCACGTGGGCGACCGGCTTGGTGCCCCGGTTGCGAACCCGCACGGTGGCCGTACCGGTTCGGGAGCCGTCGTCCGCCGTGGTCAGCACGAGGTCGGTGGCGGTGACCGAGACGTCCGCCGAGTGCGGATTCTGGCCGAAGGCCGTCGGCCCCGAGACCTGGGCGAAGCCGTCGCCGTTCCAGCGGTAGCCCCGCCACTGCCGCTGTGACCACTCGGCGGGCCAACCGCCCCCGGGAGCGATGTCACCGACCTGCACGCGGACCGTGCCGTCCCCCACGACATCCAGCGCGAACAGCCACTGCGGCTTGTCGATGGTGGTCGCGACCACCCGGCCGACCGTCGTCACCTTTCCTTCCTTGTCGCGGTCGAAGGCGACCACCTGCATCGGCCCGCGGGTGCCGAGCACGCACTGCACGAGCGCCACCGTCTCCACCGCGCCGTCGCCGTCGAGGTCGCCGTGGTCGAGCGCCAGGAGCCAGTTCGCGCCCTCCCTGGCATCGGCGGTGAGCCGCGTCTGCGACGTCGGGCAGTCTGGTCCGGCCCGCCATGCCGGCAGGGTCACCGGCACCCCCAGCAGCTGGGCCCGGCTGAACCGGCCGTCCGGCACGGTTGTGGTCGGGCTGCTACTGGTCCCGGCAGGGCTGGGGGTCGGACTCGTCGGCGTCGGCGTCGGCGTCGGTGACTCCGAGATGTTCGGCGTCGGGTCGACCGGACCGGGCCGGTGGTCCGGGCCGCTCAACGCCGCGTATCCGACGGCCGACCCGCCGAACAGGGCGAGCGCTGTCGTGGCGCTGGCAGCCAGCCGGCGTCGGCCGCGGCCTCGTACGGTCCGTCGAACGGCGGCGGGTCCCGGCGCCTCGACCTCCGCCAGCGCGGTACGGCGGTAACGGGCGAACTCTTCGGCGAGGTCAAGGGTCTCCTGCTCAGACATCCCGCACCTCCTCATTGGTGTCGCGTAGGTGGGTGGCGAGTGCGGTGCGGCCCCGGTGCAGCCAGGACTTGACAGTCCCTTCGGCGACCTGTTCCTGGGCGGCGATCTCGGCGACCGTCAGGTCGGCGAGGTAGTGCAGTACGACGGCCCGCCGCTGCTTCGGCGGCAACTTCGCCAACGCGGCGTCGAGGGCGACCCGGTCCGGGCTCGGCTCCGCAACGTGTGTCTCCCGCTGCCGCAGCAGCCACAGCTGGGCGGTCCGCAGCCGCCGCCAGCGGTTGTGGCCGAGGTTCCAGGCGACCCGACGGACCCAGGCCAGGGGGTCCTGGTATGCGGCGAGCCGGTCCCAGCGGGCGTACGCCCGACAGAACGCCTCCTGAACCAGTTCCTGCGCCTGCCCCCGGTCGCCCGTGTACGCGGTCAACTGCACCACCAGGCCGCGGAAGTGGGCGTGGTAGAAGTCGTCGAAGACCAGCTCTGTCGACGCGGAGGTTGCGATTCCCGGTGGGTCCGGTGGGCGTCCACCCAGCCGCACATCTCGTGTCACAAGCACTCGTCCTCCCCGTGGCGACTGCCGGCGGTGTGTTCGCCAGCACCGGTCACACAAGCGAGCGCGCCGGCAGGTTGCGCGTCAATCGCTGCCGATCCTTGTCGGCTCCGAGACAGTTGGTGGGCCGCTCGCGCCGATCACCGCCGGACCGCACGGACGCCGTCTGTGATTCACTGTCGGTGAGGAGAGGGGGGCGGTCGTGCAGGTGCCGGCAGTGCTCGGTGAGCCGATCCGGTTCGTGCTGAACTGGGGGCGCCGCTACTCGCTCTGGGTTTTCAACTTCGGTCTGGCCTGCTGTGCCATCGAGTTCATCGCCACCAGCATGGGTCGGCACGACTTCATCCGACTCGGCGTGATCCCGTTCGCCCACGGCCCCCGCCAGGCCGACCTGATGGTGGTCTCCGGCACGGTGACCGACAAGATGGCCCCGGCGATCAAGCGGCTCTACGACCAGATGCCCGAGCCGAAGTACGTCATCTCGTTCGGCGCCTGCTCCAACTGTGGCGGCCCCTACTGGGATTCGTACTCGGTGACCAAGGGCGTCGACCAGCTCATCCCGGTCGACGTGTACGTGCCCGGCTGCCCGCCCCGGCCGGAGGCGCTGCTGCACGGCATCCTGCGCCTGCAGGAGAAGATCGCCGCCGAGCAGTCCGGCATCGGGGGTGTGCCGCAACGGGACGTGCTGGCCGCGCCGCTGGACGCCCCGCCGCGTGAGGCCGCCGCGCCACGCTCCGTCGACTCGCTCACCGCCCCGCCGGTACGCCCACCCACCGCCAGCTGAGGGCGGTGGGCCGCCATCCGGAGTTGATCCGGGCGGCGGCCGTCCGCTGGTTGGTCAGCTGGTCGGCAGGGCCAGGTTGAACGTGACGGTGTTGTCGCTCGGGTCGACGTCGGAGATCGTTTCCATCCAGTAGTGCGTGGCCAGCTCCACGGTGATCGTGGCCGACTCGTCCGCCGGGTCGGTCGGCCGGCTGATGAACAGCGCCACGTCGCGCTCCTCACCCTGCATCAGCAGCCCGCCCGGCACGAAAGCCTGCGGGCCGTATACCGGACCGTCGTGGGGATCGGTAAAGAGGATCATCGACCCGGCGGGCAGCTGCGTGGCGGTGAGCGAGTGGCCGAGTTGCGGGGCGTCACCGCCGTACCGGACCCGAAGCGGCACCCGCCGGGTGTTCTCGGGGCCGTCGGTCACCGGGCCGGCCAGCTCGACCGACGCGTCCGCCTGGGTGTCCTGCACGTACGTCTGTGGGCGGGCCAGCGTGCCGTCGAGGGAGCGGAACTGCGCGCTGAACGGAACGCTGCCCAACGATCCGGTCTCGTACGAGTAGGCGGTGACCAAGCCGCCCGCTGCGATCATCGGGTAGCTGCGGGCAGTGGTCAGCACCTGGAACTCCACGGTTGCCCTGCGGGACTCACCCGGGGCCAGGTCACTGCCGCTCGGCAGGGCGCAGGTGCGGACCAACCGCCCCTCCTCCACGCCGTCCGATTCGCAGCGTGACTCCACGCCCCCGGAGAAGGAGCCCGCCACCGCCTCACGGATCCGGAAGTAGAAGCCCTGCGTGCTGTCGCTGTTGTTGGTGATGGTCACTCGAAGGCTGCCCCGGTAGCCGCGTTCGGTCGGCTCGAGCACCAGCCGGCTCAGCGAGAACGTGGGAGCGTCGGCGGAGGCCGACGGTGCGGCCGCGGCCGGTCCGGCCCCGCCGATCGTCGCCGTCAGGCCGAGCAGTGCGGCGGTGAGTAGGGTCCCCGTCTTGTGGAGCATCTGTATCTGGTCCTCCGTGGTCGACGCCCGGCGAGGGACCTGTCGTCCGCGCTTGGCAGCGACGCGATCGACCGACGTGACCGTGGTGTCCGGGCCCCCGCGCCGTGACCCAGACAGCATGATCGATGGATGGGCCGTTCGCCACCCTGTTGTGGACCCGCCGCACTAGCCTGCGCACTATGAGCAGCTCAGCGGACCAGCGGTCCACCCACATCGTCGACGTGCTCACCGAGGAGTTCGGCGCGTCGATGGCGATCGACCCGGCCGCCTTCCGCCGCAAGTTCCGCAAGATGGCGGCTTCGCCGTTCGCCTTCTACCGGGGCAGCGCCGCGCTGTTCTACGCCGACCAGCTCGGCGACTTCGCCGACGACCGGTTCTCCGACGAGCAGACCAGCCGGGTGTGGATCCACGGTGACCTGCACGCGGAGAACTTCGGCACCTACATGAACGCCTCGGGGCAGCTGGTGTTCAACGTCAACGACTTCGACGAGGCGTACGTCGGGCCGTTCACCTGGGACCTGCGTCGGCTCGCGGCCAGCGTGGCCCTGCTCGGCTACGGCAAGGCGCTCTCCGACACGGCGATCGGGGAGCTGGTGGCCGGCTTCGCCCGGTCGTACCTGACCGAGCTGCGGGCCATCGCCGCCGGTGGTGACGACGCGATCGGTTCGATCACCCTGGACAACGCCGACGGGGTGCTGCGCCGGGTGCTCCAACGGGCCCGGCTCAACACCCGCGTGGACCTGCTCGCCGCGCAGACCACCATCGACAACTACGAGCGACGTTTCTCCGTCGGCGACGGGGTCTTCGAAATCGACGACGCCACCCGGGACCTGGTCAGCGCCGCCTTCCAGGATTACCTGGGCACCCTGCCAAGCGCCTCGACGCAGTTGCGCCCGGTGGCGGCGCGGATCAAGGACGTGGTGCTGCGCAAGGGGGTGGGCATCGGCTCGGCCGGGCTGCCGTCGTACAACCTGCTGCTGGAGGGGCACACCCAGGCGCTGGAGAACGACGTCGTCATCTACATGAAGCAGGCGCAGGTGCCGGCCGTGGCGCGGTACGTCACCGACGAGTCGGTCCGCGGCTATTTCCAGCACCAGGGGCACCGGACCGCCGAGTCGCAGCGGGCGTTGCAGGCGCACGCCGACCCGTGGCTGGGCTTCACCGAGCTGAACGGGGCCGGTCAGCTTGTCGCCGAGGTCTCCCCGTACGCCGCCGATCTGGACTGGTCGGACGTGAACGAGCCGGAGGAGCTGACCGGGGTTCTCGTCGACCTCGGCCGGGCGGTGGCCCGGATGCACTCGGTCGCCGACGACGAATCCAGTCACGATCTGGTGGACTATTCCACCGAGGAGGCGATCGTCGCGGCGGTGGATGCCGACGAGCCGGGATTCGTCGCCCACCTGGTGGATTTCGCGCACGCGTACGGGGTGCGCGCCCGCCAGGACCATCAGCTCTTCGTCGACCTGTTCCGCAACGGTCGACTGCCGGGCATCTGATCGGGCGGGGCGTCGCTCAGGACGCGAACTCCAGCACCACCTTGATGTCGTCCGGGCCGGGGGTGTACGCGTCGGCGTACCGGTTCACCGGCACCCGCCGGGTGATCAGCGACTCGAGCCAGACCTGGTCGGCGCGGGCGAGCGCCTCCGCGGCCAGGGTCCAGTGCCGCCGGTTGGCGTTCACCGAGCCGAACACCACGTTGTTCTCCAGCACGAGCGCCCGGTTGAGCGCCCCGGCGTCGAAGTCGATGGTCCGGCCACCGCTGGACACCCCGGCCAGGCAGACGATTCCGGTCGGGGCAGCCTTGCACATGACGTCGAGGACCACCGTGGGAGCGCCGGTGCACTCGATCACCACGTCCGGCTCGAAGGGCAGGTCGTTTACCGGCACCGTGTGGTAGGTGGCGCCGAGCCCGGCGACCAGCTCCGGCTTCGGCCCCTCGGTGTTCCGGTCCAGCACGTGGACGGTGAGCCCACGCTGGGTGCCGAGCAACGCGGCCAGCAGACCGATCGGCCCGGCACCTGTCACCAGCACAGTCTGCGGCTGCCACTCGGCCCGGTGCCCGATCCGCTCGATGTGGTCCCAGGCCTTCGCCACCACACTTGTCGGCTCCAGCAGCACGCCGACCTGGGCCAGTGTCGGGTCGAGCGCGACCGCGAACTGCGGCTCGACCCGCCAGCGGTCGCGGGCGAACCCGGCCAGTCCCTTGATGCCGTGTTCGGTGTACTGGCCGTTGCGGCACATGTCCCACTCGCCGACCGCGCAGTTCGGGCAGGGCACCGGATCGGGATGCCTGACGATCCCGGCCACCAGGTCGCCAGGTTGCAGGGTGCCGCTCGGGTCCTCGATCACCCGGCCCAGCGACTCGTGCCCGATGACCAGGCGGTCGGCACCCGGCGGCGCCTCGCCGTACTCCCCGGCGATGATCTCGTGGTCGGTGCCGCAGATCCCCACCGCCAGCGCCTCGACCAGGACAGAGCCCTCCTCGGCAGCCGGCTCCGGCTGATCCTCGACGAGGTTCAGCGAATTGGCGACCCCTGGTCTCACTGTCACAGCGCGCACGCCCTCATCTTTCCCCGCCGAGGCGTGCGCCGCGCCGAAAGCCGGCAGATCGCTGGGCATCGGCGGCGGCCAGGTGCGGGCCCGGCCGGCACTAGGATCAGCGGCATGACTCCCGAAGAGGTCGGCGCTCGACTGGTCGCGCTGCTCGCGCCGGTTGAGGCGACCCCGTCGGTCTCCGGCGGGCAACGTTTCGCCCGGGCCACAGTCGATGTGCCGCCCACGAGTTGGCTGACCGCGGTTTCCGCCGCCCGTGACGACGCCGAGCTGGCCTGCGACTTCTTCGACTGGCTCTCCGCCGTCGACGAGTTGGCCGAGGGCTTCGACGTGGTGGCGCACCTCTGGTCGACGCGACTGCGTCACGGCCTGCTGCTGCGTACCCGGTTGCCGCGCGGCGCGCCCACTGTCGCCTCGGTGGTCGACGTCTACCTCGGTGCCGCCTGGCACGAGCGGGAGACGCACGAGATGTTCGGCATCGACTTCGCCGGGCATGGGGAACTGCTGCCGCTGCTGCTGCCGCCAGAGTTCGAGGGTCACCCGCTGCGTAAGGAGTTCGTGCTGGCCTCTCGGGTGGCGAAGCCCTGGCCGGGTGCGAAGGAGCCGGGCGAGTCCGAGGCCGGCGGCGGGCGCCGACCGATCCGCCCGCCGGGCGTTCCCGCTCCGGGCGAGTGGGGGCCCACGCCCACCCCGGCCGGCGCCGGTGGGGTGGGGGAGGGCCCGCGTGGCGGCACCCCGGCCAGACCGGCCCGTGAGCGTCCGGCACGGCCCGCCCCGGGGGCCCGTCCGGCGCGTACTCCCCGGCCGGCCGGCGCCACCGACGGCCCGGCTCCAGTCGACCAGCCCGCGCCCGACGCAGGCCCGGCCGACCAGCCCGCGCCCGGCGCGACCGCACCTGGCGAGCCTGGCGAGGGCGCGGCCGCATCGGGTGGCGAGCCGATCGCGGACCCGCCGGGCCGCGATGGCCGGAGCGACCACGACGGGGGTACGGCCTGATGCCGCTCTGGGTGGAGTTGGTGATCCGGATCGGCGGCGTGGTGGTCGCGTTCCTCACCCTGCCGTTGCTTGTCGGCCAGGCCGAGCACAAGGTGATGGCGCACATGCAGGGCCGGCTCGGCCCGATGTACGCGGGCGGCTTCCACGGTTGGGCGCAACTCGTGGCCGACGGGGTCAAGTTCGTGCAGAAGGAGGACATCACCCCGCGCGAGGCGGACCGGGCGGTGTTCCGGTTGGCGCCGGCGGTGGCCCTGGTGCCCTACCTGCTGGTGTTGCTCGTCATTCCGCTCGGCCCGAACGACCTGGTCGGGCAACCGTTGGACATCGGCCTCTTCTTCGTGCTGGCAGTGGTCGGCGTCGGGGTGGTGGCGGTGCTGATGTCGGCGTGGGCGTCGGCCAACAAGTACAGCCTGCTGGGCGGTTTGCGCGGGGCGGCCCAGTTGCTCGGGTACGAGCTGCCGCTGGTGCTGGCCGCCGCGTCGGTGGCGATGGCGGCCGGCACGCTCAGCCTGTCGGGCATCGTCGAGGCGTGGCAGCCGTGGTGGCTGCTCTGGCAGGCACCCGCGATGATTATCTTTTTCGTTGCCGGGCTGGCCGAGATCCGTCGGCCACCGTTCGACATGCCGGTGGCCGACTCGGAGCTGGTCTTCGGCTACATGACCGAGTACACCGGTCTGCGGTTCGCGTTCTTCCTGCTCGCCGAGTACGTCGGCATCGTGGTGATCGCCGCGCTGACCACTGTGCTGTTCCTGGGTGGTTGGCAGGGCCCGTTCGCCGACGACCAGCTGGGCTGGCTCTGGACGCTGCTCAAGATCTTCGCGGTTTCTTTCGTGATCATCTGGCTCCGGGTCTCCTACCCCCGGCTACGCGAGGACCAACTCCAACGCCTCTGCTGGCTGGTCCTCGTGCCGGCATCCCTGGCCCAACTGGTCCTCACCGCAGCCGTCCGCATCGCCCTGTAGAACCCCGCACGACCGCGCATCGGGCGGTGAGGAACTTTGCATGATCGTGCTCGATCCTGGTTGTAGTGGTCTCGGCGATCTGGGAGACCCCTGAATCCAGGATCGAGCACGATCATGCGGCGGGTCAGCGCCCGTCAGCGCAGCGGGGTGTGTGCGGGGTCGACGGGCTCGGCGGGGGGTGGGGGTGGGGTGCCGTCGCCGAAGGGACGACCACTTAGTGCTTCCCGACCGTGTGGCGTGAGCCAGTTGGACAGGTCGGGGCCGAGCGGAACGATCCCGGTCGGGTTGATGTCGCGGTGCACCTCGTAGTAGTGCCGCTTGATGTGGTCGAAGTCGATCGTGTCGCCGAAACCGGGAGTCTGGAACAGGTCCCGGGCGTACGCCCACAGCACCGGCATCTCGCTCAGCTTCTGCCGGTTGCACTTGAAGTGGCCGTGGTAGACCGGATCGAAGCGGACCAGCGTGGTGAACAGTCGCACGTCGGCCTCGGTGATGGTGTCGCCGACCAGGTAGCGCTGGTCGGTCAACCGCTCGGTGAGCCAGTCCAGTCGGTCGAAGAGCTGGTGGTACGCCTTGTCGTACGCCTCCTGGCTGCCCGCGAACCCGCACCGGTAGACGCCGTTGTTGACGTCCCGGAACACCATGGCGTTGACCTCGTCGATCTGCTCCCGCAGGTGCTCCGGGTAGAGCTGCGGGGCACCCTCGCGGTGGTACGCCCTCCACTGCGTGGACAGGTCCAGGCTCATCTGCGCGTAGTCGTTGGTCACCACCTGCCCGGTCGGCACGTCCACGATCGCCGGAACGGTGATGCCGCGCTCGTAGCCGGGGAAGCGCTTGAAGTACGCCTCCTGGATGCGCTCGATGCCGAGCACCGGGTCCCGGCCGTCCGGATAGAGGTCGAAGGTCCAGCTCCGAGCGTCGTGGGTCGGGCCGGCCACCGCCATCGAGATGGCGCCCTCCAGACCGAGCAGCCGCCGCACGATGATCAGTCGGTTGGCCCACGGGCAGGCCCGGCTGACCGCCAGCCGGTACCGGCCCGGCTCGACCGGATAGCCGTCGCGCCCGTCCTCGGTGATCCGGGTGGCGATGTACCGCTGGTCGCGGGTGAACTCGCCGCCCGGCTCGACGTACTTGCCGCCTTTTTCCTCGCCCACGTCGCCCTCCCGGTCTGGTCAGTGTCTCTACCCAATCCTCGCGGATCTACGGCGCACCGTGGTCCCGGATACCCTGCCGGCATGACGGATGTGGAGGCGGCGGCCCGGCGGTTCATCGCCGATGTGTGGAATGCCCGCCAGGAGGAGTCGGCGTACGAGTTGGTCGCCGAGGAGTGCCCGGGGCTGGGCGGCACCGGGCCGGAGGCGACGTTGGCCTGGCATCGTGAGCGCCGGGCGGCCTTCCCGGACCTCCGCTACAAGATCGTCGACGTGGTCGCGTCCGGCGAGCGGGTGGCCGTGCACTGGCGGGCCGCCGGCACCCACGCCGGGCAGTTCGGGCCGGTGCCGCCGACCGGGCAGGTGGTCAGCTACTCGGGGGCGACGTTCCTGCGTTTCGACGCGGGGGGCCGGATCGTCGAGGTGTGGAGCTGCAACGAGCTGTTCCAGCTTCTGCAACAACTCGGCGTCGAGATGCTCCCACCGGCCGTCGTCAGCGGACCCGGGGCGTGATCCGGCTGATCGGCAGATTGATCGGAAAGGGCTCGCCGGTGTCGACGAACTTCGTCCACCGCCCGGTCTCGGTGTAGACCTCGTTCACCGCGTCGATCCGGTACGTCACGACCTCCAGCGCGCCTTCGGTCTCGATCCGCCAGTAGAAGGGGATGCCGGCCTGGGCGTACAGCGCCGGCTTCAACACCCGGTCGATCGAGCGGGTGCTCGGTGAGACGATCTCGATGGCAAGGACCATTTCATGCGGCTCGTACTTCGACGGCTCGCGGGCGGCGGCGACCGACGTGGTCACCAGAACGTCGGGGATGAACGAGCGGGTGCGGTTGATACGTACCGCTACCCCCTGGGTGACGTCGTAGTCGTCGGGGCAGTCGGCGTGCAGCTCGGCCATCAGTAGCCCAGCGATGATTTGATGCTTGCGGGTGGGGGAGGGGGACATCAGCAGCACTCCATCGAGCAGTTCCCGGCGGCGGCCATCCTCGGGCAGCGCGTCCAGATCGTCAGTCGTCCACCCGCTCTCGGGCGGGTAGTCGCTCTGCAGCGCGGCGGTCATGGCAGGTCCTTCCAGGTGCGCTCGTTCTCCCCGCGACCACGGTACCGCCGTCGACCTGTGGGTGGTGGTCGCGCGCGCCGTGGCCACAGGGCAGGATGGTCGACATGAGCGACCCCGGCGAGCGCGGTGACACCAGCGGACGCGGCCTTCCCGGCGCGGGCCTGGTGAAAGGGCTGGCGGTCACCCTCAAGACGATGACCAGCCGTTCGACCACCCAGCAGTACCCGGACACGGCCCCCGACCTGCCGCCACGCTCGCGCGGCGTGATCGCCCTGTCCGAGGAGAACTGCACGGTCTGCATGCTCTGCGCCCGCGAGTGTCCGGACTGGTGCATCTACATCGACTCGCACAAGGAGGAGGTGGTGGTGCCCGGCGCCGCCCGCCCCCGCCAGCGCAACGTGCTCGACAAGTTCGACATCGACTTCTCGCTCTGCATGTACTGCGGCATCTGCATCGAGGTCTGCCCGTTCGACGCGCTCTACTGGTCGCCGGAGTTCGAGTACGCCGAGTACGACATCAAGGACCTGCTGCACGACAAGGACCACCTCGGTCAGTGGATGGCCACCGTTCCGCCGCCGCCCGCGCACGACCCGAACGGCGAGCCGGCCAAGGAGGAGACCTCCGCCGCGCGCAAGGCTGCCGCCGCACGTCCCGCTCCGCCAGCGGTACGCCCCGACGCCGACCAGGACCCGGCGTCGTGAGCGCCCGAGCGGGAAGGGCGCCCCGGTGACCGGCGCGGACGTGCTGCTGCTCGCCCTCGGCGCGGTGGCGGTCGGTGCCGGCGTGCTGGTGGTGACCACGAAACACCTGGTCCGGGCCGGGCTCTACCTGGTGGTGTGCCTGGGCGCGTTGGCCGGTGACTTCCTGGTGCTCAGCGCCGAGCTGGTGGCCTGGGTGCAGGTGCTGATCTACGTGGGCGCGGTGGTGGTCCTGCTGCTGTTCGCGGTGATGCTGACCCGGGCCCCGATCGGCGCCTCCGACGACCTGGACCGGCCCGGCTGGCCGGCCGCGCTGATCGGTGGCGGCGCCGGGCTGGGGCTCTCCGCCCTGCTGGTGGACGCGTACCGCTGGAGCACCGTCACGCTGCCGCACGCCGGCACCGCCGAGCGGCTGGGTGAGCAGATCTTCCAATCCTGGGTGCTGCCGTTCGAGGTGCTTTCGGTGCTGCTGCTCTCCGCCCTGGTGGGCGCGATCGTGCTGTCCCGGCCGGACATCGGCCGAGCCGCCCCGCAACGCGACGGCACGCCAGGCGACCTGGTCGACAGCGAGCCCGGGGGGCGCCGGTGAGGCCGGTCATCCCGTACGTCACCGCCGCGCTGCTGTTCGGCCTCGGCGTGTACGGCGTACTGCGCCGCCGCAACGCGGTGCTGGTGCTGATGTCGGTCGAGTTGATGCTCAACGCGGTCAACCTGATCCTGGTCACCGCTGACACCACCGCCCGCGCCGTGCTCCCGCACTCGGGGCAGGTCTTCGCGCTGTTCGTCATCGTCCTCGCCGCCGCCGAGATCGGGGTGGGGCTGGCGATCGTCCTTCAGCTCTACCGGCTGCGGGCGACCGTCGCAGTGGATGACGTGCCGCTGACCGAGTCGCCGGACCTCCTCGCTGGGCGCGAGCCGGCCGTCGGAGACCCGGAGGTGGGTCGGTGACCGGGCTGCTCGGGGCGCTGCTGCCCGCCGTACCGCTGGTCGCCGGGCTGCTCGGTCTGCTGCTGCCGCCGGCCCCTCGGCGCGACGGCGTGACCGGCGGCGACCGGGCCCGAACGGCCGCCGTGACGCTCGGCGTCGCCGGTGCGGCCGGCGCGCTGGCGCTGGCCCTCGCGCTGCTGCTCACTGTCGACGGGCCGACGGAGACGTCGGCCACCTGGGTGGACTTCGGCGGGCTGGCGGTGACCCTCGGCGTACGGCTGGACGGCGCCGCCGCGCTGGTCGCGGTGGCGGTCACCGCTGTCGCCCTGGCCGTGCAGGTCTACTCGATCGGCTACCTGCGGCGCGGTCCGCACGACGACGTCGACGTGGACCACCGCTACCCGCCCTACGCCGCCCAGATCAGCCTCTTCACCGGTGCCATGCTGCTGGTGGTGGTCGCCAATGACCTGATCATGCTGTTGGTCGGCTGGGAGGTGATGGGCCTCTGCTCGTACCTCCTGATCGCCCACGACCGCCGACTGGCCGGCGCCCCCGCCGCCGCCATGAAGGCGTTCCTGGTGACCCGGGTCGGTGACGTCGGGTTCCTGCTCGGCATCGCGCTGCTGGGCGTGTCGACGGGCAGCTTCCGGATCGCCGACGTGCTCGCCCACGACCACTCCGGCGCGACGTTGACCGCCGCGGGCCTGCTGCTGCTCGCCGGTGTGGCCGGCAAGAGCGCGCAGTTCCCGCTTCACACCTGGCTGCCGGACGCGATGGCCGGTCCGACCCCGATCTCCGCGCTGATCCATGCCGCGACGATGGTCGCCGCCGGGGTGTACGCGGTGGCCCGGCTCTACCCGCTTTTCACCGCCGCGCCGGTGACGCTGACCGTGCTGGGCGTGCTCGGCGCGATCACGCTGCTGCTCGGCGCGCTCGCCGCCACCGCCCAGGACGACATCAAACGCGTGCTGGCCTGGTCGACAGTGTCCCAACTGGGTTACATGACCGGCGCGCTGGCGGTCGGTTCACCGTCGGCCGCACTGTTCCACCTGCTCACCCATGCCGCCTTCAAGGCGCTGCTGTTCCTCGCCGCCGGCGCGGTGATCCACGCCGTCGGCACCACCCTCATGTCGGAGATGGGCGGGTTGCGGCGCAGCATGCCGGTGACGTTCTGGTGCATTGTGGTGGGGCTGGGCGCGCTGGCCGGGGTGCCGCCGTTGGCCGGTTTCTGGAGCAAGGACGGCGTACTGACGGTCGCCGAGTCGGCCGCGCTGGAGGGCACCGGCCCGGCCCCGTCCTGGGTGGGCTGGATCGTCTGGATCGCCGGGCTGGTCGGCGTGGCGATCACTGCCTGGTACGCAGGTCGGCTGCTGCTGCGCGCCTTCTTCGGCACCCCGCGCCTGCCCCTGGTCCAGCCGCACGATCCGCCGGCCGTGCTGCGCTGGCCGGTGCTGCTGCTGGCCGTGCCGGCCGCGCTGCTCGGTCTGGCCGGGTTCGTCGGGGCGTTCGCCGACCGCCTGCGGTTCCCCACCGTCCCGGTGGCGGGCTCCGAGGACGGCCTGGTCCACCTGGGGCCGGGGGTGCTGCTGCCGCTCGCGTTCCTGCTGCTCGGCGCCGCGCTGGTGACGCTGGGCTGGCGGCGCGACAAGGCCGCCGATCCGGCCGGGGCGCTGGGTCCGCTGCGGCCGGTCTTCGCCCGCGCGTTCCGGCTCGACGACGTCCAGCGCACCCTCGTGGTACGCCCCGTCCGCGCGCTGGCCCGCGCCGCGCGCACGAGTGACGAGGTGGTGGTGGACGGCGCGGTCGAGGGCAGCGGGCGAGCCGCGTCCGGTCTGGGCGCGGGGCTGGCCGCGCTGCACCGCGCGGCGCTGCCCCGGGCCGCCGCCGGCGTGCTGGCCGGCGCGCTACTGATCGGCCTGGCCGCCGCCCTAATTGGAGGCATCCAGTGAGCGCGAGGAGTGAGCCGGGTTTGCGAGCCCCGCAGCCGCGAACAGAGGCGGTCCAATGACGTTTGGGCAGGGGTTGCTGGTAGCGGTGCTGGCGGTGCCGGCGTTGGGTGCGGTAGCGGTGGCGGCGACGCCCCGGGACCGGGCGGCCCGGCTGGTCGGCACTGTCGCGGCGGCGTTGACCCTGCTGGCCGCGGTGCCGCTGGTGTTCGGCGGTCGCGGCTGGGTCGCCTGGTCGGCGGACGCGCCGGCAGTGCGCCCGTGGCACCAACTGGACCTGCCCTGGGTGCCCGGTCTGGAGTTGCGCTTCCACCTCGGCGTCGACGGTATCTCCTGGCCGCTGGTGGTGTTGACCGCGCTGCTCACGTTGCTCTGCTGCGCGTACACGATGTGGCGGGTTCCGGACGGCGGCAGCGGCCGGGCGCTTGTCGCGCTGCTGCTGGTGGTCGAGGTGGGCATCCTGGGCACCTTCCTCGCCCTGGACCTGGTGTTGTTCTTCCTCTTCTTCGAGGTCGTCCTGCTGCCGATGTACGCGATCATCGCCGGCTGGGGTGGCGCGGACCGGCGTCGGGCGGCCCGGAAGTTCGCCCTCTACACGCTGTTCGGCTCGGTGCTGCTGCTGGTCGGCGTGTACGTCGTGGTCGCCGCCGCCGGCACCGCCGACCTGGTGACGTTGACCGGTGGCGCGGGGATGTCCAGGGGCACCCAGTTGGCCGCGTTCACACTGCTCGCATTGGCGTTCGCGGTGAAGAGCCCGCTGTGGCCGTTGCACTCCTGGCTGCCCGACGCGCACACCCAGGCACCCACGGTGGGCAGTGTCGTGTTGGCCGGTGTGCTGCTCAAGATGGGCACGTACGGCCTGATAAGGGTCGCGGTGGGGGTGGCGCCGGAGGGCGCCCGTTGGGCGGCGCCGGTGCTCGGCGTGCTCGCCGTCGCCGCGATCCTGATCGGTTCGCTGGTCTGCCTGGCCCAGTCGGACGTGAAGCGGCTCATCGCGTACTCCAGCGTGGGGCACATGGGCTTCGTGCTGCTGGGCGTCGCCACGCTGACCGCCACCGGCATCCAGGCGGCGTTGATCGGCAACGTCGCGCACGGGGTGATAACTGGCCTGCTGTTCTTCCTGGCCGGGGCGGTGAAGGACCGTACCGGCACGGGCACCCTCAATGAGCTGTCCGGGCTGCGGGAGACCGCGCCCCGGCTGGCGGGTCTGCTCGCGTTCGCGGCGATCGCGTCGCTGGGCCTGCCCGGGCTGGCCGGCTTCTGGGGCGAGGCGTTCGCGGTGATCGCCGCCGTGCAGGTGGGCGGCCCGCTCTGGACCACCCTCGGGGTGCTGGCGGCGGTCGGTGGGGCGCTCACCGCCGCGTACTTCCTGCGGTTGCTGCGCCAGGTCACCCACAATCGGCCGAGCCCCGCCGTCGGTCGGGTCGGCCCCGGCCTGGCCGGTGCGGAGTTGACCGCCTGGGTGCCGCTCGTGCTGCTCGCGTTGGCCATCGGGCTGGCGCCGACGCTGGTCCTCGGCGTCGCCGAGGCCCCCGTCGACGCCCTGATCGGTGTGGTTTCCCGGTGAGCGCGAGGAGTGCAGCGAAGCGGAGCCCCGCAGTCGCGAACGAAGGCAGGCTCGGATGAACGTCGTGCAGAGCGTGGACAGCGTCGCGTTGCTGCCGGCCTACCTGGCCGCCGGCACTGCCGTACTCGTGCTCATCACCGATCTGGTCGTGGCCCGGCCGCGGGCCACCATCGCGGTGGCCGCGCTCGGCGCGCTCGGCACCGCCGTCGGCTCCGCGCTGGTCGGGGCTGGTGACGAACGGCGGACGTTCTGCGTGGGCGCCGACTGCTCCTGGATCTTCGGTGGTCGGGCGGCCCTCGTCGGCGTGGTGGTCGCACTGCTCACCCTTGGCGTGCTCGGGCTGTCGGTGCCCGCGCTGCGGGCCGGGCGGTCACCCGTCGGGGAGTACGCCTTCCTGCTGGCCTGCTCGATGACCGGCGGCGTGGTGCTCGGCGCGGCCGGCGACCTGATCACGCTGATCGTCGCCCTGGAAACGCTGACCCTGCCGCTGTACGTGCTGGTCGGCCTGCGCCGGGGGAGCCTCGCGAGCGCCGAGGCGGCGGTGACCTTCTTCGTGGTCAGCGTGGTGGCGACCACGCTGACCCTGCTCGGCGCGGCGCTGCTGTACGCGGTGACCGGTGGGCTGCACCTGGACCGGCTCGGCGCGTTGCTCGCTGAGCAGCCGGAGCTGCGGGACCTGCCGTTGACCACCGCCGCGGTTGCGGTGCTGCTGGTCGGCCTGGCCTTCAAGGTGGCGGCAGTGCCGTTCCACGCCTGGGCACCGGCCACCTACGACGGCGCGCCGCTGCCGGTGGCCGCGTACCTGTCCACCGCGTCGAAGCTGGGCGGCCTGGTCGCCCTGCTCGCCGTGGTGCAACGGGCGCTGCCGGCGGACCAGACCGGTCCGGTGCTCGCCGTGCTCGCCGTGCTCACCATGACCGTCGGCAACCTGGTCGCCCTACGTCAGCGGCGGACCGTCCGGCTGCTCGCCTGGTCGTCCGTCGCGCAGGCCGGGTACATCCTCGCCCCGCTGGGAGCGTTGGCGCTGGCGGCCGGACGCACGGACGAGGCACGCTCCGCCGCGTACGCGGCCGCCATCGCGTACGCCGTGTTCTTCGTGGTGTTGGAGCTGGCCGCGTTCGCCGGAGTGACAGCACTGCGGCCGGTGGGTGCGGACGGCGGCACGCTGGACGACCTGCGCGGGGCAGCCCGGCGGCACCCGTGGCGAGCTGCGGCGTTCGGTCTCGCGTTGGTGGGTCTGGCTGGTCTGCCGCCGGGGCTGGCCGGCCTGTTCGCGAAGGTGACAGTGGTCCGGGCGCTGCTGGACGGTGGCGCGGCCTGGCTGGCGCTGGTGGTGGCGCTGAACGCCGTGATCGGGCTCGCCTACTACCTGCGGGTGACCGCCGCGCTCTGGGCGCCGACCACGACGCCCGGCCCGGCCGCGGCGCTCGCCGGTGGCGGAGCGTCGGGCGTACCCGTGGTGGGTGTGGTGGCGGTGGTGCTGGCGGTGGCGACGGCGGCCGCCGTGGTGCTCGGCCTCGCCCCGCAGCTGGTGCTTGACCTGGCCGGCCGCTGACCCCACCTGGGCCCCGGTCTCAGTCAACTCTCAGCGTTGAGACGGATGGTTGGTGGGTACCGGGTTGTTACACCGGTCAGCGGATCCCGGCGATCCGTGCACCGAAGGAGACATCGTGCACCACAACCGTCTGAAGACCGCAGCGCTGCTCGGCCTGCTCAGCGCCCTGATCCTGGCGGTGGGCTACTGGTTCGGCGGCAGCGGCGGCCTGGTCATCGCCGTCCTCGTGTCTCTGGTCATGAACGGCGTCACCTACTTCTACTCCGACAAGCTCGCACTACGCTCGATGGGGGCGCAACCGGTCACCGAGGCGCAGTTCCCCGAGCTGTACCGGATGGTCCGGGAGTTGGCCACCGACGCCCGGCAGCCGATGCCGCGGCTCTACGTCAGCCCCACCTCGCAGCCCAACGCGTTCGCCACCGGTCGCAACCCGCAGCACGCGGCCGTCTGCGTCACCCAGGGCATCAGCGAGATCCTCGACTACCGTGAGCTGCGCGGCGTGATCGGGCACGAGCTGTCCCACGTTTACAACCGGGACATCCTGATCTCCAGCGTGGCGGCCGGCCTGGCCAGCATCATCACCCTGCTGGCGAACCTCGCCTTCTTCATCCCGCTGGGTGGCGGGGACGACGAGGACCGACCCAACCCGGCTGTGCTGCTGCTCACCCTGATCCTGGGCCCGATCGCGGCCACGGTGATCCAGTTGGCGATCAGCCGGAGCCGCGAGTTCCAGGCGGACGCCTCCGGCGCCGAGCTGAGCCGCGACCCGCTGGCCCTGGCCAGCGCGCTCCGCAAGATCGACGCGGTGGCCCGACGCCGGCCGTTGCCGGCCCAGGGCCAGCTCACCAGCACCGCCCACCTCATGATCGCCAACCCGTTCCGGGGCGGCGGCATGGCAGCGCTCTTCTCCACCCACCCGAAGATGGAGGACCGCGTCGCCCGGCTGGAGCAGATGGCCCGCAACTCGGGGCCGGTGCAGTTCCAGCGGTGACCCGCTGACCCACCGCCTCCGCCCGTACCCGGCCGCGCCGGGTACGGGCGGATCGCTGTGTCGGAGGCTATTCCGCTGTCCTGCTGCCAGGCGGCGGCGTTAGGGTCATAACGGCTCACGCTCATTACATCCTCGGGAGGTTCACGGTGACCGCGCTGCGTCAGTACCTGGGTGTCTGGCGGATCCCCGGCGCGCCCATGCTGCTGATCACCGGCATCATCGGGCGGCTCGGAATCGGCATGACCCCGCTGGCGCTGCTCCTGGTCGTCGAGCAGGTGACCGGGCGCTACTCGCTGGCCGCCATCGCCGGCGGCATCTACGCCCTCGCCGGGGCCGCGCTCAGCCCGGTGGCCGGACGGATCGCCGACCGGGTCGGCCCCAGCCCCGTCCTGCTGCTCACCGCCGTGGCCCACCCGCTGGCGCTCATCGGGCTGCTGCTGGCCAGCCGCTCCGGCGACGACGCGCTCCCCGTCATCTACCTCACCGCAGGCGTGGCCGGCGCCACCTACCCGCCGCTCAGCGCCGCCATCCGAGGCGCCTGGAACGACCTGACCGGCCCCAACTCCGGCCGATACCACCTCCGCAACACCGCGCTGGCCGCCGAGACCACACTGTTCGAAATCGTCTTCGTCCTCGGCCCACTGCTCGTTGCCGGGTTCGTCCTCGTCGCCGACGCGGCGGCCGCGCTGATCGGTGCGGCCGTGGTCACCCTGGTCGGCACCACCGCCGTGGCCCTCGGCCGGGTCATGCGAGGCTGGCGTCCGCACCCGCAGGAACACCACGCCCGCGGGCTCGGCCCACTACGGGTCCCCGGCTTCCCAGCCCTGCTGATCTGCGTCGCCGGCCTGGGCATCGCATTCGGGGCCGCCGGTGTGATCGTGCCGGCATTCGCGAGCGACCACGCCACCGGCGACCCGGAGAGCCTCGCCGGCGTCCTGCTCGCGGTCTGGGGAGTCGGCAGTGCCATCGGTGGGCTCTGGTTCGGCGTCCGCAAGCCAGCACCGAACATGACCCGACAGTTCGCCCTGCTGCTCGCGGCGCTGGCCGCCACCTTCGCCGTGTTCGCGGTGATGCCCACCCCGCTCGCGCTGGGTGTCGCGCTGATCGTCGGCGGGGCCACCATCGCGCCCGCGCTGACCCTGGAGAACACCCTAGTCGGCCGGATTGCCCCAACCGGCATGTTGAACGAGGCGTACACCTGGGTGGTCACCGTCGCGGTGGCGTCGAGCGCCGCCGGCGGCTCGGTGGCCGGCGTGATCGTGGACCACGCCGGCGGCGTCCGCTGGGCGTTCCTGTTCGCCGGGGCGGCGGTCGCCGTCGGGGCCGCGGTCGCCGCACTACCCGCCGGGCCCATCGCCCGCGCGGAAACCACTGCGGTACGCGCCGAACACCCCGTCCCCGTCTGACCGCGCAACTCGGTCGGCTCGCGTCGCGGTCGGTCCGTGCTTGGTCGGTCCGTGCCGCGGTTGGTCCGTGCCGCGGTTGGTCCGTGCCGCGGTTGGTCCGTGCCTTGGTTGGTCCGTGCCGCGGTTGGTCCGTGCCTTGGTTGGTCCGTGCCTTGGTTGGTCCGTGCCTTGGTTGGTTGTCCTTGATCGACTCGGGTTTCTGAATGTCGCGGTGTCCCAGTCGCCCGGATGCCCCGACTTTCAGGAACCCGAGTCGATCTCAGCCGGACGCGTTGCGCCCGGGGACCGGATCGCTGGAGACAGCCGTCAGCGGTAGTTGTTGAACTGGAGGGCGACGCCAAAATCCTCGCCCTTGAGCAGCGAGATGACAGCCTGGAGGTCGTCGCGCTTCTTGCCGGTGACGCGCAGCTGGTCGCCCTGGATCTGCGCCTGCACGCCCTTGGGGCCCTCGTCCCGGATCTTCTTGCTGATCGCCTTGGCCTTGTCCGTCTCGATGCCCTGGATCACCTTGCAGTCGATCTTGAAGATCTTGCCGGACGGGCGCGGCTCCCCAGCATCCAGCGACTTCAGCGAAATGTTCCGCTTGACGAGCTTCTCCTTGAACACGTCCAGCGCGGCGCGGACCCGCTCCTCGGTCTCGGCCTGAAGGCCGATCGCCTCCTCGCCTGACCAGGAAATTTCCGCGCCGGTGCCGCGGAAGTCGAACCGCGTCGCAAGCTCCTTCTCCGCCTGCCGGAGGGCGTTGTCGACCTCCTGACGGTCAACCTTGCTCACGATGTCGAACGACGGGTTCGCTGCCATGTTTCTGCTCCTGCTGTCCGGCGGTCTGGGCCTGCCGTCGGCCGCCGACCAGCGGCACGACCCCCTGACCGTACCCGGTTGCGTAGGCGCCGGGGGGAGCCGCTATCCTTGCTTCCGCCGCCGCGTTACGACGCGGTGGGGTGCCCTGGCGGGTTGCCCGAGCGGCCAATGGGAGCGGACTGTAAATCCGTCGCGAAAGCTTCAGAGGTTCGAATCCTCTACCCGCCACCAGGTGCAGACACGGCCCCTGACCAGCAGAGATGCTGATCGGGGGCCGTTGTCGTTGATCTAGCTAAGTCTGGCTGAGTCCAGCCGTTGACGACTGGTTGTGGGCAGATGGTGGGCAGGTCGATCTTGCCCTCTGAGGGCTCCTCTGGGGTCTGCGAACGCCCGCCCTCCGGGAGTTGCCGGCCCGGTGCGATCGCACCTGGGGCACCGGCTGAGGCTGCTGCCGGCTTAGCTGGCTGCGTAGGTAGCCCGTGGGCAAGCCAGTCCCGGGGTTGGACTGGCGCGGCAGTCGGAAGCCCTGGCCCGCGATCAGGTTGACTTGCCGGCTTCCGTGCCGCCTGGCCGTGGTCATGGCGCGTCTGGGGTCATGGCGCGTCTGGATCAGTCGACTTCGGGGCGGCGGTCCGGCGGCAGTCGGTGGCTCTCCGCCCCGGCGCCGGAGGCGGCCGGGGCGGCTTGCCGCCGGCCGGCTCACCGCCCGCGCCGCGCGAAGCGCGGCGCCTTGATCCAGAACAGAGGAAATCGGCAGTAGGAACCTGCCGGTGCTGTCCTACCCGGCCTATGTTGTCCCGGACAACGGCCACCCCTGTGCCGCCAGCGTGAAGTGGTCCAGTGCAAAAGCTAGGGATTCAGCCAATCGCGGTCTGGGCGCGCCAGAAGCCGAGCATTCTTTAGTGCCGCCGCTAGTGGTAGGACAGTCTCTCCGTGATACTCGTTCTGTACCCGCCTGACGACGAGAGCTAGTTGCGCCTCGCCAGTCCCGCGAAGCGACAGCGGAAGCAGCAACTGGACCTCTCCCCGGTGGAACTGGGGCACAGCGGCCTTGTAGTTCCGCTCGACGCGCTCCTTCGCGCGATCAACTGCGGATCGTGTCACCATGAGCGCCATAGCCTCGTTCTGCAGGTCTCTCGGATACCGCGATATGTTGTCGCGAACGAAGTGATCCCAGTCCAGAATCAGGGGTAGACGAGTGTCGTAGAAGAGAACCGATGAATCCCCCCAATAGGTGGCCCGAGCGGGACGGGGAGAGAAAACACCGGCGATCCGACCGTCGGATTCCTTCACCCAGCCGAGGAACCGCCATGGATAGCCATCGTCCGCCAATTTCTCGGCCAGTAGTCCATAAATTTCCTCTTGATTATCAGTTACGAGTCCCGTGTTGAAGGCGGCACGTTGCCCGTCCAAGCTGGCCCCGTAGGCGATCTTGTCCTGCTCCACCAGGCGCGAGAACGTATGACGGATGTAGCTCTGGAGAACTGGGAGGTCGGGCACAGATGGTGTAGCTGTTGACGGCGGCTCGTCGGCAAGAACCTCCATCGAGGATTCATCATCCTCATCTGGGTGGTTGAAGACCCAAACGTCGTCCTCGGCGAGTTCGGCGAGGGGCTGCCACGCTTGTTGGGGGATTCGAACAAACTGGCTTAACGCGTCTCGAGGGTCGAGTCGCTTCACGTGGCTGGCTGCAGGACCTCTGTCCGTGTCGGTCAGGTCGAAGGTCACCCTTTCCCCCTCGGCAAGGGTGACACGGACCCCTGACGGGCCGAGAATATCGGCATAGTGAACAAAGACGTTCTGCTTCGACTCATCGTCGAGGATCTTCCCATACCCCTTGAGGTGGTCGAACTGGGTGACCACACCGGCCCGGCGGTCCGCCGGGAATGACAAGGCTGTTACGTTCAGGCCCCGGTTGGCGGTGGCAACCTTAACTTGGACATGCTCGCCGGTAACAAGACATCGATATCCCGTGCCAGGGATAACGGTCACATGAACGAAGGCAGTATCGCCGGAGGGGGCAATCCTCACCATGCCGAATCCGCGGTCGTTGTTCCACCACTCAACCACGGCTGGTTGCGACTCCTCAGCCGTGCGTTGACGGGGTACCGGTGTAGCCTGCCCGAGGTCTTGCCTCGGTAGCCCGTCTTCCGCCCCGGATAGACCCAGGCGGCGGGGTGGCATATTGCGGGGAGTTGGGCGGGTGCCGGGCTGCTCCGTCATTCTTGAACTACTCCTCAGGCCTCGATGGTTGCCATGCAGATCTGTGCGCAACGTGACGCGCTCACTCTCTCGCGGGGCCCAGGGATCGTGGGCACCACCGCTTCCGCTGCTGGCGGCCGGCTTTCCGGTGGGCGATGTGCACGGCCATTTGCTGCAACTCGTCGGTCGTTGTGCGCTCCCCGAGTTGTCATGGATGGACCGTCAGCCTACGACCGGATGCCAGGCCGCTGCCTTAGATAGCCGGCTCCCGCAAGGTTGTCCCTGCGCAGATAAGCCGTCGGGACTGCCTCCTAAGTCCTAACTGAAGTGACCTCGACGATGCGGCTGACGGAAGCGCGCGCGGCATTGCATCGAAGGCTGGCTAACGCCTTTGGCTTACGAGGGAATGAGCTCGGCCGCCCTCGCTCGTCGGCTGCCGCCCCAGCCGATCCCGGACCGCCATACGGAGGCGACGCCGAGGGAGCCGAGCATCCCGACGTAGGCGTCGCCGAGGGGTTCCGAGAAGAGGGCTAGCAAACCGGGTGGGTTGCTCGGGTCATAGAAGAAGTGGCGGTACTCGATCAGTTGGCCTAGCGCCGCCCTTGCAGCTCCAGATACGTCGCCGCTGTACACCATCTTGACCTCAGCTAGCCAGACTCGACCAGTACGGGTCAGCTCCATGTCGCGGGGGTGAACAGTGGTGATGGCGGTCCAGCCTTCGCGCATCATCGCCGTGCCGTACGCCTCTAGCAGCGACTCGTGGTCTCTCGACTTCACCAGCTCTCGCGCCCGAATCTGTGCGCGGTAAGGGGCGGAGCTCTTCGGACTGAACTGGCCGAGCTGTGGGCGAACGTGCTTCGGAAGGCGCCCCATCGTTGCTACCTCCGTCTGGCCCAAGGAGGACAAACCCCACGGCTCGCCTCGCTGAGTGGGCAGCAGCACACCAGACTTCTTGAGCCTGTCGTAGAGCGAGTCGACGTTGTTCTTCCAGGCCGGTTCGTTCCCTGGCCGGCCAACTCTCGGTGCGCGGTCTTCGGCAGTGAACTCGGCCCCGAAGAGGTCCTCGACCCGCTGGTGTACCTCAGCCCGTCGGCCCTTGCCCCCCAGGTGCTGCAATGCCAGCAGGAGCCACTCGCGAAGTCTCTTCCCGTTGGTCTCGGCCACGCGATGATTCTGACTTGGGTAGGTGGTGAGATGGAAGACGATGCCTCTGCCTGCCGCCTAGCAGGCAGTTTGTCGCAAGGTTCCGAGTTGACACGATTAGGGAGCCTTCTGCTGAGGCTGTCGAGGGAACGATCGGTCCTTCCGACTGGTGCGCTTGGTTGCTGTGGCCAAGGGAGCGTCCTCATGCGCTCCGTTCACGTCTTGTTTCCCACATGAACTCGCCGATGATCCGGATCAGCTTCTCTGCCCGCGCGTCATCGCCCATGGTGGCACCGGAGAGCTTGCCGACCGCCGACTCCAGGTCGAACGCGGCATCAACGATCGACTCCCGCAGGTCCTGTGAGTCGAGGAATTGGTCCTTCGCATTGTTGTCGATCTGGTCGGCGATTCCAGGCGCTCCCTCAGCCTTGGCCGCGACGGGCTTCACGAATCCCTCAATCTCTGCAGGCCCGAGCTCACCGCCGAACAGGTCGTTGATGCGCGCGATCACCTCAACCAACCTAACTAGCTGCGGGTCCTGGTTCACTCCTCCAGACCCGGCGCCAGAGATCGGCGGCAAGGACGCATCAACGGACCCGAGGGTGATCGGCGCCTTGCCGCGGTCGATCTGCTTAACGCGCTTAAGCACGAGATCGGACAGGTCCACATCGGTTGCGACCCGGTCGACGTCGATCACCCGCACGAGCTGGCGCAGGTACACGCACAGTTTCTCGAGGTCGGTGTCTCCGTAGTCGATGACTTGGGACATGAAGTCGTACATCCGCACGAACGTTCCTGCGTCCTTGCGGAACAACTCCAGCCGCTCCCGCTCCGCCCGATCATCGCGGGAACGCGCAGCCTCGTAACGGGCCGCAAAACGATCCTTGCCCGGCTTCACCGCCGCCGCCAGCTCGGCGTGGGACCCGCCGGAGAACCATGCAGAGGCGAATTCGTCGACCTCCGACCGCAAGTAGAGGTCCGCCTCGGCGAGCTTGGCCGCGATCTCGTGCACGATGTTTGGGTCGGTCTCCCTCTCGACCACGGCCTCGGTGTAGTACGGCTCGAACGCGGACTGGATGTCGGCGGGGTCGTTGACGAAGTCCAGTACGAACGTGGTGTCTTTCCGCTCCCCGCCTGGAGTGCGGTAGGTGCGGTTTAGCCGGGACAGGGTTTGCACGGCGTGCACGTCCGGGAGCTTCTTGTCCACGTACATTGCGCACAGCAGCGGCTGGTCGAAGCCGGTCTGAAACTTGTCGGCCACGATCATCACCCGGTAGTCCGCCCGGCGGAACTCCGCGGCCAGATCCGACCCCAGCCCCGGATTCATCGACGACTCGGTAGCGCCCTCGATCCCTGACTCCGGGTCGTTCACCGCCCCCGAGAACGCCACGATCGTCTTCAGCGGGTACTTTTTGTGGGCGATGTACTTGTCGATCACGCGCTTGTACCGTACGGCGGCGACCCGTCCGTCGGTCACGACCATCGCTTTCGCGTACCCCTCCAGCAGGTGCGCCACGTTCGCCAGGAAATGCTCGACGATGATCTCGACCTTCTGGCCGATGTTCGCCTCGGACAGCTTTACGAACCGCATGATCCCGCGCGATGCGGCCTTCGAGTCCACCAGGTCCGCGACCTCATCACCGGTCAGGGTGCGCACGCCGCCACGGGCCCGCCGCTCGATCTCGAACGCTGTCTTATACGTCTGGTATCCGCGCAGCACGTCGAGGATGAACCCCTCCTCGATCGCCTGCCGCATCGTGTACACATGGAACGCCTGCGGGGGCCCATTGGGATCCACCGGGTCCTTACGGCCGAACAACGTCAGCGTCTTTGACTTCGGCGTCGCCGTGAACGCCAGATAGGACACGTTCTGCGGGTTCGCCCGCGCCGACGTCATCGCAGTGATCTTCGCGTTGAGCACGTCCTCGGCCGAGATCTCTTCGTCCTCGGCAACCTCAACCCCGCCGGCGGTGAGGACCTTGCGCAGGTCCGCCGCCGTCGCACCCGACTGCGAGGTGTGCGCCTCGTCCACGATCACCGCGAAGTTCTTCCCGGCCAAGTCACCGGTCATCAGGTCCATTACGAACGGGAACGTCTGGATCGTGACGATCACGATCAACGACTTCCCCGACAATGCGGCGGCTAGTGCCTTCGACTTCGATCCGCCGGCCCGCCGCACCTCGGCCGGGTCGATCGTGGTCACTAGGTCCGAGGTGTTGTCGACCTGCCGCACTGCGTCCTGCAGTTGCCGGTCCAGCACGTTCCGGTCGCTGATCACCAGCACCTTGTCGAACATCTTCTGGTTCTCAGAGGTGTGGAGACGTGCCAAGCGGTGCGCCGTCCACGCGATCGTGTTCGTTTTGCCCGATCCGGCCGAGTGCTGCACCAGATACCGCGACCCTGGCCCCTCCAAACCAACAGCCGCCACGAGCTCGGTGACCGCCTCCCACTGGTGGAACCGCGGGAAGATCAGGGTCGACTTCTTCGACGTACGCCCCGTGATTGGATCGGTGTCCTCCTCGTGGCGCAGGAACATCAGCGACCCCAGGATGTTCAGCCATGAGTCACGCTGCAGCACCCGCTCCCACAAGTAGGACGTCGCCGCACCACCCGGCACCGGAGGGTTCCCTTTCCCACCGTCGGCGGTGCCGCGGTTGAACTCCAGGAAGAACGTCTTGGGCCCGGCTAGGCGCGTGGTCATCCAGACCTCGTCGTCATCCAGCGCGAAGTGCACCAGCGTCCGCCCGAACGCCAGCAGCGGCTGCCCCTTGGGGTGGCGGTCCTTGCGGTACTGCTCGACGGCCGACCGTGCCTGCTGCTTGAAGTACGTCTTCAACTCGAGCGTTGCCACCGGCAGGCCGTTCACGAAAAACACCAGATCGATCCGGCCGCCGCCACCGTCCGGCGAGTACGTGACCTGACGCATCACCCGCAGCCGCACTGCTGCGTAGTCCACCACGGTCTTGGGGTTCAGGGACGACGCCGGAGCGAACTGGCACATCCGGAACTTCGCATTGATGTGCGACAGGGGCCGGCGCAGCACGTTCAACGTGCCACCGCCGTTCTCCATTTTCGCGTCCAGCCGCTTGAGCAGAGTGTCCAGCAGGTGCGCCCGCTGCTTCGCCTCCGACGTGGCACCGACCGACACGACTTTCGCGAACTCCTCCGGCTGCGTCTCCTCCAGCCAAGAGAAAACGTCTTCCGGGAACAACGCGCGCTCACGGTCATAGCCGCCCGCGTTTGGCGAGTACAACCAGCCGTGCGCGGCGAGGGACTCGGCGATCTCGACCTCGAACGCCTCCTCGCGGGTCGCGTCCACCATACGTCTACGCTCCCTCGGGGGCTCGGCCCGTCGACACATCAATCCTGCCCGTCACAGCCTCCGTAATCAGAGCGGCACGCCGCTCTCGCGCCAGAGCAATGAACTTTTCAGCCTTCGCGATCAGAGCGTCGATTTTGGCGGTCTGATCGTCGAGATAGTCAGCGATCCGACGCTGTTCATCAACGGAGGGGGCAGGAACTCGGAGTGCACGGAGCTTCTCTGCCGTCAGGTGCGCGATCGTCGACTTGTTGCAGACGACATCAATCACACCGATATCACGATAGGTGCGCAGGACGTAGGATGCGAATCGAGGATCCCAGTCGGCAATCGGCCGGAGCCTGTTGACGGTCTTCTGGAAAGACCACCCTGGCATAGGATCCGTTATCACGATTGACGTGCCGACCGCCCCCCCTTCCACGACAAGAACGTCACCAGCCCGAAGGTCGAGAGACCGCGCTTCTGCGGCCGAGAAGGGCATTGAATTGACGTCGTGTAGATGTAAACCGTCGTCCTGGATGTTCGCCGCACGAATATACGGAAGGACCTGCTCAGTCGACTTGACGTTGCGGGCAGTGTCAAGCATTTTGCCAAGCGTCACCGAATAGCCATAGCCAAGGGCAGCAAATGCAACGGTGGCATTCGTCGAAACATGTAGTGGATCGACACCACGGAGCGTCTGACTCGCGATGACACCAAATCGGCGCTCACGTAGGCCGGAAATCAACTGCTCCTGCTTGAGTATCAAGGAATCGATTTGCGCCGTCTCACGGTCCAGGTAGTCCGCTATCCGTCGCTGCTCGTCGAGCGGCGGGATCGGAATTTCGATGCGAGCGAGATTGCCCACAGAGAGGCGAGGGAGTCCAGCACCGCGCATCATCACGGCAGACTGCTCCTTGACAGTCTTCGAAGCAAAGACGAACTGCAGGAACCGCGAATCCACCCGCCTTTGATCTGGAGTAATGATAACCAGTGACGACGCCACAACGAATTGGTGATTCCCGATTACCAAGGCGGTCGAACCGACAGTGCCATCCTTCGAGAAAAGCACGTCTCCATCCCATGGTTGGCAACCTGTGCGCACCATGTACTGGTATGTCTCCGGCGTCGTCTTCAGAGAGCCGAAAAAATCAATCTGGCCGCCAGACAAGTCGCGGGTTGACACAAAATCATATACCCCACCGTCGGTGTCTGGAGAAATGTGGGCCCCGTCCGTGACGCGGCGCGCAATCGACTTAACCCGCCCGAGATTCCACGCACTGGGTAGATTCGGATACCAGGCACTTAGAACCTTCGAGCCGCCGTCCCCGATCGCCGCGGAGGGTGTGGACGCCGTCACGCCTCGACCTCTCGGAGCATGTCAAGGATCTCGGCCACGACCTTCTCTAGATCGGCGTCGATCTCCGCCAGCGGCCGCGGGGGCACGTACTGGTAGAAGTGGCGGGTGAATGGAATCTCATAGCCGACTTTCGTCTTGGACTCGTCGATCCAGGCGTCGGGGACGTGGGGCTTGACCTCCGCGTCGAAGTACGCGGCGATCGTTTCTTGCATTGCGTCGTGCGCCTTGGGGTGGCTGCCCCAGCCGAAGGGCACGATCTCGGTGTCGCGTAGCCCGGTGTCGGGCTCGGGGTTGCCCTTGGAGTCGGTGCAGACGTCGGCGTCGTCGTCCCGTTCACCGAGGGTCTGCCAGAGGGTCTTTCGCTGCGCCGTGGTTAGGCGGATGCCCGCGGACCCGAGATGCTTGCCGAGGTCGCGCAAGAAGTCTTCGCGCTTGCGGTACAACTCAGTGCCGAAGGAGCCGAGGGAGGCGACCAGGCCGTCGATCTTGCTCAGTTGTTTGTGCTGGGCTATGGCCTCTATGCGCTCAGGCGTGCAGGTGAAGTTTAGGCGTAGGGGGCGTTCGACGGTGACGGACCAGTAGGCGAAGTCGAGGGCGTCGAAGACCTTGGAGATGTCCGAGGTCGCCATCGTGGCGTAGGCCTGCAGGACCGCGCCGCGGTCGGCCTTGCTGATCTCGACGCGCTTGTTGCCCAGGGACTTGCGCATCTTGGTGGCGAAGCCGGTGGCGTCGATGAGCTGGACCTTGCCCTTGCGCTCGGGCTGCTTGGTGTTGTCCAAAACCCATAGGTAGGTTGCGATGTTGGTGTTGTAGAACATGTCGGTCGGCAGGGCGACGATCGTGTCGATCAGATCGTTCTCCAGTAGGTGCCCGCGGATGCCGGACGGGCCGGAACCGGCGCCACCGTTGAACAGTGGGGAACCGTTCAGCACGATGCCCGCGCGACCACCGCGACCGTGCTCGTCGACGTCGCGCATCTTGGAAGCAACGTGAAGCAGGAACAGCATTGCGCCGTCGCCGATCGCTGGCAGACCGGGGGCAAAGCGCCCGTTGGCGGCCTCGTGCTCGCGGCGTACTTGCCTCTCCGAGGCCTTCCAGTCCTGACCGAATGGCGGGTTGGACAGGATGAAGTCGAAGCCGCGGTCGGCAAACTTGTCCTCGGCGAGGGTGTCACCCAGGCGGACGTTAGACACGCCCTGCCCCTTTAGTAGCAGGTCGGACTTGCAGATCGCGTAGGAGTGCTTGTTGATCTCCTGGGCGAACAGGTTCAGGTTCGCCTTCGGGTTCATCGCCAGCAGGTGCTCCTCGGCGACCGAGAGCATGCCGCCGGTGCCCGCCGTCGGGTCGTAGACACTGCGGGAAACGCCGGGGGCCCGCAGAGCCTCGGGGTCCTCGGCAAAAACGAGGTCAACCAGGAGGCGGATCGCATCGCGCGGGGTGTAGAAGTCGCCGGCCTGCTCGTTCGAGGCCTCAGCGAACTTGTAGATCAGGTTCTCGAACAGATCACCCATCGCGGCGTTGTCCGCCTTATCCGGGTGCAAGTCGATCTCGGCGAACTCGCGGGTGACCAGGCCGAGGCGGTTATGCTCCTCGAGCTCCTTGATCTGCGCCTCGAACCCGAAGTTCTTGAAGACGTCGATGTCCGCACTGAAGCCGTTGACGTAGTCGATCAGGTTCGCCGCAAGGTTGTCCGGATCCTCGAGCGCCTTCTTGAGGCTGTAGGCGGAGGTGTTCCAGAACGACAGGCCCGCGCTCTCATCCGTGCGGGTACGGCGGCGCAGCTGGTTCCCGATCCACATCGCGCCATACCCGCCATCGGCGGCCTCCTGGACCACCACCGTCATGACCTCGCGGTGCGGCTCCATCACGCACTCGAGCCGGCGCAGGATCGTGAACGGCAGGATCACGCTGCCGTACTGGTTCGGCTTGTACGGGCCTCGCAAGAGATCGGCGATGCCCCACACAAAGTTGCTGAGCGCGCTCACGTGGTCGGTGCTCCAGATTGTGCGTCGACGTGTTGCCCTGCACGTAAGTGCAGCGACTCGGGGGGCCCAAGCCTACCGGCGCCATTGGTGCACCGACCGCCCTCAACTCGTCAACGCGGCCGGTGTGCGCTCCTCTCCGCCGCGTGGTTGCTGGCGCACGGCCCGGCTGCGTGTCGCCGTACCGCGCCAATGGCCGGCGCGGGCCCAGGTAGCGTGCGGACCGTTCAGGCCGCCCCCTTCCGGGGTGTCGAAGGTGCACTGAACCTCTACTTCGCTCGCCGTAGGCGGTAGGTCCTAACGACCGCTTCGACGGCTCCATTTGCGCGCGTGACGCTCTGTCGTTCGACCACAGGCGCACCTACCTCGACGGCGAAAAGGGCTGCGAGCTCGGTATCTGCTGGGACCTGACGCAGTCGCGTCTCCGTCTCGGATCCCTCGCCGTGTCCGCCCTCGTGCCGCCGGGGAGTCGCGTAGGTGCCGCGGCCATGCTCGGTAGCGACCAAACGGTCATCTCGCAAGGCCGCAATGGCTTGGCGCACCGTCCCGCGGCTTGTCCGGAACTCCGCGGTAAGCGCGCTCTCGGTCGGCAAGAGGCCGCCCGGCGGGATGGTGCCGTCCTCAAGCCGTCTTCTCAGTTCATCTGCGATGGCGCGGTAGCGGGGCTGGCCGTAGTGCGGGGTGGGCACCCGCTCACCGTACCTGGCACTTGTCTTACCAAGTGCCAACTAAGTGACCTATTTCGACGTCTAGACAACTCGTCCACTTGTAGATACGTTTCCTGGTGTGCGGCTGGGGTGACGGCCCGTATTAGGAGTGGTTTCGCGTCGGCCCTGGTCGCACCTGATGCGCGGCGTCCTGTGGGACCGGTTGCGGTAGCCGCGCGTACAAGTTGGCTCGGCGATACCCGACCCGTCCGGCGTCGGACGGTGCGCCGTGCCTTCCATCCGGGCCGGTGGCCGGCCGCATTCCCCCGTGGCTGGCCACCGGTCCCCGCCTACTTGTGGAGGTGCGATGTCCGGCTCCCATCGTCGACACCATTGGCTCTCGTCCTGGTGGTCTCGGAGACGCCCATCTGCCCGGAGTACCAGCAGCAACGGTCGGTCAAGTCCTCGCGCGGCTTCTACGACCCCCTCGCCAAGGTGGTCCGCGGGCGCCACCCGTGAATTGCCTGCGCTCCGGTATGCGCCCTTGATGACGCGGGCCCAGCTCTATCGAGGCAATGGCGGGCGGTGGCCGCGATGAGTCGTACGAGCAAGCCGGCCGTCGTCACGAGCCACCCGGACTGGTGCGCCCCGGATCGCTGCGGCTATCTGGTGCCGCCGGTGATGACGCACATGGCCCGTCGTCATCGCGGCCCCATTCAGCGGGTCGGCGACAGTCGGGCGGGCGGGCTCGTCGTTACGTACCTCATCAGCAGTGAGGCTCTGGGCGGTCCTATGGTCGGTGTGCACGTGACGTGCCGGGCCGGGAACGCCTGGGCGGAGTTGTCCTTGCCGCAGGCAGCCCAACTGGTCGAGCAACTTCGCGGATCGCTGGCACAGGCCACCGGACAGCAGGGGGCCGGCGATGAGTGAGGGTGCTGCCGTCCCACAGGGCTCGCCGCCGTCGTCGATCGCGCCGGTCGTGTGCCCGGTGTGGTGTCGGGGCTGTGGACCAAACGACCCGATGCACCGCGGGCTTCTCAGCACTATTGGGCGGGAGCGGACCGGCTGGGTCACCGTCCAACTGGTCATCGACCGGTTCGCCCGCCGGGACCTGGCCGTGAAGCTCGACGCGACCCGCTACGGCGCGACGCAGACCGTGCTCCTGTCGCCCGCGCAGGTAGACCGGCTCATTGACGAGCTGATCTACGCCCAGCTGGAGATGCTGACACCGGCAGATGGTGGCGAGCGGGCCGGAGAGACGCGGTGAACGCCTACACCCGTCGGGGTTCAGCCGTTCCTCGTACCCCTGGCCTGCGCCCTGCGCGGACACCGCGCGCAGCGGTAGCCGTACCGCCGGTTCCTGAGCGGCCCGCCGGCGGGACCACCTGGCAGACGTTGGAACGTCTAGGGGGTACGGTGACCGGTGTGCAAGGCCGGGACTGGCGCCCTCGCTACCTGCAACTCGCGGAAGAGTTGCGGGCAAAGATCGTGAGCGGCGAACTTGCCCCCGGCACCCTGATGCCCAGCGAAACCGAGCTGGCCGACACCTCCGGCCTGTCACGCACCAGTGTCCGCAACGCCATCCGACAGCTCCGCGAATGGGGCCTGGTCCGCGCGGAGCAGGGGCGCGGCACCTACGTGCGGGCACCCCGCCAGCGGGTACGTCGTCGCAACACCGAGCGGTACCAGTGGGAGAAGGATCGCGTCCTGCTCGACGAGGACGAGCGGCTGAAGACTGGCGCCACCGAGCACGACACCGGCCTAACCGTCGACGATCTGAAGTTCCACGCCGAGTACTCGCGGGTGGAAGCGGATGCGGAGATGGCGGCGGCCTTGCAGGTCGAGCCGGGAACGCCGCTGCTGCGCCGGGTCTACTGGACATCCTCGCGGCACGAGAACGCACCGCTGACCGTGTCGTACTCCTACCTGCCTTACGACCTGGTGGCCGCGAACCCGGACCTGCTCGACGCGGGCAAGGAACCCTGGCCGGGCGGCACACAGCACCAGCTCTACACGCTGGGCATCGAGTTGGACCGAATTGACGACGAGATCCGCGCCCGCCCGCCGTCGCCGGATGAGGCCGAGTTGCTGGACATCGACCCAGGCGTCTCCGTGCTCACCGTGCGGAAGACCTCGACCGACACCACGGGTCGCGTCGTCGAGGTCGCTGACGTGGTGATGCCGGGGGACCGCACGGAGCTTGTCTACTCCCACAAACTCCAGCGGTGGAAAACTTGACGCAGCTCGTCTCAGTCATCACCCCGGTCCACGCGCCCAGCATCGAGCACCTGGCTGGCGCCTACGAGTCGTTGGCCAAGCAGGAGATGCCTGACGGCTGGGACTGGGAATGGCTCGTCCAGGAGGACGGGCAGACCGGCGCCCTGGTCGACGCGCTGCCCGACGATCCTCGAATCAGCCTGGGCGCCGGGCGTCCCGGTGGGCCTGGTGTTGCCCGTACCCTCGCGCTCTCCCGAGTCTCCGGGCAACTCATCAAGGTCCTGGATGCCGACGACCAGTTGACCCCCGGCGCGCTCGCCCGGGACATTGCCGCGTTCGACGCACACCCGCAGATCGGCTGGACCACCTCGCGGGTACTCGACCTGCTGCCCGACGGGTCGACCGGCGGATGGGACAAGGACCCTGCCGGCGGGGTCATCGAGCGCGGCTCGGTCCTGTCGTTCTGGAAGGCCAACGACTACCGGGCATCGGTGCACCCGGCGACCCTGTGCCTGCGGCGGGATCTTGTGTTCGCCTTGGGCGGCTGGATGGCGCTGCCGGCCTCCGAGGACACGGGCCTTCTGCTCGCCGCCAACGCGGTCACTGCGGGCTACTTCACCCGCGAATACGGCTTGCTCTACCGCAAGTGGCCCGGCCAGGTGACCAGCCAGGCCGCGCACCGGGAGCCGGCCGAGTATCAGGCGCGGATGAGGATCATCGAGGCCCGAGCCAACGCTCTGGCCTCGATGATCCCGAACGGCTTTAGCGGTCGCGCTACGGCGTAGGTTCGTGCCCCGGCATCCCGTGGGTGCGGCGCCGCTCCTTCATCTCCGCCTCGAAGATGTGCCGCCGGCCGCCGGCTAGCTTCTCCCGCGCGTCCCGCTCGATCTCCTGGAACGCGGCATAGTAGCCGTCGTCGAACTCCTCCACGATCTGGAACGTCCAGCGGCCCGGAAGTAGGTTCCGGCCGAGTAGTTCCTGTTCCACGCGGTTAGCAACTTCCGCGTGTCCCGCTTGGCGCATGAGCTTGACCACCCGGTCGAGGGTCAGGTCTGCACCGCCGACGAGTTGGTGTGCCGAGTATAGGTGTCCGCGCACCCGGTGGATCGTTTCCAGCGCTTTGCTTAGTTCGCCCAGAGCCTCGACGGTGGTGTCATCCAGTCCGGGTAGGCGGGAGTGCTGCTCGTCCGTTGAATCCCTGCTAACCATGACGTTCCTCTACCCAAAGGTGGCCGTGCTACCCGTATCGCGATAATGAGTCTCGAAACGTGAGCGCTTCTTGTGTCGATACCTATTCGGGCACGCCTCGACTTATGGGTTCGGTGCGCCCGTCACCTGTCGAGTCCCGGCACCTGATCTTGCTCTCATCGCTGCAAGGGCCCCGTTGATGCTTTTATGCAAGTTGACCAGCTCGCTCATATGCTCGCTGTTGATGTGTTTTTGTTCGATGCTTCGAACGATCTGAGATGCTACCGCAGTCTTTCCCGGGGCCTTGATACCAGCCTTCGTGCACCAATTCTCCAGGTTTTTCGCGATGGTGCCTGGTCCCGCGAGATCGGTTGCTGATGGAAGTGTTCCGTTATGTCCTCCTTCTCGCATGAGTTGCGAGACGACTTTGAGATATGCGTATGAATCTATGAAGTCCTCAATCGCCAGGCCAGAGGGCAAGGAAAGTAGCTGGTCATCATGCACCCCGGCCTTCGCCAATTGAGACAACAATTTTCTGCCACCCGAATCGCCGTCAGCGAGATAAACAACCCGGGCTGCGATATCCGATGAAATAATATCTTCAACTCGAGCGGCGGATAAGCCAGGGGCGATCTGGTATGGAAGTTGTGTGAGGTTGTTGGCCAGGCGCAACAGTGTGGGAAAGAGGATCATCTCGCTAGGGCCCTCGCATAACACAGCATTTCGGCAAATCGAAAACGCCGCCGCGCTCGCACCCATTGCGATAAGAAGCGGACTGTACCCAGGAGTGGATGACTGCCAGAAGTCGTTTCGAAGCTTGCTGAGGCCCTGTTCCGCGGGGTCCGGTTCGATGAACCTCACGCCAGTACCTAAGTCCGACGGTAGGCACCCTGGCGAATGAGTGGTGTAAATGACCTGCTGCGCCAGTGCCTGGGTCGAGAGAACCTCAACCAAGTCAGCTTGCGCGTCTAGATGAAGGTGGGTTTCGGCTTCGTCGATCAGGAGAATCGGCTGAACATTTGTCGGTCGCACGGTCAAGAAGCAAAGAAGTGCGATGAAAGTTCGAAGTCCGTCGCTTCTCTCATCAATCGCTGTTATGGCCCCTGCCGGGTCGCGCTCTTCTATCAGTACCTCTAAGGTTGTTGCGTCGGTGTTGATCGCAACAGTCAGGTCGGCTTGTCGCCAACTCGGCCGCAACCGCGCCTCTAGGCTGGTATTGGCGCGACGGATGAGCGTTCGCAGTCTTGTCTTGTCGTTACTCTGCACGGCGTTGAACAACTCGTCTGCGCTTGTCTCGGCGACTGACAGCAAGTTTGCGAGTGCGCTAGGCGGGTCTGACCTCGTTGATTCATCGGCAAGTTCGTACGTCGTTTTCAGATTCCGATCGTCTTCAGTGAATAATATGAACTGTGGGCATCGCTCGAGGAGAATCCGCCGAATTTTACTACTCGGTGATTCATCGCGGATGGCTGTGGATGCTGTTTCAAGCAATGAAGCGAGTGAGTCGACTAAGTGTGTGAGTTCATGCTTGACGAGAGCCTTCTCGGTGCGATCTGAATAGTCATCCTCCGGAATTGACTGCACTTGCTTCAAGGCATCTATTAATGGGTCAATTAGATTGGCAACGTCTTCGGCTGTTGTCTCGTCGGGTTCCTGGAAAAGCTTGCGCTGTCGCTCGAGATAGGTTTTGAGTAAGGAGATCTCTTCCGGTGGGTCGTCGTCGAATGCCGCCTCAAGCATTTGTTCGACTTCGGCTGCGCACGCGCTGGCCGCTTTGAAGGGTTCCGCGACTTTTACGGGCTCGGGCAGTGCGCCTGCCCGCCTCTGCCCGCCGGCAGTTCGGACTAAGACGAAGCGAGTTGGTGCTCCTTCGTACTCCACATGCTTGAAGGATTCACGATCTTCTGAGGAGAGAATGAACGTGGCGCGTACTACTTCGGCGTCATCTGAAATATCAGCATTTCTGGTTCTTTTGTAGCCAGGTAGGCGCTCTCCTTCGCCTAGCCAGGTGAGCGCATTTAGCGCGCTACTCTTCCCCGCCTCGTTGGGGCCCAATATTGCGATTATCTTTCCATCGAAATTGCAGGAGGTTGACCGGAGTCGCTTGTAGCCGTTGAACTCAACTTTTGTTAAACGCATCTCGTCCCAATCGGAGCTCTAACCGATGTCGTGCTTGATCGAATGAGTTGCTGAGTTTACAGCTTTATATCTGAACCTTGCGGTTCTGCCGCTTCTAAATCCTCATCCGGCATTCGCATGCTGCATCTCCTGTCAAATAGCGCCTTCTTGACCTTCTATACAAAACAGGCAAACGGCCCGGTGTGGTTGTTGACTTGTCTGCCAAGTGCCGTCTACGTTGACTCACAACTTGGCAGACAAGTTAACAAGTGGAGGTTGAGCGATGGCTCTGCGAGGCGGCACGAGGTTCGCGGTGCGGTGTGAGGACGTGTTCCCGGCGGGGTGCGCGTTGGTGCCCGAGTCTCTGGGCGAGGTCGAGGACTACGACGAGAAGACGGGCCGGCGTAGCCCGGCGAAGGACAAGCTGACCGGCCAGCGGGTGTGGCAGGTCCGGGTGATGGATCTGGATCCGGAGCTGGGGAAGCGGTCGCGGGAGACGACGGTGAAGATCTCGGCGGACTACCAGCCGGTGCCGCCGACGGGTGGCCTGTTCGAGGCGGTGGAGTTCGACGGCATGACCGTCACGCCGTACGTGGGCAACAACGGTCGGATGGCGTATTCGCTGCGGGCCACCGGGATGCGTGCCCCGGCGGGCGTGGCCGCGAAGGCGGCGCAGTAGCCGCATCTGGTGGGGGCGGGGCTGTCAGGTCTTGGCGGACGGCAGCCCCGCCCTCTGTCTCTTTCCCCTGCTCTGTCGAGAGAGGTAGTGACGTGTCCAAGCGTATGCCTGCCGTCCTGCGGCGGCCCACAGTGGCGGGTGCGCGATGATGCGCCGGCCGCGCGGCGAGGTCGTGATGACCACCGCCGGAGACCTGATGGTGATCCGACCGCGCCGGCTGGAGCTGCCGGTCTGGCTGATCGCGCTCGGCCTGGTGCTGCGGTGGCTGTCGCGGGGCCTGTGGTGGTGCCTTCGCCACCCGGTCGCCGTCGGCCTGGTCGTGGCCGGGGTAATCCTCTTCCGCGAGTTCGGCCGGACCGGCGTGATCGTGCCCGTGGTCCTGGCCGCTGCCGTGTCGGCGCTCTGGCGATGGCGGCACGAGTCGTCCTGGTGGTCCTGGTGCGCCGGCCCGATCCTCGGTCGCTTCCGGCAGCTTTTCGTGTACCGGCGGGCCTGGCGTGAGGCCATGACCCTCTGCGGGCTGGCCAAGGTGTACGACCACCGAACCGTCCTGCCGGAGCTGCTGCGGGTCCGCTCGGATCAGGCGCTCGACGTGCTGACCATCCGCATGGTCCGCGGCCAGACACCGGAGGAGTTCCAGAAGGCAACGGCGAACCTGGCGTACGCCTTCGGCCGGCGGCACGCCCGGGTCTACTCCGAGCGTCCCGATGACCCGCCGACCCGGTCGGGCTACTGGGCGCTGGTCCTGGGCGCGGTGGACCGGCTGCGGTTTCGGGACCGGCCGTCGGTGGTCTACCTGGTGGTGGTCCGCACCGATGCGCTGCGCACCCTGGTCGACCCGTTCGACGTCCCATCGGTGCCCGACTTCACCGCTCTGCCCCTGGCACGGCGGGAAGACCTGCGGCACTGGTGCCTGCACCTGCTCGCCACGCACGTACTCATCGGCGGCGCCACTCGCTCCGGGAAGGGCTCGGTGCTGTGGTCGCTGGTCCGCGTCCTGGCCGGGGGGATCTCCTCCGGGCTGGTCCGGCTCTGGGTGATCGACCCCAAGGGCGGCATGGAGTTCGCCATGGGTCGGCCGTTGTTCGCCCGGTTCGCCTGTAAGTCGTTCGAAGCCATGGCCGACCTGCTCGACGAGGCCGTCACCGTGATGCGGGAGCGGCAGACCCGGCTTGCCGGCGCGGTGCGGGTCCACACTCCGACCCTGGCAGACCCCCTGGTCGTGGTCGTCATCGATGAGATGGCGGCGCTGACGGCGTACCTCCAGGATGTCGACCTGCGCAAGCGCATCGCCGGCTCGCTCGGGTTGCTGCTGTCGCAGGGTGCCGGCGTCGGTGTCCTGGTGGTGGCGGCGTTGCAGGACCCCCGTAAGGAGGTGCTGCCGTTCCGGGACCTGTTCCCGACCCGGATCGCGCTCGGCCTGACCGAGGCCGCTCAGGTCGACCTTGTATTGGGTGACGGTGCCCGCAACCGGGGTGCCCTCGCCGACCAGATGCCGCGCTGGGCCAAGGGCGTCGGCTACGTGATCCTCGACGGCACCCCTGAGCCCGCGCGGGTCCGCTTCTCCTACATCTCCGATGACCACATTCGGGAGCTGGCTGCGGAGTACCCGGCGCCGGCCGACGCGGCGGACATCCTCGCCCAGGTCGGCCGGGAAACCGCCACCGAGCCAACCCGGCCGCCTCTGCCCCGGCAACGTCGCGGACCGCTGCTGCCCGACTCGCTGCTGAACATCCTCGACCGGGACACCGACGGGGGTGAGCCGCGGTGACCGCCCCGACCAACGGCCGAACCTTCTACCGGCTGCGCGCACCCGGCACCGACGGCGCCACCAGCACAGCCGTGTCCGTCCGCGTCGACCCCGCCCGGCCCGATGCGTACCCGGTCTATCTAGCGGTCGGTGGCGGCCGGCGCCGCATGTACCTGACCCCCGACGAGGCGTGGGCGCTGTGGCGCTGCCTCTCCGAAGCGGTGGCCTCCCTCGGCGAGCCACCCGACCACATCCGTACCCGCGTCGCCCCGGCCCGGAGGTAACCGATGTCCCTCAAGAGCTTCTTCCTCGGCACCCACCGCCTCAAGCCGCTGCACATCGACCTCGACGGCCCTCCGGACCGGCTCGCCGGTGCCCTGCACGGCCTGGCGCACATGGTCAACCGTCGACGCGACCTCAACGGCCAGCAGATCAGCATCACCCTGACCATCCAGGACAACAGGGGCGGCCGATGATCCGCGAACGCGCCGAATCAGGCGTCCGGGTGCTGATCCTGCTCGTCGTCGGCACCATGGCCGGCGCCGCTGCCTTCACCCACGTCCACGATCTGACCGTCGCCCACGGCCAGCCCGACTGGATCGGCTGGGCCAACGCCGTAGCGGTCGAGCTGATGGCCATCTACCTCGGCCTGGAGATCCGCGCCCGCCGCCGCGATGGTCGACCCGTCGGCCTGGTCGGCGTCCTCCTGATCGCGTTCGCGCTGCTCTCCCTCGCCGCCCAGGTCGCCGAAGCCGAACCGTCCGTCTGGGGCTGGATCGTCGCGGCGGTGCCGTCGCTGGCCTTCCTCGCCCTGGTCAAGGTCGTCCTGTCCAGCGCACCCACCACCCCGCCGGCTCCCGCGCCCGATCAGCCGCAGAACGATTGGTACGACGAGCCGCAGCGTGTCGAACCCGCGCCGCCGGCTCCGGTGATGCCGCCGGCATCAGCCGCAGTGCTGCCCCCGATCAAGGCCATCCAGCCCAACCGGCCCCAGGTCGTCGGGATCATCCGATGACGGCTCCGACCCTGCCCGGTCTCGAACCCGCTCCGACCCCGGTTGCGCCTCGGCCAGGGTCGCGGGCGGCCCGCATGGCGCTGCCCCGCTCGATCGACGTGCTCAAGGACATCGCCATCGAGTACGGCGTCTGCGTCCGACCGCTCGCCATGCGCCGCACCGATCTCGACACCGGCCTGACCGAAGTCATCGACCTGCCCTGCGGCGCGACCCGCGAGGACAAGTGCCCGCCGTGCGCCAAGAAGAACCGCCGGCTACGGCAAGCCCAGATCCGCGAGGGCTGGCACCGCGACGACGAGCCACTACCCGGCCCAGAACCCGCGACCGAAGCGCAGAAGTCCCTGATCCTGTTCCGCGCACATCTGGAGTTCTCCCGCGACGAAGCCGTACGCGCTGCGCAGTGGGACCAGGTGACCGACCTCGACGAGGCAATCCGCGAAGTAGAGGAAGCCATCGCCACTGAGGGCCTGCGCGGGCGCGTCGGACCACCACACGCCAGCAACGACGAGGACCAGGACGACGAGCCGGGCCAGCGACGCAAGCGCTCCACCAAGCGGCGCCAGGACGCCCCCGAGCTGCCTCGGCGCAAGGTCGAACGGCGCACCGTCGGCAAGACCTACACCGCCCCGGACGGCTCCACCTACCAACCGTCGATGTGGCTCACGCTCACCCTCGACTCGTACGGCCCGGTCCGCCCCGACGGCACCCCTGTCAACCCGGCCAGGTACGACTACCGCCGCGCCGCCTGGGACGCGGTGCACTTTCCCCGGCTGCTGGACCGGTTCTGGCAGAACCTCCGACGGTGCGAGGGCTGGAACGTCCAGTACGCCGGTTGTGTCGAACCGCAACGTCGCCTCGCCCCGCACGCCCACTTCGCCATCCGAGGCACCATCCCTCGGGACGTGCTCCGCACCGTGGCGGCGGCGACCTATCACCAGGTGTGGTGGCCCTCGGTCGACGTTCAGCGCTACACCCTCGACCGGCTCCCGATCTGGGACGAGCAGGCGACGGCATGGGTAGACCCGGACACCCGCGAGCCGCTGACCACCTGGACGGAAGCCCTCGACGCCATCGACGACGACCCGGACGCCGAGCCTGTGCACGTCGTCCGCTTCGGTGCCCAGGTCGACGCCCGCGGCGTCATGCCCGGCACCGAGGACGCCGAACGAACCATCCGGTACGTCACGAAATACATCACCAAGCACACCGGCGACTGCCACAAGGCGACCACCGACCGGCAACGCAAGCACCTCGACCGGCTCTGGCAGCAACTCCAACTCACCCCCTGCACCGAGCGGTGCGCCAACTGGCTGCTCTACGGCGTCCAGCCGAAGAAGGCACACGCCAAGCTCAAGCCCGGCCGCTGCAAGGGCAAGGTCCACCAGCGCGACACCCTCGGCATCGGCGGCCGGCGCATCCTCATCTCCCGCGACTGGTCCGGCAAGACCCTCGCCGACCACAAGCACGACGTTCGGGCCTGGGTCCGGGCGCTGCTCGGCGTCACCACCGACGGCACCCAGCTCGTCGACGACCAGGGCGACACCACCGAACGGGTCCGGCACGCCTGGGAGCTTGCCCGACCCGACGACCCCGACGTCGGCCCGATGACCCACCGACTCATGCGCTCGATCAGCGAACGCGCCCGCTGGCGGTCCGAACTGCTCGCAGCCAAAGACCGGGCCGCGCAGGGGTCTTCAGATCTTTCGGCAACTCAGCACAGCGCACAGCACGACGGGGAGGAGACGCAGTGAACGATGAGTTGTTGACCGTGCCGGAAGTGCTCGCCGAGCTGCGCGTACCGCGCTCGACCTGGTTCTACTGGCGGCAGACCGGCAAGGGACCACGGGTGATCAAGCTCCCGAACGGGCAGCTGCGGGTCCGCCGGTCCGCGCTCGGTCGGTGGCTCGGCGACCTGGAGCAGGACGCCGCATGAAGAGCTACGAGGTCCAGATCTGGGAGATCGCCAAGCGCGCTGACCGGAAGGCTCGGCCGTGGCGGGTCCGCTGGGCGGTGAGCGGCCAACGCTTCGAAGACATGTTCCGTACCAAAGCCCTGGCGCACTCGTTCCGCGCCGAGCTGGTCCAGGCGGCCAACGCGGGGGAGCCCTTCGACCCGGCCACCGGTCGCCCGGTCTCGGAGGCCAGAACCAAGAACCCCACCACCTGGTACGCGCACAGCCGCGCGTACGTCGAGATGAAGTGGCCCCGGGCGGCGGCCAAGACTCGACGCTCGATCGTCGAAGCGCTGACCTCCATCACGGTCACCCTGACCCGCCCGGCGAAGCGGGGCCGACCGACTGACGCCCTGCTCCGTGAGGCGCTGTACCTCTACGGCCTCAACCCCCGCCGCTGGACCGACGAGATCCCGCCCGAACACGCGGCGGCCCTCGCCTGGCTGGAAACCGCGTCACTCCCGGTCGTCGAACTGGACTCGCCCGCAATGGTCCGCCGAGTCCTCGACAGCCTGTGCGTACGCCTCGACGGCAAGCCCGCGGCTGCCTCCACCGTCCAGCGCAAGCGGGCCACCTTCTACAACGTCCTCGGGTACGCCGTCGAGCTGGAGCTGATCGCCTCCAACCCGGTCGACCGGGTCCAGTGGACCGCTCCCGAGGTTGCGCAGTCCATCGACCGCCGGGTGGTGGCGAACCCGGCCCAGGTCGCCACGCTGCTGGAGGCGATGAAATCTCTCGGCAAACGCGCCGACAAGGTCACCGCGTTCTTCGGCTGCCTCTACTACGCGGGGATGCGTCCCTCGGAAGCCGCGGACCTACGGCGAGAGGACTGCGACCTTGCCGGCCGGTGCGCCGACTGCGGGACCGACTTCGACGACCTGGCGGCGGTCAAGCCTTCCCGGTCCTGCGAGCACGAGAAGATCGAATATCGCTGGGGCCGCCTGGTGCTCGCCGGCACCTCGCCGCGCGCCGGGTCCCACTGGACCGATGACGGCGGCTCCCACGAGCGGCGCGGACTCAAGCACCGGGGAAGGGCTGAGACTCGTACGGTCCCGATCCCGCCCCGGCTCGTCGAGCTGCTGTGCGCGCACGTCGAGAATCACGGGGTCGGCCCGGACGGCCGGTTCTTCCGGGGCCTGCACGGCGGACCGCTCTCCGAGTCGGTCTACGACCGGTGGTGGAAGCTCGCCCGTGACAAGGCGCTGACCGAATCGCAGGTCGCCTCGCCGCTCGTCCGCCGACCCTACGACCTGCGGCACGCGGCGGCCTCGCTCTGGCTGAATGCCGGCGTCCCGCCGACCGAGGTCGCCCGGCGCCTGGGCCACGGCGTCGCCGTCCTCCTCCGCGTCTACGCGAACTGCATCGATGGCGGAGACGACACCATGAACGACAAGATCGGCGACGCCCTCGGATGACGCTGCTGGCTTGGGCAGCGTGCTGCTGAGGTGATGTGGACGAGGTGCGCTAGAAGGAGGGGGTGGAGTTGCCCGCACCGCACGACTCAACCCGGTCCGAGGTCCGCGTCACGGTTGATTCGATCCCAGCCAGTGATAGTCGCGTGCCTCAGCTGCGCCTCTGGGGTATCCGTCGGTCAATCGCTTTGGCTGTCGCAACTGCGTTGCTGCTGGTCGGTGGCCTGATTGCTGCAGCGCTCGGCTTCGCCGGTTGGCCTGGCCTTGAGCGGGGCGCAACCGTCACCGCAGCCACGCTGTTCGACCTCTTGAAGCTCGTCTTCGCCGTTGTGGCGGGCATCGGCGGTGTCGCCGCCTTAGTGGTTGCCTACCGTCGGCAACGGGTAGCGGAGCACACGAACGCGCTGGCGGAATTCGCTCATCAGCTGGCGCAGGCTGCTGATCTGCGTGCCGAAGTGACCAAGGCTCTCGCTGAGGCGGCCGATGAACGGGCAAAGATCGAGACTGACCGCAACGGCATCCGGCTGTTCAACGAACGCTTCGCCAAAGCATCCGAGCAGCTCGGGTCGGAGAAAGCGGCCGTACGCCTGGCGGGCGTTTACGCCATGGCCGGACTCGCTGATGACTGGCGAGAAGGGCGACAGACCTGCATTGACGTCCTCTGCGCCTACCTCCGGATGCCATACATCCCACCCTCGGATGCCCCGAGCGAGATGCCGACACAGGCCGACAGTCAGGCGCCGATGATGGATGCGGAGACGGTCCGGGCCGCTCGGGAGGAGCGGGAAGTGCGTCACACTGTCATACGCCTCGTCGGCAGACATTTACGTCCTGCCGAAGATGACGCGACCTCATGGAGCGGCTGCGACCTCGACTTCACAGGCGCCGTCTTCGATGGCGGGGACTTTTCGGGTGTGACGTTCAGCGGCGGACGGGTGTCCTTCGTCGGGGCGACGTTCAGCGCCGGGGTTGTGGCCTTCGACGAAGCGACGGTCAGTGGCGGGCGAGTGTTCTTTGACTATGCGACGTTCGATGGTGGGCAGGTGTCCTTCGAGGGGACGACGTTCAGTGGTGGGCGTGTGTCCTTTGACTATGCGACGTTCGATGGTGGGCAGGTGTCCTTCGAGGGGACGACGTTCAGTGGTGGGCATGTGTCCTTTGACCATGCGACGTTCGATGGTGGGCAGGTGTCTTTGGAGGGGACAACGGTCAGTGGTGGGCGTGTGTCCTTTTACGCGGGGACGTTCAGTCGTGGATGGGTGACCCTTGGTGGGGCGACCTTCAGCGGCGGGGAGGTGTCCTTTAGCGGAGCGAATTTTAGCGGTGGGGACGTGGTCTTTGATGGGGCGACGTTCAGTGGTGGGGTTGCATCGTTCGCTGGGGCGAAGGTCAGCGGTGGGGAGGTGTCCTTCGGCGTGGCGTCGTTCAGCGGTGGGGAGGTGTTCTTTGGCGGGGTGAAGTTCAGTGGTGGGCTAGTGAACTTTGACGAGGCGAAATTCAGTGGTGGGAAGGTTGTCTTCGACAAAGCGACATTCCTTGCCATGCCCGCATTCGCTGACTGGCCAGGCGGGCGTGCGCCAGATGGTCTGGTCCTGCAAGAGTCGTGAGTTCTGTGGGCGTGGGCAGATGGTGGGCGACGAGTCAGCCGGCACCGGGCTGCGGGACAGAGATAGCAGTTCAGGTGCGCTGAGGCTGGCAAGATCGCCGACGCCCTGTAAATCCGTCGCGAAAGCTTCAGAGGTTCGAATCCTCTACCCGCCACCAGGTGCAGACACGGCCCTCGACCAGCAGAGATGCTGATCGGGGCCGTTGTCGTTTGTCTGGCCGCCAACTCATCCGCAGCGGCGACACCATGAACGACAAGATCAGCCACGCACTCGATGAGCGACCTTCTTTCAGCTGCTGATCTTGGCTGTGGTGTCGAAGACGAGATGGCGAGCTTCGGCGATGACGTCTGCGTCGACGTCCGCTGTCGTTGTGCTGGTGTACGGGTGCTCTCAAGCCAACGTCGCAGGTCGTCACCCTCGTTGCCCTTGGTTGGCGAGATGTCGGCGAGAGGATCGCGAGGGTCGGACCGTCCACACCTGCGATCAGACAGTCGCATGCGGCCGAGATCGCGCCGGCCGCCGTGCTCGGTCTGACCGCTCCACAGGACTGCGGTCGTGTTCCGGGCGTTGCGGTGATCCTGTCGGTGGGTCTGCCGTCAGGTTGGCGCTCGGGCTCGTGGCGGAGTTGACCTACGCCGGAGCGCGCTCCATCTGTCGCCGCCGATGTCAAGTGCGATGTTAGCTGCGCATCCACTGCTCGTGATCAGCGCCCATGTTGCTGTCCGCCCACTGAAATGAACCCGACGAGGGGCTGGCGGGATGGCGAGGAGCCGGTATGGTGGTCGATGGCCGGATTGGAGGCGCGGGTTCGTCGCCGGCTGTTGAGGTGTTGCTGACGGTGACCGTCGGAGAATGTGGCGAGTGCCTACAGCTGGCCCCGAATTGCGGTGAAGGTCGTATTCAACGCTGCGTGAAGCGGTGAACCACCCCGCAAGCTTGTGATCTGGTCCGGTGCGTTGGGGGCCGTAGGCCGAACGGCGGGAAGTAACAGACGGTGGGGCCAGTAGGGCGACCACCACTTCTCTGGCTGCCCGCGCTGTGGCACGATCGTGGAACCTCCATCAACGCTGTACATCTCCCGACAGGAGCGATCATGTCTGGTCGAAGGCTAGGCCGACTCGGTGGGTCTCTCCTCCTTGTTCTCGCTGCCGCCACCATCGTTGCCTTCCCCGCCGGCCTCTTCGACGGCAGTGCCAGCGGAGCTCAGGCCATCGATCTCATCTGGACTGTCGTTCCGGAGAACACTGTCTTCGGCAGTGGTCGCTGACTGGTTCAGCTCATCCCCACTCAAGGGCGGTAACCGCAGGCGCCGTAGGGAGCGGTATGGCTCCGCGTGATCGATCGCGACGCCGTTCGGCGGATCGTGCCTGGTTCATCACCGCGCCGCTGGTGTTCTTCGCAGCGATCTGTTCCATGGTCACAGGGCTGGTGTCCTCCCAGCCTTTCGGTGAATGGCTTCTCGCGCTCCTGTTGTTGGTCGCCATGGCCGCCGTGGGCATGCCGGTCCTCAACTTTGTCGTCCGGCGGCAGTCGTTCGGCATGACCCTGACCGAGATTCCGCTGGTACTAGCGCTCTTTCTGCTACCACCGCTGACCGTCGTCGCCATCTACACGGTGGCGTCCATGCTCACGCAGACGCGGCACCGGTTCGCGCCCGTCAAGTTCTGGTTCAACGTGGCCAAGGCGGCCGCCGGGACCTCTCTCGCCGTCCTCCTCCTTCAGGCGCTACCGCCCTCGAAGGAGGTGGACGACCCCGGTACATGGCTGAGTCTTTTCGCGGCCGTGACCGCGGTGATCCTCGTCAGCCTTGCGGGCATCGTCGGCGTGCATACCCTCCTACAGGGCTGGCCGGCGGGACGGGACTCTCTTCGCACCGCACGCCCCGCCCTGCTCACTGCGGCGATCAACGTCTCGCTCGGTTTGATCATTCTGATTGCCGTCACGACCACCTGGTGGTCGTTGGTGCTGCTGATTGCACTCGGTGTGGCCCTAATTCTGGTCTACCGCTCCTACGCGGAGTTCTTCCGGCAACACCGGACGCTGGCCGCGATGTACGACCTGACCCGCGCAATCGGGGAGCGCGGTCAGGACGGGACGCTCGTCGATGCTCTCCTGGGTCGGGTCAGGGCCCTGATGCAGGCCGAGTACGCGACTCTGTGGCTGCCCGCCCTGGGCCGCCATCCTGAGGTGTTACTCACCGCCAGGGTTGACGATCCGGGTCTGCTCGACGTCGTACGGACGCCGGCCTCCCTCCGCCAGCGAGCCGCTGGCGAGGGGCGGACCATCGCGGTGGGGCGCGCCTTCGACGAAGAGTCGAACGAGCGCCAGGCCCTGAGTCTCGGCAAGATCAAGGACGTCATCGTCGTGCCGCTCCGGTCCGGCCAGGCGGTCATCGGCACCCTGGAGGTCGCCAACCGGCTCAGCGACGTCGGCCATTTCACCCGTGGTGACATCCCCATCTTCGAGACCGTGGCAGCGCACGCGGCCGTGGCCCTGGAGAATTCGCGGCTGGTCGACCGGCTCCGGCACGACGCGCACCACGACACGTTGACCCGACTGCCCAACCGGCGGCGGATCACCGGAGCGTTGGACGAGTCGGTCAAGATCCGCGCACCGGGCGAGGTGGTGGCGCTGCTGCTCTTCGACGTCGACGGCCTGCGCCAGGTCAACGAGTCCCTGGGGCACGCGGCCGGGGACAAGGTCCTCACCGAGGTCGCCAATCGGTTGCGGGCCAGCGCGCCGTCGTCGGCTCTGGTTGGCCGTGCCGGCGGGGACGAGTTCCTGGTGACGCTGCGGTTGGAGAGCGCTGAGGCGGCGCTAGAGTTGGCCGCCCAACTGCGCGACCAGATCCGCGACGAGATGGTCTTCGACGCGCTCACCCTCGACGTGGACACCGCCGTCGGGGTGGCCGTACACCCGGATCATGGCAGCGACGCGGCGACCCTGCTGCTCCGGGTCGACCTCGCCGCCACTGCGGCCAAGTCGGTGCCGGGCAGCGTGCAGTTGTTCAATCCCGCACTGGAGTCCCGTTCGCTGCGCCGGTTGGGTCTGGCCGGCGACCTGCGCCGAGCACTGGACCAGGACGAGCTGGAGGTCTACTTCCAGCCCAAGGTGACCCTGCGCGACCGGCGCCTGGTGGGTGTGGAGTGTCTGGCTCGCTGGGAGCACCCGGCGCACGGCACTGTCGCACCCGAGGACTTCGTGGCGGTGGCCGAGCACACCGGCCAGTTGAGCCGGCTCACCGAGGTGGTCCTCCGGGAGGGCCTTCGGCGCAGCCGGGACTGGGCGCTGGCCGACCAACCGCTGCCCATCGCGGTCAACCTTTCGGCTCGTACGCTCATCGACCAGCACTTCCCGGACCGGGTCCAGGAGTTGTTGACCGAGTACAAGGTGCCGGCGCAGCGCCTCACCCTGGAGATCACCGAGTCGGGGGTGCTGGACGGCACGGACCGGCCGATCCCCACCCTGCAACGGCTGCGGGATCTCGGCGTACGGCTGTCGGTGGACGACTTCGGCACGGGTGACTCGTCCCTGGCGCATCTGCGCCGGCTGCCTGTGCACGAGGTGAAGGTGGACCGCTCCTTCGTGCAGGGCATGGCGACCGACCCGGGGGACCTGGCGATCGTCAACGCGGTGGTCACCCTCTCCCAGCAGTTCGGTCTGGCGGTGGTGGCCGAGGGGGTGGAGAGCGAGCTGACCCTGGAGCTTCTCCAGGACATCGGTTGTGAGATCGGGCAGGGCTTCCTGTTCAGCAGGCCGCTGCCGTACGAGCGGCTGGCTGCCTGGTTCGGTGCCCAGGTCGAGCCGGAGACGGTCGCCAACGGGGAGCTTCCGCGCCTGCGTGTCGTGCCCTGAGCAGGGCGCGGACGATCACCGGGGATCCGATTTCACCTGTCGAGCCGGGCCGTGTACTCTTACTCCTGCGCGCCCCACGGGGAGATCGCGCAGGCCCCCTTAGCTCAGTCGGCAGAGCGTCTCCATGGTAAGGAGAAGGTCTACGGTTCGATTCCGTAAGGGGGCTCGAGGGTTCAGCTGGACCCATCGCAGCGGTGTAGCTCAGATGGTAGAGCAAGCGGCTCATAATCGCTGTGTCGCCGGTTCAAGTCCGGCCACCGCTACTCTCGTCTTCCGGGCTCGTTGCCGGTGGTCGTAAGAAAATGGGCGCTTCTGGCGCCCACTTTGCATGTCCGCGCTGTCAGCGTCTAGGCTGGCGCGTCGTAGTTGTTTCCGTTAGCGAGGAAGGCACTCCGCCGTGGCGAAGGCTACCGATGTCCGGCCGAAGATCACTTTGGCGTGTGTGGAGTGCAAGGAGCGCAACTACATCACGCGCAAGAACCGGCGCAACGACCCCGACCGCATCGAGCTGAAGAAGTTCTGCCCGCGTGACGGTCGGCACACGGTCCACCGCGAGACCCGCTGACTGCTGGCCGGCCTCAGGGCCGGCCGCTGTCGAAGCTTTCCGATCGCCGATCTGACCGGTTTGGTGCGGCTCTGCCGCCGCCTACCGATCAGGTCGGCGATTGGGCTTTCCGTGTAGGTTCGCGGCATGCCTCTGGACCCTTCCTTCGTCGGCCGGACGTATCCGCCGACCGCCCCCTACCAGGTGGGCCGAGAAAAGATCCGCGAGTTCGCCAGTGCCATCGGCGCCACCGACCCGGCTCACCACGACCCGGAGGCCGCGCGGGCGCTGGGCCACCCTGACGTGGTGGCCCCGCCGACGTTTCCGGTGATCGTGACGATGGCCGCGAGCAGCCAGATCATCGAGGACCCGGCTCTGGGTGTCGACTACAGCCGCCTGGTGCACGGCGACCAGCGGTTCGCGTACACCCGGCCGGTGGTCGCCGGCGACGAACTGGTCTGCACCAACACCATCGAGGACGTCAGCACCAGGGGTGGGCACGGCTTCCTGACCACGCGTACCGACGTGAGCACCGTCGGCGGGGAACCCGTGGTCGCGGTCTGGGCCAGGTATGTCATTCGCGGGGAGGCGTGAGATGGAGTTGCCAGCACAGACGTTTCAGGTGACCCGCGCGGACCTGGTCCGCTACGCCGGCGCCTCGGGCGACTTCAACCCGATCCACTGGAGCGACCGGGTGGCCACGAAGGTGGGCCTGCCCGGGGTGATCGCCCACGGCATGTTCACCATGGCGCTGGTCGGGCGGGCGGTCACCGAGTGGGCCGGGTCGCCGGACGCGGTGGTCGAGTACGGCGTGCGTTTCACCCGTCCGGTGGTGGTCCCCGACGACGACCAGGGGACCGAGATTGAGGTGACCGCGCGGATCCGCGAGGTGACCGAGGACGGTCTCACCCGACTCGAGGTGACCGCCACCTGCCTGGGTGAGAAGGTGCTGTCACAGGCGCGGGCAACCATCCGGACGGCACGCTGAATCGAGCCCGCCACGCGTGGCGGAGAGACCGGTTGGGAAAGTCGGGCGGCTACCCGTACACTGGTCCGCCGTGGGGCAAGTGACCCCTGCTCGGTCGTCTGTGGCCGCGTGGGGCGAGTGTTGCCACATAGGGGTGTAGCTCAATTGGCAGAGCAGCGGTCTCCAAAACCGCAGGCTGCAGGTTCAAGTCCTGTCACCCCTGCGCCTCAGGCCTGACCGTTCCCGTGGGTCGCGCCGCCAGCTTGGCGGCGTCCGGCCCGTGGTGGTGGCATCGGCGGGGTGGCTCCGAGGCAATCGGGGCCCTCCGGGTGATCCACCGGCCGCGGCCCGTCGCGGGACGGTTGGGTCCGGCCGGCGTGACCAGCGCCGCGTACGCCACTCGGCGTGCGACCCCAGATTCCGCGACGGAGGGCGAAGTGGCCGACAACAAGCGGCGCGACGACGACGGCGACGATCGTCTGGACGACGAGGTCGTCGACGACGTGGCCGACGACGACGCCTCCGGCGCGGACGAGCCGGTTTCCCGGGGGGGCACCGCCACGCGGTCCCGTGCCCGGGCGGAGTCGGCGGACAGCCGGCCGACCACGCGGTCGGAAACGGGTCGGGTGGGCGTCTTCGGCCGCATCGCCCGGTTCTTCCGCGAGGTCGTAGCTGAACTGCGTAAGGTCATCTGGCCGACCCGCAAGGAGTTGCTGACCTACACCGCCGTGGTGGTGGCGTTCGTCGCGGTGATGCTGACGATCGTGGGTGTGCTGGACTTCGGCTTCGCCAAGGTCGTGTTGTTTGTCTTTGGCAACTCGGACTGACCGGCTGCCTCCAGCCATAGTGACGGAAGTGAGCGAGCGTGCCTGAGTACGACGAGACCGCCGGACCGGTGGACGAGCAGTCCACGGTCGCGACGGCGGCTGGTGACGAGTCGGTCGAGGCCGCCAGCGAGCCGGAGTTCCCTACGACCGAGCCCGCACCGGACGAGGACTACGACCCCGTCGCGGAGCTGAGGCAGAAGCTGCGTTACGCGCCGGGCGACTGGTACGTGGTGCACTCGTACGCCGGCTACGAGAACAAGGTCAAGACCAACCTCGAGACCCGGATCACGAGCCTCGACATGGAGGACTTCATCTACCAGGTCGAGGTGCCGACCCGGGAAGAGGTCGAGGTCAAGAACGGTAAGCGTTCGCAGATCCAGGCCAAGGTCTTCCCGGGCTACATCCTGGTCCGGATGGAGTTGACCGCCGAGTCCTACTCCTGTGTCCGGAACACCCCGGGTGTGACCGGCTTCGTCGGCGCGACCGACCGGGCCGACCGGCCCGCTCCGCTCTCGCTCGACGAGGTGCTGAAGTGGCTGGCGCCGGCGGTCGAGACCGAGCAGAAGAAGGCGAAGCCGGAGATCAAGGTCCTCGACTTCGAGGTGGGCGACTCCGTCACCGTCACCGACGGCGCGTTCGCGTCGCTGCCGGCCACGATCAGCGAGATCAACGCCGACCAGCAGAAGCTCAAGGTGCTGGTGTCGATCTTCGGTCGTGAGACTCCGGTGGAGCTCAACTTCAACCAGGTCGCCAAGATCTGATTGGTCGTCGGCGGCGGGCCCGGCCCGCCGCCGACGTCGGCGTACGCGCTCTCGCTCGACCTCGGCGGACGAGTGGGCTGCGGCCTGCGCTACTCTTGAATGTCGCCGCTGTCGCACCGCGCTGACCGTGCGCGCCCGAGGGCGGCGACAGCCGCATTTTCCCAGCTCCAAGCCCCAGGAAGTGACATGCCTCCGAAGAAGAAGCTCGTCAAGACGTTCACGCTTCAGTTGCCGGCGGGCCAGGCCACGCCGGCGCCGCCGGTCGGCCCCGCGCTCGGCCAGCACGGCGTGAACATCATGGAGTTCTGCAAGTCCTACAACGCGCAGACCGAGTCTCAGCGGGGCGACATCGTCCCCGCCGAGATCAGCGTGTTCGAGGACCGGTCCTTCACGTTCGTGCTGAAGACCCCGCCCGCTGCCCGGCTGCTGATCAAGGCTGCCGGTGTGCAGAAGGGTTCGGGTGTTCCGCAGTCCGAGAAGGTCGGCTCGGTCAGCCGCGCTCAGCTGCGTGAGATCGCCGAGAAGAAGATGGCCGACCTCAACGCCAACGACATCGCCCAGGCCGAGAAGATCATCGCCGGCACCGCCCGGTCGATGGGCATCACCGTCAACGACTGACGTCGGCCCCGGCCTTCGACCCAAACCGTGGGAGGGCTCGCGCCGAGCGGCCCGCCAGAGACCACAGGAGTAATCAGCAATGCAGCGCAGCAAGAGCTACCGCAAGGCCGCCGATGTCATCGACCGGTCGAAGCTCTACACCCCCACCGAGGCCGTGAAGCTGGCCAAGGAGACCACCAACGTCAAGTTCGACGCCACGGTCGAGGTCGCCATGCGCCTCGGCGTCGACCCCCGCAAGGCGGACCAGATGGTCCGCGGCGTGGTCAACCTGCCGCACGGCACCGGTAAGACCGCCCGCGTGATCGTGTTCGCCAGCGGCGCGAAGGCCGAAGAGGCCGCCGCCGCGGGTGCGGACGAGGTGGGCACCGATGAGCTGGTCGCCCGCATCCAGGGTGGTTGGCTTGACTTCGACGCGGCGATCGCCACGCCGGACCAGATGGCCAAGATCGGCCGGATCGCGCGGATCCTGGGCCCGCGCGGTCTCATGCCGAACCCGAAGACCGGCACGGTGACGATGGACGTCACCAAGGCGGTGCAGGACATCAAGGGCGGCAAGATCACCTTCCGGGTGGACAAGCACTCCAACCTGCACCTGATCATCGGCAAGGCCTCCTTCACGGAGACCCAGCTGGTGGACAACTACGCTGCGGTGCTCGACGAGGTGCTGCGTGCCAAGCCGTCCGCGGCCAAGGGCAAGTACCTGCGCAAGGTCATCCTGACCACCACGATGGGCCCGGGCGTCCCGGTCGACCCGAACCTGGTGAAGAACCTTCGGGAGGACCAGGCCGACGCCTGAGTCGACAGATCGCTCCGCCGGGGCGCCGCCACGACAGTGGCGGCGCCCCGGCGCGTTCCAGGTGTGGCAGGCTCGACGCCATGCGGCTGGAGAACGTCTGGTTGCGGTACCACCGGCGGGGGCCGTGGGTGCTGCAGGGCATCGACGTGCGGATCGGTCCCGGCGAGGTGGCGATCGTGCTGGGCCGCAACGGGGTGGGCAAGTCGACACTGCTCCAGGTGGCCGCGGGGGTCCTCCGCCCGGGCCGGGGCCGGGTCACTGACCGGCCGGCACGGGTGGGTTGGGTGCCGGAGCGTTTCCCCGCGGACCAACCGTTCACTGTGACCCGCTATCTGACCGGGATGGCCCGGGTGGCGGGGCTGAGCAGGGCTGCGGCCGACGAGGCGGTGACCTCCTGGACGGACCGGCTCGGGCTGGCCGCCTTCCACTCGGTCCGGTTGCCGGAGCTGTCCAAGGGCACCGCGCAGAAGGTCGGCCTCGCCCAGGCGCTGCTGCGCCCACCGGGCCTGCTGGTGCTCGACGAGCCGTGGGAGGGCCTGGACGCCGCCACCCGTGAGTTGGTGCCCGAGCTGATCGCCGAGGTGCTCGCCGCCGACGGGTCCGTCCTGGTCAGCGACCACCGCGGCGAGACGGTCCGGCTTCCGGCCGCGCGCCGCTGGTTGGTGGCCGACGGCTCGCTCTCCGAGGAGACGTCGTCGACGGACGAGACGATCGCTGTGGTCGAGGTCGCGGTGCCGGCCGCGCGGGTCGCCGGCACCGTCGCCCGGTTGCGCGCCGAGGGCCACCAGGTGCTGCGGGTGCGCTCCGACGCCTCCACCGCCGGATCCTAGGCGCTACCCGTCGAGCCGCCCCGGTCGGCCGGTGCCGCCCGACCCGCCGAGCCGCCGCTCGGGATGGCCGGGGAGCTGACAGCGGGGCAGCCGGAGGCCGCTGACGTCGCGGTCGAGTCGGCAGCGGGGGAGACCCGGTGACCGCCCTGGTCCGGATGCGGCTGGCTGGTTTCCTGCGAACCGGCCGGGCGTTGGCGCCGTTGCTCGCCGGCCTGATCACGCTCGGCACCCTGTACGGCGGTGGCCGGGCCCAGCCCGCGGAGGCGTACGGGGTCTCCGCGGTCGTGCTCTTCCCGGTGCTCGCCTGGCAGACCAAGATCCTGTTGGACGTCGAGCCGGACGTGCAACGTCGGCTGGCGCAGGTGACGGTCGGGGTGGCGCGGGAGCGTTCGGCCGGGCTGCTCGCCGCCGCGGTGGCGGCGCTGGTGACGGTGGCCGTCGCGCTGCTCTTTCCGTGGCTGGTCGGCGGGGTGTCCGGCCCGGTCGACCCGGGGGACCGGTCGATTCCGGTCGGGCTCGCCCTGGGATTGTGGGCGCACCTGCTGGTCGTACCCGCTGCGGTTGCTCTTGGGGCGCTGGCCAGTCGGGCGTCGGTGGGTGGCGCCGGGTACGGCGTCGCGGTGTTGGCCCTCGGCGGGGTCGGCGCGGTGGTGTTCGGCCTGACCGGCTCGGTGGCTCCCTGGCTGGCACCGCCGATCATGGCGGCCGCTCGCACCACCGCCGGCGACGCGGCCGCGCTGACCCTGCTGGGGCTGAGCGGGTGGGCGCTGGCCTGGAGCGCCGCTGTCGTCGGCGGCTACCTGTCGCGCCGGCGGGCCCAGGGCTGACCGGCATCGGTACGGGTGACGTGGCTCACCGGGCGCGATTTGGTGCTGCTGGTCGGGGCGCGTACTGTTCAACCGTCATCCGTGTTCTCATGGATGAGGAACCACCCAGAGACCGCTGGTCACCGTGCTTCGGCACGGTCGAAGGTCCCGCGACAACGGGCGACCCGCGTAGGGCGGCAAGCGTAACTCGGCAGTGAGCATGGTCCGCCGACCATGACGATCCGCCGGCCCTCGCCCCGTGCGCCCTGCGCCGGGGCTTTTTCGTTGTCGCGCTGCCTCCGCCCCCGTTCCGGCTTCGGCCGAGACGGGGACCAGCCTCGAGTAACGAGAGAGGAGGGACATGGCGGACAAGCCGATCCGGGCCGACAAGGCCACGGCCGTCGCTGAGCTGACCGAGAGCTTCCGCAGCTCGGGCGCCACCGTGCTGACCGAGTACCGCGGTCTGACGGTTTCCCAGCTCACCCAGCTTCGGCGCTCGCTCGGCGCCGATACCAGCTACACGGTCGCGAAGAACACGCTGGCCAAGCGTGCTGCGACGGACGCGGGCATCACCGGCCTCGACGAGCTGTTCACCGGTCCTACCGCGCTGACTTTCGTTTCGGGCGACGTCGTCGAGGCGGCGAAGGGGCTTCGCGACTTCGCGAAGGCCAACCCGAAGCTCGTCATCAAGGGCGGTGTCTTCGAGGGCAAGGCCATCACCGCGGCCGAGGTCACGAAGCTCGCCGACCTGGAGTCCCGCGAGGTGCTGCTGGCCAAGCTGGCCGGCGCGATGAAGGGCAACCTGAGCAAGGCCGCGGCCCTGTTCCAGGCCCCGCTGTCGAAGACCGCCCGTCTGGCGGCTGCACTGCAGGACAAGCGCGAGAAGGAGGGCGCCGAGGCGGCCTGAGGCCCCCACGGCGCACCAGTTCTTACTTAACAGAATCAGGAAAGGACGCCAGATATGGCGAAGCTCAGCACCGACGAGCTGCTCGACGCGTTCAAGGAGATGACGCTGATCGAGCTCTCTGAGTTCGTGAAGCAGTTCGAGACGACCTTCGAGGTCACCGCTGCCGCTCCGGTCGCGATCGCCCAGGGTGGCGGCGGCGGCGGCGCTGCGGCCGAGGCCGAGCCGGAGCAGGACGAGTTCGACGTCATCCTCGAGGCTGACGGTGGCAAGAAGATCCAGGTCATCAAGGTCGTGCGTGAGCTGACCGGCCTGGGCCTCAAGGAGGCCAAGGACGCGGTCGAGTCCGCGCCGAAGGCCATCCTGGAGAAGGTCAACAAGGAGACCGCCGACAAGGCGAAGGCCAAGCTCGAGGGTGAGGGCGCCAAGGTCACCCTCAAGTGACCTGACGTTCCACCAACGCGTACCCGGCTCGTGAGCTGGGACACCATCGCGTCACGGCGGGCGGTGATCCGACACGGATCACCGCCCGCCGTGTTGGTGGATCTGGCTGCGCCAGGTCCTGAGCTGGGCTCCAAACCATGGGTACCCTTGACCCGAACGAGCGTGGCGGGTCGCCCTCCAGTGGGAAACAAGGGACAACCCGGATACCGGCCCTTGACGCGGCCCGGGGCTGCCAGGCACGCTGACACCAGCAAGACACCGCGCTTGCGACGGCCACGACGTGGGTATGACAGCGACGGCACCATCGGCCGCTGTAACCCGAGCGGCCCAGTGGGGAGTTGCGTTCTGAGCGGCCCGGCAGACCCCGGTTGACGGGGGCCGAGGCGCGCTCCGCAAACAACCTGCGGGGTGGGCTGGACAGCGGTTAGCCTCTCGGCTACACTGCTAGTTTGCGCTGCCTTCCGACTTGACCCCTGCTTGGAAATGTCCGTTTACGGATATTTCTGGTGGGGTCATTGGAGTGCACGCGTACCAGCCGTTCTGCAGCACCGGTCCTCGGAAGGACGCATCTTGGCAGCTTCCCGCCCTGCGAAGACCAGTCGTACGTCGAGCGCATTCGCTCCCCGCCGAGTTTCATTCGGCAGGATCACCGAACACCTCGAGGTCCCCAACCTCCTTGCCATTCAGAACGAGTCCTTCGACTGGCTCGTCGGCAACGAGGCTTGGCAGGGCCGGTCGGCGGACGACCCGCACGCACGATCGGGTCTCGCGGAGATCCTTGAAGAGATCAGTCCCATTGAGGACTTCTCCGGCACCATGTCGCTCTCCTTCTCAGCGCCGCGCTTCGACGAGGTCAAGGCCTCGATCGAGGAGTGCAAGGAGAAGGACCTGACCTACTGCGCTCCGCTCTTCGTGACCGCGGAGTTCACCAACAACACCACTGGCGAGATCAAGAGCCAGACGGTGTTCATGGGTGACTTCCCGATGATGACGCCCAAGGGCACCTTCGTCATCAACGGCACCGAGCGCGTCGTGGTCAGCCAGCTCGTCCGGTCTCCGGGCGTGTACTTCGACAAGCAGCCGGACAAGACCTCCGACCGCGACCTCTCCAGCGTCAAGGTCATCCCGAGTCGGGGTGCCTGGCTGGAGTTCGACATCGATAAGCGCGACACGGTCGGTGTACGTATCGACCGCAAGCGTCGGCAGGCCGTCACCGTCCTGCTCAAGGCCATCGGATGGTCGGCCGAGCGGATCCGTGAGAAGTTCGGCTGGTCCGAGCTGATGATGACCACGCTCGAGAAGGACCACATCGCCGGCGCCGACGAGGCTCTGCTCGACATCTACCGCAAGCTGCGCCCTGGCGAGCCGCCGACGCGCGAGAACGCCCAGACCCTGCTCGACAACCTCTTCTTCAACCCGAAGAGGTACGACGTCGCCAAGGTCGGGCGCTACAAGTTCAACAAGAAGCTCGAAGTTGGCGTGCCGATCACCACCGGCACGCTGACCGAGGACGACATCGTCGCCACCGTGGAGTACCTGTGCCGGCTGCACGCCGGTGAGGACGGCTACGAGGCCGACGACATCGACCACTTCGGCAACCGGCGCCTTCGTACCGTGGGCGAGCTGATCCAGAACCAGGTTCGGGTCGGCCTGTCCCGGATGGAGCGGGTCGTCCGCGAGCGGATGACCACGCAGGACGTCGAGGCGATCACCCCGCAGACCCTGATCAACATCCGCCCGGTGGTGGCGGCGATCAAGGAGTTCTTCGGGACGTCCCAGCTGTCCCAGTTCATGGACCAGACCAACCCGCTGGCGGGCCTGACCCACCGGCGTCGGCTGAGCGCGCTCGGCCCGGGTGGTCTGTCCCGGGAGCGGGCCGGCTTCGAGGTCCGCGACGTGCACCCGTCCCACTACGGCCGGATGTGCCCGATCGAGACGCCGGAAGGCCCGAACATCGGCCTGATCGGCGCGCTGTCCACCTTCGCCCGGGTCAACCCGTTCGGCTTCATCGAGACGCCGTACCGGAAGGTCGTCGAGGGTCGGGTCACCGACCAGATCGACTACCTGACCGCGGACGAGGAGGACCGGTTCGTCAAGGCCCAGGCCAACGCGCGCCTGAAGGCTGACGGCACGTTCGCCGAGGACCGGGTGCTCTGCCGTCGTAAGGGCGGCGAGACCGAGGACGTCGTCCCCGGTGCCGTCGACTACATGGACGTCTCGCCCCGGCAGATGACCTCGGTCGCGACCGCCATGATCCCGTTCCTTGAGCACGACGACGCCAACCGGGCACTGATGGGCGCGAACATGCAGCGCCAGGCGGTGCCGCTGGTTAAGGCCGAGGCGCCGCTCGTGGGTACGGGCATGGAGTACCGGGCCGCGGTCGACGCTGGCGACGTGGTGGTCGCCGAGGTCGGCGGTGTGATCGAGGATCTCTGCGCCGACTACGTCACCATCCACCAGGATGACGGCCACCGCCGGACGTACCTGCTGCACAAGTTCCGCCGCTCCAACGCCGGCTCCTGCGTCAACCAGAAGCCGGTCGTCTTCGAGGGCGACCGCGTCGAGGCCGGTCAGGTCATCGCCGACGGTCCGTGCACCGACGAGGGCGAGATGGCACTCGGACGCAACCTGCTGGTGGCGTTCATGTGCTGGGAGGGCCACAACTACGAGGACGCGATCATCCTGTCGCAGCGCCTCGTGCAGCAGGACGTGCTCACCTCGATCCACATCGAGGAGCACGAGGTCGACGCCCGGGACACCAAGCTCGGCCCGGAGGAGATCACCCGCGACATCCCGAACGTCAGCGAGGAAATGCTCGCTGACCTCGACGAGCGCGGCATCATCCGGATCGGCGCCGAGGTCGTCCCCGGCGACATCCTGGTCGGCAAGGTCACGCCCAAGGGCGAGACCGAGCTGACCCCGGAGGAGCGCCTGCTCCGCGCGATCTTCGGTGAGAAGGCGCGTGAGGTTCGGGACACCTCGCTGAAGGTGCCGCACGGCGAGACCGGCACGGTCATCGGTGTGCGCACGTTCTCACGCGAGGACGGCGACGAGTTGCCGCCGGGTGTCAACGAGCTGGTCCGGGTCTACGTCGCCCAGAAGCGCAAGATCCAGGACGGCGACAAGCTCGCCGGCCGGCACGGCAACAAGGGTGTCATCTCGAAGATCCTGCCGATCGAGGACATGCCGTTCCTCGAGGACGGCACCCCGGTCGACATCGTGCTCAACCCGCTCGGTGTGCCGAGCCGGATGAACATCGGCCAGGTGCTGGAGACCCACCTCGGTTGGGTCGCCAAGACCGGTTGGAAGGTCGAGGGTGACGACGCCGACTGGAAGCGCCAGCTCCGCTCGATCGACGCGCACGAGTCCGAGGGTGACACCAACGTGGCCACCCCGGTCTTCGACGGTGCCCGCGAGGAGGAGATCTCCGGTCTCCTCGAGTCGACCCTGCCCAACCGGGACGGCAAGCAGCTGATCGGTCGTACCGGCAAGGCGCAGTTGTTCGACGGTCGTTCCGGCGAGCCGCTGCCGGACCCGATCGCGGTCGGCTACGTCTACATCCTGAAGCTCAACCACCTGGTCGACGACAAGATCCACGCTCGTTCGACCGGACCGTACTCGATGATCACGCAGCAGCCGCTGGGTGGTAAGGCGCAGTTCGGTGGTCAGCGTTTCGGTGAGATGGAGTGCTGGGCGATGCAGGCGTACGGCGCTGCCTACGCCCTGCAGGAGCTGCTCACGATCAAGTCCGACGACGTGCTCGGCCGAGTGAAGGTCTACGAGGCCATCGTCAAGGGCGAGAACATCCCGGAGCCGGGCATCCCGGAGTCGTTCAAGGTGCTGCTCAAGGAGCTGCAGTCGCTGTGCCTCAACGTTGAGGTGCTCTCCAGCGACGGTGTGGCCCTGGAAATGCGCGAGACCGACGACGAGGTGTTCCGGGCCGCTGAGGAGCTGGGCATCGACCTGTCCCGGCGCGAGCCGAGCTCGGTCGAAGAGGTCTGAGGTGAGTGGTCGGGGGCCGGCTCGCCGGCTCCCGACCCCACCCGAGAATTAGCAGTACAGACGACGACATAGGGGACATAGTGCTCGACGTCAACTTCTTCGACGAGCTGCGCATTGGTCTCGCCACCGCCGACGACATCCGTCAGTGGTCGCACGGCGAGGTCAAGAAGCCTGAGACGATCAACTACCGCACCCTGAAGCCGGAAAAGGACGGGCTCTTCTGCGAGAAGATCTTCGGTCCGCAGCGGGACTGGGAGTGCTACTGCGGTAAGTACAAGCGCGTTCGGTTCAAGGGCATCATCTGTGAGCGCTGCGGCGTTGAGGTGACTCGCTCCAAGGTCCGTCGTGAGCGGATGGGGCACATCGAGCTCGCCGCTCCGGTGACCCACATCTGGTACTTCAAGGGCGTTCCGAGCCGGCTGGGCTACCTGCTGGACCTCGCCCCCAAGGACCTCGAAAAGATCATCTACTTCGCCTCGTACGTCGTGACGAGCGTTGACGCGGAGTCGCGTCACCGTGACCTCTCGACGATCGAGAACGAGATCCTGGCCGAGAAGCGGCAGTCCGAGAACAGCCGCGACTCGGAGATCGAGAAGCGGGCCGCCAAGCTCGAGGCCGACCTGGCCGAGCTGGAGGCCGAGGGTGCCAAGGCGGACGTCCGGCGCAAGGTCAAGGAGGGCGGAGAGCGCGAGATGCGCCAGATCCGCGACCGGGCCCAGCGCGAGATCGACCGCCTGGACGAGGTGCTGGACACCTTCCGCAAGCTGGAGCCGAAGCAGCTGGTCACCGACGAGCTGCTCTACCGCGAGCTGCGCGACCGGTTCGGTGAGTACTTCACCGGGTCCATGGGCGCCGAGGCGATCAAGGCGTTGGTCCAGAACATGGACCTCGACGCCGAGGCCGAGAGCCTGCGGGAGACCATCCGGTCCGGCAAGGGCCAGCGGAAGATCCGGGCGCTCAAGCGACTCAAGGTCGTCGCGGCGTTCCTGAACACCCGCAACTCGCCGCTCGGCATGGTGCTGGACTGCGTCCCGGTCATCCCGCCGGACCTGCGCCCGATGGTGCAGCTCGACGGTGGCCGCTTCGCCACCTCGGACCTGAACGACCTGTACCGCCGCGTGATCAACCGGAACAACCGCCTCAAGCGGCTGATCGACCTCGGCGCGCCCGAGATCATCGTCAACAACGAGAAGCGGATGCTCCAGGAGGCCGTCGACGCGCTGTTCGACAACGGCCGTCGCGGCCGGCCGGTCACCGGCCCGGGTAACCGCCCGCTGAAGTCGCTGTCCGACATGCTCAAGGGCAAGCAGGGCCGGTTCCGCCAGAACCTGCTGGGCAAGCGCGTCGACTACTCCGGCCGTTCGGTCATCGTGGTCGGCCCGAAGCTCAAGCTGCACCAGTGCGGTCTGCCCAAGCAGATGGCGCTGGAGCTGTTCAAGCCGTTCGTGATGAAGCGGCTGGTCGACCTCAACCACGCACAGAACATCAAGTCCGCCAAGCGGATGGTCGAGCGTCAGCGCCCGGTCGTGTGGGACGTGCTGGAAGAGGTCATCGGCGAGCACCCGGTGCTGCTCAACCGCGCACCGACCCTGCACCGCCTGGGCATCCAGGCCTTCGAGCCGCAGCTGGTCGAGGGCAAGGCGATCCAGATCCACCCGCTGGTCTGCACGGCGTTCAACGCCGACTTCGACGGTGACCAGATGGCGGTGCACGTGCCGCTGTCCGCCGAGGCTCAGGCCGAGGCGCGGATCCTGATGCTGTCGTCGAACAACATCCTCAAGCCGGCCGACGGTAAGCCGGTCACCATGCCTACCCAGGACATGGTCATCGGTCTGTACCACCTCACCCACCTCACCGCCGGTGAGAAGGGCGAGGGCCGGGCGTTCAGCTCGGACGCCGAGGCGCGGATGGCCTTCGACAACGGCGAGCTGCACCTGCAGGCGCCGGTGAAGATCCGCCTGCGTGGCGTGGTTGGTGTCGACAACGGCAACGGCTCCGAGGCGTGGAGCGCCCCGGAGGGCTGGGTCGAGGGTGACCCGCTGACCGTGGAGACCACGCTGGGTCGGGTGCTGTTCAACGAGACGCTGCCGCAGGGCTACCGCTTCGTGAACTACGAGATCCGCAAGGGTCAGCTCTCCGCGATCGTCAACGACCTCGCCGAGCGCTTCCCCAAGGTGGCGCTGGCCGCCACCCTGGACGGGCTCAAGGAGGCCGGTTTCCACTGGGCCACCTGGTCCGGCGTGACGATCGGCATGGAGGACGTCATCGCTCCGCCGCGCAAGGCGGAGATCCTGGCGAAGTACGAGAAGGACGCCGACCAGATCGACAAGCAGTACCAGCGTGGTCTGATGACCGCCGAGGAGCGTCGCGGCGAGCTCATCGAGATCTGGACCAAGGCGACCAACGAGGTCGCCAAGGAGATGGACACTGCGCTGCCGCAGGAGAACCCGCTGTGGAAGATGATCAACTCGGGTGCTCGCGGTAACCTGCTCCAGCTCCGGCAGATCGCGGCGATCCGTGGTCTGGTGGCCAACCCCAAGGGCGAGATCATCCCGCGGCCGATCAAGGCCAGCTACCGGGAGGGTCTGTCCGTGCTGGAGTACTTCATCTCCACGCACGGTGCCCGTAAGGGTCTCGCCGACACCGCGCTGCGGACCGCCGACTCGGGTTACCTGACCCGTCGTCTGGTGGACGTCTCGCAGGACGTCATCATCCGCGAAGAGGACTGCGGCACCGACCGGGCGATCCCGATGCAGATCGGCGAGAAGCTGGACGGCAAGCTCGTCGTCCACACCCACGCCGAGACCAGCGTGCACGCCCGGACCCTCGCCGACGACATCAAGGGGCCGGACGGCACCGTGGTCGCCGAGCGCGGTCAGGACATCAACTCCATCGGGGTCGACAAGATCGTCGCCGCTGGTGTGGAGACCGTCCGGGTGCGCAGCGTGCTCACCTGCGAGTCGAAGCTGGGCGTCTGCGCGGCCTGCTACGGCCGGTCGCTGCCGACCGGTAAGTCGGTCGACATCGGCGAGGCGGTCGGCATCATCGCCGCCCAGTCCATCGGTGAGCCCGGTACGCAGCTGACGATGCGTACCTTCCACACCGGTGGTGTCGCGGGTGAGGACATCACCCAGGGTCTGCCGCGTGTTCAGGAAATCTTCGAGGCTCGGGTCCCGAAGGGTAAGGCGCCCATTGCCGACACCCCCGGTCGGATCCGGATCGAGGATGGCGAGCGCTCGCGCAAGATCATCGTGGTGCCGGACGACGGCAGCGAAGAGATCGTCTACGACAAGATCTCGAAGCGGGTCAAGCTCCGTACCCACGACGGCGGTCACGTCGCGGTCGGCGAGAAGCTGACCGAGGGCACCATCGACCCGCACGAGCTGCTGCGGATCATGGGTCCGCGGGCGGTCCAGGTCCACCTGACCAGTGAGGTCCAGGAGGTCTACCGCTCGCAGGGTGTGCTCATCCACGACAAGCACATCGAGATCATCATCCGCCAGATGCTCAAGCGGGTGACGGTCATCGACTCCGGCTCGACCGAGTTCCTGCCGGGTGTGCTCGTCGACCGGGCGCTGTTCGAGTCGGAGAACCGCCGGCTCGTCTCGGAGGGCGGCGAGCCCGCCGCTGGTCGTCCGGTGCTGATGGGTATCACCAAGGCCTCGCTGGCCACCGACTCCTGGCTCTCGGCGGCCTCCTTCCAGGAGACCACCCGGGTGCTGACCGACGCTGCGATCAACTCGCGCAGCGACTCGCTGGTCGGCCTCAAGGAGAACGTGATCATCGGAAAGCTCATCCCGGCCGGTACGGGCATCAGCAAGTACCGCAACGTCCGGGTCGAGCCGACCGAGGAGGCCAAGGCCAAGGTCTACTCGATGACCGGTTACCCGGAGACCGACTACGGGTTCGGGCCGGCCAGCGGGCAGGCCGTGCCGCTGGACGACTTCGACTTCGGGTCGTACCGCTAAGCACCAGTCACACGACGAGGCCCCCGGTGAAAGCCGGGGGCCTCGTCGTGTCCGTGCCCACCCACCCCCGGGCCGGGTTCGGCATGATGGGGGGATGATGACCGCACCCGGGCAGGTGTCCGTCGCCCAGCAGGGCGTGCGCCACCCGCTGGACCCGGACCCGGCCCGAGCCACGAAGGCACGGGCGGTCTTCGCGCTGGGCCTGCTCGGCATGCTGACCGGGCTGTTCATCGGTGGCGTGGTGCCGGCCACTGTGGCCCTGCAACTGGCCCGGCAGGCGCGCCGCGAGGCGTACGCCTCCGGGGGTTTCCTGACCGGCGGCGTCTGGCTGCGACGGGGGGAGTGGATGGCCTGGACCGGCCTGGTGCTGGTCGCGGTCAGCGTGGTGGCCGCGGTGGTCATCGGGGTGGTCCGGTTGGCCGGCGCCCCGTTCGGCCACGACTACCCGGCGAACATGGACTGAGCCACCGGTGGCCGCGCCCGGCGCGGGCGGCGGTGCTCGCGGCGGTAGCCTGGCCGGTGTCCACCGTGTGGCGGTGGCGGCCTTTCGACAGGAGGACCTCGTGACGGAACCGGCGCGGCCCCCTGCGGACGAACCGGCCGGCCCGCCGGACCCGTCGGCTCCGCCATCCCCGCCGAGTGACTGGGCGCGACCCGGTCCGAACGGCGAGCCGCACCCACCGGTGTCCACCCCGGGCCCGCCGTCCCCTGCGGCGCCGCCCCCCGGTTCGGGCCCGAACGGCTGGGGCACGACCGCGACGCCCGGCTCCGACCAGCCGTACCCGGTCTCCAGCGCACCGACCTCGACGCCGCAGGGCTGGGGCCCGCCCACCTCCGGGCCGGGCGTGCCGCCCGGCTGGGGCCCGCCAGCGGCTGGACCGGGAGTGCCGTACGGCTGGGGGCCGCCCTCGTCTGGGCCGAGTGTGCCGCCTGGGTGGGGTCCGTCATCGTCTGGGCCGACTGTGCCGCCCGGGTGGGGCCCACCCTCGTCTGGGCAGCCTGCGCCGTACGGCTGGGGCCGGCCGTCGTCCGGGCCCGGGGCGCCGCACGGGTGGGGTCCGCCGCCGCCGGGGTACGGCCCCGGGTGGGGTGGCACGCCGGGGCGTTCGGTACCGCCGCCCACCGACGACCAACGCCGGCCGCCGAAGCGGGTGGAGGCGGTTTCGGGTACGCCGTTCGGCGTGGTGCACCTGGACGTGGCGCCGGTCACCTCCGGCCTGGCCATCGGGGCGCTGGTGGCGGGCATCGCGTCACTTCTGGTCTCACTTCTGGTGATCTGCTTCGGAGTGGCTTTCAAGAACGACGGCGGGGCCTGGGCCTCCGGGGCGTTCGCCGCGCTGGGTGTGCTGGCCGGCGGGGCGGCGGTCGTCATCGGGCTGCTCGCACGGAGGCAGATCCGGCGGCCGACCGCGCCCTCCGCGGTCCAGTTCACCGGCCGCGGGTTGGCGATGGCCGGGATCAGCTGCGGCGCGGCGGGGGCTCTGCTCAGCCTGCTGGGCCTGGGTCTTGCCCTGCTCCTCGCCCTGACGTGAGGGTCTTCACCGATAGATCCGGCACCTGACGGGGGTTTTCCGCGGAAGGCTTCCGGTCCCCCCGGGGGCGATGGGTGCTTCTGCGGGGAAGCCGGTACACTTGTATTCGTAGGTGCCCATCGCGGGCGACAGGGCAGGACGAGATCCGGCCGGCGGGTGTGAGACAGTCGCCGGGCCATTCCGTTTTGACCTGGGCGGTTGTGGTAGGTACTCTTTCCCCTTGTGCCCGGGCATGCCCGGGCAACTCGTGCGTGCGCTGTTTCCGGCTAACGGGCGGCGGCACGACAAGCCAAAGATCCGGGGCGGGGCGACCCGCGCGCCGGTGACAAAACCCGGTACGAACGCGAGAGCGTCGCAACGGGGCCGTGACGAGGGCGACACGCCCGACCGCGGGTGCCGGGGTCTCCGCAAGGCGACCCTGGTCGGAATGTAGGAGAGCCGGTCATCAGGCCGGCTAACGAGCAGACGGCGCGGCCGCGGATGCGGCCGAAGGGAGCGGAGAAACCCGGTGCCCACGATCCAGCAGCTGGTCCGAAAGGGCCGCCAGGCGAAGACGACCAAGACCAAGACCCCGGCGCTGAAGGGTTCCCCTCAGCGGCGCGGCGTGTGCACCCGCGTGTACACCACCACCCCGAAGAAGCCGAACTCGGCGCTGCGCAAGGTCGCTCGCGTGAAGCTCAGCAGCCAGATCGAGGTGACCGCCTACATCCCCGGCGTCGGTCACAACCTGCAGGAGCACTCGATCGTGCTCGTTCGCGGCGGCCGTGTGAAGGACCTCCCCGGCGTGCGTTACAAGATCGTTCGCGGCTCGCTGGACACCCAGGGTGTCCGCAACCGCAAGCAGGCGCGCAGCCGTTACGGCGCGAAGAAGGAGAAGAGCTGACATGCCGCGTAAGGGACCCGCTCCGCGGCGGCCACTGGTCGCTGACCCGGTGTACAACTCGCCGCTGGTCACCCAGCTGGTGAACAAGATCCTGCTCCGCGGCAAGCGTCAGCTCGCCGAGTCCATCGTGTACGCGGCCCTCGAGGGCTGCCGCGAGAAGTCCGGCACCGACCCGGTCGTCACCCTCAAGCGGGCGATGGACAACGTCAAGCCGACCCTCGAGGTGCGCAGCCGTCGTGTCGGTGGCGCCACCTACCAGGTTCCGGTCGAGGTCCGCCCGACCCGGGCGACCACCCTGGGCCTGCGCTGGCTGGTCACGTACTCCCGCGCCCGGCGCGAGAAGACCATGGTCGAGCGGCTGATGAACGAGCTGCTGGACGCGAGCAACGGCCTCGGTGCCGCCGTCAAGCGGCGCGAGGACACGCACAAGATGGCCGAGTCGAACAAGGCCTTCGCGCACTACCGCTGGTAACACCCTGGTTCCGGCGCCTTCGGGCGCCGGAACCGCCACCAGTTGAGTCGAGACGACGATAAGTAGGGATTGAAGTGGCCGCCGCAGACGCGCTCGCCAAGGTACGCAACATCGGCATCATGGCGCACATCGATGCCGGTAAGACCACGACCACCGAGCGAATCCTGTTCTACACCGGCATCACGTACAAGATCGGTGAGGTCCACGAGGGCGCTGCCGTCATGGACTGGATGGAGCAGGAGCAGGAGCGTGGTATCACCATCACCTCCGCTGCTACCAAGTGTGAGTGGAAAGACCACACGATCCAGATCATCGACACGCCTGGCCACGTCGACTTCACGGTCGAGGTCGAGCGGTCGCTGCGGGTCCTGGATGGTGCGGTCGCGGTTTACGACGGTGTCGCCGGCGTGGAACCGCAGACGGAGAACGTCTGGCGGCAGGCCGACAAGTACAACGTCCCGCGTATGTGCTTCGTCAACAAGCTCGACCGGACCGGCGCCGACTTCTTCCGCTGCGTGCAGATGATGATCGACCGGCTGAACGCCACCCCGCTGGTGCTCCAGATCCCGATCGGGCTCGAGGGTGACCACATCGGTGTCGTCGACCTGATCGGCATGCGCGCGCTCACCTGGCGCGGGGAGACCCAGAAGGGTGAGGACTACGCGGTTGAGGAGATCCCGGCCGAGCTGGCCGACTCCGCGGCCGAGTGGCGCGAGAAGCTGATGGAGACCCTGGCCGACGTCGACGACGCGGTGATGGAGAAGTACCTGGAGGGCGAGGAGATCTCCGTCGAGGAGATCAAGGCCGCCATCCGGCGTGCCACCATCGCCGGCAAGGCCAACCCGGTGCTCTGCGGCTCGGCGTTCAAGAACAAGGGCGTTCAGCCCATGCTCGACGCCGTGGTCGACTTCCTGCCGTCGCCGCTGGACGTTCCGGCGATCGAGGGTACGGCCACCGACGGCGAGACCCCGCTGCTGCGTAAGCCGTCCAACTCGGAGCCCTTCTCCGGCCTGGCCTTCAAGATCCAGACGGACAAGCACCTGGGCAAGCTCACCTACGTGCGGGTCTACTCCGGCACGCTCGATTCCGGTTCCCAGGTGGTCAACTCCACCAAGGACCGCAAGGAGCGGATCGGCAAGATCTACCAGATGCACGCCAACAAGCGGGAAGAGCGTCCGTCGGCGCAGGCCGGCGACATCATCGCCGTGCAGGGTCTCAAGCAGACCACCACCGGCGACACTCTCTCCGACCCGGCGAACCCGGTGATCCTGGAGTCGATGACCTTCCCGGAGCCGGTCATCTCGGTGGCGATCGAGCCGAAGACCAAGTCCGACCAGGAGAAGCTGGGCACGGCCATCCAGCGCCTGGCCGAGGAGGACCCGACCTTCCGCGTCCAGCTGGACGAGGAGACCGGTCAGACGGTCATCTCCGGCATGGGTGAGCTGCACCTGGACATCCTGGTCGACCGGATGCGCCGCGAGTTCAACGTCGAGGCGAACGTCGGCAAGCCGCAGGTGGCGTACCGCGAGACCATCCGCCGCAAGGTGGACAAGGTCGAGTACACCCACAAGAAGCAGACCGGTGGTTCCGGCCAGTACGCCCGCGTGATCGTGAGCGTCGAGCCGCTTCCGCTGGACAACGACTCGCCGACCTACGAGTTCGCCAACGCCGTCAGCGGCGGCCGCATCCCCCGGGAGTTCATCCCCTCGGTGGACGCCGGTGCGCAGGACGCGCTGCAGTACGGCATCCTGGCGGGCTTCCCGCTGGTCGGCGTGAAGCTGACCCTGCTTGACGGCCAGTACCACGAGGTCGACTCGTCGGAAATGGCATTCAAGATCGCCGGCTCGATGGTGATGAAGGACGCGGCCCGCAAGGCCGATCCGGCACTGCTCGAGCCGATGATGGCCGTTGAAGTCACCACTCCTGAGGAGAACATGGGTGACGTCATCGGTGACCTCAACTCCCGCCGCGGCATCATCCAGGCGATGGAGGAGCGCAGCGGCGCCCGCATCGTCCGGGCCCTGGTGCCGTTGTCGGAGATGTTCGGCTACGTCGGCGACCTGCGGTCGAAGACCCAGGGCCGGGCTAGCTACAGCATGCAGTTCGACTCCTACGCCGAGGTTCCGCAGAGCGTCGCGAAGGAGATCATCGCCAAGGCAACGGGCGAGTAGCGCTCTGAGCAGGTGATTCGTGGTTGGTCGCGGGAGGTTTCACCCGCCCGCGGCCACCACGATCGGATCGCGTGAGACCGGGCCTGTAGGCTTCATCGCCGCAGAACCCACAAAGGCTCTCCGGCCGTCAGGCCGGAAAGGCTGTCGACAGAGTCCTAAGCGCCGACCGGCGCGCCGGGCGTACGAACCAAGAAGTCCACAGGAGGACACCAGTGGCGAAGGCTAAGTTCGAGCGGACTAAGCCGCACGTCAACATCGGCACCATTGGTCACATCGACCACGGTAAGACGACGCTGACGGCGGCCATCACCAAGGTCCTGCACGACCAGTACCCGGACCTGAACCCCTACACGCCGTTCGACGAGATCGACAAGGCGCCGGAGGAGAAGGCCCGCGGCATCACGATCTCGATCGCGCACGTCGAGTACCAGACCGAGTCGCGGCACTACGCGCACGTCGACTGCCCTGGGCACGCCGACTACATCAAGAACATGATCACCGGTGCCGCGCAGATGGACGGTGCGATCCTGGTGGTCGCGGCGACCGACGGCCCGATGCCGCAGACCCGCGAGCACGTGCTGCTGGCCCGTCAGGTCGGTGTGCCGTACATCGTCGTGGCGCTCAACAAGAGCGACATGGTCGATGACGAGGAGCTCCTGGAGCTCGTCGAGCTCGAGGTCCGTGAGCTGCTCTCCTCGCAGGAGTACCCGGGTGACGACCTGCCGGTCGTTCGGGTTTCGGCGCTGAAGGCCCTCGAGGGTGACCCCGAGTGGACCGGCAAGCTGCTGGACCTGATGACCGCTGTCGACACCTCGATCCCGCAGCCGGAGCGCGAGGTTGACAAGCCGTTCCTGATGCCGGTTGAGGACGTCTTCACGATCACCGGTCGTGGCACCGTCGTCACCGGTCGCGTGGAGCGCGGCGTTCTCCTGCCAAACGAGGATGTTGAGCTCGTCGGTATCAAGGAGAAGAGCTTCAAGACCAAGGTCACCGCGATCGAGATGTTCCGGAAGACCCTGGACGACGCCCGCGCAGGCGAGAACGTCGGCCTGCTGCTGCGTGGTACCAAGCGCGACGAGGTCGAGCGCGGCATGGTCGTCGTGAAGCCGGGCTCGAACACCCCGCACACGGAGTTCGAGGCGACGGTCTACATCCTCTCCAAGGAGGAGGGTGGCCGTCACACCCCGTTCTTCCAGAACTACCGCCCGCAGTTCTACTTCCGGACCACTGACGTCACCGGTGTCGTCACCCTCCCCGAGGGCACCGAGATGGTCATGCCGGGTGACAACACGTCCATGTCGGTGAAGCTGATCCAGCCCATCGCCATGGAGGAGAACCTCAAGTTCGCGATCCGCGAGGGTGGCCGCACCGTCGGCGCCGGGTTCGTCACCAAGATTAACAAGTGAACTAGGTAACCCCGATTAGACCCGCCGCCGGTCGTGCGGCATACTAGTCAGGTTGCGTAACGACAGTTCGTCGCCTGTGTTCGGCTTCCGCTGAACCTCCGGGTGGCGAGGCAGTCGAGCGTAGGGTGGTTGGCGGCCCAGTCGCCAACCACCCTCGCACGGCGTTCAGGTCGCGGTAATGCGATCGGCGCCTTGACCCCCCGTGCGGTCAGCACCACTCCGGTACCTAGGGGCGGAGCTCGGCCCGAGGGCGCGACACGCCCGACCGCGGGGGTCGGCGAAGTGGGCCTGTGCCAGCCGGTACAGGCGCCCGCAACACAGCGGCATCGAGAGAAGGAACAGAAGCCACCATGGCGGGACAGAAGATCCGCATCCGGCTCAAGGCCTATGACCACGAGGTCGTCGACTCCTCGGCTCGGAAGATCGTCGAGACGGTGACGCGCACCGGGGCGCAGGTCGCGGGCCCGGTGCCGCTGCCCACGGAGATCAACCGTTTCTGCGTTATCCGCTCGCCGCACAAGTACAAGGACTCGCGCGAGCACTTCGAGATGCGCACGCACAAGCGGCTGATCGACATCATCGACCCGACCCCGAAGACGGTCGACTCGCTCATGCGCCTCGACCTGCCGGCTGGCGTCGACATCGAGATCAAGCTGTAGGGACCGGACAAATGGACAGGCAAGTCAAGGGGATCCTGGGCGCCAAGCTCGGCATGACCCAGGTCTGGGAGAACAACCGTGTTGTTCCCGTGACCGTGGTCGAGGCCGGCCCGTGCGTCATCAGCCAGGTTCGTAGCGCCGAGAAGGACGGTTACTCCGCGGTCCAGCTCGCGTACGGCACCATCGACCCGCGCAAGGTCAAGAAGCCGATCAGCGGGCACTACGCCAAGGCGGACGTGGCGCCGCGCCGGCACATCGTCGAGCTGCGCACCACTGACGCTGGGGAATACTCGCTCGGCCAGGAAGTCACGGTCGAGGAGTTCCCGGCCGGCGTCACCATCGACGTCACCGGCAAGACCAAGGGCAAGGGCTACGCCGGCCCGATGAAGCGGCACGGCTTCCACGGCCTGGGCGCCGGGCACGGCGTCGAGCGCAAGCACCGCTCGCCCGGCTCCATCGGCGCCTGCGCCACTCCGGGTCGTGTCTTCAAGGGCACCCGGATGGCCGGTCGTATGGGTGGCGTTCGGTACACCGTGCAGAACCTCACCGTCCAGGCGGTCGACACCGAGAACAACCTGCTGCTCGTCCGGGGTGCCATTCCTGGTCCCAAGGGCGCGCTCGTTCTGGTCCGTACCGCGGCCAAGAGCAAGGTGAAGAAGGGCGGTGCGGCCAAGTGACCACCGTTGACGTGCGCACCGTCGAAGGCACCACCAGCGGCTCCGTGGAGCTGCCGGAGGACATCTTCGACGTGCAGGCCAACGTCGCGCTGATGCACCAGGTCGTGGTGGCCCAGCTCGCGGCGGCCCGACAGGGCACGCACAAGGCCAAGACCCGCGGCGAGGTCGCCGGTGGCGGCAAGAAGCCGTACAAGCAGAAGGGCACCGGTCGCGCCCGGCAGGGCTCGATCCGCGCGCCGCAGTTCGCCGGCGGTGGCGTCGTGCACGGTCCCGTGCCGCGCGACTACAGCCAGCGGACCCCGAAGAAGATGAAGGCCGCCGCTCTGCGGGGTGCCCTCTCCGACCGGGCCCGCGCCGGGCAGGTGCACGTCGTCGAGGCGTTCGTCTCGGGCGAGAAGCCGTCGACCAAGGCGGCCCTGGCCACGCTGACCAAGCTCACCGAGGCCCGTCGGGTCCTGGTCGTGCTGAGCAGCACCGACGAGCTGAACTGGGTGTCGCTGCGCAACGAGCCGCGCGTGCACCTGATCGAGTCCGGCCAGCTGAACACGTACGACGTGCTCGTGGCCGACGACGTGGTCTTCACCAAGGACGCCCTGGACGAGTTCCTGGGCGTGCCCGCCGAGACCACCGAGGAGGGTGGCAAGTGAGCACGATCGCCGACCCGCGCGACATCATCGTGGCGCCGGTCGTCTCGGAGAAGAGCTACAGCGAGCTGAACCGGAACTGGTACACCTTCCTGGTGCACCCGGACGCGAACAAGACCGAGATCAAGATCGCTATCCAGCAGATCTTCAACGTCCGCGTCCTGACGGTCAACACGCTCAACCGCCAGGGTAAGCGCAAGCGCACCAAGACCGGCTTCGGTCAGCGCAAGGCGACCAAGCGGGCGATCGTGAAGCTGGCTGACGGTGACCGCATCGAGGCCTTCGGCGGCCCGGTCAGCTGAGGGGTGTAGACAATGGCTATCCGTAAGTACAAGCCGACGACGCCGGGCCGACGTGGCTCGAGTGTCGCTGACTTCGCCGAGATCACCCGGTCCACGCCGGAAAAGTCGCTGCTGGCTCCGTTGCCGAAGAAGGGCGGGCGTAACGCCCACGGCCGGATCACCACGCGGCACCACGGTGGCGGTCACAAGCGTCAGTACCGTCTGATCGACTTCAAGCGGGTCGACAAGGACGGCGTGCCGGCGAAGGTCGCTCACATCGAGTACGACCCGAACCGCACGGCGCGCATCGCGCTGCTGCACTACGCCGACGGCGAGAAGCGATACATCATCGCGCCGAAGGACATGAAGCAGGGCGACCGTGTCGAGTCCGGCCCGGGCGCCGACATCAAGCCGGGTAACAACCTGCCGCTGCGCAACATCCCGGTCGGTACCACGATTCACAACGTGGAGCTGCGTCCGGGTGGCGGGGCCAAGCTGGCCCGTTCCGCCGGCGTCGGCATCCAGCTGCTCGGCCGCGAGGGCGCGTACGCGACCCTTCGTATGCCGTCCGGCGAGATCCGGCGGGTGGACGTGCGCTGCCGCGCCAGCGTCGGCGAGATCGGCAACGCCGATCAGTCGAACATCAACTGGGGTAAGGCCGGCCGGATGCGGTGGAAGGGCAAGCGCCCGACCGTCCGTGGTGTCGCCATGAACCCGGTCGACCACCCGCACGGTGGTGGTGAGGGTAAGACCTCCGGTGGTCGCCACCCGGTCAACCCGCAGGGTAAGCCCGAGGGCCGCACCCGCCGTAAGGGCCAGCCGAGTGACCGGCTGATCGTCCGCCGCCGCTACGCCACGCGTAAGCGCGGCTGAGGGAGATAAGACATGCCTCGCAGCCTGAAGAAGGGCCCGTTCGTAGACGACCACCTGCTCAAGAAGGTGGAAGTTCAGAACGACAAGGGCTCCAAGAACGTGATCAAGACCTGGTCGCGGCGCTCGACGATCATCCCCGAGATGCTGGGGCACACGATCGCCGTGCATGACGGACGCAAGCACGTCCCGGTGTTCGTGACCGAGGCGATGGTCGGGCACAAGCTCGGCGAGTTCGCGCTGACCCGCACGTTCAAGGGTCACGAGAAGGACGACCGGAAGAGCCGTCGGCGCTGACGCCGCGGGCATACGGATAGAGGGAACAAGGGGTTACAGCGATGCCAGGAAAGGGCGACGCTCCGGTGCTTCCGGGCGCGCGGGCGGTTGCGCGGCACGTGCGCATCTCGCCGATGAAGGCGCGCCGGGTGGTCAACCTCGTCCGCGGCCTGCCCGCGAAGGAGGCGCTCACGGTGCTGCAGTTCGCGCCGCAGGCTGCGAGCGAGCAGGTGTACAAGGTGCTCGCTAGCGCGATCGCCAACGCGGAGAACAACGAGCGGCTGGACCCCGACGCGCTGCTCGTCAGCGAGGCCTTCGTGGACGAGGGCCCGACGATGAAGCGGTTCCAGCCGCGGGCGCAGGGTCGGGCGTACCGAATCCGCAAGCGCACCTGCCACATCACTGTGGCGGTCGAAGCGGTCGCGCCGGCAGCGCCGAGGAAGGCCGCGGCGAAGAAGGCCGCCCCGGCCACGGAGGCCGCACCGGCCGAAGCGCAGAGCAAGACGGAGGACGCCGAGTAATGGGTCAGAAGGTTCACCCCACTGGGTTCCGGCTCGGCATCTCGACCGACTGGAAGTCCCGCTGGTTCGCGGACAAGCTCTACAAGGACTACATCGGCGAGGATGTCAAGATCCGCCGCATGATGTCCAAGGGCCTCGAGCGTGCCGGGATTTCCAAGGTCGACATCGAGCGCACCCGCGACCGGGTCCGGGTCGACATCCACACCGCCCGGCCGGGCATTGTCATCGGCCGTAAGGGTGCGGAGGCCGACCGGATCCGCGGCGAGCTTGAGAAGCTCACCGGCAAGCAGGTTCAGCTGAACATCATCGAGGTGAAGAACCCCGAGTCGGACGCTCAGCTGGTCGCGCAGGGCGTGGCCGAGCAGCTGTCCAGCCGGGTCAGCTTCCGTCGGGCGATGCGCAAGGCCATGCAGTCGGCGATGAAGAACCCGGTCTGCAAGGGCATCCGGGTTCAGGTCTCGGGTCGCCTCGGCGGCGCCGAGATGAGCCGGACCGAGTTCTACCGTGAGGGCCGGGTTCCGCTGCACACGCTGCGGGCCAACATCGAGTACGGCTTCTTCGAGGCCCGTACCACGTTCGGTCGGATCGGTGTGAAGGTCTGGATCTACAAGGGCGACGCCGTCCCGGGCCGGGAAGCTCCGGCCGAGGCCGGTCCGTCCCGCCCGCGTCGTGGTGAGCGCGGCGACCGTCCCGAGCGTCCGCGCCGTGGCCGGTCGGGTTCGTCCGGCACCACGGCTGGTGGCACCGAGGCCGGTCGGGCTGCTGCGACCACCATCGCGCAGCAGGCCGAGACGCCGAGCGGCGAGCCGGTCGACAGCGCAGCTGTCGCCGCCACTGCTGCTCCGGCAGAAACGCAGCAGGAGGGCTGACAGATGCTGATGCCGCGCAAGCCCCCGAAGGGCTTCCGCAAGCCGCACCACCCGGACCGCAGTGGCGCGTCCAAGGGTGGTAACCGGGTGGTGTTCGGCGAGTTCGGGATCCAGGCTCTCGAGCCGGCGTACGTGACGAACCGGCAGATCGAGTCGGCACGTATCGCGATGACTCGCCACATCAAGCGTGGTGGCAAGGTCTGGATCACGATCTTCCCGGACCAGGCCCTCACCAAGAAGCCTGCCGAGACCCGGATGGGTTCCGGTAAGGGTTCGCCCGAGTGGTGGGTCGCCAACGTCAAGCCGGGGCGGGTTCTCTTCGAGATGTCCTTCCCCAACGAGCAGACCGCGCGAGAGGCCATGCGTCGCGCGATCCACAAGCTCCCGATGAAGTGCCGCATTGTTACGCGCGAAGTGGGTGAATCCTGATGGCAGCGGGCGTTAAGGCGACCGAGCTGCGTGAGCTCTCCGAAGAGGAGCTGGTCACGAAGCTGCGGGAGGCCAAGGCGGAGCTGTTCAACCTCCGCGTGCAGGCCGCAACCGGGCAGCTGGACAACAACCGGCGGTTGCAGGTCATCCGTCGGGAGATTGCCCGGATCTACACGATCATGCGTGAGCGTGAGCTGGGGCTCTCGGCCGCGCCGACTGAGGTGACTGCATCATGACCGAAGAGACCGCCACCGCCGCCGCGCGGTCGCGCCGCAAGGTCCGCGAGGGCCTGGTGATCAGCGACAAGATGGACAAGACCGTCGTTGTCGAGGTCGAGGACCGGGTTCGGCACGCGCTGTACGGCAAGATCATGCGCCGTACGGCCAAGCTGAAGGTGCACGACGAGCAGAACGCCGCTGGCACCGGTGACCGGGTTCTCATCATGGAGACCCGGCCGCTGAGCGCCACCAAGCGTTGGCGGATCGTGGAGATCCTGGAAAAGGCCAAGTAGCGAAGGCTCGAGCTCGCCCGGCGTTGCGTCGGGCGTAGGTTCCGCCAGGCTCCGGCCGCTACGGCGGCCGGAGAACCGGCAGACATAGGAGATAGACGTGATTCAGCAGGAGTCGCGACTGCGCGTCGCCGACAACACGGGTGCTCGGGAGATCCTGTGCATCCGGGTTCTCGGTGGCTCGGGTCGGCGCTACGCGAGTATCGGCGACGTCATCGTGGCCACGGTCAAGGACGCGATCCCGGGTGCCGGTGTGAAGAAGGGCGACGTCGTCAAGGCTGTCGTCGTTCGCACGGCCAAGGAGAGGCGGCGTCCGGACGGCTCGTACATCCGCTTCGACGAGAACGCCGCCGTCATCATCAAGGACGGCGGGGACCCGCGTGGAACCCGTATCTTCGGCCCGGTGGGCCGGGAGCTGCGGGACAAGCGGTTCATGAAGATTATTTCCCTCGCGCCGGAGGTGTTGTGACCGTGAAGGTCAAGAAGGGCGACACGGTCGTCGTCATCGCCGGCAAGGACAAGGGTGCCAAGGGCAAGGTCATTCAGGCCTACCCGCGGCAGGACAAGGTCCTGGTCGAGGGCGTGAACCGGGTCAAGAAGCACACCCGCATCAGCACCACCCAGCGTGGCGCCAAGACCGGCGGCATCGTCACTCAGGAGGCCCCGATCCACGTCTCGAACGTGCAGGTCCTGGACTCCGACGGCAAGCCGACCCGCGTCGGTTACCGGATCGACGACAACGGCCAGAAGGTCCGCATCGCGCGTAGCACCGGTAAGGACCTGTGATGACCACGGCTACCGAAAAGACCCTGCCGCGCCTCAAGGAGCGGTACCGCAACGAGATCGTGGCCCAGCTGCGTGAGCAGCGCAGCTACGGCAACCCCATGCAGGTGCCGCGGCTGGTCAAGATCGTCGTCAACATGGGTGTCGGCGAGGCTGCTCGCGACGCCAAGCTGATCGACGGCGCGGTCCGCGACCTCGCCACGATCACCGGCCAGAAGCCGCAGGTGCGGCGGGCGACCAAGTCCATCGCGCAGTTCAAGCTGCGCGAGGGCATGCCGATCGGCGCGAAGGTCACCCTTCGCGGCGACCGGATGTGGGAGTTCATGGACCGGCTGCTCTCCATCGCGCTTCCGCGTATCCGCGACTTCCGCGGCTTGGACGGGCGCAAGCTGGACGGGCACGGCAACTACACGTTCGGTCTGACCGAGCAGTCGGTGTTCCACGAGATCGACCAGGACCGGATCGATCGCCAGCGGGGCATGGACATCACGGTGGTCACGACCGCCACGACCGACGACGAGGGCCGGGCGCTGCTCAAGCTCCTGGGCTTCCCGTTCAAGGAGAACTGAGATGGCCAAGAAGGCGCTGATCATCAAGGCGGCCGCGAAGCCGAAGTTCTCGGTTCGCGCGTACACCCGCTGCCAGCGGTGCGGGCGTCCGAAGGCGGTCTACCGCAAGTTCGGGCTCTGCCGGGTCTGCATCCGGGAGATGGCTCACCGCGGTGAGCTGCCGGGCGTGTCCAAGGCTTCCTGGTAAGGGCGACCGCGTCCCGGCCGTCGGCCGGGAACTCCTGCACCGATTAGGTATTGCTCTTCGCCGTAGGCCCGGGGCTGATGCCCCGGGAACCCCGGCGAGAAAGGCTGACGAAATCCATGACGATGACCGACCCGATCGCAGACATGCTCACGCGTCTGCGTAACGCCAACCAGGCGTACCACGATCAGGTGAAGATGCCCTACTCCAAGATCAAGGCGAACATCGCCGAGGTCCTGAAGGCCGAGGGTTACATCGCCACCTGGTCGGTCGAGGAGCCCGAGGAGGGCGCCGTCGGCAAGCGACTGGTCGTCGAGCTGAAGTACGGCCAGAACCGCGAGCGGAGCCTGGCCGGCATCAAGCGCGTGTCCAAGCCCGGTCTCCGGGTGTACGCCAAGTCGGACGGGCTCCCGCGGGTGCTCGGTGGGCTGGGCGTGGCGATCATTTCGACGTCCCAGGGGCTGCTGACCGACCGGCAGGCCCGCAAGCGGAGTGTTGGCGGGGAAGTCCTCGCCTTCGTCTGGTAACGGGAGACAGGTAGAAATGTCGCGAATTGGACGTAAGTCGATCCCGGTGCCAGCCGGCGTCGACATCACGATCGACGGGCAGACCGTCAAGGTCAAGGGCCCCAAGGGCCAGCTCCAGCACACCCTCGCCGAGCCGATCACGGTCGAGCGGGCCGAGGATGGGCAGCTGAGCGTCAACCGGCCGAACGACGAGCGCAAGGCCAAGGAACTCCACGGCCTGAGCCGTACGCTGGTTGCAAACATGATCGTCGGGGTCACCGAGGGCTACCGTAAGAGCCTGGAGATCGCCGGCACCGGTTACCGGGTCACCGCCAAGGGTTCGGACCTCGAGTTCGCGCTCGGGTTCTCGCACCCGGTGGTCGTCCCCGCCCCGGCGGGCATCACCTTCACGGTGGAGCGGCCGACCCTGTTCCACGTGGCTGGCATCGACAAGCAGCAGGTCGGTGAGGTCGCCGCCAACATCCGGAAGATCCGCCCGCCGGAGCCCTACAAGGGCAAGGGCGTCAAGTACCAGGGCGAGGTCATCCGCCGCAAGGCTGGAAAGGCAGGTAAGAAGTGAGCGCCACGCTGCTCAAGCGCCGCCGCGGTGTCGCCGCCAAGCGCGCCGTTGGGCGTGCGCGTCGACACTTCCGCGTCCGCAAGAACGTCAGCGGTACGGCCGAGCGTCCGCGCCTGGTCGTCACCCGCTCGCTGCGGCACATGGTCGCCCAGGTCGTCGACGACACCAAGGGTCACACCCTGGCGTCGGCGTCGACCCTGGACGCCTCGCTGCGCGGTGCGGAGGGCGACAAGAGCGCCCTGGCTGGCAAGGTGGGCGCTCTGCTCGCCGAGCGGGCCAAGGCCGCCGGCGTCTCCAAGGTCGTCTTCGACCGCGGCGGCAACCGGTACGCGGGGCGAGTCGCCGCGCTTGCCGACGCCGCCCGCGAAGCCGGGCTCGAGTTCTAACAACCCCGTCACGAGAGAGAAGGAAGGCTGCTGATGCCAGGTCAACAGCGCCGTGGCGGCGGGTCCGGTGGCAACGAGGGTGGTCGCCGCGACAACCGCCGTGAGGGCGGCCGCGGAAACGCGCCCGTCGAGAAGACCCCGCACCTTGAGCGGGTCGTCGCGATCAACCGCGTCGCCAAGGTCGTGAAGGGTGGTCGTCGCTTCAGCTTCACCGCCCTGGTGATCGTTGGCGACGGCGACGGCACGGTCGGCGTGGGCTACGGAAAGGCCAAGGAGGTGCCCGCGGCCATCGCCAAGGGTGTCGAGGAGGCCAAGAAGCACTTCTTCAAGGTCCCGCGGATCGGTCAGTCGATCCCGCACCCGGTGACGGGTGAGGACGCCGCTGGTGTGGTGCTGCTCAAGCCGGCCTCGGCCGGTACGGGTGTCATCGCCGGTGGACCGGTGCGTGCCGTGCTGGAGTGCGCTGGGATCCACGACGTGCTCTCCAAGAGCCTCGGTTCGTCGAACCCGATCAACATCGTGCACGCCACCGTGGCGGCCCTGAAGGGGCTTGAGTCCCCCGAGCAGGTCGCGGCGCGTCGTGGTCTGCCGGTGGAGGACGTCGCGCCGGCCGCCATGCTGGCGTCGCGTGCGGGGGTGGCGCACTGATGGCACGCCTGAAGGTCACCCAGCTCCGGTCCGGTATCGGGACCAAGCACAACCAGCGTGAGTCGCTGCGTTCGCTCGGTCTCAAGCGGATCAACGACGTGGTGGTCAAGGAGGACCGGCCCGAGATCCGCGGCATGATCTTCACTGTGAGCCACCTCGTGAAGGTCGAGGAGGTCGAGTAATGACGATCAAGGTGCATCACCTGCGCCCGGCGCCCGGTTCCAAGACCGCGAAGACCCGTGTGGGTCGCGGTGAGGGTTCCAAGGGCAAGACCGCTGGTCGCGGTACCAAGGGCTCCAAGGCCCGCAAGAACATCTCGGCGGCGTTCGAGGGTGGGCAGATGCCCATCCACATGCGCCTGCCGAAGATGAAGGGCTTTAAGAACAAGTTCAAGGTGGTCTTCCAGGTGGTCAACCTGGACCGACTCGCTGAGCTGTTCCCGAATGGTGGTCAGGTCGGCCCGCTGGAGCTCGTCGAGTCCGGCGCGGTCCGCAAGGGTCACCCGGTCAAGGTCCTCGGCACCGGGGACCTCGGCGGTGTGGCGCTCCAGGTGTCCGCGCACGCGTTCAGTGCGTCGGCCAAGGAGAAGATCGCTGCTGCCGGTGGCTCCGCCACCGAGCTGTAAGGCGTACGACCATGGCGCCCGTCCAGTTGAGAGCAACTGGCGGGCGCCATGGTCTGCCTGGGGCCTGAGCGCCCGGTAACATCGGAATCGATTTATGTAGTCGGGCGCATCTGCCCGGACCGGGGTGAGGCTGTTAGAGTCCCATCCCAGCCATGGATTGCGGGCACTCGCCCGTGATCCACCCCGACCCGCCAGGGATCACCGGCGGCCCGCCTCGCGCAGGAGGAAGAAGTTGCTGTCCGCCTTTCTCAGTGCGTTCCGTACGCCTGACCTGCGCAAGAAGCTGCTGTTCACAGTAGGCATCATCGCGGTCTACCGGCTGGGTGCAACGCTCCCCAGCCCGGGCGTCTCGTACGGCAACGTGCAGAAGTGCCTCGACACCATCCAGGGTGACACCACCGGGGTGGTGAACCTTCTCAACCTCTTCTCCGGCGGAGCGCTGCTACAGCTCTCGGTCTTCGCGCTGGGCATCATGCCCTACATCACCGCGTCGATCATCCTGCAGCTGCTGACCGTCGTGATCCCCCGCCTTGAGCAGCTCCGCAAGGAGGGCCAGGCCGGTCAGGCGAAGATCACCCAGTACACCCGCTACCTGACCCTCGGTCTCGGTGTGCTGCAGGCCTCGGCGTTCGTGGCCCTGGCCCGCTCGGGCCAGCTGTTCCAGAACAAGTGCGACCAGTTCCCGATCATCCCGACCGGCACCGGCATCCCGGACTGGCTGACCCTGGCCATCCTGGTGATGACGATGACCGCCGGCACCGGCATGGTCATGTGGCTCGGTGAGCTGATCACCGACCGTGGCGTCGGCAACGGCATGTCCGTCCTGATCTTCACCTCGATCGCGGCGCGGCTGCCCAGCGAGGGCTGGCAGATCAAGACCAGCAAGGGCTGGGACATGTTCGCCCTGGTCATCGCGCTGGTCCTGGTGGTCATCACCGCTGTCACCTTCATCGAGCAGGCGCAGCGCCGGATCCCGGTGCAGTACGCCAAGCGGATGATCGGCCGGCGGATGTACGGCGGCACCTCGACCTACATCCCGCTCAAGGTCAACCAGGCGGGTGTGATCCCGGTCATCTTCGGCTCGTCGCTGCTCTACCTGCCGCAGTTGGCGCTGCAGTTCTTCGACCAGACCGACCCGGGCAAGACCCAGTCGTGGATCCAGAACAACCTGGTCAACCCGAGCAGCCCGATCTACATCTCGGTCTACTTCCTGCTGATCATCTTCTTCACGTACTTCTACGTCTCGATCACGTTCAACCCGACCGAGGTCGCGGACAACATGAAGAAGTACGGCGGGTTCGTGCCGGGTATCCGCCCGGGCAAGCCGACCGCCGACTACCTGGACTTCATCCTCAGCCGGATCACCCTGCCGGGCGCGCTCTACCTCGGCGTCATCTCGATCCTGCCGAACTTCTTCTTCATCTGGCTGGACAACCAGCAGTACCAGAACTTCCCGTTCGGCGGCACCGCTGTGCTCATCATGGTCGGCGTCGGTCTGGAGACCGTGAAGCAGATCGAGAGCCAACTCATGCAGCGGAACTACGAAGGGTTCCTGCGGTAGATGAGACTCGTTCTGGTTGGCCCGCCGGGCGCGGGCAAGGGCACGCAGGCCGAGTTCATCGCCGCGCACCTCTCGGTGCCGAAGATTTCGACCGGAGACATCTTCCGGTCGAACGTCACCCAGGGCACGCCGCTCGGTGTCGAGGCGAAGCGGTACATGGACGCGGGCGAGCTGGTTCCGGACGAGGTCACCATCAACATGGTCCGGGACCGGCTGGCCGAGCCCGACGCCAGCGAGGGTTTCCTGCTCGACGGCTTCCCGCGGACGACTCCGCAGGCGGCCGCTCTGGACAAGCTCCTGGCCGATCTGGGCACCGCCCTGGATCTGGTCCTGGAGCTGGTCGTCGACGACGACGAGGTGATCCGGCGGCTCTCCGGCAGGCGTACCTGCCGGGGCTGCGGCAAGATCTGGCACGTCGAGTTCGACGCCACCACCCGGCCCGGCATCTGTGACCGGTGCGGCGCCGAGCTGTTCCAGCGCGACGACGACAAGCCGGAAACGATCGCCACGCGGCTTCGTGAGTACAGCGAGAAGACCGCACCCCTGGTCGACTACTACGGCGCTCAGGGCAAGCTGGTCGGGATCGACGCCACCGGGCCGGTGGAGGACGTCACCACCCGGGCCATCGACGCGTTGCGGTCGTACGGCGGCTGAGGTCCGGCCGGGCCACGGCGGATAGAGTGCGAACAGCGGGGTACGCGTTATGTGCCCCGCTGTTCGGCAACGAAAGGTAAACGCTCCATGCGTCGTCCCCAGCTGGACATCCAGCTGAAGACCCCTGACCAGATCGAGAAGATGCGGGCCGCCGGGCTGGTGGTGGCCGAGGCGCTGCGCCGGATGCGGGAGGCTGTCGCCCCCGGTGTGAGCACCGCCGATCTGGACGCCATCGCCGAGGCGACCATCCGAGAGGCGGGCGGCGTTCCGTCGTTCAAGGGCTACCACGGTTTTCCGGCGTCGATCTGCTCCTCGGTCAACGAGCAGATCGTGCACGCCATCCCGTCGCCGAAGCAGGTGCTCCAGGCCGGTGACCTGATCTCCATCGACTGCGGCGCGGTGCTGGACGGGTGGCACGGCGACTCCGCGATCACGGTCGGGGTCGGTGACGTCGACCCGGCGCTGCTGAAGATGGCCGAGGTCGCCGAGGACGCGATGTGGGCCGGCATCGCCGCCGCGGCGCGTGGCGCGGCCAGCGGCAAGGGCCGCCTCACCGACATCTCGCACGCCGTGGAGACCGCTGTCCGCAAGGGCGGCCGGTACGGCATCGTCGACGGCTACGGCGGGCACGGCATCGGCACCGAGATGCACCAGGACCCACACGTGCTCAACCACGGTCGGCCGGGCAAGGGTCCGCGACTGGTCCCCGGGATGGCCCTGGCCATCGAGCCGATGATCACCATGGCGTCCCCGCGTACGGCTGAGTTGGCCGACGGGTGGACGGTCGTCACCCGGGACGGCTCGGTGGCCGCGCACGTCGAACACTCGATGGCGCTGCTGCCGGACGGCGTCTGGGTGCTCACCGCGTTCGACGGTGGCCGGGCGCGCCTGGGGGACCTGGTGACCGCTCGCCAGCCCGCGGCCACAAAAACCCCCTGATCCCGCCTCGACCGCCCTTCCGGCCGTCGATCATGAAGTTATAGCCCCGACACGCCGGTGAGGCGGGCAACAACTTCATGATCGACCGGTGTCCGCGTTCGGGCGGGAGTGGCACGACGGTGGCATGCTTGCCGGCATGGACGGGCGCGACGGGATGCGAGCCGCGGACTCGGACCGTGCGGCGGTGGCCGACCGGTTGCGGGTCGCCCTCGACGAGGGCCGACTGGATCTGTACGAGTACGACGAGCGGTTGCAGCGGGCCTATGCGGCACGCACGTACGCCGACCTTGAGGCGCTGCTCACCGACCTGCCGCCGGTGACGCCGGCGCGGCGGTCGGGCCTGGCGCCGGTTGCCGGGTCGACGGTGAGCCCACTGGGCGACCAGCTCGATCCGGCCCCCAGCAGGGGCGTCACCGCACGCTGGATGACCGAGGTGTGGTTCCCGTACCTGCGGGTGATCGCCATCGTGGTGACCATCTGGGCGGTGACGTCGGTGCTCAGCCAGGACCTGCTCTACTTCTGGCCGGCCTGGGTGGCGGGGCCGTGGGGCGCGGTGCTGGTGGTCCGCACGGTCAGCGGGCTGGCCGCGAAGGAGCCCCAACGCCAGGCCGTCAAGCGCCAACGCCGCCGAGAGCGCAAGCAGGCAAAGCGCGCCCTCAAAACGGACGACCAGCCCCCAACAACCCCCTGACCCCCCCGACCCCCGACCTCCCCGAACCCCTGTTGATCATGAAGTTATTGCCGCCGATACGGGCGTGTCGTGACAATAACTTCATGATCAACAGGGCCGGGGGCGGGGCCGTTTGGATTGCCGCGCCGTGGGGTGGGTGGTCGGTTTGGCGGGGGACTGCAGGCCGGCGTACACTTTCAGATCGGCGCACAGCGTCCACTCCGGCATGCCCACCCTGCGCTTCGGTGGGAGCTGGAGCCGCGGCTGGCGCGGGCTTCTGATTCTGATCAGATTTCCGTGTAAGGCGTTGTGGGCCGCCCGGAGCAATCGACGTCAGGACAGCGGAGGACATGCCGAAAAAAGACGGAGCCATTGAGATCGAGGGTCGGGTCATCGAGCCCCTGCCGAACGCCATGTTCCGGGTGGAGCTCGCGAACGGCCACAAGGTGTTGGCTCACATCAGCGGCAAGATGCGGCAGCACTACATCCGCATCCTTCCGGAGGACCGGGTCGTCGTCGAACTTTCGCCGTACGACCTGACCCGCGGGCGCATCGTCTACCGCTACAAGTAGTCCTGACGACGGCCGGGAAGTCCGTGTCCGTCTTCGACGTCCGATGTCGCGTAGAGCGCGTCCCCGGGCCAGATGGGAAGTAAGGCAACCGTGAAGGTCAAGCCGAGCGTCAAGAGGATCTGCCAGAAGTGCCGGGTTATCCGCCGGCACGGCCGGGTCATGGTCATCTGCAGCGACCCGCGCCACAAGCAGCGCCAGGGCTGACTCAGCCCGTCCGGCCGGAGCGCGGCCGGGTGGCGTTGGTCCAGGTGGATCCCCAGCGACACACACATCACACATGCTCGTCCCAGCCGCGAGCGGTACGCCAGACGTACCTCTGCGTGGCTGACCCCCGGTCGGAGGCCGGGGCCCGCTTGGGCAGCGACCGATCCCGGTCGCCGGCGCTCACCGCGTCGGAAAGACGGGACGGCCGGTAGCGGGGTGGGACGGGTCCACACCTCCGCCACACATCACGAGGAGTACGCCCGCACATGGCACGTCTAGTCGGCGTGGATCTCCCCCGCGAAAAGCGGTTGGAGATCGCGCTCACCTACATCTTCGGGGTCGGTCGCACCCGCGCCCTGGAGACACTCGCCGCCACCGGCATCTCGCCGGACAAGCGCGCTCGGGACCTCACGGACGAGGAGCTCGTGCAGCTCCGCGACCACATCGAGGGCAACTACAAGGTTGAAGGCGACCTGCGCCGCGAGGTCGCCGCTGACATCCGCCGCAAGGTTGAGATCGGCTGCTACGCCGGCATCCGGCACCGCCGGGGCCTGCCCGTGCGTGGCCAGCGGACCAAGACCAACGCCCGGACCCGCAAGGGCCCGAAGCGGACCGTCGCCGGCAAGAAGAAGCCCGGCAAGAAGTAGTTCTTGACCGGATGACGGGGCCGGCCGCCACCGAGGTGGGTCAGGCCGCAACCCAATCCGGAAAGTCAACTAGGAGCGCACAGACTTATGCCACCGAAGGCTCGTGCCGGAGCCGCTGTAAAGAAGGTCCGGCGCAAGGAACGCAAGAACGTCGCCCACGGGCAGGCGCACATCAAGAGCACGTTCAACAACACCATCGTGTCCATCACGGACCCGACCGGTGCGGTCATCTCCTGGGCCTCCGCTGGCCAGGTCGGCTTCAAGGGCTCCCGCAAGTCGACTCCGTTCGCTGCGCAGCTGGCCGCCGAGGCTGCCGCGCGTCGCGCCATGGAGCACGGCATGCGCAAGGTCGACGTGTTCGTCAAGGGCCCCGGCTCCGGCCGGGAAACCGCCATCCGTTCGCTGCAGGCCGTGGGCCTCGAGGTCGGGCAGATCGCCGACGTCACCCCGCAGCCGCACAACGGATGCCGTCCGCCGAAGCGTCGCCGGGTCTGAGAGGTAGAGAGAGATGGCTCGTTACACCGGTGCAGACTGCCGCCGTTGCCGGCGGGAGAAGATGAAGCTGTTCCTCAAGGGCAGCAAGTGCGATGGTCCGAAGTGCCCGTTCGAGTCCCGGCCGTTCCCGCCCGGGCAGCACGGCCGCGGCCGCACCAAGGAGACGGAGTACCTGCTCCAGCTCCGTGAGAAGCAGAAGGCCCGCCGGGTTTACGGCGTGCTGGAGAAGCAGTTCCGCGGTTACTACGAGGAAGCCGTTGGCAAGCAGGCCAAGACCGGTGAGGTCCTCCTGCAGATCCTCGAGTCGCGGCTGGACAACGTCGTTTACCGGGCCGGCTACGCCCACTCGCGGGACATGGCCCGCCAGCTGGTCAAGCACGGTCACTTCACGGTGAACGGCAAGAAGGTCGACATCCCGTCGTACCGCGTCAAGGAGCACGACATCATCGAGGTTCGGGGCAAGAGCAAGGAGCTCACCCCGTTCATCGTCGCGCAGGCTCAGGCCGGCTCGCGGGCGGTTCCGGCGTGGCTTGAGGCCATCCCGAGCCAGATGAAGGTGCTCGTGCACTCCCTCCCGGCCCGGCAGGTCATCGACACGCAGGTCCAGGAGCAGTTGATCGTCGAGCTCTACTCCAAGTAGTCCGAGCTCGTTCGGTGGCCCGCCCTTCGGGGCGGGCCACCGGAACAGTTTGTGTCGTGGGCGTCAAATAGCGGGCGCCCCGGAAGAGAAGAGAAAAGATGCTCATCAGCCAGCGACCCTCCCTCTCCGAGGAGTCGATCAACGAGACCCGTTCCCGGTTCGCCATCGAGCCGCTGGAGCCGGGCTTCGGCTACACCCTGGGTAACTCGCTGCGGCGTACGCTGCTGTCGTCGATCCCGGGCGCGGCCGTCACCTCGATCAAGATCGACGGTGTGCTGCACGAGTTCACCACGATCCCCGGTGTCAAGGAGGACGTGGTCGAGCTCGTCATGAACATCAAGGAGCTGTGCGTCAGCTCCGAGCACGACGAGCCGGTCAGCATGTACCTGCGTAAGCAGGGCCCGGGCGACGTGACCGCGGGCGACATCCAGCCCCCGGCCGGCGTCTCGGTGCACAACCCGGATCTCAAGCTCGCCACCCTGAACGGCAAGGGCCGGCTCGACATGGAGCTGACCGTCGAGCGGGGCCGGGGCTACGTGACGGCGGCGCAGAACAAGCAGTCCGGCGCCGAGATCGGCCGGATCCCGGTCGACTCGATCTACTCGCCGGTGCTGAAGGTGACGTACCGCGTCGAGGCGACCCGTGTCGAGCAGCGCACCGACTTCGACCGGTTGATCATCGACGTCGAGACCAAGCCGTCGATGGGTCCGCGTACCGCGCTGGCCTCCGCCGGTTCGACGCTGGTGGAGCTGTTCGGGCTCGCCCGGGAGCTGGACGAGACCGCCGAGGGCATCGACATCGGGCCGTCCCCGCAGGACGCCCAGCTGGCGGCGGACCTCGCTCTGCCGATCGAGGAGCTGGACCTCACCGTCCGCTCCTACAACTGCCTCAAGCGCGAGGGCATCAACTCCGTTGGTGAGCTCATCGGGCGTACCGAGGCCGACCTCCTCGACATTCGCAACTTCGGTCAGAAGTCGATCGACGAGGTCAAGATGAAGCTCGCCGGGATGGGTCTCGGGCTGAAGGACTCGGCTCCGAACTTCGACCCGGCGCACGTCGTGGACACCTTCGGCGAGGCCGACTACGACACCGACGACTACCGCGAGACCGAGCAGCTCTAGTCCGCGCTGCCGCCACAACTGAGGAGCACCAAAAATGCCCACGCCCACCAAGGGCCCCCGCCTCGGCGGCAGCCCCTCGCACGAGCGGCTGATGCTGGCCAACCTGGCGACCGCGCTGTTCCAGCACGGGAAGATCCAGACCACCGAGACGAAGGCCCGGCGGCTGCGCCCGCTGGCCGAGCAGCTCATCACCAAGGCCAAGCGCGGTGACCTCGCCTCGCGGCGTCGGGTGCTGGGTGTGGTCAAGGACAAGGACGTGGTCTACGCCCTGTTCGACCAGATCGCGCCCCGGTACTCCAACCGCCCCGGCGGTTACACCCGGATCGTGAAGACCGGTCCGCGCAAGGGTGACAACGCGCCGATGGCCATCATCGAGCTGGTGGAGGAGCTTCAGGTCGCCGAGCCGAAGGCGAACAAGAAGACCGCCGCCCGCAAGGCCGCGCAGCAGGACAAGGTCGAGGCACTCGCCCCGGCCGAGGATGCTCCGCGCTCGGAGACCGCCGACCAGGACGCGGAGGCGCCGGTCTCGGCGTCCGGCGACACCGCTGAGGCGCGCGAGGACAGCGACCTCGCCACCGAGGAGAACAAGGCCTGATCCAGGCATCGTTCGGGCCCGGCACCCCATCGGGGTGTCGGGCCCGACCCGTAACAGGAGGTACAAGGTGGACGAGCGGATCCGGCTGCGGCTGGACGTCTCGTACGACGGCACCGACTTCTCCGGCTGGGCCGCCCAGCCGACCAGGCGCACCGTCGCGGGGGTGCTCGTCGAGACCCTTGACCTGGTCCTGGGCGCCGGTACGGCCACCGGGTTGACGGTGGCCGGGCGGACCGACGCGGGAGTGCACGCCACGGGGCAGGTGTGCCACGTGGACCTGCCCGTGGACGTGTGGCGGCAGCACGAGGGACGGCTGCTGCGTCGCCTGGCCCGGCTGCTCCCCACCGACGTGCGGGTACGGGCGATGACCGAGGTACCGGCAGAATTCGACGCCCGGTTCTCGGCCACCTTCCGGCGCTACGAGTACCGGGTCACCGATGCGCCCTTCGGTGCCGAGCCGTTGCGCCGCCACGAGGTGCTGGCCTGGCCGAAGGGGTTGGACCTGGCCGCGCTGAACGCCGCCGCGACCGGGCTGGTGGGGGAGCACGACTTCGCCGCGTACTGCCGGCGCAAGGAGCACGCGACCACGCTGCGCGAGGTGACCCGGCTGGACTGGCGCCGCGACCCGGACGGCATCCTGGTCGCCACCGTGCAGGCCGACGCGTTCTGTCAGGCGATGGTGCGCAGCCTGGTGGGAGCCATGCTGGTGGCCGGGGACGGCCGCCGCCCGGTCGAGTGGCCGGGCACGCTGCTCACCCAGCGGGAGCGGTCCAGCGAGGTGACAGTGGCCCCCGCACGCGGGCTGACCCTGGTCGCCGTCGGCTACCCGGCGGATCCAGCCGAGTACGCCCACCGCGCCACCCTCACCCGCCGGCTGCGGGTCCCGATCGAGGGTTGACCGTCCGCAGGGTCAGTTGCCCGGCAGATCGCCCTGGTTGGCGTTGCTGCCGGTAGGTGCCGTCGTCGGTTGCGCGGCGGTGCCGCCGTCGGCCCGGCTCTGCAGCACGCCCCGGCTGAGGTGCAGCTCGATCATGTCGAACAGGATCTCGCGGACCTTGGCGTCACCCGCCTTGACCGCCGCCCCGTCCTTGCGGACCACCAGCGCGTACGCCAGGTAGTGGCCACGGACCTGCCAGCCGACGCGTGCCGGAGCGCTGGCCAGGACATCGGTGCCATCGGCGTCGTCGGCGGTGAGGCCACGGAAACGGCCCTGCCGATCGTCGAGCAGTTGCCGGAGCCGGTCTCGGGCTCGTTCCGCGCTGACCTTGTCGGTGAGGTTGAACAGGCCGGCGGTGACCAGGTGGCTGTCGTCGGGCGTACTCAGCGTGGCCCGGACGACCTGGTTGCAGCCGAGCCGGACCAGCAGGTCGGCCACCTCGTCGGTGGAGGCGACGGCGCAACTGCCGCTGGACTGCGTCTTGAGCACCTGGTAGCTCGGCTGGCCGTCGGTGAGCTTCAGCTCCTTGCCGGGGAAGAGCTCCTTGGCGGTGAGCGGGGCCTGGTCGGTGTCCCGGGAGTCGAGGGCCAGCCGTTCCGCCGGTGCCGACGTCGGGGCGGCGTTCGGCTGGTACGTCGGGTTGCTCTGCGGCTGCTCGCCGCGGTCGATGAGCAGCGCGGCGGCGCCGAGGCCGCAGAGGGCGAGCAGCACCAGGACGGCTGCACCGCCGATCAGTACCTGCCAGAGTCGGCCGCCGCCGCGCCGGGTGGGCGGCTCCGCCGACGTCGCCGAGGTGTAGATCTGGCTGCGCGGCGGGGCGGGCGGGATGTCGCCAGGTGTTGGCAGCGGCTGCGACGCATCGGCGCGGGCGGCCGGACCGGGCTGCGGCACATTGGCACGAGCCGGCGTCGGCTGCGACGAGGGCAGCGAGAGCTGGTTCGGCCGGGGCAGCGACGGCGTGGGGAAGCGCGACGGAGAGGGTCCGGCCGCCGGGGGCGGACCGGCGCCGAGCACCGACAGGTCGGACCCGGGCTCCGGGTACTCCTCGAAAGCGTCCTCATCGGACTGGTACCGATACACCATGTCGCCCAGAGTAGGAGCCATTGTCCCTTTAGGGGGTAATATCGGGGAAATGTGCGTGTGGGCCGTGTCAGGTCCGCCCCGGACCGGTGCGAGAATTGCCGGGTGACCGGCGACCACTACTTCACCGCTCAGCCCACCAGCGACGCCCCGGCGCGCGAGGTCGAGTTCTCCGTCGCCGACCGCGACTACCGGCTCTCCTCGGCCGGCGGGGTGTTCTCCGCCAGCCGGCTCGACCCGGGCACCGCGGTGCTGCTGCGCAAGGCCGAGCTGCCCGCCGCCGACACCACCGGCGACCTGCTCGACCTCGGCTGCGGGTTCGGGCCGATCAGCTGCGTGCTGGCCGACCTCGCGCCCACCACCACCATCTGGGCCGTCGACGTCAACGCCCGGGCCCGCGAGCTGACCGCCGCCAATGCGGCCCGGGTCGGCGCCGCCGACCGGGTCCGGGTCAGCGCGCCGGACGACGTTCCGGACGGCGTCCGCTTCGCCCAGATCTGGTCGAACCCGCCCATCCGGATCGGCAAGGACGGGCTGCACGACCTGTTGCTGCGCTGGCTGCCCCGACTCGCCCCGGACGGCGTCGGCTGGTTGGTCGTCGCCCGGCACCTCGGCGGCGACTCGCTGCAACGCTGGCTCACCGAGCAGAGCTGGCAGGTCGAGCGGTACGCCAGCCAAAAGGGCTTCCGGGTGCTGCGCGTCACCCGGTAATTGGATGTACCCCCCGACCCTCGCTGGGGCAGGATCCCGGCGTGGGATACGTGGACGTGGCAGCGGTCGGGCACATCCTGCCCGACGGTCGGGAACTCTTCGCCGACGTGTCGTTCCGGGTCGGGGAGGGCAGCAAGGTCGCCCTGGTCGGGCCGAACGGCGCGGGAAAGACGACACTGCTGAGGATGGTCGCCGGCGACCTGCCGGTGCGCAGCGGCGTCGTCGCGCGCGCCGGCGGGCTTGGTGTGATGCGCCAGTTCATCGGCATGATCGGTGACGAGTCGACCCTCGCCGACCTGGCGTTGTCGCTGGCCCCGCCGGCGCTTCGCGATGCCGGCCGGCGGCTCGGCGAGACCGAGGCGGCCATGCGGGCGGCCGAGGCCCACGGCAAGTTCAGCAACGCCGCGGGCAAGGCCCAGCTGGCGTACGCCGATGCGCTCGGCGCCTGGGGCGAGGCCGGCGGGTACGACGCCGAGGTGCTCTTCGACACCGTCGCGACCATCGTGCTCGGCCAGCCGTGGGACGCCGTACGGGACCGTCCGGTGCGTACCCTCTCCGGCGGCCAGCAGAAGCGCTTCGCCCTGGAGTTGCTGCTGCGCGGCCCGGACGAGGTGCTGTTGCTCGACGAACCGGACAACTTTCTCGACGTGCCCGGCAAACGCTGGCTGGAGGCGCGACTGCGCGAGTCGACGAAGTCGGTGCTCTACGTCTCGCACGACCGCGAGCTGCTGGCCCAGAGCGCCGACCGGGTGGTCGCCGTCGAGGGTGGCAGCGCCTGGGTGCACCCGGGCGGCTTCGCCAGCTGGCACGAGGCCCGGGTGGCTCGGCACGCCCGCCTCGACGAACTGCGCCGGCGCTGGGACGAGGAGCACCAGAAGCTGCGCGAGCTGATGCTGATGTACAAGCAGAAGGCCGCGTACAACGACGGGTTGGCCTCGCGTTACCAGGCCGCGCAGACCCGGTTGCGCAAGTTCGAGGAGGCCGGGCCGCCGCCCGTACCGCCGAAGGACCAGGACATCCGGATGCGGCTCAGCGGCGGGCGGACCGGCAAGCGCGCGGTCGTCTGCGAGCAGCTGGAGCTCGACGGCCTGACATTCCCCTTCGACCTGGAGATCTGGTACGGCGACCGGGTGGCGGTGCTCGGTGCCAACGGCACCGGCAAGTCGCACTTCCTGCGACTGTTGGCCCGCGGCGGCACCGACCCGGACCCGGCGAACGGGCCGGTCGACGGCGCGGGCGCGCTCGCTCCGGTGGCGCACGAGGGCAAGGCTCGCCTCGGTGCCCGGGTCCGCCCCGGGCACTTCTCCCAGACCCACGACCGGCCGGAGCTGATGTCGAAGACGCTCGTCGAGATCCTCTGGCGGGGTGACGAGCACCGCACCGGGATGGACCGGCACGCGGCGATGGGTGTGCTCAGTCGCTACGAGTTGGCCGCGCAGGGCGACCAGCGCTTCGGCACGCTCTCCGGCGGGCAGCAGGCCCGGTTCCTGGTGCTGCTGCTGGAGCTGTCCGGGGCGACCCTGCTGCTGCTCGACGAGCCCACCGACAACCTTGACCTGGCCAGCGCGGAAGCGCTCGAAGCGGGCCTGACCGCCTTCGAGGGGACAGTGATCGCGGTTACCCACGATCGTTGGTTCACCCGCTCGTTCGACCGGTTCGTGCTGTTCCGAGGCGACAGCGAGGTGGTGGAGACCCCGGAACCGGTCTGGGACGTCGGGTGATCCCCGCCGACCTGCCCGACCGGCTGTGCGGCGTCGACGGGGTGGTCGCCGTGGCGCTCGGCGGTAGTCGGGCACGCGGCGAGCAGCGCCCGGACTCCGACTGGGACCTGGGTCTCTACTACCGGGGTGAGCTGGACGTGCCGGCGCTGCGTGCGGTCGCCGCGACGGTCGCCGACGACACCGACGTCGCGCTCACCGCCCCCGGTGGTTGGGGTCCCTGGGTCGACGGGGGTGGTTGGCTGCGGATCGGCGGGGTCGCCGTGGACTGGATCTACCGGGACCTCGACCGGGTGCACCGCGTCTGGGCGGACTGTCGGGCCGGCCGGTACGAGGTCGGGGTGCAGGCCGGGCACCCACTCGGGTTCTACTCGTCCGCCTACGTCGGCGAAGTGGCGTTGTGCCAGGTGCTGGCGGATCCGATTGGCCAGCTGACCCGGCTGAAGGAGCAGATTCGGGACTATCCGCCCGCGCTGGCCGACGCGCTGGTCGCCGGCGGCTGGGAGGCCGGTTTTCTGCTCACCGGCGCGGCCAAGGCCGCCGTCGGCGGAGACAGCGGGTACGTCGCCGGCTGCCTGTTCCGGACGATCGGGGTGCTCGCCCAGGTGCTGCACGCCAGGGCGGGCCGGTGGTTGGTCAACGAGAAGGGGATGATCGCCGCCGCGGGGCGACTGCCCGGTGCTCCGCCGAACTTCACCCAGCGGGCGCAGGCGTTGCTCGGAGCCGTCGGACGTAGCCCCGCCGAGCTGGTCGCGACCATCGACGCCGCCCGCGAGCTGGTCACCGAGGTGGTCGGCTGAGCCGCCGCCGAGGTGGTCCGCGCCGGGCGGGCATAGGGTGGATCTCGTGACTGAGATGACCTATCGCCGGCTGGGCGACTCCGGGCTCGTGGTGTCCGTGGTCGGCATCGGCTGCAACAACTTCGGCCGCAAACTCGACCTCGACGGCACCCGGGCGGTGGTGGACGCCGCCCTGGACGCCGGGATCAACCTCTTCGACACCGCCGACATCTACGGCGAGCCGCAGGGCGGTTCCGAGGAGCTGCTCGGGCAGGCGCTCAAGGGACGTCGGGACGACGTGGTGGTGGCCACCAAGTTCGGCATGGACATGAACGGCCTCAACGGGCCGGACTACGGCGCGCGTGGTGCGCGGCGCTACATCGCCCGCGCTGTGGAGGCGTCGCTGCGCCGGCTCGGCACCGACCACATCGACCTGTACCAGATGCACGAGCCCGACCCGGGCACACCGATCGACGAGACCCTCGCCGCCCTGGACGACCTGGTTCGGGACGGAAAGGTCCGCTACCTGGGCAACTCGAACTTCGCCGGCTGGCAGATCGCCGACGCTGACTGGGTCGCCTCGTCCAACGGTCGGTCCCGCTTCATCAGCGCCCAGAACCACTACAGCCTGCTGGAGCGCTCGGTGGAGGCCGAGGTGATCCCGGCGTGCGAGCGGTTCGGCCTCGGCATGCTGCCGTTCTTCCCGCTGGCCAACGGTCTGCTCACCGGCAAGTACAAGCGCGAGGCTCAGCCGCCCGCCGGCAGCCGGCTCTCCGGCGGTGGCCGGTACGCGGAGCGGCTCGCCGCTGCCGACTGGGACACCATCGAGGCAATCGAGGCGTACGCGGCCGAGCGGGGTCTGACGATGCTCCAGGTGGCCATCGGCGGTCTGGCCGCCCAGCCGGCGGTGACCTCGGTGATCGCCGGTGCCACCACGCCCGAGCAGGTGCGTGCCAACGCTGCCGCCGGCACCTGGGAGCCCAGCGACGACGATCTGGTGGCGCTGCGCGCCGTCCTCTGAGGGGCCTGATCCACTCGCGTTCCTTGAAGTCGGGGTGACCTGCGGTCCGGGAAGCCCCGACTTCACGGATGCCGAGTCGATCACAGTCGATCAGACGACGCCGGGCCGGGCCGCTCGTCGCGGCCCGGCCCGGTCTCGTTCAATGCGGTGTGGTCAGTCGGTGCGGCGGCGGCCGAAGAGCATGGCCACCCCCATCGCCGCGGCGACGAGCACGAGACCGGCCGCGGCGAACGGCCACCAACCGGTGCCTGCCCCGCCGTCCGCTGGCTTGGTCACCGCGACCGGCGCGGGCGCCGGCGGTGACTGTGCCGCCTTCGCCTGCACCGTGGCGGTGGCCTTGCTCTGAAGCGGAGCGGGAGAGTCCACCGACACCTTCCACGTCCCGGTGGAGAGCACCGGGCCGCTGCTGTAGAAACCCTGCCCCTCGGGCTGCGGTTCGAGCTGCACCGGCCCGACCCGCTGCCCGTCCGGGCCGGTGGCGGTGAGGACCAACCGCACCACCTGCTCCAGCCGGCGGCCATCGGCGTAGGTGGCCTGAATGGTGACGCCCTGAGCCCCGTCGCCGGCCACAGTGAGCTTGAGCTTGTCGGCCTGCGCCGCTGGGGCGGCCTGAGCGGCCTGCGCCGCCGGGGCGGCGGCGGACAGGGTCAGGGCCAGTCCGACGAACACGGCGGCCAGCAGCTTGCGGATACCCGTCACGGACATTTCCTCCCTACCGATGAGGGAGGCCCCTCCCCGACGCCGCAGCGCCGGGGAGGGGCCTCGTCGGATCAGAGCTGGCGACCGGGTGCCAGCCGGGTGGCATCGCCACCGAGCCGCCCGGTGCCCTTGACCGAGTCGCCGCCGTTCGCCTTGACCCCGGCCTTGCTGGCCGCGCCGCCGAGCCGAACGATCATGGCGTCGGCGTCCCGGATCAGGACGTCCCGGACCTCCGCCTCGGGCACCAGCGTGGCGTCGCTGGCGAGCGTCCGGAACGCGGTCAGCTGCCGGACGGCAGCCTTGTCGTCGCCGGCCGCCTCGGACGCGCGAACAGCGTCGAGCTTGTTCGACAGCTGCTTGTGCGCCTTGGTCGAGAGCCGCCCCGTCGCCTTGAACCGGTCCAGCAGACTCTGCATGTCCCGGAACGAGGTGGTGACGAAGAACCGGACCGTCGAGGTGGTCTTGTTGCCCGCCTTGTCGGTCGCGGTAACGGTCAGCTCGTGCAGGCCGAGCGACAGGTCGTACATGGCCTGCAGAGTGCCACTGGTGTACGCCTGGCCGTCGAGCTGACCGACCACGCTCGCGATGCCCGAGGTCGGGTCAACGGCCTGCCAGGCCACCCGGACGTCCTGGCTGTCGCCGTAGAGCTGGCCGTCGGCCAGCCCGGACACCAACAGCGTCGGCTTGGTGCCGTCGATGCGCAGCACCGCCGACTTCAGCGTCTCGACGTTGCCCGCCTTGTCCGCCGAGCGGAACAGCAGCTCGTGCTGCCCGTCACCGGTCACCTCGATCGGCGTCGAGTACGGCGCCCACGCACCACCGTCCAGCGACCACTCCACCGTCTTGACGCCGGAACCGGCGTCGGTAGCGGCCAGCACGACCGGGATGGTCCCGTTGTGCCAACCGGCGTCGTTCGCCGGAGCGAACGTCGCCGAGGTCACCGGCGCGGTGGTGTCGATCTTGACCGAGACGGTCTTGGTCGCCTCCACGTTGCCGGCCTTGTCCGTCGAGCGGAACCGGAGCTCGTGCTCGCCGTCCCCGCTGACCGCCACCGGAGCGGTGTACGCCGTCCAGGTGGTGGCCCCGTCCAGCTGGTACTCCGTACCGGCGAGCCCGCTACCGCCGGCCTCGTCGGCACCGGTGAGCGTGATCGTCACCGGTCCGGTGTGCCACCCGTCGGTCGGGGTGCCGGAAACCGCCGCGGTGGTCACCGGCGCCGTCTCGTCGGCCACCTTCGTGCTGAGCCGGAAGTAGTCGAACGAGGCGGTCTTCGACGCCGTCTGGTTGGCGCCGAGGGTGAACAGCCCGACCTTCGGGGTTGCCCCGACCGCGCTGTTGGTCAGCGCCGTCAACGCGGTCCAGGTCGTCCCGTCGGCCGAGTACGACGCGGTGAACGTGTCGCCCGTGCGGGCCAGCCGCAGGTGCCACACCGCCGAGGTCAGGTTGCCCGCCTCGGGCTGCGGGTTCTGGACCACCCCGGCGATCTCGCTGCGGAACTCGATCCGCCGCGTCACCGCCTGGCCGGCCTGGTTGTCCGCGATGAAGTCGAGCTTCAGGTAGTTGTCGTCGTCCGCCTGCACGAGCAGACCGGCCTGCTGGTACTGCTCGTTCAGCAGGCTGCCGTCGACCTTCGTCTCCAGGGTCCAGTCGCCGGACGGCGCGGTCTGGAGGATGAAGTTCTTCGGCCCGGTGTTGTCGGTGCCGTAGATGTCACCGTTGGGCACGTCGATCCGCAGCGCGCCATCGGTGACCCGGTAACCGCTCGGGTCCTCCCGCGTCACGGCGTCCCACCGGCACTTGTCCAACGTGCTGCCGGTGAACTCGTCCGACGGGTCGACCGGGCCGGCCGGAGCGTCCGGCGTGACCTGGAACGAGTCGAACGCGGCGTCGACAACCGGCGCCTCGGTGCCTCCGTTGAGCGCGAAGACCCCGATCCGCGGGTTGGTGATGCCGGCGAGCGCGGCCGAACGGCCGACCGGGGTGAAGGTCTGCCCGTCGCCCGAGGCGGACGCGGTCAGGTTCGTCCCGTCGCTGGTGATCCGCAGGTACACGGTGTCACCCGCCGGTGCGGCGGCGCTGTCGGCGGCCTCGTTGCGAGGAGTGGCCGCCGTCTCCCGGATGAACTCCACCCGCCGGCTGCCGTTGTACAGCAGGTCCAGCTTGGCGTAGTTGTCGTCGTCGCCGTACACCAGGACGCCGGCCTGCTGGTAGTTGGCCGTCACCGGCAGGGTGACCTTGGTGGTCATCTCCCACGCGCCGGTCGGGGCCGCCTGGAGCACCAGGTTGGTGGCGTCGTTGCGAGCGCCGTAGAGGTCACCCACGCCAGTGGGCAGCCGCAGCGCGCCGCCACTGAGCGAGTAGAGCTGGTTCTCCCGAACGACGCTGGTCCAGCGCTCCTTGTCGAGGCTGTTGCCGTTGAAGTCGTCCGAACGCGCCCCGAAGCAGGACGTGTCCGGCGCGTCGACCCGCACCGGCACCGTGGCGTACGACTTGGCGCCCTTGCTGTCGGTCACCGTGAGGGTGGCCGTGAAGGTGCCCGGGCTGGTGTAGGTGTGGCTGGCGTCCAGTGTGGTCGCCGAGCCTCCGTCACCGAAGTCCCAGGCGTACGTCAACGGGGTGTCGCCTTCGGCGTCGGTGGCCGTGCCGTCGAAGGCGACGGTGACCGGTGCGGTGCCGGTGGCCGGGGTGGCCGTGGCGCTGACCACCGGCGGCCCGTTCTCGGTGACACCGCGGCCGACGAAGTCCATCCAGTTGACGTTGAACAGCGAACCCGTTCCGCCGTTCGGATCGCGGGCCAGGAAGTACAGCGAGCCGCTCGCGGCGCCGGTGACCGGTGCGCTCACGTCCGTGTACGTCTGCCACGCGCCGGTCGACGGTACGACGGCCGTGGCGACCACCGGTCCGTCAACCGCACCCGCGCGAACCTCGATCCGACCGCCGGCGGCGGCGGAGGCGGCCCGGAAGCGGATCTCGGTGATGTTGGTCAGGTCCGCCGGAGCGACCGACCACCAGTCACCGTCCTCGATGAACGCGATGCTCTGGCCGCCACCGGCGGTGTCGGCGCCGGCCTCCCGCTGCACGCCGGGGTCGCCACCGCCGGTGCTCACCGGGGCACGCCCGGTGGCGGTGAAGTACTCGGCCTGCTTCTGCTTCGGCTGGAGAACCTCGATCTGCCGACCGGTCAGGGCACCGGCACCGCCGGCACCACCCTCGTCGGTGTAGGTCGCCTCGAAGACCGCGAAGACGTTCGCCTCGGCGCCGTGCCCGGAGGCGAGCGACGTCTGGACGGTGCCCGTGCAGCCAGTGTGCTGCTCCAGCGGGTGGGCGTGCTCGTCGTGACCAAGCAGCACCTGAAGCTGCACCCGGTCACAGTCGATCTGCCCGTCCTCGGGGTCAGTCACCTTGATCGAGTAGCGGACCTGGTCACCCCAGTTGAAGAAGCCTCCGTCCGGTGGGAACTCGATGGAGACCGTCGGCGCGGTGTTGCCCACGGTGACCGGCACGTTGGCCACCGCGGTCCGGCCCTTGGGGTTGGTGACGGTGAGCTGGGCGGTGTAGTTGCCCGCCGTGGCGTACGTGTGGGTCGGGTTGGCCTCGGTCGAGGTCTGCCCGTCGCCGAACGTCCAGGCGTAGGTGAGCGTGCCACCGTCCGGGTCCCGGGAGCCGGCGCTGGAGAAGGTCACCGTCAACGGCGCCGGACCCGAGGTCGGGTTGGCGGACGCCGCGGCGATCGGGGCGCGGTCACCGGCGGTGTAGTCGATCCGGTAGACGCCCGAGTTGTCGTTGTTGCCGCCGAAGCCGCTGCCCCACTCGATCAGGTACAGCGCCCCGTCCGGGCCGAACTCGAAGTCCATCGGCCGGACCATGCTCATGCCGGTGAGCAACTGGTTGATGTCCACCAATGACTTGCCGTCGGGGGTCAGCTGCATGGTGTACATCTTGTTCTGGTTCCACTCGCCGAGCAGAGCCTTGCCGTCGTAGTACGCCGGCCACTTGCGGTTCGAGTTCAGGTCGGCGTCGTAGCGGTAGACCGGGCCGCCCATCGGGGCGCCGCCGCCGCCGATCTCCGGGTAACGCGCGTCACCGGCGTACCCGTAGTCGACGGTCGCCGGGACCACCGGCGGGAGGTTGGTCAGGCCCGTGTTGTTGGGCGAGTTGTTCACCGGCGCCGCGCAGTCGAACTTCGGACCGCTCGGGCCGGACGGGAACGTGTAGTCGTTGTACGCCTCGTTCGTGCCCGTGCAGTACGGCCAGCCGTAGTTGCCCGGGGTGACGACGTTCCACTCGACCAGACCGCGGGGGCCCCGGTTCGGGTTGTCCGCGTTGGCGTCCGGTCCGTAGTCCGCGACGTACAGCGTGTTGGTCTTCGGGTCGGTGCCGATCCGGAACGGGTTGCGGAAGCCCATCGCGTAGATCTCGGGACGGGTCTTCTCGGTGCCCACCGCGAAGAGGTTGCCCGCCGGAACGGTGTACGTCCCGTCGTCCTCCGGGTGGATCCGGATCACCTTGCCGCGCAGGTCGTTGGTGTTGGCGGAGGTGCGCTGCGCGTCGTAGTCCTGGCGGCCCGACCGCTCGTCGAGCGGCGAGTACGAGTTCGACTCGAACGGGTTGGTGTTGTCACCGGTGGCCAGGTAGAGGTTGCCGTCGCCGTCGAAGGCCATGCTGCCGCCGGCGTGGCAGCAGGTGTTGCGCTGGGTGTCGACCCGTAGCACCTGCTTCTCGCTGGCCAGGTCGATGGTGTCGCCGGTCACCGTGAACCGGGACAGCAGGTTGCGGGTGACCCCGTCGTTCGGCGCGTAGTACAGGTACACCCACTTGTTGGTGGCGAAGTCCGGGTCGAGCCGGATGCCGATGAGGCCGTCCTCGTTACCGGTGAAGACGTCCAGGTCGACGGCGGTGACGGTGTTGCCGGTGTCCGGCTTCACGATCTGCACGCGACCGTCGCGCTCGATGTAGAAGACCCGCCCGTCGGGGGCGACGTCCAGCTCCATCGGGTTGCTGGTGTTGCTGTCCAGCGTGACCTTCTCGAAGTTCGAGGTCTTCGAGGCGCCGCAGTCGGCGTTCTCGACGCCGGCTGCGGTGCGGATGCCGCCGAGCAGGTGGGAGAGGAACTCGGGCTCGGCGTACGACTCCCGGGTGTGCCCGCCGCCGGTGTACCAGGAGCGGCCACCGTCGTAGTCCTGACACCAGGCGATCGGGTGGTCCGCACCCATCGCGCCGGCACCGGCGGTGTAGCTCTTCTCGTCCAGGCTGGCCAGCACGTGCACGTCCGGCCGGGGGTTGGTCTGGTAGTTGTACCACTCGTCGAACCGGGACCACCGGTCCGGCAACCCGGCCGTGGACGGGTGGGCGTGGTCCTCCACCTTGACCGTGGCCTGCTGGTTCTGCGGGTGGTTGGCGAAGTACGCGCCGACCAGGTCGCCGTACCAGGCCCAGCTGTACTCGGTGTCCGACGCGGCGTGGATGCCGACGTAGCCGCCACCGGCCTTCACGTACCGCTCGAACGCGGCCTGCTGGTCGGCGTTGAGCACGTCACCGGTGGTGGAGAGCCAGATCACCGCCTTGTACTTCGCCAGGTTGGCGTCGTTGAATGCGGCGCCGTCCTCGGAGTTGTCCACCGTGAATCCGTTGTCGACGCCGAGCTGCTGGATGGCGGCGATGCCGGTGGGGATGGAGTCGTGCCGGAAGCCGGCGGTCTTGGAGAAGAGGAGGACGGAGAAGGGATCGGCCGCGGCCTTTGGCGCCTTCGGCGCCACCTGGCTGACCGGGGCTGCGGCTTTCGCATCCCGTGGGGGAACCTGGGCGGCCGCCTGCGCGGGCGCGCCGAACAGGGTGGTCGAGGCCATGGCCAGGGAGATCAGGGTTGCGGTGATGGGTAAGCGGGCACGACGAGAACGGGACACGCCGCCTCCTGTGTCGTAGTGACAGAGCTCGCGGGAGTCGGCTCGCCGAAGGCCGTCCCTGATGGAGCCGGTGGTCACACCGTGCCAGGGTGCCCCCACCGACATTTTGTCGAATCGCTGAACAAATTAATTCGGCTCGCTCGATGTCGGGCAAGATGCGGACGGGTAACGGTTCTGCAACGGGGGGCGACATTCCGAACAGGACCGTATGAAGTGCCCCATTGGATCTCGCTCGTTTTGGCGCGGCCCGCCCGGCCGGCCACCGCCGACCCCGTGCCTTGGCAGGCCGGCGGATCTGTCGTACGGTGACACGCAAGTAACCCACGGGAGCCCGGTGTACCGGGCTGAGAGGGGGGCTGACAGCCCCCGACCGTCGAACCTGATCCGGGTAATGCCGGCGCAGGGAGGAGCGTTGCCGTGCCGTCCCTGGGGCGATTGCATCTCATCACCGACACCCGACCCGGTCGCGACCCACTCGCCGTGGTTCGCGCCGCCCTCACAGTGGCCCACGCCGACCTGGTGGTGCAGGTCCGGGTCGAGGATTCCGCCACCGACCGCGAGGCGTACGACCTGACCCGGCGGGTGCTCGCGCTCTGCGCGTCGTACCGGGCGACCTGCCTGGTCAACGACCGGTTGCACGTGGCGCTGGCGGTGGGGGCCGCCGGTGGGCACGTCGGCGCCGACGATCTGCCGGTCGCCGCCGCCCGCCGGGTGCTCGGCCCCACCGGTGTGCTGGGCGCCACCGCTCGCGCCCCGGGCCCGGCGCGCGAGGCCGTCGCGGCGGGCGCCAGCTACCTGGGCGTCGGGCCGTGTCACACCACCAGCACAAAGACCGGCCTGCCGGACCCCATCGGGCCCGCCGGGGTACGCGCCGTCGTCGACGCCGTCGACGTTCCGGTCATCGCGATCGGCGGAGTGACCGCCGCCCGGGTGCCGGCGCTGCGGGCCGCCGGGGCGTACGGGGTGGCGGTGGTCGGTGCCGTCTCCGCCGCAGCCGACCCGGCACGGGCTACCGCCGAGCTGATCGAGGCCCTGACGTGCTGACCGGCCGGTCCCCGTCACCGCCGCCGAGCGACCAGGTCCGGCCGGACGTGGCAGTGGTGGGGGCGGGGCCGATCGGGCTGGCGATCGCCTGGCGCTGCGCCGCGCGTGGGCTGCGGGTGGTGGTGCACGATCCGGCGCCCGGCTCGGGGGCGTCGGCGGTGGCCGCCGGCATGCTCTCCCCGGTCGCCGAGGCGTACTTCGGTGAGCGGCAGCTGACCGGGTTGCTGCTGGCGTCCGCCGCCCGCTGGCCGGCGTTCGCCGCCGAGTTGACCGAGACGACCGGAGTCGAGATCGGCTACCGGACCGAGGGCACCCTGATGGTCGGGCTCACCGGCGACGACCTGGCCGAGGCGCGCCGGCTGTGGGCGTACCAGCAGGGGTTGGGTCTGCCCGTGACGCCGCTGCGCCCCAGCGAGCTGCGCAACAGCGAACCGGCGCTCGCCCCGCGGGTGCGCGGCGGCGCGCTCGCGCCCACCGATCATCAGGTCGACCCCCGGCTGCTGGTGCCGGCGCTGCGCGCGGCCGCGCAGCGGGCCGGCGCGGTGCTCGTGCCGCAGCCGGTCCGGGTTCTGTCCGATGTGGATGCACCTGTCACCGTGGTCGCCGCCGGCTGCGGGGCCGCCGCGCTCACCGGCCTGCCCGTGCGGCCGGTGAAGGGCCAGATCCTCCGGCTCCGCGCGCCCAACGGCGTCGCGCCGGGCTTCCGGCACGTGATCCGGGGGTACGCCGACGGCGAGCACGTTTACCTGGTGCCCCGCGCCGACGGTGAGGTCGTGCTCGGCGCGACGGTCGAGGAGCGCTCGGACACCGCTGTCACCGCCGGTGCTGTGCAACGGCTGCTGCGCGCCGGGGTCGACCTGCTGCCCGAGCTGGCCGAGTACGACCTGGTCGAGGCGGTCGCCGGGCTGCGCCCAGGCACCCCGGACAACGCGCCGATCCTCGGGCCGCTGCCCGACCGACCGGACGTCCTGGCCGCCACCGGGCACCACCGGCACGGCATCGTGCTCACCCCGATCACCGCCGACCTGATCGCCGACCTGGTGCTCGGCGGCGTACCCGACCCGCTGCTCGCGCCCTTCCGGGCCGACCGCTTCGGCGGTGCCGCCGCGGTGGCCGCGTCGGGCGGACCTGAACCGACGATGGAGGGGGACCTGTGGAGTTGACGGTGAACGGGGCCGGGCGCAGCGTCGCCGCCGGCGCGTCAGTGGCGGACCTGGTCCGCGACATCGTGGCGCAGCCACGTGGGGTGGCGGTCGCGGTCAACGGCGAGGTGGTGCCCCGGACCGGCTGGCCGGCGCGGGCACTGCGCGACGGTGACCGGGTCGAGGTGCTCACCGCGGCGCAGGGCGGGTGAGCGGCGTGCCCTTCGAGCTGGGTGGGCAGACCTTCACCTCACGGCTGATCCTCGGCACCGGCGGTGCCACGAACCTGCACGTCCTGGAGCAGGCGATCCGGGCTTCCGGCACCGAGCTGGTCACAGTGGCGTTGCGCCGGGTGGGCACGGCGCCGGGCTCCACGGGTGGGCTGCTGGAGCTGCTGGACCGGTGCGGCGTCCGCCTGCTGCCGAACACCGCCGGCTGCCACACCGCCACCGAGGCGGTGAAGGTGGCCCGGATGGCCCGGGACGCGTTCGGCACCGACTGGGTCAAGCTGGAGGTGATCGGCGACGAGCGGACGCTGCTGCCCGACGGGGTGGAGCTGCTCCGCGCCGCCGAGGAGTTGGTCTCCGACGGCTTCACAGTGCTGCCGTACACCAGCGACGACCCCGTGCTCGCCCGCCGCCTCGCCGACGTGGGCTGCGCCGCGGTGATGCCGGCCGGCTCCCCGATCGGTTCGGGGCTCGGCATCGGCAACCCGCACCACATTCGACTCATCCGGCAGGGTGTGGACGTGCCGGTGATCCTCGACGCCGGCATCGGCACCGCGTCCGACGCGGCGCTGGCCATGGAGCTGGGCTGTGACGGCGTACTGCTGGCGAGCGCTGTCACCCGGGCGGCCGACCCGGTGGCGATGGCCACCGCGATGCGGTACGCGGTCGAGGCGGGCCGACTGGCAGCCCAGGCCGGCCGGATCGAGCGCCGCTTCCACGCGCTCGCCTCCACCCCCGACGAGGGAAGACCCGAGCTGTGACCCCGCCGTCCGGGGTTGTCGTGTTGACCGACCGGCTCGTCGCGCGGTGCGGGCTCGACCGGGTGGTGGCGGGAGCCGTGGCCGGGGGAGTGCGCTGGGTGGTGCTGCGGGAGAAGGACCTGCCGCGCGCCGAACGCGTCGCCCTCGCCGCCGACCTGCGCGCGATCCTCGCCGACGTCGGCGGAACCCTCATCGTGGCCGGCCCCGACCCACTGGGCGGTGACGCCGTGCACCTGCCCGCCGCCGGCCCGTACCCACCGCCGGCCCACGACTTGGTCGGCCGTTCCTGCCACCACCAGCCCGAGCTGGACCGCCTGACCACCGAGCACTACGCGACCATCTCCCCGGTCTGGCCCACGAAGACAAAGCCGGGCTACGGCCCACCCCTGGGCATTGCAGGGCTGGGCAGCCTGGTTCGCGCGAGCCCGGTACCCCTGCTGGCCCTAGGTGGGGTCGAGACCCCAGAACAGGTAACCGCCTGCGTCAAGGCGGGAGCCGTCGGAGTAGCGGTGCTCGGCGCACTGATGCGAGCCGAAGACCCCACCGAAACAGCCGCCACCCTGACCAGAGCCGCCTATGTCGAGGCGGTCACCCCTGTGCTGACCCAAACCCGGCGCGGGGTCACCCAGGTCTCCACGTCAGGGCTGCGGCCGACCGTGCCCACGCAGGGATCAAGCCTGACCGCCCGGAGTGGGCACGGTCGGCCGCAGCCCCGGACCGCAACCAAAGACGAGGGAAAATGACCCCGCGCACACTGCTCACCATCGCCGGCTCGGACTCCGGCGGCGGCGCAGGCATCCAGGCCGACCTCAAGGTCTTCGCCGCGCTGGGTGCCTACGGCACAAGCGTCCTCACGGCGGTCACCGCGCAGAACACCCGGGGTGTCGACGCGGTGTTGCCGCTGCCCCCGCGCACTGTCACCGAGCAGTTGGACAGCGTGCTCACCGATTTCACCGTCTGTGCCGTGAAGACGGGGATGCTCGGCACCCCGGCGATCGCGGACGTGGTGGCCGAGGCCGCCCGGGACGGCCGGCTGCCTCAACTCGTCGTCGACCCGGTGCTCGTCGCCACGAGCGGTCACCGGCTCGGCGTGGTGGGCGCTGTGGAGCGGCTGCTGCCGTACGCCACTGTGGCGACCCCGAACTGCGCGGAGGCCGCGGCGATAACCGGACGCCCGGTCGACGACGTGGCCGCGATGGTCGTGGCCGCCGAGGCCCTGGTGGCCGGCGGCCCGGAGTACGTGGTGGTCACCGGTGGTGACCTGGACGGGGGCGAGGCGGTCGACGTGCTGCACGGCGGCGGCGTCACCACAGTGTTGCGCGCACCCCGGGTGACCACCCGGCACACCCACGGCACCGGGTGCTCGTTCTCGGCGGCGATCGCGGTGCGGCTCGGTCTGGGCGATCCGGTGCCGGCCGCCGTGGGGGCCGCCAAGGAGTACGTGCTCCGTGCGCTGACCGGCGCGCGGGGCTGGGAGCTGGGCGCGGGACGCGGGCCGCTGAACCACTTCGGCTGGTCCGCCTGATCACCAGGGAGGCTGTCATGCACGCACGAGGCAAGGTGTACGTCGAGGGTTCGCGGCCGGATGTCCGGGTGCCGTTCGCGGAGGTGGGGCTGACCGGGGACCTGCCGCCGGTGCGGCTCTACGACACGTCCGGCCCTGGTTCGGACCCGGAGGTGGGGCTGCCGCCGCTGCGCGGGCCGTGGATCGCCGAGCGGGGTGACGTGGCCCCGGTGCGGGGTGCGGGCACGCCACTCGCCGGGGTGGACGGTCGTCGGCCCACCCAGCTCGCGTACGCGCGGGCCGGTGTGGTGACGCCGGAGATGGAGTTCGTGGCGATCCGGGAGAACGTCGACCCGGAACTCGTGCGGGCCGAGATCGCCGCCGGTCGGGCGGTGCTCCCGCTCAACGTCAACCACCCGGAGTGCGAGCCGGCGATCATCGGCAAGGCGTTCCTGGTCAAGGTGAACGCCAACATCGGCACCTCGGCGGTCAGCTCGTCGGTCGCGGAGGAGGTGGAGAAGCTGACCTGGGCCACCCGCTGGGGCGCGGACACCGTGATGGACCTGTCCACGGGTAAGCGGATCCACGAGACCCGTGAGGCGATCGTGCGCAACTCGCCGGTGCCAATCGGGACGGTGCCGATCTACCAGGCGCTGGAGAAGGTCGGCGGCGACCCGGTGAAGTTGAGCTGGGAGGTGTTCCGGGAGACTGTGATCGAGCAGGCCGAGCAGGGCGTGGACTACATGACTGTGCACGCCGGTGTGCTCCTGCCGTACGTGCCGCTGGCCGTGGACCGGGTGACCGGGATCGTGTCCCGCGGCGGTTCGATCATGGCGGCGTGGTGCCTGGCGCACCACGAGGAGAACTTCCTCTACACCAACTTCGAGGAGTTGTGCGCGCTGCTCGCGCGCTACGACGTGACGTTCTCCCTCGGCGACGGGCTGCGCCCCGGGTCGATCGCCGACGCCAACGACGAGGCGCAGTTCGCCGAGCTGCGCACCCTCGGTGAGCTGACGAAGATCGCCTGGGCGTACGACGTCCAGGTGATGATCGAGGGGCCCGGTCACGTACCGATGCACAAGATCAAGGAGAACGTGGACCTTCAGCAGGAGTGGTGCCACGAGGCGCCCTTCTACACGCTCGGTCCGCTGACCACCGACATCGCGCCCGCGTACGACCACATCACCTCGGCGATCGGCGCCGCGATGATCGGCATGTTCGGTACCGCGATGCTCTGCTACGTCACGCCGAAGGAGCACCTCGGCCTGCCGGACCGGGACGACGTGAAGGCGGGCGTGATCGCGTACAAGATCGCGGCACACGCGGCGGACCTGGCCAAGGGTCACCCCGGCGCGCAGGCCTGGGACGACGCCCTGTCGAAGGCGCGGTTCGAGTTCCGCTGGGAGGATCAGTTCAACCTCTCGCTGGACCCGGAGACGGCGCGCTCGTACCACGACGCGACCCTGCCCGCGGAGCCGGCGAAGACCGCGCACTTCTGCTCGATGTGCGGCCCGAAGTTCTGCTCCATGAAGATCACCCAAGAGCTCAAGGAGTACGCGGCGCGCGGCATGAAGGACAAGTCGGAGGAGTTCGTCTCCGGCGGGAGCCGGGTCTACCTACCGCTCGCCTGACCCACCCGCGGGGTGATCGACTCGGGTTCATTGATGTCGGGGTGTCCGGCCGCGTGGGATAGCCCGGTATCAGTGAACCCGAGTCGATCAAGCGACCGGTCGGAACGTTCGGTGCGCTGTGTGGTGTGGGTCAGTCGCGGTGGTGCCGACCGGTGGAGCGCAACGACCGGCGGCCGTTCTCCTGTTCGGGCTCGTTGTCCGACACCGGCTTGCTCAGACCGGCGACCCAGTCGACGAATTCCTCGTCCTGGGACGCCAGCGGCTCCGCTTCATCCGACGTCGTCGGGCTCTCCTCGTCGGCGCGGGACCGGTTACGGCGGAACAGCCCGCCGAGCCGCCCTCGCCGGGAGGGCTGCTCTGCCACCTTCGGCTGCGTGGGTTTTGCCGACGTGGTGTCGGTGGGCGCCACATCGCCGGTGCCGGTGCCGGTGGTGGTGCTGTCGGTGGTGGCGCTTGTTGCGGCGGCACCGGAGGGCGCGCCCAGCGTGCCCGGGAATTCCGGCCGGCCCGGGTGCTCCGCCGGATTGGTCGTCTCGCCGGCTTCGGGCGGCGCTGTGCGTGCCGTCGAACTGTCCTGCGATCCCGCCGACCCGCGACGCCGAGAGGTGTCGAACGCGTTCCAGGTGCCGGCCCGGCTCAGGTCCGGCAACGGTGCCCGATGCCGGGGCCTGGGCATCGGCCCGGTCGGCTCGTCGGGCCTGCTCGACCCCTCCGATGCCGTTGCCTCCGGCTCGGAGGCCTGCGGTGGCACCGTCCAGGTCGAGGTGACCGGCCAGGCCGACGGCGCGGGTGTCCACCGGTCCGTGTCCGGGTCACTGGCGGCGGTGGCCCCAAACAACCCGGCGGTGGGAACGTCCTCGGCGGCGGGCTGCGCGCTGTCGGTGTCACGAGCCCCGGCGATTGCGGAATCGCTGGTCGCGTCGGCAGCTGCTGCCTTGCTGCCCGTGCCGGCCGTCGGGACGCGCGGGGTGGCTTCCGCACCAACCTGGCCGGCCGCGGTGGTCGGCGCCGCCGCCGCTGCTCGCGTCGCGCCGGTTGCGGCGGTCGATGCTGGTGTTTCCCCCGTCCCGGTGGTCGGTGCTGGTGTCGCCCCGGTCCCGGTGGTCGGGCTCTGTGCGTCGTCGGTTGCCGTGGTCGAGGAGTCCGGGTTGACGGGCACCTGCGTCGCGCCGGTTCCGGCGGTCGTCGAGGCGGCCGGTGCTCGCTTCGAGCCGGTGGCGGGGGTGGCAGGTGCTCGCTTCGCGCCGGTAGCCGTGGTCCGGGCTGCTGCCGTGTCGGAGGCGGCAGCCGAGGCGACCTCGGCGGTCGAACTCGACCGCTCACCCAGGCTGCCCCGGCTGGGCGCCGGAGTGTCGGTGGCCGCGTCGGAGGCGATGCTGTCGGCGGACCTGCCCGGCCGGGTGCCCTTCGTGGCGCGGCCGGTGGTCGTCTCGCGAGTGGTCGTCTCGCTGGTGGTTGCCGAACCGGCACGGGACGTGTCGTCAGCCGCGTCGGAGGCGGTGGCGTCCGAGTTGGCTTTCGACTTGCGGCCGCGTCGCGGCTTGATCGTCAGCGGCGCCTCGGGCGGGTCGTGGTCGGCCGTGCCCGCGCTGCTCGCCCCCGTGCTCGTGCCTGACCCCGTGCCCGTGCCCGTCGAGGCCGTGGCGGCGGGACTGGGATCGTCCGCGCCAGTCGGTGCTGTGCTGGTCGCCTCGGTGGCGCTGCCCGTACTGGTCGGGGTCGTACTGGTCGCGGCTGCGCTGGTCCGGGCCGTGCCGGTCGCGGGGATGGGCGCGTCCGAGGTGGTCGGAGCGCTGGTCGCGGCCGCGCTGGTCGTGTCGGAACCGGGTGCACCCGTGCCGCCCGGGATGGCGGCGGACTTGCGGGTGGTGCGCCCACCGGTCGGTCTGCCGCTGGTCGCCGTGCTGCTGCTCGTGTCCGTCGCGGTGCTGCCGGTGGGCTCGTCGTCGACCGCTCGGCCGCCCGTCGGGGTCGCGGCGTCGGCGCGTCCGGCCGTGGTGGCGGTCGCGGTGGCGTCGGTGACGTTGCTGACGTCGGTGCTGGCCGAGGGCTCGCTCGTGGCCAGGACGTCATCGTGGGGCGGGGGCGTCTGTTCTGCGGCGGTGAACTCACCGGTCGGCGCGGTCACCCAGGCCGCGGGCTGAGTCGGAGCGGCGGGAGTCGGGGCGGGAGCCGCAGTGGCGGGAGCCGGACCGTGCTGTCCGCTCGCTGTGGTCTCCGGCCAGTCCCAGTGGGCCGGGACGGTGCGTACGGCATCGGGGTCGCCCGTCGCCCACGGACCCGCAACGACACCGACGGGCTTCGTGCCGGTGGCCAGCTCGGCGTTGGTCGTCTCCGTGTCGGTGCGCTCGGCGCTGTCCTGGTCGTTCGCCGCGCTGTCCCGGTCCTTCGCAGCGCCGGGCAGCGCCGGGCCGGCGGGCAGCGGGCGCAGGATGGCGGTGGGCTCGATCGCCTGCGGATCGGTGGTACGGGTGCCCGTCGGCCAGCGCAGCAGCGCGGCGGCGGCCGCGCCGAGCGCTCCGGCGAGGATCGCGATCAACGAGCCGTAGTAGGGGGCGGCCTGGTAGCGGTCCACCGCGTCGCCCGGACCGGCGGTCAGGTAGGCGAACGCCACCAGCACCGGACCGGCCACCCCGGTGGCTGCGCTGACCAGTGGAGCCTGACCCCGCCAGCGAGCCAGCCCGGCGGTCGCCGCGCCGGCCAGCAGCGCAACGATGGGCAGCAGGAGCAGCGCCAGCCGCTGTGCGGCGGCGTTGTCGAGCCAGCTCGGCTCCAGTACGCCGAGCCGGACGGTCGGCAGTGGGCCGGCCGTGCCGAGCGACGGTAGGACGGAGATCAGCGCCAGCAGCCAGACCGCGCCGGCCACGGCCGACATGTTCCATCCCAGCTCGGGCCGGAACAGGACGGCGATCGCCGCGCCCGCCCCGATCACCGCACCGACCATGGCGCAGATGCCCACCGCCCAGACCGGGTCGACGGAGATCAGCTCCGCGGCGCGGGCGGGCTGCATGCAGAGCGGGGCGATGACGGTGGCGCCGAGCGCCGCCGCGCCGGCGACCGCCAACTGCCGGCCGGTGCTGGCCGCCGGGGCGTCGCGGCGAGCGAGGCGTCCGGTCAGGACAGCGCCGGCGACGGCTGCGTTCGCGGCGAACCAGCCCACCCAGACGAGCTGGGCCGGCCACTGGTTGACGGTCGTACCGGTGAATGCGCCGGTCAGCCGGACGATGCCGAAACCGTACGCGACGCCGAGCTGGCCGGCTCCGGCCAGCACGCTCACCCCGAGCGCCGTGAGCAGCAGTCTGCCCCAGGTCCGAAAGGCCATGTCCGGCACGTTACGCACCTGGTACACCCGATCGCCACCGGCGCGCCGCGAGGCACGCCGGTGGCCATCGGCGGGTCTACTTGAGTTCGACCAGCCGGGCCAGGTAAGTCGTATCCCCGACATTGGTCAGCATGTGCACCGCGCCCGGGTCCCGGTAGACCACTCCGCCGGTGGGCTCGTCGGCGTCGATCCGGGTGCCGTCGATGGTCTGTACGACGTTCTTGGCGCCCTCGATCGCCACCACCAGGTAGGGGTGGTCGTGCCGGTGCAACGGTTGCCGCTCGCCCGGCTCGAGGCGGATGTGCCAGACCCGGACCCGGTCGTTCTCGTACACGATCTCCTGACCCACCGGTCCGAGTTCGGTTCCGTCGATCACGTCGGTCATCGTGCTCCGTCCAGTTGGGGCAGCACCTCGGCGGCGATCAGCTCGAGGTGGTCGAGATCATCGAAGTCGATCAGGCGCAGGTGGACCCGGGTGGTGCCGATCGCGGCGAACTCACCGAGCCGCTGCGCGAGCTGCGCGGGGGAGCCGACCACCGGGTCCTCCGGTGGCAGAGCGCTCTTCTCGTGCAGGGGTGCTGCCCGACGCTGGGCCTCCGCGTCGGTCCGGCCGATGGCGACGACGATCCCGGCGGACAGCACCAACGGGGCGCGCCCGGACTCCGTCCGTCCGGTGCGCTCACACGTCTCGCGCACCCGGTCGTACGCCTCGGCGGTGGCGGCCACGGACTTGAACGGCATGTTGAACTCGTCGGCGTACCGGGCGGCCAGTTCGGGTGTGCGCTTGGGGCCACGCCCGCCCACGATGATCGGTGGCCCAGGCACCTGCACCGGCTTGGGCAGGGCGGGAGCGTCCACCAGCCGATAGTGGTCGCCGGTGAAGCTGTAGGTCTCGCCGGGCGGGGTTGCCCACAACCCGGTGATCACCTCAAGCTGTTCGGCCAGCCGGTCGAAGCGCTCGCCGACCGACGGGAACGGGATGCCGTACGAGGTGTGCTCACGCTCGTACCAGCCGGCGCCGATGCCGAGGTCGACCCGGCCACCGCTCATCTGGTCGACCTGCGCGACCATCACCGCGAGGGGGCCGGGCAGGCGGAACGTGGCCGACGTCACCAGGGTGCCGAGTCGGATCCGCTCGGTTTCCCGGGCCAGCGCGGCGAGGGTCAGCCAGGCGTCAGTGGGGCCGGGCAGGCCCGGGTCGGCACCCATCGACTGGTAGTGGTCGGCGCGGAGGAAACCCTCGTAGCCGCAGGCCTCGACGAGCCGGGCGAACCGGAGCTGGGTGTCGTAGCTGGCGCCACGGTTCGGCTCGGTGAAGACCGACACCCGCATGGTCAGTGTCCTTCCGCGCCGGCGGTGGCCGGCTGTTCGCGTTCCATGAGCAGTTCGTGCAGGTCGGCGCTGACCTGGGCGACGTCGGCCAGGTGAGCGTTGCGGCCCAGGGTCCGGGGCCGGGGGATGGTCACGTCGACGACCTTGCGGATCCGGCCGGGGCGGGGGCTCAGCACGACCACCCGGTCGGCGAGCAGCACCGCCTCGTCGATCGAGTGGGTGACGAAGACGATGGTCGGCTTGTTCTCCATGTGCACCCGCTGGAGTTCACCGGAGAGTTCCTCGCGGGTGAGCGCGTCCAGCGCGGAGAACGGCTCGTCCATCAGCATCACCCGGGGCTCACCGATCAACGACCGGCACAGCGACACCCGCTGCTGCATGCCGCCGGAGAGCTCGTGGGGCAGCCGCTTCTCGAAGCCGGCCAACCCGGCCACGTCGAGCAGTTGCCGGGCCCGCTCCCGGTGCTTGGCGCGGCTCCAGCCGAAGATCTCCACGGGCAGCAGGACGTTGTCCAGCACGGTGCGCCAGGGCAGCAGCGCCGGCTTCTGGAACAGCATGGCGATGTCCTGGCGGGGGCGGGTGATCGGCGTACCGGCGACGGTGATCTCACCGGCGCTCAGTGGGAGCAGCCCGGCGATCAGCCGCAGCAGTGTGGACTTGCCGCAACCGGAGCGGCCGAGCACGGCGACGAACTCCCCCTCGGCGACGTCGAGGTCGATGCCGCGCAGCGCCTCCACCCGGCCGGATCGGCCCTCGAAGGTACGGGACACCCCGGACAGTCGGATCATCTCCGGCGTACCTCCGCTGAGTGGACGGTCAGGAATCCGACAAAGGCTAGCCGCCCTGTCGAGGTATGGCACCGGCTGGGGTGGTCGTCAGGTTGTATCCGTTCCGCAACCCGATACGCCTGGCGTCGCAACTGTGGGTTTCTCGTACGCTGTGCCCGCGAAGAGTCCCCCACGACGGCGGCGCCCGGCTTCCACCCCTCCCGCCGGCCCGTCACGACAACCCCCTCCGGTGGCCTGCCGGCCCCGGTCGGAAAGGACATGGTGCACTGATGAGAAGGCTGACCCGTACGGTCGCTACGGCCGCGCTGGCCACCGCCCTCGCCCTTGTCTCCGCCTGCAGCAGCGGGTCGGATTCGGCCGACGATGCCAAGGGCGGCGACGGCAAGACGCTGGAGAAGGTGACCTACCTCACCTCGTTCGGTAACTTCGGCCGTGACTCCTACGCCTGGGTGGCGAAGGACAAGGGCTTCTTCAAGGAAGCCGGCTTCGACGTCGAGATCAAGGCGGGTCAGGGCACCGGTGGCGTGATCCAGACCATCGTCGGCGGCCAGGCCGACTTCGGCCCGATCGACCTCACCGGCGGTCTGCTCCAGCTCGGCAACGGCCAGGCCAAGGACTTCACCGCGGTGGCCGCGATCCAGCAGCGCACCATGGCGGGCATCGCCACCGTCGAGGGCAAGAACATCAGCTCGCCGAAGGACCTGGAGGGCAAGAAGCTCGCCGACACCCCCGGGTCGGTGGTCCGCAACCTCTTCCCGACGTACGCCCGGCTCGCCGGTGTGGACGCGACCAAGGTGACCTGGGTCAACGGTGAGGCGCAGAACCTGATCGGCACGCTGGCCTCCGGCTCGGTGGACGGCATCGGTCAGTTCGTCGTCGGTCAGCCGACCATCGAGGCGGTGGCCAAGAAGAAGGCCGTCATGCTGCCGTACAGCAACGTGATGCAGGACCTCTACGGCAACGTGCTGATCACCTCCTCGAAGATCGCCAAGGAGAAGCCCGAGATGGTGAAGAAGTTCACCGCGGCGCTACTCAAGGGCCTGGAGTACAGCCTGGCGAACTCCAAGGAGGCCGCCGACATCCTGAAGAAGAACGTCGACGCCACCAACCCGGTCTCCGCCGCCGCCGAGCTGGAGCTGATGGCCGCGTACGTCCGTTCCGGCAACACCGGCACCGCGATCGGCACCCTGGACAGCGGTCGGGTCGCCAAGAGCATCGCCATCCTGCAGGGCGCCGGCGCGCTGAAGCAGAACATCACCCCCGAGCAGATCATCGACTTCAGCCTCGCGCCGAAGGCCTGATCGTCCGGTCGTCATCAGGGGGTACGTCCCGCCGATCCCGGTGGGGCGTACCCCCGTCGCTCGTCGGCCCCCGGCGGGCCGTGGGATTTCGAGGAGGACAGAGATGACCGACGTCCGGTCAGCGGACCCGGCGGTGGCGGAGCCCCCGCCCCCGGGTGCCGGCCCCGAAGCGGGACGCACGGGTCGAGGTGCCGGTCTCCGGGCCGGGGCTGGCGCGGCGCTGCCCGCGGTCGGCATCCTGGTCGCGCTGGCGGCGTGGTGGCTGATCGCTCGGCTGGAACTGGTCCACCCTTTCGCCCTGCCGCCGCCCGGCGACGTGCTCAGCGCGTTCGTCGACAAGCCCGCTCGGATGCTGGAGCACACCTGGGACACCACGCTGGAGATCCTGATCGGGTTCGCCCTCTCGGTGGTCGCCGGTGTGCTGATCGGGCTCTCCCTGGCCAGCTCCCGCACTGTGGAGCGGATGTTCACGCCGCTGCTGGTCGCGGTGAACGCGGTACCGAAGATCACGCTGGGCCCGCTGCTGGTGGTGGCGCTCGGCTGGGGCCAGAAGCCGATCCTGACCATGGTGTTCCTGCTCTGCTTCTTCCCGATCGTGCTCTCCACCGCGACCGGATTGACCACCACGCCGGCCGATCTGGCCGAACTGGTGCGTTCCTGGAACGCCTCCCGCTGGCAGGCGTTCCGCAAGGTGCGCTTCCCGGCCGCGCTGCCGCAGATCTTCGTCGGGCTCAAGGTGGCCATGCCACTGGCCGCGATCGGCGCGGTGATCGGTGAGTTCCAGGCCGGCGAGAGCGGCCTCGGCTACGTCATCACGCAGTACGCCGGCATCGGCGACGCCGCCACCGCCTGGGCGGCGATCATGCTGGTGGCACTGGTGAGCATCCTGCTCTACTCGGCGCTCCTGCTGATCGAGCGGTTCGCCCTCCCCTGGGTACGAGAAACCACCAGCAGCCGCTAACCCACCAGAAGAGATCACAGGGCAGCACCGAAGACACAGATAAAGATCAACACCAAGAAACGCGCAGGGCCGGCCTCCCAGTGGGAGGCCGGCCCGTCTTGTCGACGCTGCTGGCGCGAAGGGTGTGGCCGACCGTGCCCGACGGAGGGATCAAGCCTGACCGCCCGGAGCCGGGCACGGTCGGCCACACCCCACCCGGCACTCGACGAAGGGCCGGGTAAACCCGCCAGATAAAAGGCCCCAGCGTTACCCCGCCAACCGCCAGCGACCATTGCGGGCGACCAGCGTGGTGAGCGCCTGCGGCATCAGGCCGCTGTGGTTGTCCGGCGTCATGCGGATCGGGCCGGAGAGGCCGTCCATCTGGGACGTCTCCAGCACGTCCCGGATGCCGTTGCGGTCCACCTTCCCGATCTCACCACCGGCGCGCAGTTCGGCGTCGGCGATCAGCTGGACGGCGTCCGCGGCGAACGACGAGGACCCGTTGTAGCCGCCGAAGCGGGCCGTGTAGTCCTGGAACCACTGCCGCCGCGCCGCCTTGGCCGGGGTGGTCGCGATCACGTCATCGATCACCATGGTCTGCGTGAAGATCAGCGTGGCCTTCTCGGTCGCCTTGGCCGCCGCGCCGAGGAAGAGGTCCCCGGCCGCTGCCGCGTCGAAGTAGATCGACCCACGGAAGATGGTCTGCTGGACGCTGGTCGCGGCCAGTGTCGCCTGCTCCGGCGGGGTCCAGAAGACCATCGCGTCGGGCTTGCCCGACGCGAGCTGCTGGACCTGCTGGCTGACGTCGGTGTCGGTGGTTTTGATCCGCTGCTGTCGGAGCGTGATCTTGGCCTTGTCCAGCTCGCTCTTGAGCGCGGTCGCGCCCTCCTGGCCGTAGTCGTCGTCGCTGACCAGCATCCCCACCTTACGGATGTTGTTGCGGCGCAGTTCGGTGGTCAGTGCGGCGGCGCTGTCCGCGGCGTTAGGGCCGAGCTTGAACACGTAGCGCCGTTCAGCGGCCGGCGCGGCGATCGCGCCGGAAGCGGCTAGCGCAATGGTGGGAATCCGCTTCTCGTTGATGGTCCCGACCGCTCCGACCGCGCATTCGTTGCAGCCGCCCATGATGATGGCGCTGACCTTCGAATCGCTGCTGAAGTCGACGATGTTGCGAAGTGACTCGGCCGAGTCGGAACGGTTGTCCTTCACCTTCAGGTCGATCTTCCGGCCGTTCAGTGCTCCGGAGGCGTTCAACTGATCGACCTTGAGTTTGAGGGCGCGCTGGTATGTCCGGCCAACCGTGGCCGCGGCGCCGGAGAGTTCGAGATCGGCAGCGATCACGATCGGACTCGTGTCCTGTTCCGCCTCGCCGAACTGGCAGCCGGTGAGCGTGGTGGCCACTACGGCCGATGCGAGCGCCGCGATGGTCGCGGAGCGGATGGGGCTCAACTCAGTCCTCCAGGTGCGGGCGCGGGCGCTGCCCGGTCACCGCCGCTAATCCGTCCTCAGTGGAGGACGGGATCTCCTCTGCCGTACGGTGTGCGCGAAGCCTGCAAAACCTTGCCAATGGCCGGCGCTGTGGTCAAGCGCGGACCCCGGCCGCATTTTCGGGACGGCCATCCCACATGCTGGGGTAACGCAATGTTTGCAAAAGCTCACTTTGCATACACGCGTGACCACTCTGGAGTTACATGCCCTGTTCAGGGGCTTGCGGAAATGAAGGTATCAGTTGCCCGGATCACGGGATGCGCTCCGTCCGACCGTTTCCTACCTCACTGCGGCTTCCCAAACACGATCATCTCTGATGAAATCGCGGCCGTGCCGCGCGTGGTCCCCTCCGCTTACGGCATGGCTCGGCGGCTCAGGCGGGGAAGAAACGACGGAGGCGATGTCGTGAGCACCGGACCGACGACTCTGCCCGCGCTCGGCGACAGCGGTCGGCCTGCGCGCCGACGGATGCCGAGACTGCGTGACGCCCGGATCCGGTCCAAGTTGGCGTTGATTCTGGTCGTCCCGGTGGCGGCGGTGATCGCGCTGGCCACGGTCCGCCTGATCTCCGTCGGCGAAGGCGCGTTCGACGCCACGCGGGCCCGGTCACTGACGGCCCTCTCCGTCGACGTCAGCGCCCTCACCCAGGACCTCCAGGCCGAACGGATGGCCGCGGCCGCATACCTCGCCGCTCCGCAGCAGCCGGCCGACGCGTACAACCTGCGGGTCCGCCAGACGCAGCAGCGGGTGGACGAGTACCGCGCCGAGCGGGGCCGGATCGGCGACGTGCCGACCGCCCTGCGGGACCGGCTGGCCGCCATCGACGACCACCTGGCCACCCTGGACGGCACCCGTCAGGAGGTGCTGGACCGCCGGCAGATGGCGGTCGCCGAGGCGGTGCTCCGCTACGGAGTCATCCTCACCGACCTGGTCTCGTACGGTGACGGCCTGGCCCAGTTGCCCGGCGACGAGAGCCTGGCGGACAGCCGCCGCGCGGTCGCCGCCTTCGCCCGCGCCAAGGCTTCCGTCGCGGAGGAAGGGGCCGTCGCCTTCACCGCGCTGACGGCCGGCCAGCTCGACTCGGAGCAGTTCTCCTCCTTCGTGGCAACGTTGACCGGTCAGCAGGAGGCCCTGGTCGCCTTCTCGCTGGCCGCCGACCCGGTGCAGCGCGCCCTGGTCGACAGCACCGTTTCCGGCGACGCGGTCGGCCTTGCCGACCGGGTGGCCACCGACATCACCCGCTCGGTCGGGCAGCGCCCGCTGGTCACCGCACAGGACGCCACCGCGGCGATCGGCGCCGTGAACGACCTGATGCGCTGGGCCGAGATCCAACTGCAAGACCGACTGTTTCAGCAGGCCGACCAGGCCCGCTCGGACGTCATCCGGCAGGCAGTGGTCGAGTCGATCCTGGTGCTGCTGACCCTGATCATCGCCGTGTCGCTGGCCGTGGTGCTCGCCCGCTCGCTCAACCACTCGCTGCGCCGACTGCGCGAGGGCGCCCTCTCCGTGGCCAACCACGACCTGCCCGACGCCGTGCAGCGGCTGCAGAACATGGGCAGCGTTGGTGACGGCGGGGTGGACGAGATCGTCCGCCAGGTCCGGGACCCCATCCAGCTCAACACCCGCGACGAGGTCGGTCAGGTGGCGCTGGCCTTCAACGTCGTACACCGGGAGGCGGTGCGGGTCGCCGCCGAGCAGGCGGCACTGCGTACGAGCGTCTCGGCCATGTTCCTCAACCTGGCGCGCCGTAGTCAGACCCTGGTCGACCGGATGATCGGCGAGCTGGACGCGATCGAGCGCGGCGAGGAGGACCCGAAGCGGCTCGCGCAGCTCTTCGAACTGGACCACCTGGCCACCCGAATGCGCCGCAACGACGAGAACCTGCTCGTCCTGGCCGGCGCCGACTCCGCCGCACCGCGTCACGACAACGCGCTGGTGGTGGACGTGCTGCGCGCCGCCCAGTCCGAGGTGGAGCTCTACAACCGCATCGAGTTCGGCACGGTCGACACCGACATCTCGGTGGCCGCGCACGCTGTCAACGACGTGGTACGTCTCGTCGCCGAGCTGCTCGACAACGCCACCCGATTCTCGCCGCCGAACACCACTGTGGTCGCCGACGGTCGCCGGATCCGCGATTACGTGCTGATCCAGATCGAGGACCGCGGGCTCGGCCTCACCGACGACCAGCTCGACTCGCTCAACCGGCGTCTGGCCGCCCCGCCGAGTGTGGACGTCGCCGCGTTCCGACTGATGGGTCTGGCCGTGGTGAGCCGGCTCGCCTCCCGCTACGGCATCCGGGTGGAGTTGCGCCGCAACGTCGAGGGCGGCACCGTCGCCCAGGTGACGTTGCCCGCCGCCACCGTGGTGCTGCCCAACAACCGGGGCCGCGAGCAGGTGCTCACCCGGCCGCGTCAGCCGATGGCAGTGGAGCAGGCGCCGCTCACCCCGGCCGGCCACGCCGAGCAGTTCGCCGGTGCCGCGACGACGGCGGCAACGTTGCCTGACCAGTGGCGGACCAGCCCGCCGGCACCCGCCCAGTGGCAGTCGCCGCTGGACTCGCGGGACACCACCCCGGCCGTACAGGCGGGTGGCTACACCGGTCCGCGCTCGGCCATGCCACCGGCACCCGCCGCCCCCGCGCCCGCCGCCCCGCTCCCGCCGGCCCGGCCGGCCTACAGCAACGGCGCGGGCGCTTCGCTGGGCAGCCCGACAGTGGCCTACCCGACCGTCGACCCGCTGCCTCGGCGTGGCTCCACCCCGGACGCCCCGGACACCGCGGATGGGCGTGCAGCCCAGGGCCTCCCGGTCGGGCCGGTCGCCGGGCCGGGCGCAGTAGCACCGCCGGCCGCTCCGTCGGTGCCCGCTGCACCTGTCAGCACCCGGCCCGACTTCCCGGCCGAGGCTCCGATCTTCAGGGAGATGGAGGCGGTCTGGTTCCGGTCGCACGGCGACGACGCCACCGCGATCTTCACCCGGCCCAACTTCGACGAGCCGCCCGCGCCCGCCACGACCGCTGCGGCCGACACCGGCCTGCGCACCGGCAACGGCGGCCAGCCGAGCACCGGGTCGGCGCCGGCCGCGTCGCCGGCCCGCCCGAAACTGCCGACCCGTACCCCGGGCAGCTCCGGCACCGACGGGACGGCCACCCCGGGCGCCGACGGCCTCGGCGCCACCATGGACGGGTTCGGGGCACGGCCGTCGGCGCCGCCGACGTACGCCCCGCCTCCGGCCGCCCGGCCGGCTCCGGCCGCACCCGCCCCCGACCCGGGGGCCTGGCGTACGGCGGCGGACGAGGGCTGGTCCCGGGCCAGCCGGGCTGCCGAGCCGGCTCCCGCCGGGACCACCCGCTCCGGGTTGCCCAAGCGGGTGCCGCAGCAACAGCTCGTGCCGGGTGGCATCGAACCGAAGAGCGGCCGGGACCGCAGCCGGCGGACACCGGATGAAGTACGTGGTCTGCTGTCGGCCTACCACCGCGGTGTGCAGCGCGGTCGGACGGCCGGAACGGACCTGAACAGCACCTCGACCAAGGAGAGCCGATGAACAGGCCAGCTGCCATGCAGGACATGGGTTGGCTGCTCACCAACTTCGCCGACAGCGTGGCGGGCATCGCCCACGTGGTGGCGGTGTCCGCTGACGGGCTGCTGCTCGCGTCCTCCCGGGATCTGCCGGGGGACCGGGCGGATCAGCTCGCCGCGATCACCTCCGGAGTGGTGAGCCTGACCGAGGGCGCGGCCCGCATGTTCAGCGCGGGCGGGGTGTTGCAGACAGTCATCGAGATGGACAGCGGGTATCTCTTCCTGATGTCGATCAGCGACGGCTCCTCGATGGCCGTGCTGGCCGCGCGCAGCTGCGACGTGGGCCAGGTGGGCTACGAGATGGCACTGCTGGTCGAGCGGGTGGGCGCCGCGCTGGTGCCGCTGCCGCGCGACGCGGTGCGTTCTTAGCACCGGAAGGCGGCGCTCATTCCGAGCGCCGGACCAGGGACGAGAGACGGCACAGTCCGGCTCCGCAGGGGACGAGGAGGTGATCGGGAATGGACCAACGACGCGCTGACCCGCGTGGCGCGCTGGTGCGTCCGTACGCGGTCACCCGTGGTCGTACCGAGCCCCGGCAGGACATCGCCCTCGAGGCAGTCCTCACCGCCTCTCCCACCCAGGTCGCCGAGTCCCGGTTCGCCGGACACGACAAGCACCGCATCGCCACGGTCTGTGAGGGCCGAGCACAGTCGCTGGCGGAGATCGCCGCGTATACCCGGATGCCGCTGGGCGTCGCCCGGGTGTTGGTCGCCGACATGGTGGCCGAGAGCCTGCTGACGTTACACACTGCTGCTCCCGCCGAGGGGTTCGAGGAGCGGATGGAACTGCTTGGAAGGGTGCTAAGTGGACTTCGCAGGCTATGACCCCGCAGGGGGGCGGCCGGGCCGGGGAATCGTATCCGCGAAGATCGTCGTCGCGGGCGGCTTCGGCGTCGGTAAGACGACACTGGTCGGGGCGATCTCCGAGATCACGCCGCTGACCACAGAGGCGTTGATGACCGCGGCGGGTGTCGGCATCGACGATCCCTCCAAGGTGCCGGGCAAGGAGACCACCACGGTCGCCATGGACTTCGGCCGGATCACCATGGCCCAGGACCTGATCCTGTACCTCTTCGGTACACCGGGTCAGACCCGGTTCTGGTTCATGTGGGACGAGATCATCCGGGGGGCGGTGGGTGCCGCCGTGCTGGTGGACACCCGCCGGATCACCGACGCCTTCGCCCCACTGGACTACTTCGAGAACCGCAACCTGCCGTACGTGGTGGCGCTGAACAAGTTCGACGGCGCACCGCAGTACGAGGCCGAGGAGGTCCGCGAGGCGCTGGCCATCTCGCCGCAGGTGCCGCTGGTGATGACCGACGCCCGGCAGCGGGACTCGGTCAAGCAGGTGCTGGTGACTGTGGTCGAGCACGCCATGCTCCGGCTCCAGTCCGAGCACGGGCGGGGCTTCCCGACGCCGGTCGGCTGAAACGCCGCGTCACGGCCGGCTCGCGACGGCCGGCCGTGACGCGTTCAGTCGACCCGGAGCCGGTAGCCGCGCTTCACCACTGTCTGCACCACGCGGGGCGCGCGCAAGCCGGCCCGTAGCCGGGCGACGGCCATCTCCACGGCGTGCTCGTCCGCGCCCCGGGGCAGCGTCCGCAGCAACGCCGTGCGGGACAACACCCGACCCGGGGACTGGGCCAGCGCCCGCAGCACCGCCATCGGCGCGGGCGCGAGTGGCCGTAGCTCGCCGTCGATCACTGCGGCGTGCCCGCGCAACGTGAGCAGATGCCCGCCGGCCTTGAACGTCACGGTCCGGCGGGGCAGCTCGTCGACGATGGTCCGCACCAGCGCGCCCAACCGGGCCCGACCGGGCGCGCTCACCGGCACCCCGCGCCGCAGCAGCGGCTCGGCGGTCACCGCCCCGACGCAGCTGGCCAGCACTTCGCTGCGCAACGCGGACAGCACCGCGTCGGTGCGGTCACCGGCGGCCCGCAGCAACGCTTCGACCGCCGGCGCCGAGGTGAACGTCACCGCGTCCACCAGCCGACCGGCGATCAGGTCGATCAGCCGGTGCAGCGGCGCCGGATCGGTCGGCGGTGCCCAGCGGTAGACCGGCACCTCGATGACAGTGGCGCCCGCCGCCTCCAGCGCGAGCGTGCACTCCGGCTGCCGCTCGCCGTGCAGCTGCATGGCGATGACCTGCCCGGCCACGCCGCGCCGGCGCAGGTGGTCGACCACCTCGTCGCAGCTTTCCGAGGCGGGCGACCACTGGTCGTGCAGCCCGGCAGCCCGGATCGCGCCGCGTGCCTTCGGGCCGCGCGCCACCACGTACGAGCTGGCCAGCACGGAGCGCAGCGGCTCGGCCAGCCCCCAGCCCTCGGCCGCCTCCAACCAGCCGCGCATGCCGATGCCGGTGTTGGCCATCAGGATGTCCGGCGGCTGGTCGAGGCAGGCGCGGGTCGCCTCGCGCAGCTCGGTGTCGTCGGACAGCGGCACGATCCGCAGCGCCGGAGCGAGCACCACCCGGGCGCCCCGTCGTTCGAGCAGCGCGGCCAACTCGTCGCGCCGCCGGTCGGCGGTCACCCCGATGGTGAAGCCCGCCAGTTCTTCCCGCATCAACCCTCCTGTCGCAGCCGCACCTCGACCAGCCCGTTGCGGCAACGTGCGTCGTGTCGGGCCACGGCCACCCCGGGCAAGTCGAGACAGTGCCCGCTGCGCAGGTCGTACACCTGCTTGTGCAGCGGTGAGGCGACCGTCGGCACTCCGCCACGGCTGCCGACGATGCCCCGGGACAGCACGTACGCCCCGGAGACCGGATCGCGGTTGTCGATCGCGAACAGCTCGTCGGCGGTCCGGAAGAGGGCGATCTGCACCCCGTCGACCAGGGCGGCGACGCCCCGGTCCGGTTCCAACCGGTCGAGCAGGCAGATGGTGGTCCAGGTCAGCGTGAGGGTCTGGGTCATCGCCGTACCTCCGGTAGGCCGAGGGTGACCGGTTGCCGACGTTGACCGTTGGTCGGCTCGGATCCGGTCGGGGACTGGTCGCGTACGGGCACCGGCTGGCCGCGTTCCCGGGTGAAGGTGATCGACGGGTCCGGTACGTCGGGGGCGTTGACGAAGGAGGTGTAGCGGCGCAGCCGATCCGGGTCGTCCAGGACGTCGCGCCACTCGTCGGAGTACGACGACACGTGCCGGGCCATCGCCGCGTCGAGGTCCTCGCAGAGCCCGAGCGAGTCGTCCACGATCACCGAGCGCAGGTGGTCCAGGCCGCCGTCCATCGCCTCGATCCAGCCGGCGGTGCGTTGCAGCCGGTCGGCGGTGCGGATGTAATAGATTAGAAACCTATCGATTAGTCGAATCAGTGCTTCTGTCGACAAATCAGTGGCGAAAAGGTCGGCGTGCCGGGGCCGGAAACCACCGTTGCCGCCGACATAGAGATTCCAGCCGGTCTCGGTGGCGATGATGCCGAAGTCCTTGCTGCGTGCCTCCGCGCACTCCCGGGCGCAACCGGAGACCGCCGACTTCAGCTTGTGCGGAGCACGCAGCCCGCGATAGCGCAGCTCCAGCGCGACGGCCAGCCCCACCGAGTCCTGCACCCCGTACCGGCACCAGGTCTCGCCCACGCACGACTTCACGGTGCGCAGCGCCTTGCCGTACGCGTGCCCGGACTCGAAGCCGGCGTCGACCAGCCGCCGCCAGATCTGCGGCAGCTGCTCCACCCGCGCCCCGAACAGGTCGATCCGCTGCCCACCGGTGATCTTCGTGTAGAGCTGGAAGTCCCGGGCGACCTCGCCGATCACGATCAGCTTCTCCGGGGTGATCTCGCCGCCCGGGATCCGGGGCACCACCGAGTAGCTGCCGTCGCGTTGCAGGTTGGCCAGGAAGTGGTCGTTGGTGTCCTGCAACGACGCCTGCTCGCCGTCGAGCACGTGCCCGCCGCCCAGCGAGGCGAGGATGGACGCCACCACCGGCTTGCAGATGTCGCAGCCGCGGCCCCGACCGTGCTCGGCGACCAGCCGGGAGAAGGTGCGGATGCCGCGGACGCGAACGATCTCGAACAGCTCCCGCCGGCTGACGTCGAAGTGCTCGCAGAGCGCGCTGGACTGTGCCACCCCGGCCGCGTCCAGGAGCTGCTTCAGCATCGGCACGCAGGAGCCGCAGCTGGTGCCGGCCCGGGTGCACGCCTTCAACGCCGGCACGTCCGCGCAACCGTCGGCGATGGCGGCGTCCACGTCGCCCCGGGTCACCGCGTTGCAGGAGCAGACCTGCGCGGCGGCGGGCAGCGCCCCGGCGTCCGCGCCGCCGCCGTCCGGGGCGAGCAGCGCCAGCGGCGCGGCCGGCAGCGGGCCGCCCACACTGGCCCGCAGCGTCGGGTACGCGCTGGCGTCACCGACCAGCACCCCGCCGAGCAGGGTGTGCGCGTCGTCGGAGAGGACCAGCTTCGCGTAGACCCGGGTGGCCGGGTCGGTGAACGTGACATCCAGGCAGCCCTCGGTCGTGCCGTGGGCGTCGCCGAACGACGCCACGTCGACGCCGAGCAGCTTGAGTTTGGTGGCGGTGTCCGCGCCCGGGAAGGTCGCCGCCCCGCCGACCAGTCGATCGGCCACAACTTCGGCCGTCGCGTACCCCGGCGCGACCAGCCCGTGGCAGGTGCCGTCGACCGCCGCGCACTCTCCGACAGCCCAGATCCGCTCGTCGGCCGTACGACAGGTCGCGTCGACAAGCACCCCGCCGCGCGGGCCCAGCGGCAGACCGGCGTCCCGGGCCAACTGGTCCCGGGGCCGGATGCCGGCGGCCACCACGACCAGCTCGGCGTCGAGGGCGGTGCCGTCGGACAGTTCCAGGGCCGCGACGCCGCCGTCCGGGCCCTGAAGGATCGCGGTGGTCGCCACCCCCAGATGGGTCCGTACGCCCAACTCGTCGACGTAGCGGCGGAGCATCGCGCCGCCGGCCTGGTCCACCTGCACCGGCATCAGCCGGGGCGCGAACTCCACCACGTCGGTGCTCAGGCCGAGCAGTCGTAGGGCGTTGGCGGCCTCAAGCCCGAGCAGCCCGCCACCGATCACCGCGCCGACCCGCCGGCCTCGCGCGTACGCCCGGATCGCCGCCAGGTCGTCCAGGGTCCGGTAGACGAAGACCCCGGGCAGCTCCGTGCCGGCCACCGGCGGCACGAACGCGTACGACCCGGTGGCCAGCACCAGCGCGTCGTAGCGGTACTCGCCGACTGCGGTGGTCACCACCTGTCGGTCCCGGTCGACGGCGGTTGCCGGCTCGCCGAGTCGCAGCCGCACGCCGTCGAGCGGGGTGTGCAGGTTGAGTTCGCTCTCACTGACCCCGTCGAAGTACGCCGAGAGTCGCACCCGGTCGTACGCCGGGCGCCCCTCCTCGGCCAGCACTGTCACCCGCCAGGTGCCCTCTGGGTCACGGGCGTGCAGCGCGTCCACGAAACGCTGCCCGACCATGCCGTTGCCGATGACGACCAGTTCGCCGCCGCTCATCGCGTCACCTCCACCGATTCCGCCTGGCTCAGCCAGTCGACGATGCCGCTCACCGCGTCCCGGCATCCGCCGCATCCGGTACCGGCCCGGGTCGCGGCCACCACCGCATCGACCGTCCGGGCGCCGGAGCGCCAGCTTCTGACCAGTGCGCCCTTGCTCACCGTGTTGCACTGACAGACCGTGGCCGCGTCCGGCATCAGCGCCGGTGAGGCGGCCGGGGTCGCGCCGATCGCACCGAGTGCCCGGCCGAGCAGCAGCGCCCGTCGGTCACTCGGCACCGGCTGACCACGGTCGAAGAGTTGGATCACAGTGCCGACCGCCGGGTTGTCGCCGAGCAGGATCGCGCCGATCAGCCGCTCGTCGCGGATCCGCAAACGGGCGTAGGTGCCCCGGGTCGGGTCGGCGAAGGTCAACTCCTCGTCCGGCCCGCCACTGGACGCGTCACCCATCGACGCAAGGTCGATCCCGGCGGCCTTCAGCCGGGTCACCACCGGCCGGGGCCGGTAACGGGCCAGCGGGTCCGTCCCGGTCAGCACGTCCGCGAGCACCTGGGCCTGGGCCCAGGCGGGCGCGACCAGCCCGGTGAGCACGCCGTCGTGCTCGGCGCAGTCGCCGATCGCCGAGATGGACCGGTCGCTGGTGCGCAGCCGGTCGTCCACCACCACGCCGCGCCGTACGGTCAGGCCGGCGGCCTGCGCGAGGGCGGTGTCCGGGCGTACGCCACAGGAGAGCACCAGCAGGTCGGCGTGGAGCGATCGGCCGTCGGCCAGGTCGAGGCGGACACCGCTGGCGTCCGCGGCCACGCCGGTCGCCGACACCCCCAGTTGGACGCTGACGCCGAAACCGGCGAGCGTGCCCGCGAGCACCGCGCCGGCCGTCGGGTCCAGCTGCCGTTCCATCAGGTGCTCTCGCGGGTGCACCACTGTGGTGGCCAGCCCCCGGGCGGCCAGCCCTCGGGCGGCCTCCAGACCGAGCAGCCCGCCGCCGAGCACCAGAGCGCTGCGGGCGCCGTCCGCGGCGGCGAGGATGCGCCGGCAGTCGTCCAGGGTTCGGAAGGGGACCACCCGCTCCGGCATGTTCGCCGGGTCGAGGCCGGGCAGCGTCGGCACTACCGCCCGGGCGCCGGTGGCGAGCACCAGGTGGTCGTATCCGATTCGTTCGCCGTCGTCGGTGCGGACCTCCCGGGCGGACCGGTCGACGGCGGTCACCGGTACGCCGCTGCGCAGGTCGACGCCGTGCCCGGCGGCTTCGGTCAGCTCCACGTCCGGCTCGTCGATCCGGCCGGCCAGCAGGGTGGAGAGCAAAATCCGGTTGTACGCGCGGTGCGGCTCGGCCCCGAGCACTGTGACCTTCCGGTCTCCCTCCCGGGCGTGCAGCTCACCGGCGAGGCGCGCGCCAGCCATCCCGTTGCCGACGATGACCACCCGGGCGGTCATGCCTTCTCCACCCGGACCGCGCAGATCTTGAACTCGGGCATCCCGGAGATCGGGTCCACCGCGTCGTTGGTCACCGAGTTGGCGCGTCCCGCCCCCGCGTAGTGGAACGGGGCGAAGACGGTGTCGGGTCGGATCCCGGCGCTGAGCCGGGCCGGCGCGCGGAACTCACCTCGGCGGGAGGTGACCCGCACCGGGTCGCCGTCGTCGATGCCCAGCCGGGTGGCCAGGTCGGGGTGCAGTTCGACGAACGCCTCCGGGGCGGCGCGGCGTAGCGCGGCCACCCGTCGGGTCTGGGTGCCCGACTGGTACTGCGCCAGCACCCGACCGGTGGTGAAGTGCAGCGGGTACGTGGCGCAGACCTCCTCGGCGGCGGGCCGATGGTCGACGGGGTGGAAGCGGGCCCGGCCGTCCGGGGTGGCGAACCGGTCGGCGAAGAGTCGGGGCGTGTCCGGCCCGTCCTCGGTCGGGCAGGGCCAGTAGACCCCGTCGTCGGCGTCGATCCGGTCCCAGCTGATGCCGGCGTAGTCGGCGGCCCCACCGGCGGAGGCGCGGCGCAGCTCGGCGAAGACGGCGGCCGGGTCGGCCGGGAACCGAGCCGCCGCGACGGCGGCCGGTCGCGCGCTGGTCGGATTGGCGTCGGCTGGTTCGACGTCGGTCGATTCGGCGTCGGCCAGCCGCGCCGCCAGGTCGGAGATGATGGCGAGGTCGGTCCGGACGCCCGGCGGGGGCGGCCGTAGCGCGCGCCGACGCAGCACCCGACCTTCCAGGTTGGTCATGGTGCCGTCCTCCTCGGCCCACTGCGCGGTGGGCAGCACCACGTCCGCCAGCGCGGCCGTCTCGGAGAGCAGGAGATCCGCGACGACCAGCAGGTCGAGATCGCGCAGCCGGCCCTCGATCCGGGCCGCCCGGGGCGCCGAGACCACCGGGTTCGACCCGAACACCAGCAACGCGCGCGGGCCACCCGGGGTGCCGAGCGAGTCGAGCAGTTGGTAGGCGGGCACTCCCGGGCCGGGCAGCTCGTCGGCCGGCACGCCCCAGACCCCGGCCACGTGCTCCCGGGCCGCCGGGTCGTCGATCCGCCGGTAGCCGGGCAGCTGGTCGGCCTTCTGCCCGTGCTCCCGCCCGCCCTGGCCGTTGCCCTGGCCGGTGAGGCAGCCGTACCCGGAACCGTCGCGGCCGGGCAGACCGAGGGCGAGGGCGAGATTGACGTACGCGGTGACGGTGTCCACCCCCTTGGCGTGCTGCTCGGCGCCGCGCGCGGTCAGGATGATCACGCGACCGCCGGTGCCCAGCGCTTGGGCGGTCGCCTCCAGGTCGGCCACCGGCACCCCGGAGAGCTGTTCCGCGCGGGCCGGCCACCAGGCGGCGACGCCTCGGCGGACCGCGTCGAATCCGGTGGTGCGGTCGGCCACGTAGGCCCGGTCGACCCAACCCTCGGTGAGGGCGATGTGCAGCAGCGCGTTGGCCACCGCGAGGTCGGTGCCGGGCAGCGGTTGCAGGTGCAGGTCGGCCTGGCGGGCGGTGGCGGTGACCCGGGGGTCGATGACGATCAGTTTTCCGCCGTTGCGGCGCTGCTCGGTAAGCCAGCGCACCAGCGGCGGCATGGTCTCCGCCGGGTTCGCTCCGACCAGCAGCAGGGTGTCGGCCCGGCCCAGGTCGGCGAGGGGGAACGGCAGCCCGCGGTCGATGCCGAAGGCGCGCATCCCAGCGGCCGCCGCCGAGGACATACAGAACCGTCCGTTGTAGTCGATGTGCCGGGTGCGCAGCCCGATCCGGGCGAACTTTCCCAACGCGTACGCCTTCTCGTTGGTCAGGCCACCGCCGCCGAAGACGGCGACCGCGTCCCGGCCGGCGTCGTCCTGGACGGCGCGGATGCCGGCGACCACGCGGTCGAGCGCGACGTCCCAGCTAGCAGGGCGCAGTTCGCCGGTGGCCGTGTCGCGCACCAGCGGAGTGGTCAGCCGGTCCGGGTGGTCGAGCAGTTCGGCGGCGGTCCACCCCTTCTGGCAGAGCCCGCCCCGGTTGGTGGGGAACTGGCGTGGGTGGACCGTCACACCGGCGTCGTCCGCGCGCAGCGTCATCCCGCACTGCAGTGCGCAGTAGGGGCAGTGCGTCGCCACTTCCCGGGGCGTCAGCCCCGGCGGAGTCGCCGACCGTGCACCGTCTGTCATGTCGGGAAAGCGTGCCGCCGGGCGGTTTCCGGTCCGGGTCCCTTCTGTTTCGGTCCTGTCAAGTGGGGCTCACACCGCACCGGGGCAGCGAGCGTGTTGGAGGGTGCGAGTCAGAGCCTGTGGAGCTGAATCGCTGACGACATCGGCGGTTGATTCGTTTGTGACATCAGCTCCGAAGCGGCAGCGCACTTCACCTCGCCGAGGCGGTCAGCGCAGGTCGGCGCGGTGTGGTCGGCGGGTGAGGGACAACCAGCCCAGGAACCGGGCGTGGAGTGCCCGCGGGTCAGGGCGAACGCCCAGGGCGTACAGGTCGTCAACGGCATCTTGCATGTTCGCCGCCAGATAGAAGGCCAGAGCGATCGAATGACCGTAGAACTCGGTCGCGAGGTGAAGCTGAGCCGGCGCACACGGCCAGGGAGCAGCGCAGTTACGGCAGAGCCACGCCGGGCGCATCGGAAGGTGCGGGCGAGGGCGGCGGGTCATCCGACCCTCACCGAACCTCGCTTGACAGGCGTGCGGGTGGTTGGGCGACGACCACCCGTCGTACGTCGGCCAGTCGAGAACGCGAATCACGCGGACGAAGATCGGACACAGGAACTGCACACTCGCGGCGCGGGTCAGGTGCAGGACGTCACCCGTGTGCGGCGTCCGCGGTTTGGCCCTCGGCGTGGGTCTCCGATCGGGCGGCTCGTTTGGCACGGTGCTCTCCCCTTGTCGTCACTGTGGGAAGGGGCCGCCCCGTGCGTGCTCGCCCGTGCAGATCTTGGACAGTTTCCGTTAGCAGCTAACTGTGCTGTCCCGAGACATGTGTCAAGGGGAAGTCCCGATAGATGTGTCAGGTGTTGTTGATCAGGCTGCTCGGGTGAGGCTGATGTAGGTCCG